>NZ_LR025108.1 GCF_900343015.1 Arsenophonus endosymbiont of Aleurodicus dispersus | reverse complement strand
TAACCTTCTTGCTATAGTTTATGACGATTTAATCTTGGTATGAAAAATAGTATCCACAATTCATTATGGAAAAGTATGCTATTCCGCAAATTGCTACCGGTGATATGCTGCGTGCTGCCGTAAAGGCAGGTACCGAGTTTGGTTTAAAAGCGAAAGAATTAATGGATACCGGTAAGCTTGTTACTGATGAATTAGTAATTGCTTTAGTTAAACAGCGTATAGCACAGGATGATTGCCAAAACGGCTTCTTACTGGATGGATTTCCTCGTATTATCCCACAAGCAGATGCAATGAAAAGTGCCGGTATTGCGGTGGATTATATATTGGAATTTTATATACCAGATGAAATTATTGTTGAACGCATTGTTGGTCGTCGAGTTCATACTCCTTCAGGTCGTGTTTATCATATTAAATTTAATCCACCTAAAATAGCAAACAGAGACGATGTTACCGGTGAAGAATTAAGTATTCGTAAAGATGATCAAGAAGAAACTGTACGCAAGCGATTAGTGGAGTATCATCAGTTAACTGAGCCTTTAATTGCATATTATCGTCAAGAAACTGCTACCTGTCATACCAAGTACTTTAAATTGGATGGGACCCGTAAGGTTACTGAGGTCAGTGAAGAGTTGGCTAACATTTTAGGTTGTTAGTTGATAAAATAGGCATGCAATCTTGGGGTCTATTTTTTATTTATAGCTAATTAACCGCATATTAATAATTTAGATTGACTATAATCAGCAATAGCTGCTCTAAGATCTAAAACTTTAGCATCACCTTTACACTAGGCGCCAACATCTAAAGTCCATTACGTTCAAAATTATAAATAAAAATATGACCGGGGTGGGGGAATAACGCCATGCATCACCTACATCAGTCAATTTTTCGCCAACCAAAATACTTAATATACGCTGATCTTTGGCTGCTAAATAACTAAAATCACCGGTTGTAGATAGTTATTTTGCTTGCAACTCTAAATGATCACTCCAAACCTGGCGTAATTTGTCTTCTTCCGACCACCAAATAGTTCCTTGCCCTGCATAAATTTCCAATGGTGCTTTAACGCTCGATTAAACTGTCATTTAAGTTAAATGAAAATATCCCGGCTTGCTGACCACCTCGCAATGAACCACTAAAATGTCTAACTGAAGGTATATTTCCCCAGCTATTCCAGCTAGCCCCTTTTCTGGCTTGCTAGGCGTTATATCCAATGTACTATTTGACCTTTTGGCTGATATTTTTGCCAATCACTAATAAATTTAGGCATGAAAAAAGAGAAAATAGGGATAATAGATCTTAATCTCTCTATTTGAATATTATTAACCAGTATACGCCAATTATTTTCATCTGCTTTTGATTGTGGTAAATAGAGCAGAGAAATTTTGCCTTCAAGCCATTGTTGTTGATCTGTTTTAAAATTTGGTATCTGTGGAATATTAAATAACCAACCATTTACTTGACGATGTAGGGTAAACAATAAATCATCAACCTGCCAATTTGCCTGCCCATGATGCAACTGTAATTGCCCACCTTCAATACGGCTATCTTTAATGGTAATCAAGCTAGAAAGACTAAATTGTAATCCAGTACTATCACGTAACCACCTACTTAACCAAGGGTGCAGATTTACATTATCTGCATATAAATAAACTATACCGCTATTAATTAGACCATTTTTATTACTAATATTGAGTTTTATTTTAATCTCATTCAGATCTTGCTGTTCAAAATTATCCAGATTTATAAATCCTTGTGCTCGATGATATTCATTTTTATTTAACCAAGTCAGTTCAGGGAACTTCAATGTACTTTTTTCTGCAGATGGAGTAAAAAAAGTAATTTGACTTTCCTTAAGCGTAAAATAATCAAATTGCCGTAAAAATAATTCACCTAAAGCATCTAAGTAAAAATTACTGAAATCACCTTCACTGATAAACTCTAGCGGGTTATAACAATCTGCATTTAATTTATAGAAATGAATATACCTGAAACGGAGATGTAAAGAAAAAAGTGAACGCCACATATCAAGTGAAAATTTTATTTTATTTACCTTAATACTCACTTTGTCAGTAGTGATATTGACGTCAGAAAGTATTAACACTGGCCCCCAATAGACCCATTTACCTTCAATATGACTAATTTTAAACGGTATTCCTGTTAATGATTGAAGTTGTCCTTCAAGTTGATTTCGATATTCATTAATTTGCGGAATAAAAAGACGTAGTCCAATAATGGACAATGCCATAATAAGTCCTATTATTGCGATTATGGCTACCAATACCTTAGGTAGTAATTTCACCCATCTATCCTTCTCAAATAAGTTACTACAATAACAATCTAACCGCCATCATAACTAACTATATACGACATAAAACTGTTCCCAAGGCTCAATTTGGACTTTAGACAGATTTGCTAAAAATAATTTCTACTTCAAGCCAATATATGATATTCATCACTATTTAATGCTTATACAACAACCGCTGAAGCATATACTAAGAAACAATTTCCCGTAAAATTTAATAACACTATCTGTAATTCATTACAGAAAAAAGATTCAAGGCTATAACGTGTTATTTTACGTGTCATCTTTAACACTATTATTTAATAATAATTGTTCCAACGATGCCAAAGGCGACGATGCTCAAGAGAAGAGCAAGCATATCAATCAAATCGATAATAATACCGACCAAGTTGCGTAACCTTCTTGCTATAGTTTATGACGATTTAATCTTGGTATGAAAAATAGTATCTTCCAGGTTACTGTGACCAACAAAAGATCATTAGATCTCTTTGTCATCATCATAGAGATATAATATTGGTAATAGACATTAATATAGTTCAAGTTTTACTGTCATTTTAGGCATATTTAATGAAACAAAAGTCAGCTTTAAATCAAAACTGATCCAGGATAATGAAGCCACTGCAAAATAACGAATAATACGATGTACTAAATTAACCATAAATATTGATTCTGTACTTATGATGGTTTTTACGTGTAACAATTTTAGCCTATAAAGACTTCAAAAAGTCTGCCTGCGACATTACACGATCTTTATTATGATATGAGAAAGCAATTGTAGTCATAACTTGGTGTATTTTACCTGAAAGGGTTATTCACCTATGCGCAGCATGGTTTTCATCGGCTTTAAAATTACCGTTACTTAAAATAATAGTATCTGCACCTAACACTGGGTAGGGTTTTGCTGCCATCTCAACACCAGCTAGATATTTTTTACATGCTAAGCAAATAATATACTAACATGGTATCTATCCTTCCATAATTCAGATATCTCAGGGCAAATAATGTCAAATTGCCATCCTAGCCTAGCAGCTCAATTAACTTATACATTTAAGACGCTAAATAAATTCTATTTACCATAAATAGTCTCAGAAAAATAGACAATTAGCTATACTTGTTTAACAAACTATATTTTGCGCAAGTTATTTTTATAAAAAATAACTAAAAGTTTAAATTAACATCAATATAAATAAAGTAAGGATTTAAGTTCCTACTTTTATTGGTTAATGTCTAGTAATCACTCAACAGATCACCTACATACATGTAGGTCCTTGCCATCATCACAAACTAGCGTAAGATCCAATAAAGGTAATGTCTATTTTTTCATTAAAAACTAGCGAATGAATAAAAAAGTAGTTGAAAGATATGCCCAAAATTGTTAAAAACATAAAACAATGAAATTTATTCAAGCTAGAAATGAATAAATATTTTTCTACTTTACCAACCACATTCGTAACCGCTAGTTTCAGCGGTATGCTCTGTATAATGGCTTTGAAAAAAACGGAGTAACCGATAGGTAACATTCTTGTATACAAGACAACTTCTCAACTTGATTATTCCGTCACAGCAGCAACTGGTCGAGAAAGTAATATCGATTATTTAAAGTAACTTGACGCTA
The DNA here is from genome assembly GCF_900343015.1 of Arsenophonus endosymbiont of Aleurodicus dispersus. Taxonomy (GTDB): domain Bacteria; phylum Pseudomonadota; class Gammaproteobacteria; order Enterobacterales; family Enterobacteriaceae; genus Arsenophonus. The sequence continues at coordinate 659,208 of NZ_LR025108.1, read as the reverse complement.
AGGGCGGTAAAGAATTTACTATAATACTTATATTATGCGACGACTACGATTGGCCAATAGATCCAGTTTGAAAAAGGTATTAATTCATTGATCTGCATAATCAATAACTAAATCACTGACCGGATACTGGTAAAAATACGTTAAATTTTTAATATTCTAGACAACCTTGCTGATTAGAATAATATTCTGCTGCTAATTGCGATGAAATGTTCATAATATTGCTCTTTGTCGTCAAAAAAACGTTTTCATTATGAGAAAAAAATGACAAACTATTAACGTCAAGTTCTGTTGTCTAATTATCAGTCGGTGAGAGATACCATAAAATGGCAAAAGATTTCCATCTTTTGCTGCTAAATGGCCCAGATTTAAATCTGCTAGGGAGGGTAATGCTGTTATTCTATGATGCACTTAAACTTCAGGATATTATTAACCAAACAAGTACAAAAACAAAACAATAATGTAAGCCATCAAGCTAAAGGGAAAGTAAACTTTATATTGATAACCCTAGCTGCATTAACGAATACTAGTATGGCATTACGAGATGCAATATTAAGCATTGCAATTCCTTTTTATGAAATCCACTTTACTAATATTTATGCACGTGAACCATTAATACATCACTCCTATCTATCCAATAAACGGAGTCATCTGTTGTTTCCGTGCTGATGGTTGTATTTTTCATTAGAAGCTATAGTTAAATGCTTATTAAGTATTAAATAATTAGCAACCATTTATGAACCCCAACCTAATAAATGTAAAGCAGAAAAATATGGAATTAACTTATGGACATTCGTAAAATTAAAAAATTGATTGAGCTTGTTGAAGAAGCTGGCATTTCTGAACTAGAAATTTCAGAAGGTGAAGAATCAGTGCGTATCAGTCGTACAATCGTTCAAAATTCACCAACTATACAACAGTATATGACAGCGCCTACTACGCATCAACCAGCTTTAGCAAACACAATAGCACCTTCTCAAATTTTACCTGAAACAGCAAATGAGAAAAAAGCAGAAATCAGTGGTTATACTGTTCGCTCACCAATGGTAGGTACCTTCTACCGAGCCCTAAGTCCAGAAGCAAAACCATTTGTTGAAGTAGGCCAAACTATTAAGATAGGAGATCCTCTATGTATTGTCGAAGCGATGAAAATGATGAATCAGATCGAAGCAGACAAAAATGGTATAGTTAAAGCAATTCTGCTGGAAAATGGAGAAGCAGTTGAATTTGACGAGCCATTGATTATCATAGAATAACGGGGCATCCTATGCTTAAAAAAATTGTTATCGCAAACCGTGGCGAAATTGCTTTACGCATTTTACGTGCCTGTAAAGAACTAAAAATAAAAACTGTCGCCGTACATTCTATCGCTGATCGTGACTTAAAACATGTATTACTTGCTGATGAAACTGTCTGCATCGGCCCTACCACTTCAGCTGAAAGTTATCTTAATATTCCAGCAATAATCTCAGCAGCAGAAATTACTGCGGCAAAAGCCATCCACCCTGGTTACGGTTTTCTATCTGAAAATGCCGACTTTGCTGAAAAAGTAGAGCGCTCTGGTTTTATATTTATTGGTCCTAAACCAGAAACCATTAGACTCATGGGTGATAAAGTTTCAGCTATAGAAGCCATGAAAAAAGCCGGTGTTCCTTGTGTTCCTGGCTCTGATGGACCTTTAGGAAAGGACATCAAAACCAATAAAAAGATTGCTAATCGAATTGGCTACCCAGTTATTATTAAAGCGTCTGGTGGTGGTGGTGGCCGCGCTATGCGCGTTGTTCGTAATGAAAGTGATCTAGAAAAAGTCATTACTTTGACTCGCTCCGAGGCTAAAGCTGCCTTTAATAATAGTATGGTTTATATGGAAAAGTTCCTAGAGAATCCGCGACATATTGAGATTCAAGTACTTGCTGACATTCAAGGTAATGTTATTTATTTGGCCGAACGCGATTGCTCAATGCAACGTCGCCATCAAAAAGTAGTTGAAGAAGCTCCTGCACCTGGTATAAAAGGTGAGATGCGTAAAAAGATTTGCGAGCGATGCGCAAAAACTTGTCTTGATATCGATTATCGTGGTGCTGGTACCTTTGAATTTCTCTATGAAAATGGAGAATTCTATTTTATTGAAATGAATACGCGTATTCAAGTTGAGCATCCAGTTACGGAAATGATCACTGGGGTTGATCTAATTAAAGAACAGTTAAGGATAGCTTCCGGATTACCCCTATCTTTAAAACAAAAAGATGTTAAAATTCATGGTCATGCAATAGAATGCCGAATTAATGCAGAAGATACGAATACCTTCTTGCCAAGTCCGGGTAAAATTACTCGCCTCCATATTCCTGGAGGTTTTGGTATACGTTGGGAATCACACATCTATGCAGGTTACACTGTTCCACCTTACTATGACTCTATGATTGGTAAACTTATTACTTATGGTGAAACTCGTAGAATTGCTATTCTACGGATGAAAAATGCCTTATCTGAATTAATTATTGATGGCATTAAAACTAACATAGAATTACAACAAAAAATTATAGAGGACAGTAATTTTTTCAAAGGTGGGACTAATATCCATTATCTGGGGAAAAAACTCGGCTTACAGGAATAAACTTTTCTATCCACCTTTCCATTATGTACCATTCTATCAGGGTACGTACAATCGTTTAACAGTATTTTTTCCTATGCAGCTTAGTTTAAGTGAAAAAACTTCGGTGCTTAAATTTATACCTGTCAGAACAGCTATATTACAGATTAGCACATTCCTTCCTTGCAGATCTAAGAATTTTTTGTATTACAAATTTACTTAAAAACAAAGAAAAATCCAGTTTGTGATTTACTATGCGTAAAATTTAATAATAATCTAGAAGATGAAATGCAAAAAATTGGTACCTGTTTGGTTAGCTTGGATCTTGTATTATTATCAATTTATGCCGGATAAAAATTAAAGTTTCAGTCTGTCAAAATTGTGTAAATAGGGTGTTTATTTAATATAATAACATGCAGAACGTGACAGATAAAAAATTATGTAATATTATAGAATAAACGGTTACCTTTATAAATTTGCCATTATCTTTCTATCTTTTAACAACTTTTCATCTATTTATTGCCAAGCTTTAAATTGGCTGAATAAAAAAGTTTAGCTAGATTTTTATCTCATCCCAGTGTGACTTATTTTAAGCTTCCATCACCAACCTAATTTTTTTCATGGCATTTTTTTCTAATTGACGAACACGTTCAGCAGATACACAATATTTATTGGCTAAATCCTGTAAAGTAATTTTATTTTCTTCATCAAGCCAACGCGCACGAATGATATCCTGACTCCGCTCATCTAAGGTAGATAATGCATGCATCAATTTATCAGTAGCATGGGTTTCCCAATTATCTTCCTCAAGACTATCAGCAAAATCAGAAGATTTATCTTGTAGATATAAACCCGGAGCTATAATCGTATTTTCACCATTATAATCATCTTCATTCATGATGAATACCATATCTTGTGCAGCCATTCTCGATTCCATCTCACGAACATCCTTGCTAGTTACACCTAGCTCTTTGGCAACCATATCTACTTCATTTTGATTAAACCAGCCGATACATTTCTTATTCTTACGCAAATTAAAAAAAAGCTTACGTTGAGCTTTAGTTGTTGCAACTTTAACTATCCGCCAATTAAGTAATACATATTCATGAATTTCAGCTTTGATCCAATGAACAGCAAATGAAACTAAACGTACACCAACTTCAGGATTAAAACGACGAACAGCTTTCATTAGACCAATATTACCTTCTTGGATCAGATCTGCTTGTGGCAATCCATAACCTGAATAATTACGCGCAATATGAATAACAAAACGTAAATGAGAGAGTATAAGCTGTTTAGCAGCATTTAAATCACCATGATAATGCAGCCGTTTTGCATATTCTTGTTCTTCCTCTACAGTCAACATAGGATATGCATGAGCTGATCGCACATAAGCTTCAATACCTTGTGGAATGAATGCTAATGATTGCATATCTTTGGTCATTGATATCCTCTTTGAATTAAATAAACTAAAAATTAGTTCTAAATAAAAATTTTCTATTTGAATAGATTGTATTGCTCAGCGATTAATCTAATATTTAGTAGTTTAACACTACTTGGTATCGAAAAAATTTAATTGATCTAATAAAATTGAAATTTTAACTTCTACATTGTTAAACACCTAAATTACTTTTAATGCTGAAACTGATCACTCTGACGTAAAACGCAGTGTTAAGCTGTAGCCGGGCATAACCAACCATCCAATCATCGCGGCAACCAAAATAGTACATTATCCCATAAAACCACTTTAATGTAGTGCAAAATACACAGGCAACCTGTGTAACAATACCAGTAAATTGCGATACCCATAATGCAGAAAGTATTAATGAGAGTAAAGCACCAAATAATCTTAATATAAGACCACTATTTTAAAAATAGATGCATAATAAAACCATCTTATTACCTCAATCAACTTCATTACATTAATCTTATCCCTACCGGCAAAAAATCTTTTATAAAAAAATAGCCATAACTATTAAAATAACAATCCCCATTGCAATTTGTCCAATCAGACCAGTTAATGTAGCTAAACACTATCGTCCACGCGAACATATTCAATTACTACTAACTAACCTACTTTGTTACGTCGTTTTATAAATGATTGTTAATTTTGAAAATCAATTTTCTGCATTATAATTGCTACTGCAGATAAAAGATTTTATTCCAACAAATCTAACACTGTGTCAAATACTGATTGATTGTGAAACTCAATCATGGCTTCTTCACGCGACAGGTAATTAACATTTTTAACACCATTAATTACCTAAGCTCAACGACTATTTGTTCAGCGCCTTATCCAAATAACCGGGTTAATTAGGGTGTGAGATACTCTTGTTGCGCAGCTGGTAAAAAATTGTTCTAAACAATATAAACAAGACTAGGAAGCATTATCGAAATCGCAATAACAAACAACTACCTTCAAAAACGTGGCTAAAGTCTAGAGTAACATATCTTATAATATATTTAGCAGAGTAACTGCTCTTGCCCCCACTAGCTTTGACTGTTTTATGGATAGATTTTTTAGCCATTCTTACCTCCTATCATTCTTCCCTAGCTTTATGTAAGAAAAAAATAATCCCAATGCGTAACACGCTCACAAAAGATCATGGTTAGCTACCAAAACTACATTAACTAGATTTAATTCTTAATAAAAATTATAGGTAGGTTTATTTGCTAGCAATACAAACAACTATGGTTATTAACCAATAAGCGCATACCTAAGCAGTTCCTAACTGGATAATTAAATTGGATAACTGTGCTACTAAGCCCACTTTCTCTAAAGAGAAACCTGACAACTAATATCCTAATAGCACTGCTTGCTATAATCAGTGGAATAGAAACATTGTCATATATGTTTCTATAACAAAAAAAGAGTGATATTTAAAATCAAGCATATCTGCCGTTGTAAAAGTTGACTTAATAATATGATGACCACTAAACTAAATATGGCCATGGGCGTTCAATACCACAAATTAACTTTAATAAGGTACTTCTCTCTGCTCCCAATGACCGGGAAGAAACGCCCCCCCCAACAAGATTAGTTTTACTAACATGTCCAATGCTAATCATTAATATTAATCCTTTAGGACAAAAAGCGCTTCGATGAAATCATTAGCTACAAATGGTCTGAGATCATAAATGCCTTCCCCAATCCCGATATAACGAATCGGGATCTTAAACTGATCGGCAATAGAAAAAATCACGCCACCTTTAGCTGTACCATCAAGTTTAGTTAAAATAATACCGGTTAACCCCACTGCCTCATGAAAAATTTTAACCTGATTAATTGCATTTTGACCAGTACTCGCATCTAATGTTAGCATCACTTCATGAGGCGCTTGTTGATCAAGTTTTTGCATTACCCTGACAATTTTTTTCAACTCCTCCATCAAATACGCTTTGTTTTGCAATCGTCCAGCAGTATCTACAATCAATATATCTATTTTCTTTGCTTTCGCCGACAGAATGGAATTAAAAATAGCTGAAGCTGGATCTGCACCAGCATGTGGAGCAACAACGGGGATATTGTTACGCTCTCCCCAAACTTGCAATTGTTCAACCGCGGCTGCCCTAAATGTATCTCCAGCAGCTAACATTACTGATTTACCTTCTGCTTGATATTGGCAGGCTAACTTACCAATTGTAGTAGTTTTACCGACCCCATTAACCCCAACCATTAATATTACATAAGGTAGCTTATTTTCTATAACTAATCGCTGATCTACGTCAGATAAAATCTGAGTCATCTTTTCACGCAACTTGCTATAAAGCATCACAGCATCATTCAACTCTTTATGATTAGCATAGGTAGTTAGACTATCTATAATCTTTCTTGTTGTTTCTAGCCCCACATCAGCAACTAAAAGTTGTTCTTCTAACTCATCAAATAGATTATTATCAATTTTTTTACCACGAAAAAAGCTAACAAAACCTATACCCATGTTTTGCCGCGTTTTTAATAACCCCTGTCTTAACAGGGCAAAAAAATTTTTTGTGGCCTGTTTTTTGAGCTGTTGTATCTGCGGTACTTTTCCATGTTCATCTATTTCTTGTAAAGCTTTTATCTGTTCACTAGGTGTAACAATTTTGATCGCTTTAACATCTGCTGCTGGGCATTGACCGTTTTTTTCTTCCTCTACTTGTGGTTGCACCTTTTCTACTTTTACAGAATTTAGTGATGTCTCTATTACATCCATCATACCTTCAGAGTTATCTTCTATTCTTTGTTTGGATCGTTGCTTTGTCTCTATTTTTTGCAATTTATTTTCATCTCCTAACCCTAGCCAGGAAAAAAATCTTTTTCTCTTTTTAACCATCTGACATTACGCTCCTAGCGGTAAAAATATTGTGTTACTAAATAATAAAAAATTTTTAAAAGTGTATCACTTGATTTGATAACAACATATATCTGATACCCATTTCATGTTAAATTAGCGATAATTTAAATATTGCACATACTGTCGATAAACATCGGTATTATTCTCAACTATATTAAAAAACTGTAATGATGGTAAGAAAAATACAATCTACATCAAGTAACCAAATTCGTATTATTTGCGGTAAATGGCGAGGACGTAAACTACCTGTTGTTGACAGTGATGGCTTACGCCCTACAACAAATAGGATAAGAGAAACTTTATTTAATTGGTTAATGCCTGTTATTCAACAAGCTCGTTGTCTTGATTGTTTTGCTGGTAGTGGTGCTTTAGCTATTGAAGCTCTTTCTCGCTATGCAGCTTCTGCTACCTTAATTGAATTAGAACGCTACGTCGCAACACAGCTAGCGTCCAATCTAGATAAATTAGAGGCAAAAAATGCACAAGTGATTAATAGCAATACATTGAACTATCTATCCCAGGCAGGCACAACATATGATGTTATTTTTCTTGATCCACCTTTTGGCAAAGATCTATTGCAACAAACAGCCTTGCTATTAGAACATAATGGTTGGTTAAGCGAAAATTGTTGGATCTATGTTGAGACAGAAACAGATGCTAATTTAGCCATTTTACCTAAAACTTGGCAACTTTATCGTAAAAAGTTTTCTGGAAAAGTCGCTTACTGTCTTTATATTCGTAATCAATAATCAGCTAAGAAATTTTATGTTAATAAATTCTAGAAAATTATTAATGGTTTTTATTTTGGGATTCATGATATTTAATTTAATCCATCCGTTTCCACAACCATTAAAATATTTTATCTATGTAGCAATGATATTTATAATTTTTATACTTGCTATGCAAGCCATTTTTTTGCTAGCCGCTTTTGCAAAAACAGAAAAACATCATCGTTGGCTAAAAATAAAAAAATTAACTAACAAAAAAATAAATCGCAAATTATTACAATAATAATGCATTAAATGCATTATTTGCTTATTAATTTAGCTATTTTCATTGATCTTCTTTAAAGAAAATAAATAGTTATCCCTAATTAACTAATAACCGCTAAAAATAAATTTCATAACAAAAAATTTCTGGAGTAACAATCTATCGTTTTATCAACGTTATTCAAAAAATAGTTTCGTCGCTTATCAAAAAACTATTTTGTTTAATACCATTTGATTTTTAGTATTCATTAATTTTTTTACGGATCACATAACGGTAAGGAGGGCACTTAATTTCTTCAGCTAACAATTTATGTTCCATAAAACGGCAAAAGGCCGGAATATCACGGATTGTAGCCGGATCATCCGCAATAATTAATAAAGTTTCACTTTCAACCATATGACGAAATATTTTTCTTATCATCATAATTGGTTCAGGACAACGTAACCCTTGAGTATCAAGGGTTACATTAGGATTAGTAAAAATATCTGGCATAGGTATTTCATTTTAAAATCTGTTAGATAGGTTATAATTATATTATAAATCAAATAAATTAAACTTACATTATTAATGATAAATATATAAGAAAAATTATTATTTATTTAAATTTTATCTTATATCAGATATTATTTAACCAAAATTGGGCAAAGAAAATATGAGTTTTTATGGTGCTTCTATCGCCCGATAGAATCTTTATCTTTATCTCATATTCTTTAAGTTCTTTTTTACCAAGGACAATAGCTAGGGTTTATCACCATAATTTATTTGTGGACAGTATTGTGCATGCATAATTCAATATCTATTTAAAGAATAAATTATCTATTAAGTAGAAAATATCGATATCCATTCAATGGAATACCGTGTAAACAACATAATACTCAGCAATAATTACCGTTACAGGGAATTTTTTGATATTAATCTAATTAATTACTGATGCTAATTTAATAATTAGTCATATATCACAATATAAATCATCTTTAATTAGTCAGTGACTTTTTATAGCAGGACTAAAAAATTTATTGTGCCTTAGGCTACCTCAATTATTATGATTATTAAATTGATTTCATAGTTCGGCTGGTGGTAACAAAAAGAAATGTTAGTGGTGGCATCCTGATAATAGGTCCTGTCCTGAGTTCCACACCTAGAAATAAGCAATACATATCGCTGGCTTTTGCCGCTATTGTATTTGCTATTACTGCTTTTACTTTTAATTTTTAAATTGGTCACCAACTTACTTACGTAAAGTTAAACACTTTGCTATAATCATCATGCTCATGGTATTATTTTTTATATGAATATCAGCAGGCACACTACTTTGCAGTTAGATATCAGATAAAGTTTTCAAAGAAAAACCTTAACGCCACCAGCTGATTTTTCATAGCATTAGTCACAATTTAAAACATTACCTTATTGTTATCCACCCCCTTATTGATATGGCTTGTTGCTAATTATTAGCTTCTTAATTTATAGCCCTGTTTGTTAAACCAGGTTACATACGCTTGAATTAGCACCCTAAAACCGCTGGCACTGCGGCTGATTTTACCAGTGTATAGCTAGTTCTTTCTGTCGTGTTCGGTGGTTATAAATTGTTCTGCTGGAGAAGCAGTATTGATATAGCAAAAAAATAAAAATGTTTATCTACAGTGTTTTGATGCTAATGAATTAAACCGCATTTAAAATTAACTTTTACCTAAATTAGGCATAAATTTAAACCTGGTTAAATTAATTGCTGTCATGAAACTTATATGGTCGCTTGACTAACTATAAATATTTAAACCAGTAGCAATGAAATAAGTAGCTAAGCTTGATGAGATTACAACATGCTCATTATAGTAAAATAACCCTTACTACTATGGTTAAAGATACACACAAAAATAGTCGTTCATCCATACAACATTAGAATGTATACGCCACTAAATTACATGAAAAACAGTCAACACCGGCTTAGTTTTTATATAAAAAGCTAACATCAATAATACTTTTACCGTTTCCCTGAAACTGGTTCAAACCATTGCAAAAACCACATCAATATCAATAACTGATCAACAATAAAATAAGTAGAAAAAAAGCTAAATGAACTTCTCAAAATCTAATCGTTAGATTAAGCGCGCTCTATAGAAAAAGAGATAACATCACTTATTTTTTCTGCATGTAACACCAACATCACTAAACGATCAATACCTAAAGCAACACCCGAGCAATAAGGGCTGATCTTATCTAGTGCAGTAAGGAAATACTCATCAATAGGCTGTTCTGGTAACCCCATTTTTTCCCGCATTTGATTATCATTATCAAAACGTTCTCTCTGTTCTTGTGCATCAGTCAACTCACGAAAACCATTAGCCAACTCAATACCCTTAAAATAAACTTCAAACCGATCAGCAACCCGGTGGTCTTCTTTACTAATTTTAGCTAATGCGGCCTGTGAAGCAGGAAAATGATAAATAACAGTAGGTTTGTCTTTACCTAAATTAGGTTCAACTCCCATAGTAAACAGAAATTGTAACAACACATCTTTGTTTTCTTCTTTTTGCGTGTTATTTAAACCAAATTTTACTGCAGAATCATGTAATTGTTTACTTTCTGATTCTAGTGCTAATGGATCAATATTTAGATAATGCTGAAATACCTGTTGATATGATATCCGCTCAGTTGGTTGGCAGTCTAAAATAAGTTGCAGCAAGTCATCTACTTCATCAATAAGTCGATACATGTCATAATGAGGTCGATACCATTCAAGTATAGTAAATTCTGGATTATGGTAGCGTCCTTTTTCTTCATTACGAAAAGCTTTAATTATCTGATATATAGGACCACTGTCGGCCGCTAGCAAACGTTTCATATGATATTCAGGACTGGTGATCATATATAATTTAGTACTGTCAGCAATCACAGGAGCAAAAAATTGTGTTTCAAATGGTGATATATTAATATCTGTTACTGTGGATTTACCTAATATAGGTGTCTCTACTTCTACTACCCCACGTTCGATGAAAAAACGTCTGATTTCAGCAATAATTTTAGTTCTTTTAAATAAGTTATTGATAGACGCGCTAGGCTGCCAATTCACTATTTCACTCATTGTAAAAACTCCCAAAAAGAATAACGCATATCGTTAATCTCATTACTAGGGTTTTAACAAAAATAAACTAACTCTTACTTAAATAGTAAGATAACCTGAACACATTAATTAATTGAAATAAATAATTAATGTTAATGATAAGTTGATAGAACTATTTTATATATATTATCCAATAAATAAAGAAAATATTTAAACTGAAAATTATAACCCTATAAAAAATAAATTTTAATAATATCAATATGTTATGTTAAAAAAGATGAAAAATTATTTACAACTATAAAAATAATCATTTTATTGGATTAGTGTAAATTTTTATTGATTAAATAATTAATATTTATATTATAAAATATAACAAATGAATATGTTTTGATTGATGTAAAAAATATAAAAATAAGTTACATATCAATAATATAAGTATATTATTGCGTTGTTTAAAACAATAACATATTATTTAGTCAGCAACAAAAACTGGCCACGAATAATTATTTAATCTTTATTTTAAATATCATTATCAATAAAAAAAATTAACTTGAACTACACTAAGTTATTTTCAATAACATATAAACTTAATTATACCGATTTCTTGATCAAAAAAAATTTTTTTTTAAAAGTATATTGGCGCTTACTTTTTATAAGTAAAATACTACAAAGGCTTGTATCTTAAAATTTAGATAAAACTACTAAAATAATAACTATTATATTTAGCAAAGTTAATGTAGTTTTTTTCCAGCTTGGGTGATTAAAGTTGGTAAATAAGCAAATAGGAGATGAATATAGCCATTCATCTGAAGCCTGAACTAATCTCTAAAGCTATATTAGATAAATATCTCATCGTTTACGATATTAAAGATTTTTACGTTATTCTTTGCGAACTAGTACTTTCTAATGCCACCGGAGACGGAGACCTGTAATACTCATTTTTAGCTTAGATTTTTTAGAAACAGTTATTAAGTAATGATTTTAATTATTCATTACTTCACGCAACACGAATTAATATCTGGTATAAACGATACTAGATTAAATAATCTACATTTAGTACTATAGTGTATAGTGCCTTGTATTATTTAATAATACAGATTAATGAAAATTAAATTAATCTAATTCATATGGTCAAAATATTGTTTAAATTTTGACCATTTCTTTTCCACAGTTTTACGTAATTCTTCTGTAATCTACAATAAATGGATAGACACTATCGATATTTAGCAACTGTACGACAAACAATTTTAATATCCTGTTCTGCAACAATTGGTTATAAATAAAGGGTTATACAGGGTTTCTGCCGCAATAAAAATTTTTACTAGCACGCGTAAATAAAAAATATCCGCTAGAACCATAGAGTTCATATACTATTCACCATATTCAAAACATTCTAATCATTATCAGAGTATTTACCTAGAGAAACATAATGTTGATTGATTTTCAATCGGGAAATCATGATTGCTAAGTAATTATAAATGATCATTAATTATTAGTTTAGTTTTTCTTAGATAAGCAGTCTTTAAAAATTTTTGTTGCTATACCAATCAGATTGAAGTGCTGGATCCGGGTTAAAAAAATTTAAGACCCTTCCAGGGGTAAATCATCATAAAGATCTTCAGTGGTACTTAAATAGCTAGATTCGTCGAATAACAATAGCAGCGGTAATTACGGCATCTATTTCAGTAACCATGTTAATAAATAGGATAAATAATATTACAGCGTTTGCAACGTTTACTCTTGGTAGATAGGCAAATAATTTTTGCTCAAATTATTGGTAAGGTTTGGATGGTTATATGAAAAATAAATTGCTTACCAAGAAGAATCTAAAGTTAATTCGCCTGGTATATCATTTTGTTAAATTGATTTAAAACTATCTAGGGCTAGTTATCATTAGTATCTAATGTTTAAATTTACTAGTAGAGATAATCTTGTTCAATTAAAGGATTGGCTTCAAAAGCTGGCTTAATTTGGTATTTAAGTTATAATGCTGAAAGTAGCAACCACCAAATAGCTTGTTGTAGCTGTGGTATCATTGCTAACTAAGTCATAGTTACAAACTATGTTTCAGAACATGGGTCTATCCTATTGGAAATAACATAATAAAAAATTTTACTAACTTTAATTAATCAAAGGCGGAAAACTTATCCCAAATAAACGCGTTTTACTTGTTCATTTTCTGAAATTAGGGGGGTTCCATGAGCAATAAGATGACCTTGACTTAGTAAGCAAGTTCACAGACATCTTAACCCATTCTTGAACATTACTCTATTTATAGAGTATATTGTAATTTATTAATTAATTTTGCTTTATTGGTATGGTCCAAGCAGGGATACTATTCCTTAATACTGGATTAATGAACCAGCTTATTTTATTACTCGAAAAATAGTGAGTCTGATCCATTGTCAGCTTAATTGCCAATTAATTTTATAACTTGGTTAACTGTTATCAACTATAACAGGTGCTTTTGCTTGATTAAAATCATATAAGTTCCAGCCAATAAGCGTTAAAACAATCAGTGTTAATATAATATTAATCCAAAACTTAAATTTACTTATCGTTATTTTTGCATTGATAGGCAGTAGGAATTTTCTATCTTATCTTGAGCAAGCAGAATGAGATAACAAATTTCCAGTACCACACCTATGCAGCCTACATGATATGTAATATCATGCGTTAATAACATTGTATGTGCGTCAGCTACGACAACCGAAACCAATATATATCTGCGACATGACGGGCTAGTTAATTAACTCATCACCAATATAAGCAATATGCTTCTATTTTATTTAAAATTGAGTGATCAAATGATTATAAGCTAATTTTAAAATTTACCTTGGTAAAGGTAATTTAAGAGGATGTTATTTTATTAACATCATTCATGTATTACCCCCTAAATTATATTATGTATGCCTGCTGGCAAAAATTAATGCAGATGAATAACACCAATAAGTGTATCTGCTTTTGCCACCCAGTAATGCAGTACTATGGTGTTATTGCATCAAATTAAAAGCCTAGGGCTTTATACCAACGGCTGTCATTACATCGGCAATTTTGGTATTATTTAATATTCATCGCAAAGACGCGTCCTAAGTCACCATCAATAAAAATACATGCAATTTTGCATTTCTTCATTTATCTGGATATGATAAATTAACTTGCTCAAGAAAAGCCGATGCATTTAATATACTCAACTGGCCATAAAATTAGAATATTTAATTGGCCACTTCTTATATAGAAGGGGCGATCTTAATATGTAGAATAGATCAAGCTAATGATTGTTTTAAGACCATTATTAGAATTTATCAACTTGAGGATTTTGTAACCTCATTGGGTAATAAATTTATAAAATATTTTATATATAAAGTTATTTATCTTGTGCATTTTTTATGCCAATGATATTTTTTTTATTGGCAAAAATTGTGGATCTATTAGGATCGATGCATTGTCTTTTAATGTTATAATTGAGTTTAATTATGAATATAAATGAAATAAAGCAGGTATTAATAGAACAATTGAAACTGGATGAAGTTATCGTTAATGGAGATAGTAGCCATTTTAAAATAATTGCTGTCGGTGAAATTTTTCATGGTATGAGTATGGTTAAGCAGCATCAAGTGATTTATGCGCTACTAATGGAATATATTGCAGATAATCTAATCCATGCATTATCTATTAATGCTTATACCCCAGAAGAATGGACAAGATATCGTAATATTAATGGTTTTTAAGAATATACTGTTGCAGTAATAATATAAATATATCTCATAAAAAATTACTCAATTGATAAGTTTAAACTCAAGGTACTAACTATTTTGATCGGATCAATCTAGATTTCAGGTGTAAAATACGGTACTACCGATATTGTTTGCATCGTTATTAGCAGAATAACCAGTTGAATTACAAAATTTTTCAAAACTAAAAGCTATTGACATAATAGTTCAATAACTTAATTAGTTAGGTACTAACTTTAAAAACTATAGCGCTATTTTTGTTGATGCCCGTGTTATTAATAAATTTTGTGCACCTTCTGAATTATAGCCAAGACGATATGTGCTATGTTATCGAGTAATTCTGCACTACGCAGAAATGGCTAACCAATTATTTACTATATTCTTCTAATTCATGATACTTGGTTAAAAGTGCATAACTGAAAGAAGAAAAAGTTATTTATAATTATTTCATCTTATTTTGAGGTATTAAAGTACCAAAGATTATTAATCTTAGAATTAGGTTCAATGATCAAGAAAATTATGACCTTTTAAAGGATAGCACATTTAAATATTCTTCATTATCAATTGCTTAATTTTACATACCGGAAAAATAATAATTGGCCAATTCTTTCTTTGCTAAGAAAGAAACTACAGTTACATTTTTATCGTTTCAGCTAGCTAAGTGTAGATAATTTAAAGTTAACCACATCCATTGGAATGGTTGCTGATAGATCTGAAACTAACATTTTATGTTTTGGTACGGTTTCTCTGATATTACTAATGCCATGATTTGAGCAATGTTATTAACAGTTTGCTAGCGGCATTTGCTTAATAGCAATATCTAATATTCCACTAGATGAACTCTATCGAGATAGATTGCAACGAACACGTTTTATACCTTAAATAGAACAAATAAAGAAATATTATAACATTATTAATGTCAGGTATTGATTACCGGTTACGTACCTTGAAACAAATAGGATGGTGGATATACTAATACGGCAAACTTGTAGAGAGATTTCCTCTCCGTGGGATTAATCATCATACTATGCTAACAATCCTACTATGCTTATAAGCAAAAGTAAGGGTATTTGTTACGCGTTGAATATCAAATATGTTTATCAAAATTATAAAAAATGTAAAGTTATGAATACCTAAAATTACTTCATATAGCTTGATTAGCAAATCATAATACAACAGGGTAGTAAAATTTTTTATGTCGATTTTTGACAAAAAATTATCTATAATTACGTAATGTCAGATTTACTACTTGAAAAAATAAGATCTACTAGACACAACTTTACGTGAACACTCATATTTTATAAAATATGAGTGTTAGCCAATATGTAACTTATATATAGGTAAGCTTTAATGAAAACTTTTACAGCTAAACCAGAAACTGTAAAACGTGACTGGTACATTGTTGATGCCGATGGAAAAACTTTAGGCCGTCTGGCAACTCAAATTGCGCGACATTTGCGCGGCAAACATAAGACAGAATATACTCCACATGTCGATACTGGTGATTATATCATTGTTGTTAATGCAGAAAAAATTTCAGTAACTGGTCACAAGTGTGAAGACAAAATTTACTATCACCATACTGGTTATGTTGGTGGTATCAAACAATCGACCTTCGAAGAAATAAAGGGCCGTCACCCTGAGCGTGTAATTGAAATTGCGGTTAAAGGGATGCTGCCCAGAGGACCTCTTGGTCGTTCGATGTACCGTAAAATGAAAGTTTATGTTGGAAGTGATCACAACCACGCGGCACAGCATCCGCAAGTTCTTGACATTTAATCTAGATGGATATAGGCAATGGCTGAAAATCAATACTACGGCACTGGTCGCCGTAAAAGCTCTTCCGCACGCGTCTTCATTAAGACAGGTAGCGGCAATATTATTATCAATCAGCGCAGCTTAGAGGAATATTTTGGCCGCGAAACGACGCGAATGGTTGTTCGCCAACCATTAGAATTGGTTGATCTGTTGCAGAAACTGGATTTATACATTACCGTTAAAGGTGGGGGTATTTCTAGTCAAGCAGGTGCAATCCGTCATGGTATTACACGTGCATTGATGGGATATGACGAAACACTACGTTCGGAACTGCGTAAAGCAGGGTTTGTTACCCGTGATGCGCGTTCTGTTGAACGGAAGAAAGTAGGGCTGCGTAAAGCACGTCGTCGTCCACAATACTCTAAACGTTAATTTATCAATTTTACAACAAAATTATAACATAAAGCCCTACTTTAGGCTAGCTTTATGTTATATTGCGATTATTTATTAAAGTTTTTATTATTAATTTTTTTTATAAGTTTCACCAAAACTGAGGAAAGTTTTGGGTTGGAAATAACGGATATTAGTTATAGTTCAATGGTCAACTTAGTTAATTAGTTTAACAGCATTTTAAACATGTTGAAATGGATTGATTAATTATATTATGGCTACTTTCTATTTTTTAAAAACTTGGAGGTTTTCATGGCTGTCGCTGCCAACAAACGTTCGGTAATGACACTGTTTTCCGGCCAGACTGACATATTTAGCCATCAAGTACGAATAGTCTTGGCAGAAAAAGGCTTGGGCATTGAAATTGAGAATGTTGAAGCAGGTAATTGGCCTCAATATTTGATTGATATAAATCCTTACCAAACAGTACCAACGCTAGTTGATAGAGAATTAACATTGTATGATTCTCGCGTTGTTATGGAATATCTTGATGAACGATTTCCCCATCCACCTTTAATGCCTGTTTATCCAATTGCTCGTGGTAGTAGTCGTTTGATGATGTATCGGATAGATAAAGATTTGTATTCTTTGATGTATAAGATTGAAAATCAAGCTCTTCAAGCCGAGGCGGCAAGTAAACAGTTAAGAGAAGAACTGATAGCAATCTCGCCAATTTTCAAAGAGATGACTTTTTTTATGAGCGAAGAATTTAGTTTAGTTGACTGCTATTTAGCTCCCCTTTTGTGGCGTTTACCTTTCTGGAATATAGATATCCCCAAAGGAAAAGAAACGGAAGGCATTCGTTCTTATATGGAACGTGTATTTGAGCGAGATTCTTTCCTTGCGTCATTAACTGAAGCTGAGCAGGAGATGTGTTTATCTACCACAGGTTAATTTATTATGGAATTGTTAGGAATGTCGCCACGTCGTCCTTACCTTCTTAGGGCTTATTATGAATGGCTTCTCGACAATAAGATGACTCCCCATTTAGTTGTGGATATTAATATTTTAGGGGTAAATGTACCGATAGAATATGAGCATAAAGGACAGATTATTTTAAATATTACACCCTCTGCTATCGGTAATTTAGAGATGACTAATGAAATTGTCAGCTTCAGTGCCCGTTTTGGTGGAGTTTCTCGCTATGTTGAAGTACCTATGAGTGCTATTATTGCTATCTATGGTCGTGAAAATGGAGCAGGAATGATGTTTGAACCTGAGCAAAAATATGATAATAGTGCAGGCAATTCTAAAAGTGATAATTTAGTACTTGTTAGTGATACCAAATTGTCAAATAAAGAGCAAAAAATAACGTCAATTTCATCATCTGATGATGAGCCTCCGATGCCACCCAAAGGACGCCCTACTCTACGTGTTATTAAATAAGGTATATCATAGGGAAGTATCAAAAACTGCCCTTTTTCTTTTTTAAATCTATATTCTTTATTTATTCAATTTTTATTTATCTGATAATTATATCATTTCGTTCATCAGTTAATTTATTTTTTATGAAAACTAAAATATAAATTATCCCTAATAATCTATTTTAGATCAGAGCTATATTTTTATCTATATAAGTTATGATTTAACTGGAGTGTATATTAAGCGGCTTAAAGTACTTGTTCAATATTATGTTAATTTAATAATCAAGCTTTGCTTGATTATATTTTCCTTACTATTCGCAACAGCACTAATCATATTAGACATGGTATTATAGATAGTGGGTGATATTTATCATATGGCAACATTAAAATATTAATTTGAAGCTCTATATCTTTTTGGGATTTACTATTACTCCTTACGCCGGCTATTTTCTTTCTGTTATTATCAAGCAACTTGAAGAGTTTTATAGTCGCTTATCAGGTATTGTTGATATGAAGTGACGAGAGTAGACTCCAATTTAGTTATAACAGCAGTCTATTACAATCATTTTTAGATGCATCACCTAATATTGTTTTCATTATGAAAATGAATGATTTTTCTTATTATAATCGAGCAATAATATTATTTACAGGTCGTAGTGAAAATCATCTTATTGAACTAACCTATCGTTAAATTTATGATAGGACAACAGTATCTGTTTGATAATTAACATATTCGCAGTAGATTAACAATTATAATCAACGTCGCACCATAGATCTACGCTGACCATACAATATTGTATAATTAAAAATTTAATTAGCGGAATAGACCCATGATAGATGTAGAGTATTATATAATGGATAGTAAAGCTACCATTATATTGATTAACTAATAGTCGTACTGTACCACTCATTAATTGTGCTAGATGTTCAGCAACATAACAATCATTTAGCCCGAAGCAGTAACCTAGGTGTTTAAATGAGATATAGCAGATGAAGCTGGCTGGCTATAATTCCACTGTTCACCTATGACATCATTAAAAGTGCAATATGATTGATTAGGGGAGGGGCGCTATACTAATATAATACCTCGTGGATCTAGATGCAAGATATACTGATCTTGATTTACCAAACATATAAATACTAATTGATATTAACATCATAAAAGCATTAAATAGCATACGCTAAAAACTGCATAAACTTCACCAAATATTCAGGTAACTATAACATTTTCCTTTCTACCTTTTCATTTTCATTATTTTGCAAACGTAGCATTAATTTGCCAAGTTACCCAATTAATCTTGTACACGTTATTCCGATAGCACCAATTATGATTGGCGTAAACTATTTTCTGGCTGTTAATTAATATTTAGGAGATGCACATTCCGATAATGATTTAGATTTTGTTAAAAATTGATAAAAGAGCTTTACATTAAACATCAATTGACCAAATGATGGACCATCAATAATTATATTATGAATAACAATATTTAATCCATTTTCAATACGATTAAGTTAACTTGTTTTTTTATAAAAACAAGTGGATTAGGAATTTTAGCATCTTACTACTTAGTCGCAACCAATTGCGTCATGGTATATTTTTTCTTTGTATGTTGTGAGAAAGGGGAATTACGCTGCATTAGCTGATTTTTATTGCTAGTAAATAGCAACTTATTATTTGAAAATTAAAGATTTTTACTTTCACTATCCATTTAAAACACTATCAACAATCAAGAGCAAAATGGCCTATTTGTTTATTTATTTTCGTGCTAAGTTTCATTTTTCCCAATTTATTTAGCGTCTTATGATTAAACTAACCAAAACATTAAATTGAATTGACTTAACTTATTTTAAGTCAATACATACTTCTGTCATATTAAGATAATTAAGTATTATTATCTTCATTTTATTGACTTTACAATTATTTATTGTTATGTATTAATCTAAATCCTACATTAGCTTCAGTTTATTGCCAATAAAGAATAAAAAATTTAGATCAACTGTAGCTATCAAGAAAAAACCAATATCAGGGTAAAGGGATTTTTAGTGATACTAATAGATGGGAAATGGTAGAATACCACAGGAGTTAAACATACCAAAAAACGTTAGCGCCCCCATCTAGATTTTAAGTACAATGGGGAAATTAGCAATTATTATAATCTTATTTCCATAAATTCTAACCCTCTGTCTTTTAATAATCTAGATAGAGAAAATATCTTTCTTAAGATTGAACTCAACCATTTGTAGCCATATCTTAACAACGTATATTATTTATATTTAAATGTACTTACTAAGTAAGTATAATTTAAGTATAATTAATGACAGGATATTTTTATTATGACAAATCCTTTACTAACAAAATCTGTGTTACCTCATTTTTTAACCATCACACCACAAGATGTGATGCCTGCGATAAAGTCCGTATTAGACAGCTATAAGCAGACAATTGAAACCATACTTAAAGAAAATAGCAACTTTAGCTGGAATAATTTATGCCAGCCATTAGAAGAAGCTAACAATCGGCTCTCCCGAGCATGGTCACCCATTGACCATCTCAGTGCAGTCAAAAACAGCACTGAATTACGACAAGTTTATGATACCTGTTTACCTATACTATCAGCATTTAGTACCTGGATGGGTCAACATACCGGTCTTTACCAAGCTTATAAATCACTAAAAAATAGTGCTGAATTTGATTACCTAAATCAAGCACAACGTAAATCAATTGAAAATACGTTACGTGATTTTGAATTATCCGGTATTGGGTTACCAGCAGAAAAAAAGAAACGTTATGGTGAGATTGCTATTCGAATTGCTGAGTTAAAAACTAAGTTTAGCAATAATGTGTTAGATGCAACGATGGGGTGGACGAAACTTATTAAAGATAGCGATAAGCTAACTGGCATACCAGAAAGTGCTCTTTCAGCAGCAAAAGCATTAGCTAAATCTAAAGGAGAAGAAGGTTGGTTATTCAGTTTGGATATACCAAGTTATCTGCCTATTATAACTTATGCTCATAATCGTGAACTACGCCAAGAAATTTATCACGCCTATAATACACGGGCTTCTGATCAGGGGCCAAACGCGGGTAAATGGGATAATAGTGACATTATGGATGAAATTTTAGCGTTACGTTACGAATTAGCAAAATTACTTGGATTTAATAATTTTGCTGAGAAATCTTTAGCAACTAAAATGGCCGAATCACCCGAACAGGTTCTAGATTTTCTTACCGATCTTGCGCAACGCGCCTACCACCAAGGTGAAAAAGAGTTTACCGAATTAACTCAATTTACTAAGGACCACTACGGAATTGATAAACTTGAGCCTTGGGATCTGGTATATTATAGTGAAAAACAAAAAAAGCATAAATTTTCGATTGAAAATGAACAACTACGTGCCTACTTTCCAAAACCACTTGTTATCAACGGTTTATTCGAAATCATTAATAAAATTTATAATTTGACAGCGAAAGAACGTTATGATGTGGAGGTATGGCATCCTGATGTACGTTTCTTCGAATTATATGATGAACGCGGTGATTTATACGGTAGCTTCTATTTAGATCTCTATGCAAGAGAACATAAGCGGGGTGGTGCCTGGATGAATGATTGTGCTGGAAGATTAAAACATTCAGATGGCAGCAACCAAAACCCCGTAGCTTACATAATCTGTAATTTTAACCAACCTATTGGTGATAAGCCCGCGCTGTTTACCCATGATGAAGTGGTTACGCTATTCCATGAGTTTGGCCATGGGTTACACCACATGTTAACTAAAATTGATGTAGCAGACGTTGCTGGCATTAATGGAGTTCCGTGGGATGCTGTCGAACTACCCAGCCAATTTATGGAAAATTGGTGTTGGGAGCCTAAAGCGCTTGCATTTATATCAGGTCATTATAAAACTGGTGAACGGTTACCAAAATTAATGTTAGATAATATGTTAGCAGCTAAAAATTATCAAGCTGCAATGTTTATTCTTCGTCAATTAGAATTTGGGTTGTTTGATTTTCGATTACATTATGAATATCTTCCAGAAAAAAGCAGCCAAATTTTATCCACCTTACAATTAGTTAAAAAACAGGTTGCTGTAGTGCCGTCACCTAAATGGAGTCGTTTCCCTCATGCATTTAGCCATATTTTTGCCGGTGGTTATGGTGCTGGTTACTATAGTTATTTATGGGCCGACGTTTTAGCAGCAGATGCATTTTCACGATTCACCGATGAAGGTATTTTTAATCGCAGTACTGGGTTATCATTCCTTGATAATATTTTAAGTCGCGGTGGTTCAGAGGAACCAATGATACTATTTGAACGTTTCCGTGGACGAAAACCTAAGCTAGATGCAATGTTACAGAGTTATGGTATTAATAAATAAGGCAATGGATATTCAATGAATTTGTGAACCTAGCTCTTTCTTAAAGAGCCTTTGCTAATAAATAGCAACTTAAATACGCCCATACTGTATTAATTACATTAGTAACCTAAGTATTTTAAACTAAAATAGTTTAATTTTTTTTCCGGGTGAGATAATACAACAGCGTAAATTTTGTGATGGGCGCAAAAGCTATTGGAAAAGCAGTTGGCATCAAAAAATTCTATTTAACCACGATCATTTATGCTACTGCTTAGATGATCACGCAGTGGTTGCGCAGCTTTTGATGACGAATTAAACCGTAGTTATGCTGATGCTGAAATAGGAAGCTAGTTAAGATAAAGAATTACATTGCTACATGCTTAAAGTATGAATGTATTAACTGTTACCCGCACCAGATGTATTTTATCTAGATCTGATGTATCCACATCTAAAAAAGTGCCTTAGTAAAAAAGATATGAAGATGCTGATAGCCTTTTAATTCCTGAAATAAAGATAGCTAAACACCGTGTCCGTGTAGTAGTTAAACGACCAAATTATGCATCTGCTAGCAGCAGTAATCTCACTACAAGCGATAAAAAATAGAAGAGGTAAAGTGACACAATTAGAAAGGTATGCTAAACTGGGTTTTATTCTTGCTTTACTGAAATAGCCTAAAATGGATGAAGACAAAATTTACTATATATAAAAACGTTACTTCCTAATTAGTCTAAAAATTGTAGCGCAATTATAGTTTAGCTTGAAGAATTATGCATATTTATCTCCTTCAAAAAATTGCTAAAACCCTTGATGGTATACAAGAAAGTTATATAAGAGGTTATGAACCTGTAACTCCTTATTTTAATTGGTCGGTAGTGCAGGATTTTAACCTGCTACCAATTGATTAAAAGTTAACCTTTCCACCAACTTAATTAATTCAACTAATTTGGCGGAAGGATAGAGATTCGAACTCTAGAATGGTTTCCCATTGGCGGTTTTCAAGACCGCTGCCTTCGACCGCTCGGCCATCCTTCCATAGCTAGAAATTATGCAGAAATATGATGACCTTGTCTAGACCTTAATATAAAAAATATTATTTTCCAATGATTTATTCAAAGTTTAATTAGTAATTAATACTATCCTAAATTACCTATTAAACTAATAGGACAAAATTTTTAAAATAGTAATCAACACACTAATTTTATCTTTATGTTTAATAAAAAGTACCTTCTAGCTAATTTTGTGATGTTGCTATCTACCATATATTGGATTTATAGCAGGTTTTTATCAGTAAAATGCACATAAAATATATTAAATAAATAAAAAGTGTGATTACAGCTCCCATGTTAAAAAAGATAAAACCAAAAGTTAGTATTTTATAAATTATCAATATCAAGTTATACTGTTACGAAAATTTTATCTTTTGATAAAGTTATCATATTACTCTTCTTCACGGTCAACAACGCGTTGTAAACTAACCACTTTTTCATCTTCAGAAGTCCGAATCAAAGTTACACCCTGAGTATTTCTGCTGACCAGACTAACCTCTACAACTCGGGTACGCACTAAAGTGCCAGCATCTGTAATCATTATAATTTGATCAGTTTTTTCTACCTGAATTGCCCCGACCACATTACCATTACGTTCACTAACTTTAATGGAAATAACACCTTTAGTAGCACGAGATTTTATTAGATATTCATTCTGCTTAGTTCGTTTACCATAACCATTTTCAGTAACAGTTAAAATATCACCTATCCCACGAGGTATAATCAACGAAACGACTTTATCGCCAGCCTGTAACTTAATACCTAGAATACCAGTTGCTGTACGCCCCATAGGACGAACAGCATTTTCAGAAAAACGAACAACTTTACCTCCAGCAGAGAAAAGCATTACCTCATTTTTACCAGTAGTTAAATCAACGCCAATTAGTTCATCGCCTTCATTAAGATTAACTGCAATAATCCCAGCGCTTCTAGGACGACTAAAATCTTTTAGTGATGTTTTTTTAACTATGCCACTTGCGGTCGACATAAATACATAATGACCATTATCAAATTCACATACCGGTAAAATTGCTGTAATATGTTCATTTTGTACTAACGGTAATAAATTTACTATTGGGCGCCCACGTGCGCCACGGCTAGCTTCAGGCAATTGGTAAACTTTCATCCAATAGAGACGACCAAGGCTAGAGAAGCATAGAATTGTGTCATGGGTATTGGCAACTAACAAATTCTCAATAAAATCTTCTTCTTTAATACGCGCGGCTGATTTACCTTTACCTCCACGTCGTTGTGCTTCGTAATCAGATAGTGGCTGATATTTAACATATCCCTGATGTGATAAGGTGACGACCACCTCTTCCTGGGTAATTAAATCTTCGATATTGATATCTGAGCTATTTTCAGTAATTTCCGTGCGACGCTTATCACGATACTGTTCTTTAATAGCTTCTAGCTCTTCACGAATGACCTCCATTAACCGCTCTGGGCTGGTTAATATATATAGTAATGCTGCAATCTTTTTTAACAGCTCACTATATTCATCCAATATTATGTCATGCTCTAAGCTAGTTAATTTTTGCAACCGCAAATCAAGAATTGCCTGAGCTTGTGGTTTAGTAAAATAATATTGACCATCTCGCACACAGTGTTGAGGTTCAAGCCATTCAGGACGTACAGGGTTATCACCTGCTGTTGTTAACATGGCAGAAACATTACCTAATTGCCAAGGACTAGCAATCAAAGTTAATTTCGCTTCATTAGGCGTTGAAGCTTGGCGGATAAGTTCAATAATCTGATCTATATTTATCAATGCTACGGCAAGTGCTTCTAATATATGAGCACGCTCACGTGCTTTACGCAATTCAAAAATAGTACGGCGAGTAACCACATCTCTACGATGATGAACAAAAGCCTCAATAATTTCTTTTAAATTTAACAGCCTAGGTTGGCCATCACATAAGGCTACCATATTAACGCCAAATGATACTTGAAGCTGAGTGAAAGAATATAAATTATTCAGTACTGCTTCCGCCACTGCATCTCGTTTTACTTCAATAACAATAGACATGCCATCTTTATCAGACTCATCACGTAATGCTCTAATCCCCTCAACACGTTTATCTTTAACCAATTCAGCAATTTTTTCAATTAAACTGGCTTTATTAACTTGATAAGGGATCTCATTAATAATAATCGTTTCACGACCAGTTTTATCATCAACTTCAATGTAAGCCCGTGCACGGATATAGACTTTACCACGTCCAGTACGATATGCATCGATGATGCCACGCCGGCCATTAATAATTGCGGCGGTTGGAAAATCAGGGCCTGTAATATGTTCCAGTAATCCTTCAATACTAATATTTTCATCATTAATGAAAGCCAGACAGCCATCAATAACTTCACTAAGGTTATGAGGTGGAATGTTGGTAGCCATACCAACAGCAATACCTGAAGAGCCGTTAACCAACAAGTTTGGAACCCGTGTTGGCATAATGTCAGGCATTTGCTCAGTCCCATCATAGTTAGGGATAAAATCAACAGTTTCCTTATCTAAATCTTCGATCAATTCATGAGCTAATTTTGACATTCGCACTTCAGTATAGCGCATTGCAGCAGCAGAGTCTCCATCAACAGAGCCAAAATTACCTTGCCCATCAACCAGCATATAACGCATTGAAAATGGTTGCGCCAAACGAACTATCGCATCATAAACAGCACAATCACCATGTGGGTGATATTTACCAATTACATCACCAACTACACGGGCCGATTTTTTATATGATTTATTCCAATCATTACCTAATACATTCATCGTATATAATACACGACGGTGAACAGGTTTTAATCCATCTCGTACATCTGGAAGTGCGCGGCCAACAATCACAGACATCGCATAATCTAAATAAGAGCTTTTAAGCTCCTCTTCGAGGTTGATTGGGGTAATTTCTATTGCTATGTCACTCATGGAGCTAATGTTCCTCATACTCCTTATTCATTAAATAATAAAATTATACCACATTTTATAGGATCCAATGTTGATGTTAATTATATGTTACATTGGTAAAATACCAATAATTATTAACCTTTGCTAAATAAAATAACTATTAGTAGGTCTTTACTAAATTTTTTTTTACCATTCCAGGTAAATTAATTAGGATATTCTTCTATTATCACACAGATATATCGGCCAGTGAATAAAATTAAATGCCTGAGTATTGCTAAAAACTATATTTTATAGACTTGATAAAAGTAGTAAAGACCATTATTTTGGCAGTGTAACCGCCATCAAACACTAAACATAGTGTTTACTATTCTCCAGTTTAGTTAAAAATAAAAACATAATATACTATTAACAATAAACCGTTTTGTATTTTTTTATTAACTAGAGAGGTTAGTGATCAATAAATATTTATCTAATTAACTTTAGGTGTATCTAACCATGAACCAAAGTCTGTTAGTCACTAAACGTAATGGACATAAAGATGGACATAAAGAACGCATTGATCTTGATAAAATCCATAAAGTCATTACCTGGGCTGCTAAAGGCCTAAATGATGTATCTGTTTCACAAGTAGAGCTACGTTCTCACATCCAGTTTTATGATGGTATCAAAACTGCCGATATTCACGAAACCATGATCAAAGCAGCAGCAGATATTATATCAGCTGATACACCGGATTACCAATATCTGGCAGCTAGATTAGCTATTTTTCATTTGCGCAAAAAAGCTTATGGCCAGTTTAACCCACCAGAATTATATAAGCATGTTTTGCATATTGTTAAACTAGGTAAAGATGATAAGCATCTTATAACAGATTATACCAAGAATTCAATCAGTCAGATGGATAGTTTTATAGATCACTGGCGTGACATGAATTTTTCCTACGCGGCAGTTAAGCAAAAGGCAAATACTTGGTGCAAAACCGGGTAAGCTGTTAAATTTATGAAAGTGCACAATTTCTCTATATTCTTGTTGCAGCTTGCCTTTTTTCATGCTATCCAAAAGATACACGGTTAAACTATACGGGCTGTATTCCTTTCTATAAACATTTCCAAACTGCAGTAAAATCTTGTTCTCAAGGTGGCGTGCGGGGTGGTGCAGCTACGCTATTTTATCCTCTCTGGCATTTAGAGGTTGAAAGCCTACTAGTACTGAAAAATAACCGTGGCGTTGAAGGCAATCGTGTTCGTCACTTGGACTATGGCGTCCAAATTAATAAACTTATGTATCAACGACTTATAAAATGTGAAGAAATTACCCTATTTAGCCCTTCTTATGTTCCTGGTTTATATGAAACTTTTTTTCTGATCAAGGAGAATTTGAATATTTATATATAAAATATGAACAAGACGCAAACATACGTAAAAAACACGTTAAAGCGCTAGATCTATTTTAACTTATGATGCAAGAGCGAGCGTCAACCGGACGTATCTATATTAAAAATGTTGATCACTGTAATACCCATAGCCCATTTGATGCTCAAGTTGCACCAATTCGTCAATCAAACCTCTGTTTAGAAATAACCTTCCCAAACCTGCCTCTCAATTATGTTAACGACGAAAATGGTGAAATTGTACTTTGCACTCTTTCCGCCTTTAATTTAGGTGCCATTACCTCATTAGATGAATTGGAGGAGTTAGCGGTATTGGCAGTGCGTGCACTAGATTATCTGCTCGATTATCAAAATTATCCAATTATTGCGGCAGGATCTATGGGTCGTCGTTAGGTATTGGTGTAATTAATTATGCTTATTATTTAGCGAAACATGGCGTTCACTACTCCGATGGAAGTGCCAATAATCTAGCCCACAAAACTTTTGAAGGGATCCAATATTTTTTATTGAAAGCCTCTAATCAACTGGCAAAAGAACAAGGGGCTTGCCCATGGTTTAATGAACCCACTTACGCAAAAGGTATTTTGCCGATTGATAGTTATAAAAAATAATTAGATGCACTAACATCTGAACCGCTACATTATGATTGGCAAACTTTACGCAGAGATATCAAGCAACATGGTTTGCGTAACTCAACGCTTTCAGCATTGATGCCATCAGAAACTTCTTCGCAAATATCTAATGCCAGCACCACCGCGCGGTTATATCAGCATTAAAGCATCAAAAGATGGTATCTTACGCCAAGTTGTACCTTAATACTCACGCTTGAAAAATAATTATGAATTGTTATGGCAAATGCCCAGCAATGACGGTTATTTGCAGTTAGTTGGTATTATGCAAAAATTTATTGCCCAATCAATTTCTGCTAACACTAATTATGATCCAACCTGGTTACCAAATAATAAAGTTCAATCAATTACTGAAATATTTGTTACTCGCTTATAAATATGGGGTAAAAAATCTTTATTACCATAATACCCGCGATGGTGCAGAAGATACCCAATAACATTTAGAAGAGTTTATTGAATTAGCTGATAGCGATTGTAATGGCGGTGCTTGTCAGATTTAACGTGAGGACCTATGGAATATCCATATATAACATTTTCGCAAAACCAAAATGATCAATTGCTAGAACCTATGTTCTTTGGACAACCTGTCAACGTTGCCCGTGATGAAGCGCTGCATCTTAGCGGCACTAAATATATATTAAATATGATGCGTTCTGGTCAAGATGACCCTGAAATGGCCATCATTGCCAAAGAGGGTGAAGAAGCATGTTACAAATTATTTGTTCAAGCTGCTAAACAGGAAAAGGAGTGGGCAGAGTATCTCTTTTAAAATGTTTCTATGATCGGTATCAATAAAGATATTTTATTTCAATACATTGAATATATGACCAATATTCGTATGCAAGCTGTTGAATTAAAATCACCCTTTGAAATACGCTCTAACCCTATTCCATAGATCAACGCTTGGTTAGTTTCTGATAACGTTCAAGTAGCACCACAAGAAGTAGAAGTAAGTTCTTACCTGGGAGGGCAAATTGATGCTCAGGTCGATACCGATGAATTAAGTAATTTTGAGTTATAACTGTTATGGCAAGCTATAAAATTACCCGGCTCCATGCGGAGGATTACTTTTCAATCCGAAAAACATACTAACCTACTTGATGCACTTTTGCCAAATTAAAAGTGGCATATCATCATAACCAGATAACCTTAGGTACAGGTATTAATATTTTCACCCATACACTATTCCCAGGAATACATAAGTTCAAACAGATGGCAGGTAACTATGAAAGGGGCTAAATAAATCTGGGTCGACCAGTTAGTTCCCTAGCCCAATTATGATAACAATACAAATTGTATTATTTATCTGTGTGTTAGCAACTATACAGATCTTATCTGGAGCAGTAGTATTTATTGTTGAATTGCTAAACGTAAACTATTTGGAAGGTGACGATTTCAGCCTAGTTATTGCTATCATGCAGTACAGTAGATGACAAGATTACCATATAATTGAACATATTATTATAGTGGTTTTTGTTCGCTACATTTTTCTTTATGCCATAAATGAATTATTTTCTGGTAGATGGTACCGCAACTATTTCACCAATTTTTGCCACTTATATACCAAATGATGGCATAAATTTATATAATAAATAGTAAAAAATTATATCATTTTCTAACTTTAGTTATTGGTAAATATTTTTTTTATAAATTGGAGTTTAGTAAAATAGCTAGTATCAAGCGCTTAATTGATGTTGGTCTAATAATATCTATTTCGCAATTATTCTGGCTACGAAGCCAGGAAAAAATTGGCTGGTAAATGCTCCATATCAATGATTTTTTCTAGTTTTAACAAAAAGCAATTACCATTTTACTAACCTTGCTGTAGTATGACTAATATCGTAATTAGCCCAACCAACCACGCCTTGTTTCTTGACGCCAAGATTTGCTTGCTATCTTTTTCTAAAAAAATTGTAGGGGAAGAAAAATTATTAATATGGATCAGGATATTATGTGCTAACGCTGCTTTTATCAATAGATAAAAGCAATATCTGATATCTGAGGACGACTGCACTTTTCCGCCCCCATCAATTCATACCAATAACAATAACTTTACGGACCAAAATTATGGCGAGAAATGGTCCATCTGCATGACCATTGGATGACATGGTACTACCTGGTGTATGGTGTAACGTAGAGATATGCTTGAAGACAGCAAAATAATTCAAAAATTAGTTGATTAGGCTGCTACTAATAATTATTTTATTCTATCTATGCTGAAAATAGCCAATAAGACCATCTGTTATCCCATGTTTATGCAACATCAAGATCTTTGAAATTACTAAGCGTAGATAAACTGTATACAGCTCAGATATATACTAGAAAGAAGGATACGGGACACTTTTGTGTCACGTATCCTTCTAAATTAGTTAACCAGCCATCTGTTTTTCCCGCATTTCAGCTAATGTTTTGCAATCAATGCATAAATCAGCTGTTAGACGAGCTTCTAAGCGACGTATCCCAATTTCAATCCCACAGCTTTCACAATAACCAAAATCTTCATCATCAATTTTTTTTAACGTTTTCTCAATTTTTTTAATCAACTTACGTTCTCGATCGCGATTACGTAACTCAAGGCTAAATTCCTCTTCCTGTACGGCTCTATCAACCGGATCAGGGAAATTTGCCGCTTTATCCTGCATATTAGTTCGGTTTACTTCATACCTGAGTTGATTGCGCCATGTTTCTAGAATGCGTTTAAAATGTGCCAATTGGGTATCATTCATGTATTCTTCACCAAGCTTTTCTTGGTATGGATCCACTCCGGCGATGGCGAGAATGCTTAAGGATGAGGTTTTAGGTTTTTGCTCTTCTTGCATAATGCTTCTCCTAGACATAAATATTCAAAAAAACCACCTCAAGTGGGAAACTAAAGACGCTATAAATAACAGAACACCCTATATTTAGCAATGGTTATTACAATTTGTTTTCCTATACTAGAGGAATGCGCCTGTTATCTGACTTTATTTTTATGTAAAAATAATTTTGCCTAAAATAATATAGTATCTTGTTTTATTGAATAAATTGGGTTTTAGCTATTGCTAGCATTTTTATAATATTAGATCACAGCATCTTGATAATCAATATAGCTTGCAACTGATATTTTCTTAATTGAGCTGATTTTATTTTAGTGGCTACTAAATACACAGATTGTGATATACGTGGCTAAAGAAAAAACCATGCTAAAATATTTGGCGTTAAAAGTTAATAATTATTACTTTTTTATATCCATTAATGAATAGAGGATTAATAGTCATTATTAGAGTCTCATTTAAAATGAGAGATATGATAGAAATATCTGTATATTATAATTATACTATTTTACTCATTAATAAACTAATAGTCAATAAATATTGATTTTATACCATTTTTGATAAAGATAATTATGCCCATCTTAGATTTAGATCTAAGAAAAAGTTCAATGGGAAAATAGCAAAATATAATTTAAATAATCTATTAGAAAAATATGATTGTAAGGATTAAAATTTTGATGACAACAATCAATAAGAAATAATGGCAAGTAAAGATAATAAGTATTGGTCACTTTAAAATAGATATCGTTGGTTTTAGTTGTTTATCAAAATTGCCATAATATTAGCATTGTGAATTTGGTTATATCGTATATACTTATATATAAAAATCAGTTATTGTCTTGACAGTAAAGTTTGGAATCTACCAGCAGCTGTTTATGGATGAATTACAGTAAAGAAAAGATAATTAGATGGCATTCAATATCGTCAGGTAAATAAAATTACTTTACTCGCTCGGTGAGTGAGTATCTTGTTAAAGATAACAGAGTAGAGATGTTACGCCGGCAATTTTATGTTCCTGCTCAAAGAGAAAGGATATATTTTAGCTAAATTAAGTTTTTAATAAGCTAGGCTAACCAATATATACTAATATGGACAACAGTCGTTCGTTTGGGGTTTTTCTACTTAATCCTAAAATTATCACTATGATGCAATCGGCTAACAATGAACAATGCTTAGTCTTGACGATAAAAATTTGGGTAAGTATTTATTATATTGGACATGCAGTATCTTCGCTGGCCGCTTATCTAACAATTTATGGCGTGTAATATCTCGTTTATTAATAAATAAATTGGCTAAATATTAGCCGGTAAGATCCGAATAACAAATGATTTACGCTATAGGTGGGTTGCAGGTATCTATGGTAAGGAAGTGGCGATTACTTCGGTAGTGATCATAATGGTCAGATAAATCTTAATGATGCAAGTGGTACATATATCTATTAGTTATTTAGAAAATCAGACTCCATTAGCATCGGATAACCGTCCACCAGAAGGAATTACGTAGATACAAGTGAATACCGAACATTAGCTCAGCACCAATTTTGCCCATAGCTATTCATTTTTAAAAATTAGTGAATTTAGGCTAGATATTAAATAAATTAGCTAGCTATTAGATGGTTATCACTTTTACAGTCAATGGATTGATGCTTCCTGTATCTATTGATTAGCATGTAGTCCTGGAGTTATAAATGAGTAATGATACACTACCTATACAGTTTACTGATGCTGCAGCGAATAAAGTTAAAGCGTTGATTTCGGATAAAAAAAATCCTAATTTACGTTTGCGCGTCTATATTACTGGCGGAGGCTGTAGTGGTTTTCAATATGGGTTTACTTTTGATGATAAAATGAGTGAAGATGATTTAACAATTGAAAATCATGGCGTTGAACTAATCGTTGATCCTATGAGTTTACAGTATATGGTTGGTGGTTGTGTTGATTATGTTGAAAGATTAGAAGGATCACAATTTTTGGTAACCAATCCAAATGCGAAAACAACTTGTGGTTGCGGTTCTTCATTTAGTATTTAACAACTTCATTTACTGATAATTATTAATTACCATCAGTATTAGTATGTGTTTCTACTTTAGCTTTATTGGTCTTAATTTAGCTAAATTAGCCAGCATTTTTTGCACTATTCGTGTTTGCTTGACAAGCAGCGACAGGTAAAAACTATTCAAAAAAAATGATAATCTTTATCAGCAACATCATAAATTGCACGTCCAACATCAAATTGGATACCAAATTAATGAAACACATGACCAATTGCTGCGCCTACCAAACAGCAATGGCTGTAGGGAAGGTTTGGTATAGGTTAGTTCTTTTGCGTTATAATCCTTGGGCAAAAATATTATTTCAAAAAATATTTTTAGATCCTGTACGCCCTGGGCAAAATGCCCAATTTTATTAAATTTAAGCTAGAATGGATATACTGACAGTTATCAACTGATAACTGTCAGTATATTAGATATGTTTCCGTATACTAGTAATCTAGATTAGATGACACTTTTTTATCGTTATTTAATAAAATAGGCCAGAAAGGCAAGGAAAGATTATGATTACAATTAAAAGCGATCATGTAACATCTACGGGAAATCCGCTGATCTGCTATTGATATTAAATCCTTGGCGTAAATTATTAGAACATGTAACTCAATAAGCAAAAAATAAGTAAGTTAAAACAATCTATTGTTGCACTTTTTCACAAGTAATGGACAATATTTTAAACCCCTGATATAATGTAAAAATTGTACCCGTTTTTTCCGCCCTTGTTGGCTAAAAAAAAGCTATTTAACACCTAATTACTTGCCAAAAAACATAACTGAATTCTTCTAAACTATTTTGATTAGCAAATAGACATCATCAAAGTATTTTGATATGAGAATACCTTTATCATCCCAGCTTAATTTAGCTTGCCTGATATCATTTTGTATTTACAATATTATATATAATATTATTAAATAATTAGCACATTATAACTAATTTAACCTGAGTGTACTAGCTCTCGCTAAAATATAAAAGTGAGTAAAGCTAATATTTTCTATAATTTTTACCTAATCAGATTTGTTCAGCTTACAAGAGCTAAAGTAGCTGGCTTAGATACCAGTAAATGAATTTCGACTATGAGGTAATATAATCAATGAAGCGTGCAGTCATTACTGGTCTGGGCATTGTCTCCAGCATAGGTAACAACCAGCAAGAGGTACTGGCTTCCCTTAAAACGGGTCATTCTGGTATCAGGTTTTCAGAAGAATTTAAAAAAATGGGGTTACGCAGCCATGTATGGGGTAATATTAAGCTAACTAAAGATGATCTTAAACAAAAAATTAACCGCAAAATTCTTCGTTTTATGAGTGATTGCTCTATTTATGCCTACTTGGCGATGGAAGAGGCTATTCAAGACGCTAAGCTTACAGAAGAGCATATCTCAAATATTCGTACTGGTTTAGTTGCTGGTTCTGGTGGTGGTTCACCCCGTAATCAGGTGGCTGGCTCTGATGGAATGCGTACTAAAGGATTACGTGGTGTTGGGCCCTATATGGTAACCAAAGCTATGGCTTCTGGTATCTCAGCTTGTTTAGCTACGCCTTTTAAAATTAAGGGGGTTAATTATTCTATTAGCTCTGCTTGCTCAACTTCAGCACATTGTATTGGTCATGCAGTTGAGTTAATCCAATTAGGTAAACAGGATGTTGTTTTTGCTGGCGGTGGTGAAGAACTAAGCTGGGAATTAACCTGTGAATTTGATGCAATGGGAGCATTATCTACCAAATATAATGCAACTCCAGAAAAAGCTTCACGTACCTATGACCAGGATCGGGATGGTTTTGTGATCGCTGGTGGCGGTGGTATAGTTGTTGTAGAAGAGTTAGAGTATGCTTTGACACGTGGTGCACATATTTATGCTGAAATTGTTGGTTATGGAGCTACTTCAGACGGTTATGATATGGTTACCCCATCAGGTGATGGGGCTGTGCGGTGTATGAAAATGGTATTGGCAGATGTCAAACATATTGATTATATCAATACTCATGGGACTTCAACGCCAGTTGGTGATATAAAAGAGCTAGAAGCAATTATCGAAGTGTTTGGTACCAATACACCTGTTATTTCAGCTACTAAAGCAATGACTGGCCATTCTTTAGGAGCTGCTGGAGTACATGAAGCTATTTATAGTTTGTTAATGTTAGAGCATGGATTTATTGCTCCAAGCATAAATATTGATAATTTAGATGAAAAAGCACAAGCAATAAATATTATTACTCAACCAACTGATCTAAAATTGAATACTGTAATGTCAAATAGTTTTGGTTTTGGTGGAACTAATGCTTCATTGGTAATGAGTAAATATCATTCATAATTATTTTAATATAACTAATTGATTTAATAAGTTATTGCTCTTTTTTATTAGTGTTCATGTTTTTATTGTTTAAAAATTACTTCAGCGCGGGAATTACTGTGCTAAAATAACACCAAGGAGCACTGCTCCAACTACCAATGAAATCCTACATTTTTTTTAAAAAAATAAAGCAACGCTAATAGCAGTAAATACAAGTTCTAGATTAATAAATATTTAGTTTGTATTAGCTAGCAACAAATCTAAATCCACCTTGGATCCATAAATAGAGTGCAATGGCAACATTATTTCACATGGCATTCATAAATTGAAAAATATAACAACCAAATTATGCAAAATAGTTAGTAA
Source organism: Arsenophonus endosymbiont of Aleurodicus dispersus (assembly GCF_900343015.1). Classification (GTDB taxonomy): domain Bacteria; phylum Pseudomonadota; class Gammaproteobacteria; order Enterobacterales; family Enterobacteriaceae; genus Arsenophonus. The sequence continues at coordinate 623,085 of NZ_LR025108.1, read as the reverse complement.
CTATTATCTAAGCGTTCCAATAAAAGTTGAAAGATCATTTATAAATAACGATTAAATAATATTTTTACTAATTATAATATATAATGAAGTTTAACTGCTCACTTAACCTGTAACAAGCTGTTAAGTCGTGTTAATATTATTCCTGCACATTTTGACTAGAATAATAAATTATAATTTATTTAACATGAAATGCTGTATGTAGTAAATATACCTACAGCAAAAGTACCATAAAAGGCTAATATAATATTGCAAAGCATATTTAATTAACTTTGCTGTAATCATTAATAAAAATAATATCAATATATAATAAATGTATGAATTTTTTTATAAAAAAAATATAAAAAATCTAATCCCTAATACAATAACATCATTTAAAAATCATTTTATTAGCTAACTTCATAGAAAAATAAAAAAAAGTATAACTATAATTGCACCAATAGTACCTAAATTAGTTACTACCAAAGTTCTAGTTTTTAATGTCTGGTCCTAAGTAAGTAACACCAGTAAATTTACAAAATAACCAAAAACAAAAGTAATTTACGTTACTTGACTTAATAAGAGATACAAGCCGCCAAAGCTGCTAATTTAGCAGCGGAATAACATAAATCTCACTAATCACCGGCTATATAAATCCAATAGTCTTTAAACTACTTAACAAAACCAGTTAATCCAATTGGTAAGCCTGTATTCATTAACTCATTACCTAATGCTGTCCCAAACCAGAAATTTACTAAAACTTACTTTTAAAATATCAGTATGAATTGCAGATCTACATTTTATTCATACTAAAAAAAGTGTAAATGCGCAAATTAATCCTATAATACCGATGATTAAATTAGTCCGGTGGTTCAACCAAAACAAATGCTGAATTTAATCATCATTTGCTCTAATTAGCCAGTTTCATGGAATGTTCTGCCAAAAATTGGACACAATACGACGACAATTAACAATAATCTTGATGTAACTGCTATATATTTTTGTATTTTTATACAGTTATTTTAACTAGCATGCTAGAAAATAATTTCGCTAAAATTGAAAATAATATCAAAAAAACATTTTTAGAAAATAGGATTTTTTTTAAAACTATTGTAGATATCAAAAAGTATAAATATGATAAGATTATTATTATAAATTAGGATAATTAATGACAAAGCAAAATAAGGATAAAATCCTGTTCCAGGCAAAGAAAATGTGCCTAGCGCGTCATGTACGTTTAACTTTAACTACACAAAGAGAAGTAATATTGCGCCTTATAGCAGCCCAACTATTACCGCTTATGATCTACTTAGAAGAAAGAACAGAACAAGAACCTAAAGCCAAACCGCCAACTATTTATCCTGGTCTGGTATTTATCTTAGAACCAGGGTTTATTCATTCACAAGATATAATTAATTAATAGCTATGTTATTTGTCATTCTTTTCAGATCTCAACCATACTTATGTTATGCTAATTTGTGACAGTTGCGGCAGCGTTGCTGAAAACAATTGCCAATAAGTAGAAACTGCTATCCATTATTGAATGCTATGGATTGTGCTTACCATGCGATAAAATCGAGAAAGAATAATATTAAAACTAATAATTTTGCTAGTTAAATTGGAATATAAGAGTAGACAGCTCATACAACCGGCATTATCTATTAGTTAAAAATCAAATAAATATTTTACTAAATAAATTAAACTGAATTAAATTTAAAATTGCGAATAATACCAACAGCTAGTCCTTCAATAATTAAGCTTTCTGTCCGCAAATCGACAATAATTGGCTTCAATTCAAAATTTTCAGCAATTAATTCTACTTTACTGCCCACTTGTTTAAAGCGTTTAATAATTACTTCGTCATCAAGACGCGCAACAACAATTTGTCCATTCTTTACCTTCTTAGTTTTATGTACAGCAAGTAAATCTCCATCTATAATACCAATATTTGTCATTGCAATACCATTAAGTCGCAATAAAAAATCGGCGCTAGGTATAAAAGTAGTCGCATCAATTTGATAATAGCTTTCTATATGCTCTTGAGCCAGTAAGGGTTCTCCTGCCACCATACAACCAATAAGTGGTAATCCAGCATTCTTATTTTCTTTTTGCAGTAACCGGATACCGCGAGAAGCGCCAGAAATAATTTCTATAACACCTTTACGCGCTAAAGCTTTCAAATGTTCCTCTGCTGCATTTGATGAACGAAAACCTAAAATTGATGCAATTTCAGCGCGGGTAGGAGGTATGCCTGTTTTAGAAATGTGTTCACGCACTATGTCATAGACCTGCTTCTGCCTCAAAGTTAATTTTTTCATTTCTTTCTCTATTTATTCGCATTCATACATGATAACTGTAATTATATCCAGTTATGTTAAACTTTAATACTAATATCAACTAATGATTTCATCGCACTATTGAATAATTCAACAGCCATAACTACCAGCATTTTTTCTAAAAGCTGCTTAACTATTCCAAGTAGTGCTTAACCTTTTAATTCAATACCCGGTTGCTTTAATAATGAGAGTTAGGCATATTGATTGTTTTATTTCACATAAAATTAAATCTATATATTTAGATCGAGAAATTATTATCTTTTAAACAGACATTAATGACTATTTTTGATATGCTTCTGGCTAGGTTCAAACCAGAGGCTATAGCTAATCTATGTCATTTTGGCGTAAAATTTACTATAATATATTAGATTTACCAATGAAAGTTTTGGTAAAAAGTAAACTCATACCAGCAGATCCAATTAAAGAATTGCAGCTTGATACAACATGCCCTTTTTTATATGTATTACCTTATTTTTCTAAAATAGATTTATTGACGTTACGTCAACAATGTTACTATATTGGATTACCTGATCCACTCGATCCAATTGAAATAGACGAAATTAAATTACCTGCCTATGTATTTATCGATAATTGCCCACGTGGATCTCAAGATCTACGTAAAGATTCAGTGAAAACATTTACTGCTTATCTTGATCTTCATTGCCATAATCCAGAACTAAACATTAAAATACTACCCGTATTAGTGATGTTAGGTCGGGCGCCTGGTCGAGAAAGCCACTCGCCAGCATCGTTACGTTTACTTAATGGTATCCAAAAATTATTTGCTGTTATCTGGTTAGGACGTGATAGTTTTATTCGTTTTTCTCCCACTGTTTCTTTGAGACAAATAGCTGGCGAATATGGTACTGATAAAATTATTGCCAACAAACTTGCCAGAGTAGCTAGAATTTACTATTCACGGCAACGATTAGCGGCAGTTGGTCCCAAGCTCCCTGTACGCCACGATCTATTTAATAAACTGTTAACTTCAAAAGCGATTGAGAAAGTAGTTGAAGATGAAGCTAAGGTAAAAAAAATATCTATTGATAAGGCAAAACATAATGCGATTGACATGATGGAAGAAATTGCCGCTAATTTTTCCTATGAAGCAATCCGTATTACTGATCGCGTACTTAGTTGGTCATGGAATCTACTCTATCAAGAAATTAATGTACAACATGTTGAACGTGTGCGCCAATTAGCACAATATGGACATGAAATTGTCTATATTCCTTCTCATCGTAGTCACATGGATTATATATTATTATCTTACGTACTTTACCATCAAGGTTTAGTTCCCCCACATATTGCTGCAGGTATCAATCTGAATTTCTGGCCGGCTGGGCCAATTTTTCGTCATTTAGGTGCTTTTTTCATTCGCCGCTCTTTTAAAGGTAATAAACTTTACTCCACTATATTTCGTGAATATCTCAGTGAATTATTTGCGCGTGGCTATTCGATTGAATATTTTGTTGAAGGGGGTCGCTCGAGAACCGGTCGGCTGCTAGAACCAAAGACTGGTACGCTGTCAATGACCCTACAAGCAATGCTAAGATGCGATTCACGTCCAATTACAATTGTCCCTATCTACATAGGTTATGAACATGTATTAGAAGTTGCTACCTACGCTAAGGAACTAAAAGGCGCCGCAAAAGAGAAAGAAGGATTTTTTTCAATGTTAAGAGGTATACGTAAATTGCGTAACCTAGGACAAGTTTATGTTAATTTTGGCCAACCGATTGCACTCATCCAATATTTAAATAAAAACATTCCAGATTGGCGTCAATCTATAGATATAATTGATCGCCAACGTCCAATATGGTTAAACTCAGCCGTAACGCGGCTAGCTCATAAAATTATGATTAGAATTAACAACGCCGCTGCTGCTAATGCAGTAAATTTATTTTCAATAGTTTCATTATCTTCACGACAGCGTGCATTAACCCGTGAACAATTAATTGAACAAATTGAATGTTACCTCCAACTATTAAGAAATGTGCCTTATAGTGATGATAGCACAACACCTAACAAAACTGCTGAGCAACTGTTAGAAGAAGCATTGCAATTAGTCAAGCATGACAGCCTGGGCTATATTCCAGGAGAATATGCCGGATTGATGACTTATTATCGAAATAATATTATGCATTTATTTGTTTTGCCTTCTTTGGTAGCCACTATCGTATTACATAATGAAAGTGTTAAACGTCAGGAAATTGGTTATCAAGTTGCACTCATTTATCCTTTCCTAAAAGCAGAACTATTCATGCGATATAGAATAGAAGACTTACCTGAATCTATCGATATTCTGCTGAATGAATTAGCTCATCAACAGTTAATATTATTAACCATAAATAATTTTGTAACTATCAATCCAGCTCGTATTCACCCTCTTCAGCTTTTAGCTGCTAGCATTAAAGAAATGCTACAGCGTTATGCGATTACACTTTCGTTGCTGAGTACAATACCTGAAATTAGACGAGGAATACTTGAAAAAGAGAGCCGGATTCTTGCTCAACGTCTATCTGTACTACACGGTATCACCGCTACTGAATTTTTTGATAAAACGGTTTTCTTAACATTGTTAAACACATTAAAGCAGGAAGGTTATATTAATCGAGAAGAAGATGCGATTATCATCGCCAATGTACAACAACTTTATCATATTATCTCTCAGTTAATATCTCCTGAATTTTGCTTAACCATTGAAAGTTTTAAACACGTTACTGATAAGCAATTGCCAGAATAAATGATATTTATATTAATAAATTAACATAAAACATAAACAACAGACCAAACGATATTAACTAGAAATAATAACCAGCACTACGAAAGTAAGGACTCACATTATACGTAATTCTATTTTAGAAAAATTAACTAAGATATTTTTATGAAAAGTAAATGAACCACTATCAAAATATCAACGAATTGAGCAAATAATCTGGCAGATAGATATCTTTTTTTTTTGATAAGATTGCGCTAATTACTGTTAGATACCTTTATTTAAATTAAATTTATAAATACCAATAATTGGATATTTACTCATTCGTACTACTAATTTAAATTATTTTAATTACTTACCACATATGTTCAATTTAACTAATATTAATAATATTTAATTTCGTTATTAGAATAATTGTTGATTGTACTAAAAATAAATTGATATTTAGGTAATAACTAGATAATAGCATATTAATTGTTCGCCATTTAAATATATGTAGATTGGCGCTAAAATTTTAAAGCAACCTTTTACCTGCTTGCTGCCAGCAGTGCATTTGTTGCTAAAGTACAGAAACCATGGTACCTTATATAGCTTAAAGAAGCTGTACGCTGCGCTGGATAAGCTAACGGGAAAAGCACTCAACCCTTATTTATGGAATTAAGGAAAAAAATATCAATTAAATTAAGTTATTAAGCGATAAAAAGATATTGATATGCATTTTGATTGATTCAGGATTAAATAACTAATAATAAGATTATTCTGCTTTTTATGTAGTTTAACAATAACTTAATTAACCCAAATGTGCATAATATACTTATTAAAATGATAAAGCACATGTTATTTATCAAAAGTTGATCCTGGTAGCCAGAGGGCATAATTGGCAAATAATAAATTATTGTCAATCTAATTCGGGGAAATTAGTCTGCTAGAAAAGCATTTAAATTTTTTTAGTAAAAAACAATTGCACCCTTAGCAAAAATAAGTAATATACTCGGCCATTACCTAAGTTAACTGAAGATGGGTCGTTAGCTCAATCGGTAGAGCAGTTGACTTTTAATCAATTGGTCGCAGGTTCAAATCCTGCACGACCCACCAAATTAAAACCAGTAGTTACAGGTTTATAACCATAAAGCGAAAATATATTTTTTTTTACCAACCAGTTCAACGAAGTCACAGTACCAATTGCTATATCATTGTTTGATTAATATTTAGATTTAATTTCTGAACAACCGTCCTCATTGTGTTGCTAATAGTAGACATATTCAATGCAGGCAGACTTCATAATCTATAATTATTAACCACTATTACACCTATATTTACTTGCACAAAGTAATTTAAATAAGTTTGCGTACAAGTTCTTGCATCACCACACTATGATTATGCTTATCACCAACATACAGTGCTAAAGTGCTAGCACGCACCTTATTTGAATTGAAAACAAATCGCTGGTGCTGGTTTGGCTGATGATAATGGCATTTTCACACCTATTCCATAGCACGCACGATAGCTGCTTGGGCTATATTTATCTATCGTAGACCAAAACCCTGCGGCAACTAAAAAGATATCGTATCTACAAAGGTTAGATATAGCTGGTAGCTGGATATGGAATATCCGACTATCCCTACTTAATAAATATCAATGCGTAGAAAATTATTCACCATACTTAGAGCCTATTCTAGCCCAAAATTAACTAGATGATTAAGATCATAGGTAAAAAATAATTAAAATAAATGTCGGCGTAGATACTTATAGTAGATAGGTTAACAATAAAAAAACAAATAAATAATGCCAAGTTATATGAAAAATTGTTTAAAATAAACAAGAAAAATTCTTCTCAAAGAGAAGAAAGTAATATAAAATATAAAAATAAATTAAATAATAAAAATTATTAAAGAATGCACGAAACAATATTTTATTAAATAATAATTTAACGATTATTATCTCTAAAATAACACCACTAAAAATAAAATCAATTAAACACAAAGACAGTAATCAGCAATAAAATTAAACTAATTACATTAAATAAATTGTTTTAATAAAAATTAAATAGTAATAATATGTTAAAATAATTTAAACTAAAAAATCTATATCCTCTTAGTTAAATGGATATAACAAGCCACTCCTAAGGGCTAATTGTAGGTTCGATTCCTGCAGGGGATGTAATTAACAAACTCATAACATTAATCAACAGATAGTTGAGAGCAATCACTATCCTACATAAACTTATACTCTAATTATATTATTGAACATGCGTGAAGCTATCTTATATAATTAAGCTATTTTTATTTAGTATAAAAAATAATAATAAAATTTTATGCGTTTAGTGTATATCATTGATAATATTATAATTATCCTACTATACGAGCGCGTTAAGCACTACATCATTGAACCTAAAACTAATCATAATTTTATAAAATTATGCCCTAAATTTTAAACTATCACTTATAAGCAACTTGGTAATAAGGCCAAAAATATTATTAGTGAATGGTATTATCACTAAAAATATACTTTACAACTTCATGATAAAATTACCTATCATTTCTGAGTAGTTAGCATATTACTATCTACCTTGCTAAACTTAACGCCACTTTTGTTCCTTTACCAAAAACTTTGGAACACTACACTGCAGATTGCAATTTTTACGCGGACACTAGATAGAACCAATAGCAAGAAAGGTATATCAAAAAATAAATTTTATTGACGTAATTAATAGCGGATTTTTTGATTATAGTTAATCTCAGTCCAGACTGATTAGTGATAGATAAATAATGGTGATATTGCAAAGTTAGCTACGCTGTCTATTTTATACCCAGCGGACAAATGGCAACTGATAGGCAACTTTGATTGCACGAGAATGAATTTAGTCAATTCTTAATCTAATTACCACTATCTATGACGTTATAGCAAAAAGTTGATTGGAATACATAAATAAGTCAAAATAATGACAATAAACACCTAAATATTTGTTATCAATCGGTGACTGTACCACTGGCAAAAATTCAAGATATTTTGCAAGAGCTAGAAGATCGCAAAAATTTATAACCACAAACACCAATCAATAAGAATTAAACCTAACTGTAATTACAATGTATCAATGGTTTAGTTAAAAGAAAATGAATTATCAAGTATCGTTATACCAACGCAGATTTAATCTGTTAACAAGTTTAATAATAGCTGTAAGCTCGCCAGTCTACTGCTACTGCGCGTATTAACCACCTAATATGACGGTTAATTTTCAAATTAGTTCATAAAAGCCATTTTAAATATCTTGATGAAAATTATTAATATTATGTATCACATTGACTATTCCGGTTGATAAGTACTTATGAAAATCGTAAATCTGAACTTAAACTTTCTCAAAATGAGACTCTCTGTATTTAAGTAAATATTCAAATTCGTGTTTAGTAGCAAGTTCTGCAACCTCGTATTATTTGCGGATGCGGAGAAAAATTGCCTTAGCTTTATTTTCTATAAACCCTTCTTTGCGCCAGAAGAACAATTGAACCAATACCATCGGCTCAAGGAGTAACAATTTCATGATTCTGAAAAGACAGCAATAGCTGATGAAAAGGACAGGCGGCTATGCACCAGCAGTGAAACCCATCCGAGCTATGATTATCAACAGCAGCAATTGCTTATACTGAGCAGGGATAAATAAAAAATGTTATCGCTTTAAGTTTAACAAAATATGACTAACCAGAATAACCTATAGGCACACTGTTTACATGAACGTAATTTAGGCATAAACAAATATAAAAATTGACGGAAGAGCAAAAAATGAGTTATCTTAGACTAAGAACAGTAAAAGAATTAATTGGCAACATTTTGGTAATATCGAGAACTAGAGCTAAAATAAGTATCTATAATCAGTTTTTTGCATCAGTGATAAACACGCACTTATAATAGTGGTATGTAACGGGGAGCTTAAAAGCTAAAAAAAAATGATTCTCCGATAATATAATAGGCATCCTAAGACCTATTTTTTACAGAAAGGCTTGCATTTAGTTAGTTTTTTTATCTTATCTATGATAAAGAGACTCTAATTTTATGTAGTATAGCCTATTGTGTTTCAGTATTTGTTCTAATAAATAACAGAGGCAGCTTCATTTATTGATTATGCATCAATCAATAAACAGGCGCCTAAACTGTGAAGAACTAAGTTTAGTCAATTTTTTCAAGTACCTTAACCTATTTATCACTGGTAGTGAATATAACAAATGCTTCCTGATATCTATAACAATTAGTATAAATTTTTACGGTATATACAGCAATAAAGGATACTGTCTGTAATATAGTTTATATAAAACTAGTGAATATATTATTCATTACCACATCAAATTATACGTTAATATCAATTAATAGAACAAATTATAAAAAAGTTCTTGTTAATGAATTTAATTATATAGAAAAATAATTAAATTCAATTAACCTATGTTATAAACATAACTGACATAATGAAATAGTCATAATTTAACTTAATAATTATTATGCCTATATTTGGCATAATATAACTAAAAATTAACCATTTATTTTATATATTGGGAGCAAGTAGTATGGCAAATTGGGTAACAGGAATAATTATTAAAAACCACAAATGGACAGACTCATTATTTAGTTTAATCATCGAAGCGCCAATTAAACAATTTATTGCCGGGCAATATTCTAAACTTGCGTTAGAAATAAATGGCCAGCGTATTCAACGCGCCTATTCTTATGTTAATGCACCCAATGATAACCAATTAGAATTCTATATTGTCACTGTACAAGAAGGAAAAATTAGTCCACATCTTGAAGCATTAAAACCTGGGGATACTATCTATGTCTCTGAAGAGGCCGCCGGGTGTTTTATATTAGAAAAACTGCCTGATTGTAAAACACTTTGGATGCTAGCGACAGGTACCGCAATTGGTCCTTTCTTATCCATTTTACAATTTGGCGAAAACTTAAATCGATTTAAAAACATGATCCTGGTACATGCGGTACGTTACGCTGAAGATCTAAGTTACTTACTATTAATGAAAAAACTTGAGAAAAAATATCGTGGAAAATTGAAGATACAAACCATTGTAAGTCGAGAAAAAAAAACTGACTCACTTACCGGTCGCATTCCAGCACTAATTGAAAGCGGGCAACTAGAACAGACAGTAAAGGCAAAAATTGATCCCTTAACTAGCCATATCATGCTTTGTGGTAATCCACAAATGGTTAAAGATACTCAACAGCTACTAAAAACACAAAGAGGAATGAATAAACACTTACACCGTAAAGTTGGTCAAATTACTAGTGAACAATATTGGTAAAAAACAGTAACCAAAACGTAATTAGCTGAGATAGTTAGATAGTCAGCTTGCTTAGTTTTTACCATAAATTTTTGATTTATTTAACCCTTTAAAACTACCACCATCTTAAAAAAATTAACAATAAACAAAGTTATAAATCTTCCTCCACCAAGATGGTTAGCAAAAATTGCGGCCAATAACCCCAAAAAGAAAATAGCAAAAAATTGACAAACTTAATATCGATGAAATTAATACTGATGAGTAACAATGATGAAAATTTAGAAGCTAAAATTTGAGTTAACATTAGCCTTAGTATTTGATGCTGGTTTTTTCATAGTAGACGCCATCCGTGATATTTTATTAAAAAGCAAAAATAACATGATTACTTGCGCTAGTGAACAGGTTTTACTTTCACTCAATAATGATAACATAACACATAATACTATGCTTTTACATAAAAAAAATAAGGATAAATTGTCTTTATCTCATTTATTAATAAATATTTTTTAGTTGGAGGGAAACATGCGGCATCCATTAGTTATGGGTAACTGGAAACTCAATGGTAGTACAAAAATGGTTAAAGAACTGATTAGAAATTTACGTAATAAATTAAATAGCGTCTCGGGCTGTAATGTTGCCATTGCACCACCAGCGCTTTACCTTGCACAAGCAAAACAAGCTTTAACTGGTAGCAAGATAGCACTGGGCGCCCAAGATGTTGACGTCAATCTATCTGGCGCTTTTACAGGTTATACTTCAGCAGAGATGCTGAAAGATATTGGCGCAAAATATATTATTATCGGTCACTCTGACCATAGAACTTATCATAAAGAAAGCGATGAATTTATCGCCAAGAAATTTGCAGTGTTAAAATCGCAAGGATTAACACCAGTACTTTGTATTGGTGAATCTAAAGAAGAAAATAGCACTGGCAAAACTAAACAAGTCTGCACTCATCAAATCGATGCGGTATTAAATACTTTAGGTGCCTCAGCATTTGAAAACAGTGTTATTGCTTATGAACCGATTTGGGCAATTGGCACCGGTAAATCAGCTACCCCCACCCAGGCGCAAGCGGTGCATAAATATATTCGTTACCATCTTGCTAAGCAAGATTCAGCCATTGCCGAACAAGTCATTATTCAGTATGGCGGATCTGTTACTACCAGCAATGCTGCTGAGCTTTTCAGTCAACCAGACATTGATGGCGCATTAGTTGGCGGAGCATCGCTAAAAGCAGATGACTTTGCGACTATTATTAACGCCGCTGTGACAGCGAAAAAAACTGTTTACCTATCGTAATTAAAACCAGGTTCTATTTAGTCATCAGTAGGATCTAGCCGATAAATATACTTATCAAAAGTCTACTAACTTACATTTATATTTTAATCTTCACTACATTGGATCAATGCTTAATTAATTTTCATTAAAAATCAAAATACAGGTAAAAATAATTAATTGTTCTTACCTTAACCACTCTAGGGTATAAAACCACTGACCATACCAACATATTATATAAACGTACATAACATCATTAACTACAGAGTGAATCAATACCTCGTGCAAACCAACCAACACTAAGTGGTGCAAAGGTAAGGTAGCATATCATCTTTACATGAGTGGCATGCACTGATAGTGACTACTGCTAGCATCACAAAATAGTCCGATACCATAAAAATTTTCTACCCACGTTTACCATGATCCATCCAATATCAGTACTTTTAACCATTTTGGGCCTAAATTGGCTAGACAAAATAGCCGATACGATTATTTACTGGGTTAGATTTTTACACAGAATACTAGCGCAATTAATGGGTTCGTTCCATCCACAAATGCAACGGTGGAGCTAAATTTGCCGTTTTTATGGCTAGTTTTTTTTACTTTTTTTGAGTTATTTTAGGTGGCTTGACTGTTGCTTATGCGATTGTACATTTATTACCAACCAATAGATTTTCTCTTTAATGTAAGCTCTGCTCGCTCATAGCCGAGCAATGGGGTTTTCCAGGTTATTGGCGGCTATTATTTTGAATTGAGGTACCTGGTATTTAGAATTAAGTTCCCATACATTAATAGGCCCCATTATTGGGGTTAGTTTAACCAATGCATTAGTAACTTACTCCTCTATAGTGAGTGAATGCATTAAACATTCCCAAAATAATTTCTTTCCATCATTCTTTCTCCTGCTATTGGTTTTGTTATCGCATAATGGCTAATTTTCTTTTTATGCTTTTATTGTAGTGGTACACAAAAACATCATCATATTCATTTACAGCAGAGCGAGAGAAGAAAGATGGTAAAAGGACACCAACTTATTGATTTTATCTGCTGCGTCAGTTTTTTCCATGGCGCTAATGAAGAAGGGTATGGTGTTAATTGGAGTGGCACCAGCTAGCTTGGTTTGTGCTTAATATGATATAACTCGTACTCATGACGCGATAGTGCATCTTCAACATTATTATGAAGAACATCAGTCAGCGGTAAACCATATTGTTAATAAGTGATAACCAGAGTCTGGGTGAGAAATTTTAGATGATAAATTCCATTGTGATAATTCACGTCCTATTAATAAAACAGATATCACTGATGTTGACGGATATTCAAAGTTATTCAGCACTAAACCATGAGCAACGTAATCAAATGCGTAGATTATTAATGTGCTTATCCGATACAATGTAGCTAAACTACCAGAGACATTCTATTCTGATGCACGTTTTTTTTTTGCGTAACTTAAGTAATGATTTACTTAATACAGTAGAATATGCACCACTGTTGATTATTATTGCACTTTACTGGTTATGCTCATCAAGGTGTTTCTGCCCAAGTTACTGCTGTAGTTTCCATTGGTGTTGCCAGTTTTGTATGCCGGTATCAACAACACAAGTTCTATCTTCTGCTAGAAGAGGTACAATGGTTCTTGATGGTGGTATACAAGTTAAAAAATTTTAAAATATATTACTGGCTTGGTTATTTACATTGCCGATTTATATTATACTTTCTTGTTTATTTTACTGGATATCAGTAACCATGAAATATATTATTTATATATATTAACAAGTAATAAATTATCAATCATTGATTCTATACAGAAGATATAATATATAAAAACTTTTTTATTACAGTAAGTGAAAACTAAATGAAATTGTATGAATACAGATTTTAAATCTACTTGTATCTATTTTGGATAAAAATTTATAGGAGAAGTTTGATTGGTTATTTTCTAATAAAACTGGTGTTGAAGGGAGGTAAGATAAATTTATGGGTATTTTACTGCAAAAAAGCATCAATATAAGCTGGAGCAACACGATAAGGCTTATCAATTAAAGAATGTGGGTACTCTATGTTTTTTTACTGCTATAGTGAAGTAAAGGCCACCAGATATAGATAGGGTTTACTAGTAAAAAAAAAGAAGCTCAATGGCTCTATTTTTCAAAAATATTTATACATATATCATATAACCTATTAAAGTATTTTTCGAGCAAAATAATCATCGTTATAACTTAATATTTTATCGTCTAGGCAACCTAAATATCCTATTTAGGATATTTTAATAACTTAAATTATTTAACAAAAGAGCTTGATCTAGCACTAGCAAGAGCAAGCTAAAGATGCTTAAATAATATTTATTTATAAATATAGCAAAATAGTAAATTTTCGGTATTGAGCAACTAATTTAATGATGAGCAGGTTAAATCATTGTTGTTCTTATTCTTACTAAACAGGGTAAAAACTACTATCAGTTAGTTGTTAAGTTACACGAATAATATAATAATGCAAATCGATTTTAATGAATGTCCTAATAGGAATTTAAATTATGGCAGTAACTAAGCTGGTTATGATAAGACACGGCGAAAGCGAATGGAATAAAGAAAACAGATTCACTGGTTGGACTGATATTGAACTTTCCGATAAGGGCCGCGAAGAAGCAACAGACGCAGGTCTTCTCTTAAAAAGAGAAGGTTTTGTTTTTGACTATGCTTATACATCAGTTTTAAAACGTACTATTCACACATTGTGGAATATTTTAGATCAAATAGATCAACAGTGGCTAACAGTTGAAAAAAATTGGAGGCTAAATGAACGTCATTATGGTGCACTACAAGGGTTAGATAAAGCAGAAACTACGGCAAAATATGGTGAAAATCAAGTGAAACTATGGCGTCGTAGCTTGAAAATTACACCACCAAAATTAACTCAAAGTGATCCTCGTTATCCAGGTAAAGATCCTCGTTATGCAAATTTAAAACCATCAGAGCTGCCTGTCACTGAAAGTCTAGCTACCACAATTGAACGTGTTGTACCTTATTGGGAAGAGGTTATTAAACCTGGAGTTGCTAAAGGTAAAAAAGTCATTATTGTTGCTCACGGTAATTCATTACGTGCATTAGTAAAACATCTAGATAACATAAGTGAAGAAGAGATACTAGAACTTAATATTCCAACCGCCGTTCCACTGGTATATGAATTTGATAAAAATATGAAACCTAGTAAGCACTACTATCTTGGGGATCGATCAAACTGAAATAGCAGCAAAAGATGCGTCTGTTGTTAATCAAGGCAAAGCAAAATAATTAAATTATATGTATTCGGCCTTCTAATGAAGTATTAATTATACGCGCTTAAAAAGCTCGTCTTTGAATATATTTAGCTAAAAAATAGATAACCCAGATTTTTGCAAACTATCTTTAACAGCTTGTTACTATAATTAGGCTTTTTACTACCGCGCAAAACAAATTGCTGAATATATTTCCCATTTGGGAAATGATAAAATCAGTAAACTGCTTTAACAGCAGCCACTTTTATTGTTCTATAGGTACTGTACTTTTTAAAAAACCTACCAAGTAAGATATACCAGATGCTAATTAACGATTTACTTGATATTAATGCAATCATCGCCCCCCAAGATATGCAATAACCTATAATCGATAAAGAAGATAAACCCCAATAATAAAAGTTTATCCGCAAAATAATATTAACCAAGAAAAAAATAGCAATTATCATTTCAGATTTATTTTTACCAGTCGTAATAACTAATGCTGGACTTAGTAGCACATAAGTAAATATTATTTTCAGTTGCTAAAACATTTATTTATTCATCTGACCAAGTGGTTTTTGTTTTATCTTTATTAAATTTCATCTATAGCGACAAATTATCTGATATTCATCAGACGTAAGAAAATTAGCTTGTATTAAGAATAGTAATCTATGTAGATCATTTTTACTTTCATAACCACCAATATAAACAAGCAAATAATTAAAATAAACAATATTAAAAAGGTAAGCTTCTTTACACCCATGATATAAATAATCATTCCTGTGCATAAAAACTACTATTTCACTAGCCCTAAATAAAATAGTTACTACTATGTTTTCTTATTTTCATCTTAATAAGAATGAGTTACGATTTATTCATTATCCATGTGAATAACATAGTAGTTCAATTAATTATTAATATAATAAAATTATACTAATGATAATCATCACCTATGGCTAAATTTATTGATATATTATCACTAAAAAAATATATTTAATGACAATTGATTTCAGCAAAAAATTAAAATCATATCCTTTTTATTAATATAAAAAGTTATTATCTATTCAACAAATTTTGTCTAGGACACAGCATATGAAACAAATCAAAAAACCCCAAATATTAAATATAAAAAATATTGCTGAATCTAAACTTTTTCGTATTCAGTCTGTTGATATTAAATTTAGCAATGGCACTAAACGTATTTATGAAAGAATGCAGCCAACAATAAATGAAGCCGTATTAATCGTTCCTGTAATTAATAATGAACTAATTTTAATTCGTGAATATGCTGTTGGTATTGAAGAATATGAACTAGGTTTTCCCAAAGGGGCAATTAATAAAGAAGAAACTTCCATACAAGCTGCTATAAGAGAATTAAAAGAAGAAATTGGTTATGGCGCAAAACATGTTGAATTACTAGCTAAACTAACAATATCACCAGCCTATTTTTCCAGCAAAATGAATATATTTATTGCACAAAATCTATATGAAGAAAAACTAGAAGGCGATGAACCAGAACCACTAGAGCAAATTCGTTGGCCACTGGCAAATATGATGCAACTACTTGATGTTAAAGATTTTAATGAAGCAAGAAATATCAGCGCACTATTTTATACTCAACGCTATCTAAAAAATATTTGTTAATTTTCATTAAGTGCTCTTTTTTTAGACTAAAATGAATTCTATATAGTAACCATAATTTCAACAAAAAATTAAAGCGTACTATTTTATATATAAATTTATAGTTTACTATTAATTTTTTCTTATATTTGATATACGTAAGCAGCCATATATGTTATCCACTTCAATATGCTTAGCAAAATTAATCGCATCTCAGCTTTCATAAAAAAATACCTAATTTACTATCAAAAAAGGAAAAAATGTCGCTGACAAACAAATTAAATAACTTAATATAAGAGATACATTGAGCTTATTAAATCCAGGCTAAAAAATTGATATACCTAAACAACAAGACGACATCATCTATTATCAATAGTAGATCAACTTAATATTAATTACCCAACCTAATCTTCCATTCTACATAATATCGCTTTTAATATTAATAAAATTTTAAGGTACTGATTATATAATTAAGTAATTTAAAACCCCAAAATTAGCTATATATAATTGCTAACAACAGATTAATGTACTCTCATAATCAGTCCACCAGCCTTAAACAAGGTACAGAAATTACTTATATCATTCAAAGTAATAAAAAATCAGATAGAATTTAAAGAAGCAATATTAGGAATGGAAGTAACTTATACTATTTTACTAAGAAGTAAAGTTCGTATATTTCTAAAAATTAGTTAAAATACCCACTGAACAAATACTTACCAACACATGGCAATTAATAAACAAGAAAAGAAATCTCTCCGAAAATTATGATTAATAATGGGAAAACACTTATTTAAAGTGTAGAATTTTAAGTAGAAAAACAATCAATAACCCAAAATGCCTCACATGATAAAAATTCATTTTTTAGTAATTTATTCGCCAAAGATGATAAAATAAACTTATCATAAAGCATTATTCATATTTTTAATACCATTTAATACCAAAATTAATTAATATTTAAAGAAATATAGTAACTAATAATTATATTTATATAATATAACCTCATACTAAACAACTCTAAAAGGAACAAAAATAATCTGATGATTATGAGATAATTGTGAATAGTAGCTTATAAATTTGACTATAAGAAAGATTTAGCTAACAAAGACACTCAATAATCAGGCGTTTATATGTGTAATAATTTTTATATCTAATTTAAGATAAATCATAATGTGCAATCAATAATCAATTTTACGTATATATATCGCCGTTGTTTAACAATTTATTGATCTTAAACTTATGGCGCAAACAAATTTAAAGATGAATACTTGAGTTTCGTAATACTCTCTAGTAAGACTAGACATTCGTAATTTTAAACCTGTAAAAAAATAAAACTATCAGTTATGTTCCAAAAACAGGACTATTCTATATAATTCAAAAAAACTAAAGGTATTTGTTTTTTTGCTTTTATATACAATAAAGTATGTCAATACTCATTGAGGTTTCAATTATAGGTCCCATTGCTAATTTGATGGGGCGTGTTATCATTAACGAACAATCTTAGTAATACCAAAACATGGCAGAGAAACGTAATATATTTCTGATTGGGCCTATGGGCGCCGGGAAAAGTACTATAGGTCGCCAGCTATCTCAGCAACTGAGTATGGAGTTTTTTGATTCCGATCAAGAAATTGAAAGACGTACTGGTGCTGATGTGAGTTGGGTATTTGATTTAGAAGGCGAGGAAGGCTTTCGAGAACGTGAAGAAAAAATTATTAATGAGCTTACAGAAAAAAAAGGTATTGTCCTGGCAACAGGAGGCGGATCTATAAAATCAAAAGAAACACGCAACCGTCTTTCTGCTCGCGGGTTAGTAGTTTATCTTGCCACTACAATTGAAAAACAAATGGCACGAACTCAACGAGATAAAAAAAGACCTTTACTGCAATTAGATCATACTGGTAGTGAAGTTTTAGAAAAACTTGCTAATGAGCGCAATCCGCTTTATGAAAAAATAGCAGATATGACTATTAATACTGACGATAAAAGTGCAAAAATGGTTGCTAACCAAATTATTGAATTATTATAAAGGTAAAATAAATATGAAAAAGTTAACCGTTACACCCGGTGTAACGCTACATTACCTTTATTCTATAATAATAAAAATAGGCGTCAAAGCACCAAACTCACTTTTATCTCAAATATATATTAGGTAAAAACCTGACTAGTATTTTCTCTCAGCAAATATACGTTATTATTGATTTAGATAGTATAAAACATTATCAGGGTATAAATAAAATTTATACTTAGAATAAATGATTAATTTTTGCATTATTTTAGATAATTATTTTTTTATTGATTAGAAAAATTTTAATGAATTATTAAAATTTAATTAAAAGAAAATAACTTATTACATTCAATCTTAGCTATAAATGCGCAAAGTACATTATTAAACTTAGCACATAACAGTATATTTTTTCTCTAAAAAATATACTGTTATTGCTATTTGGATTATATATATAAGAACAAACATTACCTAATATAAAGCCACAACTTGTTGAAAATAAAACATAAACGCCATCATCAACAAAACAGCAATCTACTAAACTACCTAACCATTAACATTAATCATGAAAAAATAAATCGTTCGAACATATACAAAGTGGTGATTTATTGTTAGCTAGTAATCTTAATGGGCAACCGTGGTATGTTATTATCCATGGTAATTACTGCTCAGTCAATGAAAAAAACGCAATTTAAACTTCGCCAGCTTCTGTTCAGAAAAACAGGGTTAAAAGATTCCAACAAATGAAGCAAGATCAAAAATAAAAAATGATTAGGCGCAAATATGCTGTCCTAAACAGAGATATATCAAAAACTCTGGAAAACTTAGATAAAATATAACGGTATGAAGAAAAAAAGAGCTTTTTTAAAATGGGCTGGCGGCAAATTTCTTCTAATAGAAGAAATTTTTAAATACCTACCCAAAGGTGATTGTCTGGTAGAGCCATTTGTTGGGTCTGGTTCTGTATTTTTGAATACTAACTATAATGGTTACATCCTGGCTGACATTAATAATGATCTGATTAATTTATATAATACTGTAAAATATCATCCTGATAAATTTATGCACCATTCACGTCAGCTGTTTAACAGTGAGTTAAATACTCCTGAACAATACTACCGCTTACGTACTGAGTTTAACTTATGTAATAATTCTAAACAACGTAGTGAACTGTTTTTATATCTTAATCGTCATTGTTACAATGGTCTTTGTCGCTATAACTCAAAAGGAGAATTTAACGTTCCATTTGGGCGTTATAAAAAACCTTATTTTCCAGAAAATGAACTCTATTGGTTTGCTGAAAAAGCACAGAAAGCTATCTTTGTCTGCCAAACATATCAAGAAACATTGCTATCAGTAAACAAAAGTGCTGTTGTTTACTGCGATCCACCCTATACACCTCTTTCTGATACAGCTAATTTTACCGCATATCATACAACTAATTTTGGTAACAAAGAACAATACAATCTCGCTCAAATTGCTTATCACTTATCATCAACACGCGGAATACCAGTATTAATCTCCAATCATGATACACCAGCAACTAGAGAATGGTATCATCACGCCAAGCTAAATGTTGTTAAAGTACGTAGAACAATTAGTACTAATAACATTACTCGTAGAAAAGTTGATGAACTTTTAGCATTTTATAATCCAACTTATAAAAAAAATGCATAAAATAAAAAAACAAATCGGAGACAATAATGAAAGATTTTCTAATTGCCCCCTCTATTTTATCAGCAAATTTCGCATGTTTAGGTGAAGATACTGGTAAAATTATTAAAGCAGGCGCTGATATTATCCATTTTGACGTTATGGATAACCATTATGTTCCAAATTTAACTTTCGGCCCAATAATATGTCAAGCATTGCTCGATTATGGTATTAAGGCACCCATTGATGTGCATTTGATGGCAAAACCAGTAGATCGACTGATTTATGAATTTGCTAAAGCTGGGGCAGCTTATATTACCTTTCATCCTGAAACAAGTGAACATATTGATCGCACATTACAATTAATTAAAAATAACGGATGTAAAGCTGGTTTAGCTTTTAATCCTGCTACACCATTAAACTATTTAGATTACTTGATAGATAAATTAGACATGATCCTAATCATGTCGGTAAATCCTGGGTTTGGTGGACAATCTTTTATTCCACAAACCATAAATAAATTGCTTCAAGTTCGTAAAATAATAGATAATAACGGTTATAATATTCGCTTAGAAGTTGATGGCGGGATCAATGTTAATAACATTATTAATGTTGCAAGTGCAGGTGCTGACACTTTTGTCGCAGGGTCAGCAATTTTTAATCAACCGGATTACAAATCTGTAATTAATGCTATGCGTAAAAAGTTAGCTGAAGCCATTTTATGATATGTTTAAAATTAACTGGTATTTAAACTATAACATCTTATCAAGGCTATCTTTAAAAAATTAAGGTACATTAGTCTACAGTGCTGCTGATTAGCTGATGTCTTAGATAAAAGTAAAGTATGGTGAATATATTTCATTAAGTAACCCAGATTATGTATAGATAGATTTGTAGATCTACTTTCTACATTAGGACAGCGACCTTTGATAATTCAGGAATTGTAATATGAATATACCCCCTATAAAATCTAATAATACCCACAAAAAGCCGATTGTATTCAGTGGAGCTCAACCTTCTGGGGAGTTAACTATCGGCAACTATATTGGCGCATTACTCCAATGGAGCCACATGCAAGATAATTATGACTGTATATATTGTATTGTTGATCAACATGCAATTACAGTCCGTCAAGACCCCAAAGAATTAAAAAAAAATACACTTGATACATTAGCCTTATACCTTGCTTGTGGTATTGATACCCAAAAAAATACTATTTTTGTTCAATCACATGTTCCTCAACATACTCAACTCAGTTGGGCACTTAACTGTTATACCTATTTTGGTGAATTAAACCGCATGACACAATTTAAAGAAAAATCAACCCGTTATACTGAAAATATTAATGCTGGATTATTTGATTATCCGGTATTAATGGCTGCTGATATTTTACTTTACCAGGCAAACCAAGTACCGATTGGTATTGATCAAAAGCAACATTTAGAATTAAGCCGCGATATTGCTCAACGTTTTAATTCGCTATATGGTCAAATATTTACTATACCAGATCCCTTTATTCCTAAAAAAGGAGCACGGGTTATGTCTCTACAAGAACCACAAAAAAAGATGTCAAAATCAGATTATAACCGAAATAATGTAATAACTTTATTAGAAAACCCAAACTTAGCGGCTAAAAAAATAAAACGTGCCCTTACTGATTCTGACAAGCCACCACGAATTTATTATGATTTAGAAAAAAAACCTGGTATTTCTAATCTGATAGATATCCTTTCTGGCGTCACAGGTACATCTAACTCGGAAATAGAAAAACAATTTGCTGGAAAAATGTACGGAGATCTAAAAAACACAGTTGCTGAAGCTGTTTCAGCTATGTTAACAAATATCCAAAGTCGTTTAGATGAATTTCGTAATAACAAAATATTATTAAATGATATTATGTCAGAAGGTGCTAGCAAAGCAGAGGCACGCGCTCAAAAAACCCTTAGTAAGGTTTATGAAGCTATTGGTTTTATTAATCCTATAAAAAAATAATTTTTTTATCCCCCGGAACTACTAGTAAGATTTACAAGTAAATAGAGATCATAAAAATGAATCTTAATTTTATTAAAATATTTATTAGCAGGATGATATAAATAATTAAATCCCGTTCAGGGAAATCAAAAATTTATTTTTCTTTGTTTACACACTAACAATAGTAAAAATTGTTTATTACTTTAATTAGTTATCTAAAAAACATTAGATGGCTAGTTAAAGACTCTGAATAACATAGATAAAGTCAATGTTATTTGACTTATCTACAAGAAGTTTCACCCCTTCATCCCAGTTAATAACTGAAAAAAAAACCTTAGTATATTCGAAACAACGATTTTAGTGTTTAAGATAATATAGAATAGATAAGAGTTACAAAATTAAACAATAAAAACTATAAAGCCACCCTTGGGTGGCTTTATTAATATAATAAAAGTCTGGCAGCGCCCTACTCTCACATGGGGTAGACCCCTCGGCGTTACGGCATTTCACTTCTGAGTTCGGTATGGAGTCAGGTGGGACCACCGCGCTATTACCGCCAGACAATTTTTTATTCATCCTGCTTCATTTAGCTGCCTTGCTAACACGTATAACACGTTACTAAACTAAATACTAACTAATTTAATCTTAAAACCAACTAAAATTCTATCTTTTAAAACACTTATGGTGGAAGTTTTGAGAATTATCCTCATCATTATCATTTTTTCAAAATGTGTGGTTCAATTTTTAGCTTGTTCCAGATTGTTAAAGAAATAGTTAAACCAAATAGTTGAATTAGCTTCAACCTTTCTTTACCTAATAAAGGCCTATCTAAAAAACACCTGCAAAATTAATATAACAACTTCTAATTATCTTAGTGGTGTCCCCTAGGGGATTTGAACCCCTGTTACCACCGTGAAAGGGTGATGTCCTAACCACTAGACGAATGGGACTACAAGTTATTCAGCTAATCTTAGCTTGCCTTTATATTTATCAGATAATAGGCCTACCGCCAGAGCTAAATATTAACCATGATCAAACTTTTCAATTAAAAGTTGAAAGCTCAAATAATATCTTACTAACCGTAACGCGCTTTTGTTTAGCTTACGTTATCGTAATTTTATCGCCTTCGTCGTTACCTACTAATTAATTCATATATTAATTAATTTTTTTGTCACTATTCAAGACTTTTAAATCAAATATTTTTTGATGATATATCAGCGCCACACAGATTGTCTCATTATCCTGAGTCTACGTAATTAAATTTAATCAATTATTTCACTACTTACTCAGTCAGGGCGCATTATAGAAAGTTTTATACGTCTTGCAAGCAATCATCTGTATAATTTTATTTAATTCATTAATTAAACAGCAAGATATTATCTTATCTCTTTTAGTGATCTTAAATTAAGGTTTAAACAAACAATTTTTATTTCAATCGAGAATATTATTTATAATAGCAAATAGCTATAAAATTTAATTAATATTTTAGGAAATATTTATAGATCTATTTCATGGCACAACTCCGCCGCGTGCTCTACTGAGTGTTTATGACAAAGAAGGTATTGTTTAATTTGCTAAAGCTTTATCTCAACGTAAAGTGGAACTTATATGTACCAGTAGGTAAATTATTACTAGCCGCCGGGTTAACTCTTATAGCGGTTTATGATTATACATAATGGCCAGAAATGATGGCTGGTCGTGTTAAAACGCTTCATACCAAAGTACATGGCAGTATTCTCCGCTGGCAAGATGATAAAATCATGAAACAACATCAAATAACTCCAATTGATATAGTTGTTGTTAATCTTGTGGAAATTGTATCCAAGCTAGATTGTACGCTAGAAAATGCAATTGAAAATATTGAGGTGGGCAAACCATGATCCGTTCTGCAGCCAAAAATAATAAATATGTGGCCGTCGTGGTTAATAGCCAAGATTATATCTTCGAAGAAATGGATAATCAGCAAAACTCTTTAACTGATATATTTCGTTTTTATAGTCTAATTCATAAGTTATCCTTACACAGTATATTTATAGGAGGCCAATAAACAGTAAATATCCCATTATATTAAATATACTATTCTCCTGAAGGGGTAACCAATTTTAAAAGTTATTTGTCAGAAATATATTTACCTGTTTAAGTAATCTCAAATAAAAAAAGCGCTCTCTAGAAGAGATTCTAGCAGCTAAACTAATAAGATGGTAATAATACCAGGTTGTTAATACACTACCCAACGTATCAAAACACCAATTGAGCGCCAGCATGAACCTAAGCAATTAGAGAGAGAATGACAGGCTAACTATAGATGTAACGCTTTCGGCTAGGTATACCTCTTAGAGGGGGAAAAGCCTTACTACTTTCTACTTTAACCATATAAATTACTATGACCAGAAAACTATATCACATAACATAATTGATACTGAAGATCATATAGTATTGTTTTATATCATCCAAACAATAAATATGACGTTGAAACTGAATTACATCTCCGACTGTAAAATAAAAAACCTAAACACTTTACATTTAAAATAATAATAATATCTTAAACAGGATCTGCGCATCTAATGGAAAACTATTTTGCAGTTATAAGGCGGCTAACTCAGTATTTTTGTACAATGATAAATGGCAAATTATCATTGTGTATTTTCTTTTTTATTGTTGCTTAGCTCAGCGAGCAACTTAATTAATATTATTATTAATATAACTAGGAGATAGAAAAAAAATTAAATTATCATTTTCTTACTTTCTACATAAAGCTAGTAAATTAAATGGTGAGTAATGGTATCAGCAGTAGCTATAAACGGTAATTTATCGTTATGAGATTAGTACGCACTAATTAACTCATCAGCATAATTTCACCACTAGAATATAACGAATATTGTTAGTTAATAACAATATTAATTTATTCTTTAAATTATCTTTTAACCGCCTCTTCAATAGTTTTAACTACTTCAATAAATCTTACTCATACTTTTAATATTGGCTTTCTTTAAATATTGGCTTTTTTATTACGCCAATATAGCAGCATGCTAGATAGCAAAAATAATGCATGTAGCAATTTACGGATAATACAATGAGCATACAGGCATAGGGGCATTTTATTGCCGAAATAGCTGCAATAATGATAAAATACATACTTTCAGGTGAACACCACCCACATCCAACTATTTTATAGCTTCTAGCTTCATTATTCTATATCTGATTGATTACTAAATTTGTTAAATATACATTACTTGAACACAGTAAATATAGACTAACTAATTTTCATTAATATCTAGTATCTATTCTGATTAACAGATCTTTTATAAAAAAATTATCTATTGCATTTTTCCTTATTTCTATTCTAGACTACATCATCTTGTCTGAGTCATCATGTTTTAGTGCCTGTTTAACAATAGGCTTAGGTAATTAATTTCAGATCTACGAAACCCAAATACTGTAATCAGTATTACTATTGCTATCAACGAACTCCAGACAAGCTATTTTTCAAAAAATTTTCTCTTTACATAAACTATTTGTAAAGATTATAGGATTTTGCTATGTCTAAAAATATTATTACAACCAACGATAAAACCAGTACCAATAGAAAAACAAAACGTGAAGCGGCACAACGTTTTCTGGATAACCTACAAAATATAAATTTCCCCCACTCAAAGCGGATCTATTTAACAGGTTATCACTATAATACCCAAGTGCCTATGCGTGAAATTCAACTTTCACCTACCTTGATTGGCGGTACAAAAGATAAACCCTTGTTTGCAGAGAATGAGGCAATACCTATCTATGATACTTCAGGTGCCTATGGCGATCCTGATATAACTGTAGATATTAATGTAGGTTTAAAAAAATGCCGCAAATACTGGATACTAGATCGGAATGATACTTAGTTAGTTAAAAACCACAGCTCTTATTTTACCGAACAACGACTAGATGATGCAGGATTAAATCCTCTTCGCTTCAATTACGACCACAACCATTGAAAGCTAAAATCGGAAAAACAGTCACGCAATTGCACTATGCCCGTCAAGGGATAATCACACCTGAAATGGAATTTATTGCGATCCGAGAAAATATGGGACGTGAGAATATAAATAATAAAAAATTAACTCAACAGCATCCAGGTCAAAGCTTTAGTGCTAATCTACCAAATAATATTACGCCTGAATTCGTTCGACAAGAAGTTGCCGCGGGACGTGCCATTATCCCTGCTAATATTAACCATCCTGAATCCGAACCAATGATTATTGGACAAAATTTTTTAGTAAAAATCAATGCTAATATTGGTAATTCCTCAGTTACTTCATCGATTGAAGAAGAAATTGAAAAACTAATCTGGGCGACTCATTGGGGAGCTGATACAGTGATGGATTTATCTACAGGGCGATATATCCATGAAACTAGAGAATGGCTGTTGCGCAATAGCCCGGTTCCTATTGGAACAGTGCCAATATACCAAGCATTAGAAAAAGTCAATGGCGTTGCAGAAAATTTAAGCTGGGAAATATTTCGCGACACCTTACTTGAACAAGCCGAACAAGGAGTAGACTACTTTACCATCCACGCAGGTGTCTTATTACGCTATATACCTATGACTGCTAATAGATTGACCGGTATTGTTTCTCGCGGGGGCTCTATTATGGCAAAATGGTGCTTGTCACATCATCAAGAAAATTTCTTATATACCCATTTTGATGAAATCTGTAAAATATGTGCCGTTTATGATATCTCTTTATCCCTTGGCGATGGATTACGACCTGGTTCTTTACAAGATGCTAATGATGAAGCGCAATTCGCTGAACTATATACATTAGGCGAACTAACCAATATAGCCTGGCAATATGATGTTCAAGTTATGATAGAAGGACCTGGTCATATACCAATGCACATGATCCGACGTAATATGACAGAAGAATTAAATCATTGCCATGAAGCGCCATTCTATACCTTGGGACCTTTAACTACTGACATCGCGCCTGGTCATTTTACCTCTGGTATCGGGGCAGCTTTGATTGGTTGGTTTGGCTGTGCCATGCTCTGTTATGTTACCCCCAAAGAACATTTAGGTTTGCCTAAGAAGATGTAAAGCAAGGTCTTATTACCTATAAAATAGCCGCACATGCCGCTGATCTTGCTAAAGGCCATCCTGGCGCTCAAATTAGAGATAACGCCTTATCTAAAGCTAGATTTGAGTTTCGTTGGGAAGACCAATTTAATCTGTCTATCGATCCTGCAACCGCGCGTGCCTATCATGATGAAACACTACCTAAAGCATCAGGGAAAATAGCACATTTTTGCTCAATGTGTGGCCCTAAATTTTGTTCCATGAAAATTTCGCAAGAAGTGCATAAGCACGCAGATAAAATGGCACAGATATCGGAAACATTTCGCGCCCAAGGTAGTGAGTTATACCACGGTATGGAGACGATTGATGATGACAAAATGGCCTGATCATGCATTTGCACCTACGGAACATAAACTTGGTTTGTATCCAGTGGTTGATACAGTAGAGTGGATAAGGAGATTGCTTGACGCCGGTGTGACAACGATTCAATTAAGGATTAAAAATCGATTAGCAAGTAATCTTGAAGAAGATATTAATCAGGCCATTATGCTAGGTAAGCAATATCAAGCTCGCCTATTTATTAATGACTATTGGAAATTAGCCATCAAACATGACGCCTATGGCGTCCATTTAGGGCAGGAGGATATTCATTTTGCTGATCTAAATCTCATACAAAAAGCTGGATTGCGCTTAGGAATTTCAACCCATAATCAAGAAGAACTAACCAAAGCAAAGCAGTTAAGACCATCTTATATTGCATTAGGACATATTTTTCCTACTACCACAAAATTAATGTACTCATCAGCGCAAGGTTTAGTAAATTTAAAACAGCAGGTTAATACCATATCTGATTATTCAAATATTGCGATAGGCGGTATATCTTTAGCACGCGTTCCAGCAGTGCTTGCAACCGGCGTAGGAGGTATTGCTATGGTTAGTGCCATCACAAAATCGACTAACTGGAACAAAGTTGTTGCTCATCTACTACATCTAATCGAAGGTAAGGAAATAATTGATGCTTGATGATGCTATTTTTATGCGCTATAGCCGACAGCTCTTACTTGAAGAAATAGGTAATAAAGGACAACAAAAATTAATACTGAGCAAAGTTCTGATTGTGGGATTGGGTGGCCTTGGTTCACCTGCGGCACTTTATTTAGCTGCAGCCGGTATCGGTGAACTCTGGTTAGCCGATAACGATAAACTACATATTTCTAACCTACAGCGACAAATTCTTTACCATACACAAGATGTTTCTCAGCTTAAAGTGACATTAGCAGCAAAACAACTTAATAAGCTAAATCCACAAATAAAGGTAAAAACATTTAATAACAAACAACATTATCATTCTCTTCTACCACTTGTCCGTAATACGGATCTGGTATTAGATTGTACAGATAATATGTCAACTCGCCAGGTAATTAATGCGGCTTGTGTAGCAGAAAATAAATCCCTCATTAGTGGTAGTGCAATTGGTTTCAATGGTCAACTGCTGGTTCTTGAACCACCCTATAATCAAGGATGCTACGCTTGCCTTTATCCTGATACCAATGAACCCAATCAAAATTGCCGCACAGCAGGAGTTGTAGGACCGATTGTTGGTGTTATCGGTACTCTGCAAGCCTTAGAGGCGGTTAAATTATTAATCAATTTACCCTCTTCTCTTAATGGAAAACTGAAATTATTCGATGGTAAAAAACATAGTTGGCATACCTTACAACTGAACAAAGCAAAAAGCTGCTTAGTTTGTGGAACAAGGAGATAAATATGCACATTACGCTAAATGATCAACAGATGGCACTTAACGGTACGATCACAATAGCCCAGTTATTTGATCATCTGAAAATTAACAAATTAGGTATTGCAATAGCGATTAATCAGATCATTATTGCCCGTGAAGATTGGAACCATCACTATATTAACCACCAAGATAAAATACTTTTATTCCAGGCCATTGCAGGAGGCTGATTTATGTTTAAAATTGCTAATACTGATTTTCAATCACGTTTATTTATTGGTAGCGGAAAATTCGCTAATTCATCATTAATGACCAAAGCCATTAAAGTTTCTGGCAGTCAGTTAGTTACTATGGCGATGAAACGACTTGATTTAATCAATAAAAATGATGATATTTTAGCTCCATTACAAAAAATAGGCGTCAAATTGCTACCCAATACTTCTGGTGCTAAAAATGCACAAGAAGCTTTATTTGCTGCTCGGTTAGCTCGTGATGCCCTAGCTACAAACTGGATAAAACTTGAGATCCACCCGGACACAAAATATTTGCTACCAGATCTAATTGAGACTTTAAAAGCAGCTGAATTATTAGTAAAAGAAGGTTTTATTGTTTTACCTTATTGTAGTGCCGATCCTGTATTGTGCCGGCGTTTAGAGGAGGTAGGTTGCGCTGCCGTGATGCCGCTTGGCGCACCTATCGGGACTAATAAAGGATTAATTACCTATAATTTTCTACAAATAATTATTGAACAAGCCACGATCCCAGTGGTTATCGATGCAGGACTAGGTGCCCCCAGTCATGCATTAACCGCTTTGGAAATGGGAGCCGATGCTGTACTGGTAAATACCGCTATTGCCGTTGCTAAAGATCCTGTCGCAATGGCTCATGCCTTTCGTATGGCTATTGATGCTGGTGAGATAGTACAAACAGCTGGGCTGGCAGCGCAGCAGCATCTAGCAGCATCTGCTAGCCCTTTAACACAATTCCTAGAGGCATTTCAATAATGACAACTTTTACTGAAATTTATCAGCAACTTGATTGGCATCAACTGATAATACAAATTAATAGTAAATCAGCTAAAGATATTGAAAAAGCTATTTGCTCAGATAGACCATCACTACAGGATTTTATGGCTCTTATTTCACCTGATGCCTATCCATATCTAGAAGTTATAACCCAAAAAGCGCAAAAATTAACCAGACAACGTTTTGGCAATACTGTTGGACTTTATGTGCCACTATATCTGTCTAATCTATGTGCTAATGATTGTGTTTATTGTGGTTTTTCCATGAACAACCAGATAAAACGAAAAGTCCTTAATGAAAAAGAGATTATTGCAGAATGCGAAGCGATACGTTCCATTGGATACAATAATATATTGCTTGTAACCGGTGAACATCCTGGCAAAGTGGGGATGAAATATTTTCGGCAATATATTCCATTAATAAAAAAATATTTTAGTTCGCTATTGATGGAAATTCAGCCATTAGCAATAACAGAATATAAGGAACTAAAAAAAATTGGCTTAGATGGTGTATTAGTTTACCAGGAAACTTATCATCAACCAACTTATCAGCAACAACATTTACGAGGTAAAAAACAAGATTTTTTTTGGCGCTTAGAAACACCAGATCGCCTTGGTCAGGCAGGTATTGATAAAATCGGGTTAGGTGCACTAATAGGATTATCTAACAATTGATAGCCAATCATTTGTTTTACCTGCAAAAAAAATATTGGAAAAGCCGTTACTCTATTTCTTTCCCCCGAATACGCGATTGTATCGGTGGTATACAGCCGACATCAAACATCCATGAATCAGAATTAGTTCAATTAATTTGTGCCTTCCGTTTATTGGCACCTGAAGTTGAGTTGTCATTATCAACCAGGGAATCTCCTTTTTTCCGCGATAATATTATTCCACTGGTTATAAATACCATTAGCGCTGGTTCAAAGACTCAACCCGGTGGTTATGCTGACAATCATAAAGCACTGGAGCAATTTACCGTATATGATGATCGCAGCGCAGAAACCATGGCTAACGTTATTATTAACGCTGGACTACAACCAGTTTGGAAAGATTGGGATAATCATTTAGGACGTTAATAAAACACCACTTTATTATTTACACCTACCAATTATTAATTAATAATTTGGTGCTCCATATTACCTAATATTTACGTAAATTTTTCCATTAGATTATTATGCAATAATAATAGTTACCTATTATCCCCTAGTACAAATAGGAAAAATAAGATTTTAAATTAGGTTAATTCTTCTTATCTAACTAAGAGAGGCAAAAAATGTAAGTTAGATTGTATCTAAAATATATCACGACTGTTTTTCAACTCACGTCTACTCATAAAATTAATTTGTTCTTTAAATAACAATCAACCTCATCTAAGGTAATTTGACGATACTTAGCTTAATCTTTCTTTGTGCTTTAAAGGCTACTATATGGTTGTTGAACTATGATGAAATAATTAATTTTAATTATCAGGTAGTAAATTATGACAGGTAAGAATCTTGGTTTATTTATCAGTAAAAGCTAGTCTATCACTAAAATTTATAATACCCCAATAACTCATAGATAATCAATTTTGCTTAACTTTATTTGATATTCGAACAAACACTAGATAACGTACTTTTTTCATCGGTAAAAAGCTTATTGCTGAATAATATAAACAACACTTTTGCTAAAAAAAAGTAAAAATTATTTTTAGACTGATGAATCAATAAAACTTAATTTATCAAAAACAAACCAGCTAAACATATTCTATAAATAATACTATCCTGGATAATTTTTATTGCGTTACTTAAATCAGTATTAAGATGTTCTTCTTAACAAGATAACTAACTATTACCATTTTTCGGTCTAAAGTAGAAAACTAAGAAAACAAGAAATAAATATACTCAATATATATAAAGTAATAAAAAGCGTGTCATCAGATGAATATTCTCCAGAATATAGCTCTAGCTATATAAATTTTAAATCGCATTTTTTTACAGAGCTAGTCTAGCTGTGTTATTCATAGTCTCGATTACCAAAACCAGCATTTAGCAATTCCGCTAAATTAGCTGTTGCCTCATCAGCGCTC
Source organism: Arsenophonus endosymbiont of Aleurodicus dispersus (assembly GCF_900343015.1). Taxonomy (GTDB): domain Bacteria; phylum Pseudomonadota; class Gammaproteobacteria; order Enterobacterales; family Enterobacteriaceae; genus Arsenophonus. Next base: position 591,103 of record NZ_LR025108.1, on the reverse strand, counting down.
ACTTGTGATGTCGCAACAATTTCATTAACCATATAACGACGATGCATACGATCTTGATGATATACATAACCTGTACCGGCAGGAATTAGACGACCAACAATAACGTTCTCCTTCAAACCACGAAGTTCATCACGTTTTCCAGCAACCGCAGCTTCAGTAAGCACACGTGTTGTTTCCTGGAATGACGCTGCTGAGATAAAGGATTCTGTCGCTAGAGACGCTTTAGTAATACCTAGTAAATCACGACTAAAAGTAACTGGCACGTTACCTTCTTGTTCTAATTTACGGTTAGCTACTTTAACGCTTGCGTATTCTACTTGTTCCCCTTCTAAAAATTTAGAGCTGCCAGCATCAACAATTGTTACTTTACGTAACATTTGTCTTACTATAACTTCAATATGTTTATCATTTATTCCAACACCTTGTAGGCGATAAACTTCTTGGACTTCATTCGTGATATAACGAGCAACAGCATGCGCTCCACGTAACCGTAAAATATCATGCGGTGATTCCGGACCATCAGAAATCACATCACCACGTTCAACTTGCTCACCTTCAAAGACATTAAGCTGACGCCACTTAGGGATCATCTCTTCATATGGATCATCACCATCGATCGGTGTGATCACTAGGCGACATTTACCTTTAGTTTCCTTCCCAAAAGAAATAATACCACTAATTTCAGCTAGAATAGCAGGCTCTTTTGGTCTACGTGCTTCAAATAGATCAGCAACCCGAGGTAAACCACCAGTAATATCCTTGGTACCACCAGATTCTTGTGGAATACGAGCTAAGGTATCACCAATACTAATTACCACACCATCATCTAATTGAACAATAGCTTTACCAGGCAAGAAATATTGTGCTGGCATATCAGTACCAGGAATTAATACATCATTACCTTTAGCATAAACAACACGCAACGCAGGACGCAAATCTTTACTACCAGCCGTACGCTCAGCTGTATCGAGCACAACAATTGATGATAATCCTGTTAGTTCATCTGTCTGACGTATAATAGATTGTCCATCTACCATATCAGAGAAACGAATAATACCTGCAACTTCACTGATAACCGGCATTGTATGTGGATCCCAGTTAGCAACCGTTTCACCACCATTAACTCCATCACCATCACCCTTATTAAGGTGCGCTCCATAAGGAACTTTATAATTTTCTTTAGTTCTACCAAATTCATCTACCACTAGTAATTCTGTATTACGAGAAGTTATAACTAAATGACCTTCAGAGTTTTTTACAAACTTAGTATTAACCAATTTGATATTACCTTTATTACGTACCTGAATACTAGATTCCGCAGCAGCTCGTGATGCTGCACCACCAATGTGGAATGTACGCATTGTCAACTGTGTCCCTGGCTCACCGATTGATTGAGCAGCAATAACACCAACAGCTTCACCTTTATTAATGATATGACCCCGTGCCAAATCACGTCCATAACATTTTGCACAAACACCAAAATCAGTTTCACAACTTACAACAGAGCGCACTATTACGCTATCAATAGAGTTAGCTTCCAGTTCATCACACCATTTTTCACTTAATAAGGCATTACGAGGTATTAAAACATCTGCTGTACCAGGTACTAATATATCTTCAGCAATGACTCGGCCTAATACACGTTCACGTAAAGTTTCTTTAACATCACCACCTTCAATAACCGGTGTCATTAAGATACCATCGTGAGTACCACAGTCATCCTCAGTAACAACTACATCTTGTGCAACATCAACTAAACGACGGGTTAAATAGCCTGAGTTTGCTGTCTTCAAGGCCGTATCAGCTAGACCTTTACGAGCACCGTGAGTGGAAATAAAGTATTGTAATACGTTCAGACCTTCACGAAAATTAGCGGTGATCGGAGTCTCAATAATCGAACCATCCGGCTTCGCCATCAAACCACGCATACCAGCTAACTGACGAATCTGTGCTGCAGAACCACGTGCTCCAGAGTCAGCCATCATAAAAATACTGTTAAACGAAACTTGTTGCTCATCTTTGCCATCACGATTAACAACCGTTTCAGTGGATAAATTTTCCATCATCGCTTTTGCAACACGCTCATTAGCTGCAGCCCAAATGTCAATCACTTTGTTATAACGTTCACCTGCAGTAACCAAACCTGATTGAAACTGTTCTTGAATTTCAGCAACTTCAGCTTCAGCTTCAGCAATAATACTCGCTTTATTCTCTGGTATTACCATATCGTCAATACCAACAGAAGCTCCAGAACGAGCAGCATAAGCAAAACCGGTGTACATGATCTGGTCAGCAAAGATAACGGTTGGTTTTAAGCCTAAAACACGGTAACAAGTATTAAGCATTTTAGAAATTGCTTTTTTCCCTAACAGCTGATTGACTAACGAGTATTGCAGACCTTTAGGTACGATCATCCATAAGATAGCGCGACCAATTGTAGTATCAACTAACTGAGTGGTAAACTCAACATTACCTTCACCATCACGGACTTCTTCTGTAATACTGACTTTAACGCGAGCATGTAATGACGCTAAACCTGCACGGTAAACCAGCTCAGCTTCTTTAGGTCCAGACAATACCATGCCTTCACCTTCAGCATTGACACAGTCACGTGTCATATAGTATAACCCAAGTACCACATCTTGAGATGGTACGATGATTGGTTCACCACTGGCTGGCGACAAAATATTATTTGTCGACATCATTAAGGCACGCGCTTCTAACTGCGCTTCTAAAGTTAACGGAACGTGAACAGCTATCTGATCACCGTCAAAGTCAGCGTTATATGCAGCACACACTAATGGGTGTAATTGGATTGCTTTACCTTCAATCAAAATAGGCTCAAACGCCTGGATACCAAGACGATGCAGCGTTGGAGCACGGTTTAACATCACCGGATGTTCACGAATTACTTCATCTAGAATATCCCAGACGACAGCTTCTTCACGCTCAACCATCTTCTTGGCTGCTTTTATCGTTGTCGCTAATCCACGTAATTCTAATTTACCATAAATAAATGGCTTAAATAATTCTAATGCCATTATCTTAGGCAAACCACATTGGTGCAAGCGAAGATAAGGACCAACCGTAATAACAGAACGACCTGAATAATCAACACGCTTACCCAGCAAGTTCTGACGAAAACGACCTTGCTTACCTTTGATCATATCAGCCAAAGATTTCAGCGGACGTTTATTAGAACCAGTAATCGCACGTCCACGACGTCCATTATCTAATAGTGCGTCAACCGCTTCTTGTAGCATTCGTTTTTCGTTACGAACAATGATATCAGGCGCAGCTAAATCCAATAAACGCTTTAAACGATTGTTACGGTTAATAACACGACGATATAAATCATTTAAATCAGAAGTTGCAAAGCGACCACCATCTAGAGGAACAAGGGGACGCAAATCCGGCGGTAATACCGGTAGTACATTCAGGATCATCCATTCTGGTTTATTACCAGACTGAATAAAGGCTTCTAAAAGTTTGATACGCTTAGTCAATTTCTTCCGTTTAGTTTCAGAGTTAGTGGTATTTAACTCTTCACGTAGCACTTCACACTCTTGCTCCAAATCTAGATTTTTTAACAAATATTGGATCGCTTCTGCACCCATTTTAGCATCAAATTCATCACCAAACTCTTCTAAAACATCAAGATATTGCTCTTCAGTTAATATTTGACTACGCTCTAAGCTTGTCATACCCCCTTCGATTACAACATAAGATTCAAAATAAAGTACCCTCTCAATATCACGCAAAGGCATATCAAGTAACAAACCAATACGCGACGGTAATGATTTTAAAAACCAGATATGTGCTGTCGGTGAAGCTAAATCAATATGACCCATACGCTCACGACGCACTTTAGTCTGAGTGACCTCAACACCACATTTCTCACAAATCACACCTCGGTGTTTTAATCGTTTATATTTACCACACAAACATTCATAATCTTTAACAGGACCGAAAATACGTGCACAAAAAAGACCATCACGCTCAGGCTTGAATGTACGGTAGTTAATAGTTTCTGGCTTTTTCACTTCACCAAATGACCATGAACGGATCATTTCTGGAGAGGCCAGAGCAATCTTTATTGCATCAAACTCTTCTATTTTAGTTTGTGCTTTCACAAACTTTAATAAGTCTTTCACGGAATGGCTCCTGTCGGAGTTAAACCTGCGAGGAATCGGGTTTACTCATTTACTCCTAAACCCACCCAGTGTAACAATTTATAAAACCAAGTATAAAGTAAGCTTTACAACATGATTTATTACTCATCTTCCAGTTCAATATTAATACCCAAAGAGCGGATCTCTTTTAATAACACATTGAAAGACTCTGGCATCCCTGGTTCCATCTGATGATTGCCGTCTACGATGTTTTTATACATTTTAGTACGTCCGTTCACATCATCGGACTTAACAGTAAGCATTTCTTGCAAAGTATAAGCAGCACCATATGCTTCCAAAGCCCAAACTTCCATCTCACCAAAACGCTGACCACCAAACTGTGCTTTCCCACCCAATGGTTGTTGAGTAACTAGACTATAAGAGCCTGTTGAACGTGCATGCATTTTATCATCAACAAGATGATTAAGTTTCAGCATATACATATATCCAACTGTCACCTGCCGTTCAAATTTCTCACCTGTACGACCATCATACAATGTAATCTGACCAGAAGTAGGTAAATCAGCTAAAATCAATAGTTCTTTGATTTCTTTTTCTTTTGCTCCGTCAAATACCGGTGTTGCAATTGGCATACCTTTCCTCAAGTTATATGCTAACCGCAAAACCTCTTCATCAGAAAAGGTACTGATATCAACTTTTTGCCGAGGATAATCTCCTAAATCATAAGCTTTCTGAATAAATTCTCTCAATCTAGCTACTTCACGATTTTGTTTTAACATGACATTGATCTTATCGCCAATACCTTTAGCAGCCATCCCTAAATGGGTTTCCAGAATTTGCCCAATATTCATACGTGATGGTACACCCAATGGGTTCAAAACAATATCAACAGGGGTGCCACTTTCATCATAAGGCATATCCTCAACAGGGTTAATTTTTGAAATTACCCCTTTGTTACCATGCCGGCCAGCAATTTTATCGCCTGGTTGAATTTGACGTTTTACTGCCAAATAAACTTTAACGATTTTCAATACGCCTGGTGCTAAATCATAACCCTGAGTGATCTTACGACGTTTAGTCTCTAGCTTCTTCTCAAATTCAGCTTTAAGTTCATCATACTGCTCAGCTAATTGCTCTAACTGATTTTGTTTTTCTTCATTTTTAACACATAATTCTAACCAACGTTCACGCGGTAATTTATCCAACTTCTCGCCTTCAATACCGCCATTAGTTAGCATTGCTCGTATACGGGCAAATAAACCTGCTTCAAAGATACACAACTCTTCAGTTAAGTCTTTCTTCGCATCACGAAGATGCATTTCTTCAACTTCTAATGCCCGTTTATCTTTCTCTACACCATCCCGCGTAAATACTTGTACATCAATAACAGTTCCTGATACTCCATTTGGTACCCGTAGCGAAGAATCTTTGACGTCAGAAGCTTTTTCACCAAAAATTGCGCGCAATAACTTTTCTTCTGGAGTTAATTGCGTTTCACCTTTCGGTGTTACCTTACCAACCAGAATGTCGCCACCAGTTACTTCTGCACCGATATAAACAATACCTGATTCATCCAATTTAGATAATGCAGCTTCACCTACGTTAGGAATATCTGCAGTAATCTCTTCTGGTCCTAGCTTAGTATCACGCGATACACAAGCTAATTCCTGAATATGAATGGTGGTAAAACGATCTTCCTGTACTACTCGTTCCGAGACTAAAATAGAATCTTCAAAGTTATAACCATTCCAGGGCATAAACGCAACGCGCATATTTTGACCAAGCGCCAATTCACCTAAATCTGTAGATGGTCCATCTGCCAAGACATCGCCGCGTTCAATCGGCTCACCGAGCGAAACACACGGTATCTGATTAATACAAGTGTTCTGATTAGAACGTGTATATTTAGTAAGATTGTAAATATCAATGCCGGCTTCACCAGGATACATCTCAGCTTCATTAACTTTAATAACAATACGTGAAGCATCAACATACTGAACGGTACCACCACGTTTAGCAACAGCTGTTACCCCAGAGTCAACAGCAACAGCAAGTTCCATCCCAGTTCCAACCAATGGTTTATCTGAGCGTAACGTCGGTACTGCTTGACGTTGCATATTCGCGCCCATTAATGCACGATTTGCATCATCATGCTCAAGGAATGGAATTAATGAGGCACCAACAGAAACAACTTGCTGGGTTGAAACATCCATATATTCTACTTGATCTTTAATAAATAAACTTGATTCACCTTTATTACGACAAGTTATTAACTCTTCAACAAACCGACCATCATCATCTAAAACAGTATTTGCCTGAGCAATGACGTAGTTACCTTCTTCAATTGCTGACAAATAATTAATTTCATCTGTAACTATACCATCTCGGACTAAACGATAAGGTGTTTCTAAAAAACCATACTCATTTGTTTGTGCATAGACGGACAATGAGTTAATCAAACCTATATTAGGCCCTTCAGGCGTCTCAATTGGACATACACGCCCGTAATGAGTTGGGTGTACGTCACGTACTTCAAAGCCAGCTCGCTCACGTGTTAATCCACCAGGTCCCAATGCTGAAATACGTCGTTTATGTGTAATTTCAGATAGTGGGTTATTCTGATCCATAAACTGGGATAATTGACTTGAACCAAAAAACTCTTTAACGGCAGCAGAAATCGGCTTCGCATTAATAATGTCCTGAGGCATTAATGCATCTAAATCACCTAATGATAAACGCTCTTTAACTGCTCGCTCAACTCGCAATAAACCAACTCGGAACTGATTTTCCGCCATTTCGCCAACCGAACGAATACGGCGGTTACCTAAATGGTCAATATCATCAACTTCACCTTTACCGTTACGAATACCAATGAGTTTTTTCATCACATCAATGATATCTTGTTTGCTTAATATACTTGGACCTTTAATATCTTCACGATCTAATGATCGATTAAATTTCATTCGTCCTACAGCGGAAAGATCATACCGTTCTTCAGAAAAGAACAAGTTCTCAAACATATTTTCAGCAGCTTCGCGAGTAGGCGGTTCGCCAGGACGCATCATACAGTAAATTTCAACTAATGCACTTAAACGATCATTTATTGGAAAACTACGCAATGTTTCTGAAATATATGCTCCATGATCTAAGTCATTAGTAAATAATGTTTCAATGGTTTTATGACCACCTTGACTTATACGTGCCAACATATCCATAGAAAGCTCTGTATTAGCTGCACATATTAATTCACCAGTACTTTCATCAATATAATCTTTAGCAGCTACTTTACAAACAATATACTCAACAGGTACTTCAATATTAGTTATTTTATCTTGTTCTAACTGACGGATGTGACGCGAAGTAATACGACGGCCCTTTTCGATATAGACTTTACCATTAGCTTGAATATCAAAAGAAGCAGTTTCACCACGCAAATGTTCAGATATTAACAACATCAATAGTTTATTATCACTGATTTGAAAAATCGTCTTCTCAAAAAATAAATTAAGGATTTCTTCAGTACTATAATCCATCGCACGTAAAATAATAGTAGCCGGTAATTTACGACGGCGATCAATACGAACGAAAAGATGATCTTTAAGATCAAATTCAAAATCTAACCAAGAACCACGAGAAGGTATAATGCGTGCATTATACAAGACCTTACCTGAAGAATGGGTTTTACCTTTATCACTATCAAAAAATACACCAGGACTGCGATGTAATTGAGAGACAATAACACGCTCTATACCATTGATAATAAAAGTACCATTTTTTGTTATGAGCGGAATTTCACCCATGTAAACTTCTTGCTCTTTTATATCCTTTACTGTACCTTCTAGTGCTTCACGCTCGTAAATAACAAGGCGAAGCTTAACCCTTAAAGGAGCAGAATAAGTAACACCACGGATTTGACATTCTTTAACATCAAATACAGTCTCACCAAGACGATAGCTAAAATATTGCAATTCAGCATTACCACTGTAGCTTTGAATAGGAAATACAGAACGGAATGCTGCTTCCAACCCATTCTGACCTTCTAAATCTTGCTCAATAAACTTAGCGAACGAGTCAAGTTGAATAGATAAAAGATAAGGAACATCCAAAACTTGCGGACGTTTGCCAAAATCCTTACGAATACGTTTTTTCTCGGTATAGGAGTAAACCATAGGGTTCCTCAGCTTGCTGATCGATCAGTAGCCCGTCCATCCTAAAGGACGGCATCTGACACACTATTTTTTAGAACGGAAAACAGATTATTTTCCATAATACTTATTGCTATTACTCTTAAATTATTTCATTTCATCATATAACTACCAAGCGTTTAATTGTCAGAGTAATAAACGCAGTTTATCAAAATCGTCAATAGCAAAAAACATTAAAAGGATAATTCAGCAACTAAACAGTGTGAAATATTCCTGATATCCTTATGCGCTTTATAGCGCAAAAAAGTTGATAACTAAAAAAATAAAACATCAGCCTATAAAATTATAGCTACCAACTTAAAGCAAAGCTTATTTAAGCTCAACAAAAGCACCCGTATCTTCCAGTAATTTCTTCAATGTTTCAGATTCTTCTTTACTTACAGCTTCTTTAATTGTTACTGGCGCTGATTCTACTATCTCTTTGGCTTCTTTTAGACCTAAACCAGTTGCCGTACGAACGGCCTTAATAACCGCCACTTTGTTAGCACCAATAGCAGACAGGATAATATCAAATTCAGTTTTTTCTTCAACTACTTCATCTGCTACTGGCGCAGCAACACCGACTGCTGCAGCAGCAGAAACACCAAACTTATCTTCCATCATAGTGATCAGTGCAACAACTTCCATTACAGACATCTCTGCAACTGAATCAAGAATTTGTTCTTTAGTTATAAACATAACAATGTTTCCTAAAATTCAGAAATAATTTATAAGCTTAAACAGCGACGATAAAATAGCTTTAATTAGCTCCTTTATGATCGAGTACTGCCGCCATAATACGAACTAATTTACCTGCAGAAGCTTCTTTCATGGTTGACATCAGACGCGCAATTGCTTCTTGGTAAGTTGGAATAGTTACTAAACGATCAATCTGATTCGCTGGAATAAACTCTCCTTCAAAATAGGCTGCCTTAATCTTGAATGTTGGATTTTCTTTCATGAATTCTTTAAACAAACGAGCTGCTGCGCCAGGATTTTTTTTAGAAAAAGCAATCAAAGTTGGACCAATAAACACCTCTTTTAGACACTTGTAAGTAGTACCTTCAACAACACGGCACATCAACGTATTACGAACAACACGAATATAAACACCTGCTTCGCGACCTGCTTTACGCAGTTCAGTCATTTTATCTACAGCTACACCACGATAATCAGCGACAACTGCAGACAACGCACCTTTCATTGCTGCGCTAACTTCAGCAATAATAAATTGTTTGTCTTGAAGATTTAGTGCCATTAGCTTCTTGCTCCTGCATTAACCTGGTTATCACAGGACTCACATCACTCAAAATCCCATATATTTAAATGTAGAACTGATAAAACTAGACACCAACTAAAATTAAGCATTTTATATCTACTACAGAAATAACAAACATAAAAAATAATATACTATATAAATTTAACACAAATGTCAAGATAAAAATGATATTCAAAAAATTATGCTGAAACAGATAATCCAGCTTGATCAACAACAACTCCTGCTCCTATCGTAGTAGATAAGCTAATTTTCTTAATATAAACCCCTTTAGCAGAAGCTGGTTTTGCTTTTTTCAAGGCAAATAATAATGCTTCAAGATTTTCTTTTAGTTTATTATCATCAAAATCAACTTTACCAATAGTAGTATGAATGATACCGTTTTTATCATTATGGTAAAGGATTTGACCGTTTTTGGCATTTTGAACTGCTTCAGTAATATTATCCGTTACTGTACCAACTCTAGGGTTTGGCATTAAGCCACGAGGTCCTAAAATTTGACCTAACTGACCAACAATACGCATTGCGTCTGGCGAAGCAATAACAATATCAAAGTTCATTTCACCAACTTTAATTTTATCAGCTAGATCTTCCATGCCAACTAATTCAGCTCTAGCTGCTATTGCAGCTTTAGCATTCTCTCCTTGAGTAAATACAGCAACACGAACAGAACGACCTGTACCATGAGGTAAAACAGTTGTACCACGAACATTTTGATCTGATTTGCGTGCATCAATACCAAGATTAACTGCAACGTCAACGCTTTCTACAAATTTAGCAGTAGCTAACTCTTTCAATAGTGAAATTGCTTCATTAATATCATACTGTTTAGTTACATTAATTTTTTCACGAATATTGCGCATACGCTTGGTTAATTTAGCCATTTATTAACCCTCGACTATCAATCCCATAGAACGAGCAGTACCTTCAATTGAAGATATCATCGCTTTAATATTTGCACCTGTCATATCAATAGCTTTCGTTTCTGCAATTTCACGAATTTGGGCGCTAGTTACTTTACCAACTTTTTCTTTATTTGGCGTACTTGAACCTGACTTAACACCTGATGCTTTTTTCAGTAAAATGGCGGCTGGTGGTGTCTTTGTTATAAATGTAAATGACCGGTCTGAATAAACAGTAATTACAACTGGGATTGGCAAACCTTTTTCTAAGCTATCTGTCTTAACATTAAAGGCTTTACAAAATTCCATTATATTCATTCCTTGCTGACCCAAAGCAGGTCCAACCGGAGGGCTAGGGTTAGCCATGCCTGCTGCAACTTGTAATTTAACATAGGCCTGTACTTTCTTAGCCATACATATTTCCTCTAAGTTAGGTAATGTTGCTTGCGCATATATTAATAACTTGACAAGTTTAGGCTATAAAAAAAAGGGCCTAATTATAGCTAAATTTACTACCTTTTACAAGCAAATTATAAAAAATATTAGAATTTTTCTACTTGACTAAAATCTAACTCAACTGGTGTTGAGCGACTGAAAATAGAAACCGATACTTTGAGACGACTCTTTTCATAGTCAACTTCTTCAACCACACCATTGAAATCTGCAAATGGACCATCACTAACACGAACTATTTCTCCTGGCTCAAACAATGTTTTTGGTCGTGGTTTATCTCCTAATTGCTGAACGCGATTCATAATCGCATCAACTTCTTTATCGCTAACAGGAGCTGGTCGATCTAGTGTACCACCAATAAAACCCATAACTCGTGGTACACTACGTACTAAATGCCAGCTATCATCATCCATAGTCATTTGAACTAAAACATAACCGGGAAAGAATTTACGTTCACTTTTACGACGTTGGCCACTTCTAATTTCCATCACTTCTTCCGTCGGCACAATTACTTCACCAAACTTATCTTCCATAGCATGTAACTTGATATGCTCACGTAATGACTGGGCAACTCTAGCTTCAAAACCAGAAAATGCTTGAATAACATACCAGCGTTTTTTAGGGTATTCAAACATCTTGGAACCTTAGGCCTGTAATAAATGAAACTAAACGCACCAGTATACCATCTAATCCCCAAAGAATTAGAGCCACAACAGCAGTAACTACCGCAACAATTAATGTTGTCTGTAATGTTTCCTTGCGCGTTGGCCAAATGACTTTACCAATTTCAATACGCGCTTCGCGAGCAAATACTAAAGTTGCTTTTCCCTTTGATGTCCATAATGCAATGCTACCAGCTAGCGCGATAATAGAAACAACTGCTATGACACGTAATGCAAAATTACATTGTCGGAAATAATAATTACCAACAATAGTAATAACTAAAAGAATAGAGACTAATACCCATTTTACAATATCAAAAATAGATCTTCTTTCTTGGGCATTGTTATTTAAACTCATAAATTAACCTATTACTTTATAAGAAAAAAATTTTCGTAAAACAATTTAAATTTGACCAAAATAAAATATAACAGTATACCACTATCTCTCAATTTATGCTATAAAATAACATGATCTTTAAATATTTTAAGATATCAAATAATTCTTTATATTAGATACAATCTCACCCATAATTCGCCATATAAACTATTTATGAGATAGCTTCTTATCTAAACTAGTATAAAAGGGCATCATATGATGCCCTTTTATACATTATTGCTCTTAAAATCAAGCAATAATGTTAGCAACAACACCTGCCCCGACTGTACGACCACCTTCACGAATGGCAAACCGTAATCCTTCATCCATGGCAATTGGAGCTATCAACGTCACTTTCATGTTAATATTATCTCCTGGCATTACCATCTCTACACCTTCTGTTAATTCAAATGTACCAGTAACATCTGTCGTTCTAAAATAGAACTGCGGACGATAACCTTTAAAGAAAGGCGTGTGGCGCCCGCCCTCATCTTTGTTTAAAATATAAACTTCTGAATCAAATTGAGTATACGGATTAATTGAACCTGGTTTTGCTAATACTTGACCACGCTCTACATCTTCACGCTTAGTACCACGTAATAAAATGCCTACGTTCTCACCCGCACGACCTTCATCCAACAATTTACGAAACATCTCTACGCCCGTACACGTCGTTTTCGTTGTATCTTTAATTCCAACTATTTCTACTTCTTCACCAACTTTAATAATTCCTTGCTCTACACGGCCTGTTACTACGGTTCCACGACCTGAGATCGAAAAAACATCTTCGATTGGTAACAAGAACGGTTTATCTATAGCACGCTCTGGCACTGGTATATAGCTATCTAATACATCTGCTAACTGTATAATTTTCTCTTCCCACTCTGGTACGCCTTCCAGCGCCTTCAACGCTGAACCTTTAATTATCGGCGTGATGTCTCCTGGGAAATCATATTGAGAAAGTAGTTCACGTACTTCCATTTCAACCAGTTCTAGCAACTCTTCATCATCAACCATATCACATTTATTCACGAAAACGATGATGTAAGGAACACCTACTTGACGACCTAATAGGATATGCTCACGCGTTTGCGGCATTGGGCCATCTGTGGCCGCTACTACTAAAATTGCACAATCCATTTGCGCTGCACCAGTAATCATATTTTTTACATAATCCGCGTGGCCTGGGCAATCAACGTGGGCATAATGGCGGGTAGATGTATCATATTCTACGTGAGAAGTAGAAATGGTGATACCCCGCGCTTTTTCTTCCGGTGCATTATCTATTTGATCAAATGCACGCGCACTTCCACCATATTTTTTCGCTAATACGGTAGTGATTGCTGCAGTTAAAGTAGTTTTACCATGGTCAACGTGGCCGATTGTGCCAACGTTAACATGCGGTTTTTTACGTTCAAATTTTTCTTTAGACACTAACTCTATTCCTTTATAGAGTTCTCTCAAACAATAGGAGAGAACCAGATTAAATAGTTAAACCAAAAGCTAATTACTTAGCTTTACGAGCTTCAATAATGGCTTGAGTAATATTAGTTGGTGCTTCATTATACTTCAAAAATTCCATTGAGTAAGAAGCACGACCTTGAGTTTGTGAACGCAGATCTGTAGCATAACCAAACATTTCTGACAATGGTACTTGAGCACGAACTGTCTTACCAGTTGCTATATCTTCCATACCTTCAATTATACCACGACGACGGTTCAGGTCACCAATTACGTCACCCATATAGTCTTCAGGCGTTTCAACCTCAACTTTCATGATTGGCTCCAGTAAAACTGGACTTGCTTTCATGAAACCTTCTTTAAAAGCTATAGAACCTGCAATTTTAAATGCCATTTCCGAGGAATCAACCTCATGATAGGAACCATCATACAATGCAACTTTAACATCAACAATAGGGTAGCCAGCCAGAACACCATTTTTCATCTGTTCTTGAAGGCCTTTATCCACAGCAGGTATATACTCTTTAGGTACAACGCCACCAACTATTTCGTTGTGGAATTCATAACCAATTTCATGGCCTGCTTCTAAAGGTTCCACACGTATCCATACATGACCAAATTGACCACGCCCACCAGACTGACGAACAAACTTACCTTCCTGCTCAACAGACTTACAAATAGTCTCACGGTATGCTACTTGTGGTTTACCAACGTTCACTTCAACTTTAAATTCACGACGCATACGGTCAACTAAAACTTCTAGATGTAACTCACCCATACCAGCAATAATTGTCTGACCAGATTCTTCATCTGTTGATACACAGAAAGATGGATCTTCTTGAGCTAAACGACCTAAAGCAATACCCATTTTTTCTTGGTCGGCTTTAGTTTTAGGTTCAATGGAAACCGATATCACCGGCTTTGGAAATTCCATACGCTCCAAAATAATTGGAGCATCCATAGCACATAGTGTATCACCAGTCGTAACCTCTTTGAGGCCGATAGCGGCAGCAATATCACCTGCTCGTACTTCTTTAATTTCTTCACGTTTATTAGCATGCATCTGAACAATACGACCAAACCGTTCTTTTTTTTCTTTAACTGGGTTAAGAACGATATCCCCTGAATTAACTACACCAGAGTAAACCCGGAAAAAAGTTAAATTACCAACAAATGGGTCAGTCGCAATTTTGAAAACCAATGCTGAAAAAGGCTCATCATCACTAGCATGACGTTCTGCTGGTGTATTTTTACCATCAGTTAAAACACCGTTAATTGCTGGAATATCAGTAGGTGCAGGTAAATATTCAATAACCGCATCCAGCATTGCTTGCACACCTTTATTTTTAAAGGCTGAACCGCACGTTACCAGAATAATTTCATTATTCAATACGCGCTTACGTAATGCTTGCTTGATATCTTCTTCAGAAAGTTCTTCGCTACCAAAATATTTTTCCATCAAATCATCTGATGCTTCAGCAGCAGCTTCAATCAGCTTACCATGCCACTCTTCAGCTTGAGCTTGTAAGCTAGCTGGAATTTCTTCATAAAAAAAAGTGACTCCTTGATCACTATCATTCCACTGAATTGCTTTCATTTTAACTAAATCAATAACGCCAGTGAAAGATTCTTCAGCACCAATAGGTAACTGAAGTGGAATTGGTATTGCTGCTAGACGTGTTTCAATCTGCTCAACAACACGTAAAAAATTAGCACCTGTGCGATCCATTTTATTAACAAATGCAATACGGGGTATTTGATACTTGTTTGCTTGACGCCAAACTGTTTCAGATTGTGGTTGAACACCACCAACTGCACAATAAATCATTACCGCACCATCAATAACACGCATAGAACGCTCTACTTCAATAGTGAAATCAACGTGTCCTGGTGTATCAATAATGTTGATACGGTGTTCATCAAACTGTTTACCCATACCAGACCAAAAGGCAGTAGTTGCAGCGGAAGTGATAGTAATCCCACGCTCCTGCTCCTGCTCCATCCAGTCCATTGTTGCAGAGCCATCATGAACTTCACCTATTTTATGGCTCACACCAGTATAAAATAGGATACGTTCAGTTGTGGTGGTCTTACCAGCATCAATATGGGCACTAATACCTATGTTACAATAACGCGTAATGGGAGTTTTACGAACCATTTTCCCCTCTCTCGTGACCGTTCAGTTTGTACAAAGATAAATCCATGTTATCCTTGCGAAACATAACTAGTAAAAGTTACCAACGATAGTGCGCAAACGCCTTGTTAGCTTCTGCCATACGATGAACGTCTTCACGTTTTTTAACAGCAGTGCCTTTATTTTCAGCAGCATCAGATAATTCGCTTGCTAAGCGCAAAACCATAGATTTATCACCACGTTTACGAGCTGCTTCAACAATCCAGCGCATTGCTAATGCATGACGACGGACAGGACGAACTTCAACAGGTACCTGGTAAGTTGAACCGCCAACACGGTGTGATTTAACTTCCACTGTTGGACGAACATTATCCAGAGCTCTTTCAAAGACTTCTAAATTATATTTTCCAGTACGTTGAGCGATGGCCTTAAGCGCACTATATACAATTGCTTCTGCAGTAGATTTTTTTCCATTTACCATCAAAATATTAATAAATTTAGCTAATAATTCAGATCCAAACTTTGGATCTGGCAGAATTTTACGTTGACCAATTACACGACGACGTGGCATGGATATACTCCGTTTTTAAATTCAGGGTTTTCCAAAGCTATATGAGTTTATTTTAACATTAAACAATTAAATGTTTGGCCTTACTTAACAACCATTAGTACTTTGGCCTCTTAGCACCGTATTTAGAACGACCTTGTTTGCGAGCTTTTACACCAGAACAATCGAGTGCACCGCGAACAGTATGATAACGTACACCCGGTAAGTCTTTGACACGACCCCCACGAATCAAAATTACTGAGTGCTCCTGTAAATTATGGCCTTCACCACCAATATAAGACGACACTTCATAACCATTCGTTAAACGAACACGGCATACTTTACGTAATGCTGAGTTAGGTTTTTTCGGGGTAGTCGTATATACGCGAGTACATACACCACGTTTTTGTGGGCAAGCTTCCAGCGCAGGAACGTTGCTTTTCACAATTTTTGAGCTACGTGGTTTGCGAACTAGCTGATTAATTGTTCCCATTTTAAAATCTCCTAGTTTTTGCTTCGTAAACAAGGATATTTTCCTCGTTTATCACCATGATAAAACACGAGAACGCAAAATTTTATTGCTGAAAGAGACAGGTGTCAAGAAATATACAACGGATAATCCATTACCAAGCAAAATGTTGTGTATGTTTTACCGTTAATTGCACAAAATCAATATAAGATATATGACATACATAAGACGACATATATGAGATTAACCCTCTTGCCTCTACATCATTTTGTAAAACAAAAATACGAATTCCTTTGTCTTTTAATTGTATTAAAAAATTATTATCTTTATTACCAAATGATATTTTATGTCCCAGCAAAACACCATCTTGTAATAATAATACTTCATCCTGCTCTGTTAATAGGCTAATTAGTGAATTAAAATCACTATAATATGGTGAAGTAGAAATTGTATATAGCATATTTAACTTTCTGTTGAACTAGAAAGTTAGAATTATATCATACTTTGCTAAGTTACGTCTAAGCCTGTTAGCAGGAATAATTGTTGCTGGTAGGACAAAGGTACTATCAGTAGATAATCCCCTTGCTTCAAGATCTTCTTTACAAATATAACAAGTATTAATATCATATAACGATAGTAATTTATATGTTGAAATATAATCACGCGCAAGCAATTTCTTAGAATTTTGTTGGGCTAATAATTGGCAAACGCCATCAGAAATAAAGAAAACACCAATATTTTCAGTTAATGCAGAAGTAGCAAGTAATGTATCTAATCCTTCACGTCCACTTGAAGTTCCATGAGTTATTTTCATAAATACAAATGCTATTTTTTTCATATTTTTTATATTAAAATTGTACTGTGCGATCACAGAGCAACATGGCCTCAGCTAGACTAGCTAACCCACTCAATACAAAATCTTCATCTAAATTAGCACAAGGTAAGCCATTATTTTTAGCTTCACTAGCATCAATAATACCCCGCCGCAATGCAGCAGCAACACAGATATTTAATTTACATCCCGTCTGCTGTGCTAATGTTTTCCATCCTATAAGTAAATTAAATTCATCACTAGCTGGTGAAATTAATTGATTACCGTTATAAACACCGTCTTGAGAAAAAAAAACCTTATTTAATATATATCCTTCCATAATTAAAGTATTAGCAAATTGCCAAGCATTGGTGGCCGCTTGAGTTCCATAAGCAGACTCCGTCACTAATAGGCAATAAGTCAATGGATTATTCAAAGTAGAAGCCACCATTTATTTAATCAACAATTATAAATTACTGTTTAGAAAGATAACTTAATCATTTTAGTTAAACAAAATAATAAAAAAACTCCTAATCATACCTTAATAATATTAATTTTTATAGAAATAATTTAAGTTTGATTAAATGCTTAATGTATATTACTGCATTTATATTGCCACTAATCATAAATTAATATAAATATAATATCTTTATCAATTGTATTTGCTCCTTGACCTGAATTTTATATTTTATAAATTGATTAACTTTTCTTTTTATTACCCCTTTTCTTTAAGATCTTTAGCACGATATTAATAACCTAATTTACTATTTTTTTACTCTTTTATTAAATTTTAGCTTAGCTTTAGATTATCTATTTTTAAAAATATCTTAAGATTATTTCTATTTTTTGAAATTAATTTTTTTTAATAAAAAATCATAAACGCATTGCTATAATAAAGAATTATACATGTAATAACCAAGCTAAGTACCTCATGTATTATAGACTATATAAATAATAAAATGACAAATTAAGCCATTATATTTTGTTCTTACTTGAAAAGCTAATCTAACCACTAAATCTTTAGCTATTTTTTCATTACATCAAAAGTATTAAATTAATTTTTTTACCAAAGCATCAGCTTATCTAAATATAAGTACTTAGGCCAAAACTGGGCTAACAATAAATATTTTACGTATTAAATATATACCATCTCTAGCTAATTAATCTTATGTTAATTTATTTAATTACCACTTTTGGGTTGTTCACGCTCTTGCGTTATTTATATTTTAAATAATTCTCTAAGCTATATGCTTCTTTGATTTAACTCACTTGACCAATCTTACCCCTTACTGCCTTTATTTTAACATCTAGTAGACGAAAATACTTTTCTGCTATATAAAACTCATGAGAATATATATTAAAATTTATCAATGTTCTTTTAACCATCTCAAAAGCACTGATAAATATATCTAGAGAAAAATTTACCATTTTTTAGTAATTGATGTGCTTCCAAAAATAATATTGCTCTTGCTATAATATTAAGATTAAATTAACCTGACATAAATAAACTATTACCATCACTTCTTCTTAATTATCGCTAGTATAATCACGCTAGCTTTCGTCACTTCTACTGATTGTAATAATTGCAAATATTAAGCATCACTATACCTTACATCATATAAATACTGTAATTAAATACCGTAATACTAATTTGATTGGACATTAATAAACAACTAACAACTTTACCAATACCTCCACCCTACCAAAATAACTTTTTAGATCGTTATCCTAAAATTTTTCAATCTGCTCATTACGTATAATTATACCAGTAAGTTAATAATTTATTAATTAGCTGCATTATCTATGGCGTTGTCATCATAGATAAAGTAATTATAACTAATAACAGAAATATTTGCATTGCTTTAGCATTAATCTTGAAAAGATACATCAATGCAAAATCACCGACCTAACTCAACAAACTAACGACGTGAAGAAAGCCGCACCTGGCGCTAGCTAACCGAAAATTTGAAAAATAGCAAAACTATGATCAGACAAGCAGTAATTATTTCTAATAAATATGACCAAAGTATGGCTAAATTAAGATATATACCAATAGAAATAAAAAATCTAACAGTAAACCTTCTATCTATATTACACATGTTCATTTCATGCATAATATATAAAGTAATTGCCATTTATTACATTGATGTCTATCACGAACGAATACAGCAAAACAATTTCAACAAACAAATGCTAAAAATGATGATCATACTATTCTATTGTATTAGAATCAATACCTCTAGTATTCTAGCTACTAGCTTATTACATAGGTTAAGTTTTTTATAATTATAAATAGATTAATTTATCCTCACCTTTTACGGCAAATAACGGATGCTATTAAATTTTAGTAAAAGTGTTAATCTTTTCTTTTGATCTTTTATCACTTCAATCAGTCAAAATTAACCAACAAACAGAGAATTAAATAATAAAAAAATTTTTTATTAGCTTTTTATTTCCACTGGTTAACCAATTTTTTACAGACTATTTAATATTAAATATACGGTATGATTAATTAATTGCTGAAAGTAAGCTAATTCATCATATTTATAAAATTATGTAAGAATAGTGTTTAATTGTTGATTAACATACTGACAAATATTTTACAACTCATCACTTGATCACTGGTTTACAACATAAACATGATCAATAAATATATTGATATCTTGATAACCATTAATCGCACTTAAACTAAGTTTAATTTAAAAGTATTTATATAAATATTCACAAATAAAATAATCTAAAAATACAGTATCTTAATGATTATGTTTAACTAGACTATCATTAGCCATAATCTAACTATTTTTTTGACAGTGCAGATTTATTGAAATATTTTGCTATGTTTGATTAAGGAATATGAAAATATTTTCCTATTTTCTATAAAATAAAACAAGGCAGAATAGTTTAGGTTGGATATCAAATTAAATGATCTAATTATCACGAAATAGCAGTAAATAGCATATACTAATGAGCTACTCAATTGATTAATCGGTAAAAAAGTGCTATGGTAAAAAAGTATTCCACAGAAACAGTATTTATTGGTCAGAAAGACCCTCAAATAGAGGGACTAAAAATGCCACCTCACTCCTTAGAAGCTGAACAATCGGTACTAGGTGGATTAATGTTAGATAACGAACGTTGGGATCATGTCTCAGAAAGAGTAACTAATGCAGATTTTTTTAGTAGACCACATCGCACTATTTTTAGTGAAATACAACGTCAGCTTGAGCAGAGTAGACCAATTGATTTAATTACTTTATCTGAATCATTAGAGCAACAAGGTGAATTAGATAGTGTCGGTGGCTTTGCATATTTAGCTGAATTAGCTAAAAATACTCCAAGTGCTGCCAATATTAACGCTTATGCAGATATTGTACGCGAACGTGCTGTTGTTCGTAACATGATTGTGGTGGCAAATGAGATCGCTGATGCTGGTTATGATCCTAAAGGGCGAACCAGCGAAGAGTTACTAGATTTAGCTGAATCACTGGTTTTCCAAATTGCAGAAAATCGCGCTAATAAAGATGACGGTCCAAAAGGTATTGAAGAGATACTTTTGGAAACAGTAGAAAAAATTGAACATTTATATCAGAAACCTCATGATGGCATCACAGGTATCTCTACTGGTTACCAAGATCTAGATCGAAAAACAGCAGGATTACAAAACTCAGATCTGATTATAGTAGCAGCTCGTCCTTCCATGGGCAAAACGACCTTTGCGATGAATTTATGTGAACATGCGGCAATGACAGAAGAAAAACCAGTTTTGATTTTTAGTCTAGAAATGCCTTCCAATCAAATAATGATGCGTATGTTAGCTTCCTTATCGCGTGTTGATCAAACTCGTATTCGTACTGGGCAACTTGATGACGAAGATTGGGCGCGTATTTCCAGTACCATGAGTTTGTTGATGGAAAAACGTAATATGTACATTGATGACTCTGCTGAATTAACACCGACAGAAGTTCGTTCACGTGCTCGCCGGGTTTACCGTGAACATGGTGGTTTAAGTTTAATTATGATTGATTATCTTCAGCTTATGCGTGTTACTTATCTATCTGATAATCGTACACTTGAGATTGCAGAAATTTCCCGTTCACTTAAATCATTAGCGAAAGAGTTACAAGTACCAGTTATCGCATTATCACAACTTAACCGTAGTCTAGAACAAAGAGCAGATAAAAAACCGGTTAATTCAGATTTGCGAGAATCCGGCTCAATTGAACAGGATGCAGATTTAATTATTTTTATTTATCGAGATGAAGTTTATAACGATAATTCAGATCTTAAAGGGGTAGCTGAAATCATTATCGGTAAGCAGCGTAATGGGCCGATTGGAACAATACGTTTGACTTTCAATGGACAATGGTCACGGTTTGATAACTATGCTAGACCAATCTACCACAACGAATAATATATCTATAAAGCTAAAATAAGTATTGGTTATTAAAAAATCGCACAAAAATTAAATATCTGGCTGATAGTTTTGATGTTTCTCGTATTAGAAAACCAATAACATTACATGAAAATAGCATTATCTCTGATAAAATTAGGAATCCACCACATCATACTTTGATTGGATACGCACTAGTATCATGATGCATGGGACTTCATAACATAGAAGATAAATAAGGCAAAGGGTTTAGTTTGCTACCGGAAATAACCCTTAAATTTAATTTAATTACTATAATATAAAGCAGGAAAGAAGTTTTCGTTAGTGAATAGGAGGTACTAACACCATGAATCAGTTACCTTTCGTAAATGTTAGAACATTCTGGTTAAATCGTGATAAGTACAGGCTCACCAATACGAGCAAATTGATGGCGATTGAAAGCCCTTCAATATGATCAACATAATACCATTAAAGATAAAAACTGCTGACCATAGTCAGATAGTGACTCAACATAACGGCCTATACCCTTTAAAAAGATTGAACGAACCTATTAAATTAACCCAGTAATAACAATTAATTTATCGCTAAGAATAATTAAATTTATATTTTTAACATTATGAGTGCGTGCACCTCTAACTTAAATGGCATCCATATACTAAATTATGGATAAGAACATAATAGGAAATAAAACAATTTGTTATTACATAATTTTAGATAAATGTAATATTATACAATTTAATAACTAAACTTTTAAAAAATTAACAAAATTACAGTATAATTTCTTAAATAGTTTGGCAAAATCATAATTACAAAGGTTTTATTTTCATATTCAAGAACGTGTTAGCGTGTTAAACTAACAGTATTAAAACTAATTCATCAGGAATAGAGCATGGCCAGTAGAGGTATTAACAAAGTCATACTTATCGGCAACTTGGGACAAGATCCTGAAATTCGTTATATGCCAAATGGTGGTGTAGTTGCGAATCTTACTATTGCAACCTCTGAAAGTTGGCGCGATAAGCAAAGTGGTGAAATGCGGGAAAAAACAGAATGGCACCGAGTTGTGATCTTTGGTAAGATGGCAGAAGTAGCAGGTGAATATTTACGTAAAGGTTCACAAGTTTATATAGAAGGATCACTACAAACTCGTAAATGGCAAGACCAAAATGATCAAGATCGCTATTTTACCCAAGTGGTAGTAAATATTGGTGGTAACATGCAAATGTTAGGCGCGCGTGGTGGCTCACAAGAAAGTTTATCACAAAATAATCTAGCAGGGAGCTGGGGACAACCACAACAGCCGCAACAATCACAACAAACTCAGCAGTTAAGTGGTAACTTATTACCGCATGACTACCATTCCGGTAAAACTACTCCAGCTACACCAGCTGAGCTCCCAATAAATTTCGATGATGATATTCCGTTTTAAAAAACAATAGAGTTTTTAAAAAATTTCCATTTTTAAGCTCCGTGATTAGATGGTGGTATATTTTTAGAAATATAAACTATAGTTGATAACTTTTACGTTATCAGCAAGGTTTGTAAAAAGTGTCCAGTTAAAAAAATCAGTAAGTAACTCTCGTTAAGAAGCTTTTAAAATTATGAGCTCTAGGCTAGGCTTATCTCTGTTGTTGATTTTAACAGTTTTACGTTATTAATAACGCTTTTTATAAAGTATTTTAGAAGTGACAATAAAAAGATGTTAAATATCATTTTTCCATCTGTACTGTATTAACTAATTTAGGTAAATCCGCTGAATGGTTTTTATCTTAATAACGATATGCTAAAATCCTGTTTATAGCTTACTATTTTAGTAGTAAAGATAAATAAGCCATAGAGTACAACGGCATTGCAAGAGCAATGTAAATTTAGTGCATAATCATATCAATTAGCTTGGACGAAAAAATTTTCATCAAAAAATAGGTTAATATCGCTGGATTATATATTAATGATGATTCTAATAAACTCAGCTTATTTAATTTACGTTAATAACCTGCACTTCTTGATTAATATTTATCGCTTCTCGGGAAAATTAAAAGTGCTATTGTTTATTGATGATCCACAATCAATTATTAGAAATTTAATTAAATTAAGTAGACGCATTCTTTTAAACTGTAGATTAATTTTCTGGCAATAGTCTATTTTTCTGTAGAACCATGTTTAATTTGGGATTATTTTTACTTTTAGATCTTAATCTGAATTTAAGAAAGGTTAAAGTTAGCAGCCTGTCAAGAACAGATTTGGCAAGGGGCTGATCTTCTAACTATTGCTCAATTATTACGCATACATAGTTAATATGTGGTTAAATATATAGATAATAATCTTGATAGTGATCATATTGGCTTATTGAAAGCCAACTATTTTGATATAACTATTCGACATATTAGTCATTATAAAGGATTATAAATAAGGATTATAAATACGGTTACAAAAAATTAGAACATTAAGTTTAGCTAAAATATTTGATATTTTTTTTAACCATAATTTCCAGCACTTAATAAAAATGGAGTAGTTCTTATTAACAATTTTCTTATAAAGAAAATCTTAGAAAGGTTATAACCATTGTAATAGTGTATCACCGCTATATTCATCAACAACATATTTTAGCAACAATAGCAAAGCTACTTTGTGTAGCTGTTAGTTCACACAACATATGATCACATAAAATAATAATTATATATGACTAACTTTATCTCCCCACGATTGCGGAGTTTTACAGGCTAAAACCCGGTGAATTAGATCAAGTTATTTTGCATCATATAACATAATTACTTCACCATTTCCTTTAAACGATAAATCAATTCTATCGCCTCGCGAGGTGTTAATGCATCAGGATTTAAATTTTCTAGTGTTGTAATGACCGGTAAAACTGGTTTTTCCACTACTTTTACTAGTAGGGAATTATCAATAGATTTATTTGCTGGCAACGTGGATAGCATTTCTAGCTTGATTAATTTCTGTTTTGCTCGTTGAATAACCTTAGCGGGGACACCAGCCAGTGAAGCCACTGCTAAGCCATAACTTCTACTAGCTGCACCTTCTTGAACATTATGCATAAATACGATCGTGTCGTCATACTCTATGGCATCCAGATGAATATTAACCACACCTTCCTGCTTATCTGTCAAATGGGTTAATTCAAAATAATGCGTAGCAAACAAAGTCATAGCTTTAATCTGGCTAACTAGATTTTCTGCGCAGGCCCAGGCAAGTGAAAGACCATCATAGGTTGATGTGCCACGACCAATTTCATCCATTAATACTAGACTTTGTTCTGTTGCATTATGCAGGATATTAGCTGTTTCTATCATTTCCACCATAAAAGTTGACCGACCAGCAGAAAGATCATCAGTTGCACCAACTCGCGTAAAGATCCGATCAATTGGGCCAATAATGGCTTTTTCTGCTGGAACAAAGCTACCTATATAAGCAAGCAATGTAATTAGTGCTGCTTGACGCATATAAGTACTTTTCCCGCCCATATTGGGTCCGGTAATAATTATCAAACGACGTTGTGGCGACAGATCTAATGGATTAGAAATAAATGGCTCACTAAGTACCTGTTCAACTACTGGATGGCGCCCCGCAATAATTTTTATGCCAGGTTTATCATTTAAAATTGGGCAACGATAGTCTAAAGTATCGGCGCGTTCAGCCAAATTATTGAGTACATCTAATTCAGCTAATGCTTCAGCACTAGTTTGCAACGCTGACAGATGTGGCAATAATAGATCAAAAAGTTCTTCATATAGTTTTTTCTCAAGCGCTAATGCTCTACTTTTAGAAGTTAACACCTTGTCTTCATATTCTTTCAATTCAGGTATAATATACCGTTCGGCATTTTTTAGGGTTTGGCGACGAATATAATGAATAGGTACTAAATGACTTTGTCCTCGGCTAACTTGCAGATAATAGCCATATACAGAATTAAAACCGACTTTTAAGCTATCGATGCCTAATTTATCTTTTTCTCGTAATTCAAGTTTTTCCAGATAATCATTAGCACCATCAGTCAATGCGCGCCATTCATCAAGTTCTTTATGATATCCGGCTGCTATCACCCCTCCGTCCCGTAATAACACCGGAGGGTTATTAACAATGGATTCTTCCAATAAGGTTTGCAACGATGGAAAGGAACTAATGCGTGACTGTAAATTTTTCAAATAAGGAAATTCAATCTTATCTAAGATAGTGTGAATATCAGCCAATTGTTGAAAAGCATTACGCATGCGTACAAAATCACGAGGCCTTGCTGAACGTAGTGCTAAACGAGAAAGTATCCGTTCTAAGTCACCTATTTGGCGTAGAAAAGGTTGTAATTCGAAATTATAACCTTGAAGCCCTGCTATCGCTTGTTGTCGATTTAATAATCTATTTAGATTACGTAACGGATTATGTAACCAACGTTTTAGCATACGGCTACCCATCGGCGTTACACAGTGATCAAATATAGAAACAACTGTATTCTCGATACCACCAGATAAATTTTGTGTCAATTCAAGATTACGACGCGTAGCTGTATCAAGGATAATAGTATCTTTTTGCTGCTCCATGATAATACTATGAATGTGGGGTAATGCTGTACGTTGAGTATCTTTGACATATTGCAATAAGCAACCAGCTGCTCGCAATGCTAATGTCGCGTTTTCAACTCCAAAACCCATCAAATCCTGGGTACCAAATTGCATATTTAATTGTTGTCTAGTGGTATCTAATTCGAACTCCCATAACGGACGACGACGTAGTACTTTATTATTTTCAAATAGCGTAACATCAACAAAATTTTCTGGGTAAAGTAGTTCGGCCGGTCGGGTACGTTGTAATTCAGAGCTTATGGTGTTTAAATTAGCCATTTCACTAATAATAAAGCGGCCGGAAGTGATATCTAAAGTGGCATAACCATAACGATTATCTTCTTGCCAAATAGCAGCTAATAGATTGTCTTGACGATCTTGTAGTAATGCTTCATCAGTAACGGTTCCTGGCGTTACGATGCGAACAACTTTACGTTCGACGGGGCCTTTGCTGGTAGCTGGATCACCGATTTGTTCACAGATAGCAACCGACTCGCCTAATTGAATTAATTTGGCTAAATAACTCTCTACTGCATGATGAGGTACGCCAGCCATAAGAATCGGTTGCCCGGCCGATTGCCCACGCCTAGTTAATGAAATATCAAGTAATTGTGCTGCTTTTTTAGCATCATCAAAGAATAATTCATAAAAATCACCCATTCTATAAAATAACAAAATATCAGCATGTTGTGCCTTAAGCAGTAAATACTGCTGCATCATTGGGGTATGGGAAGCTAAATTTTGATAATTAGTCATATTTTTTAACTGTTTTAGTTTGCAATATTGCTGGTAATACTGACTTGCTTCAGCACTACTTAAATTAAATAACTTAAAATTTATAAGGAAATAATTTATAATAATATAATTTTCTCCCTATTGTTATTTAGCAACGAATAAAATAATTTAAATAAATTCACTAACTTTTAGTATTTTTACTCATCCTATCAATATAAGCCATCCCAAAAGCAGATAAAACAAAAGCTAAATGGATAATAACACTCCACATTATTTTATTATCTGGTACTTTTTCAGCTTCCATAAAAAGTCGTAAAAGATGAACTGAAGAAATAGCAACTATTGATGAGGCAACTTTATTTTTAATAGAATTAACGTCCATTTTCCCCATCCAGCTTAATTTTTGATGTTTATCATCAATAGTCATTTTTAAAATAAAATTTTCATAACCTGAAAACATCACCATAACCAAAAGCCCGCCAACCAGCGTAATATCAACTAGTGATAAAACAGTTAATATTAATCCTGATTCAGTGATAGTGAAAAGTTCAGGAATAATATGAATTATCTGCTGAAAAAATTTTAAAGTAAGTAAAATAAATCCAAATGACAGTCCTATATAAACAGGAAATAGTAGCCATCTTGATGCGTAAATTATTTTTTCAATCGACTTTTCCATGTTTTTTATCCTTTTTTTATTTGAAATTCTAAATTTTCATTATTAAAATTATTTTTTCTACTTTTAAAAGAATAAAATTTTAGATACTATTTTATCTAGTAATTTTGCTAATTATAATTAGCGCTAGATTAAAATATTTCTCAATATAAAAGTGTTTATTAAATTCCATTCATAAATCGGATTTCGTACCTAAAGGTAGTTTATCATTAAGTGTAATTTGGAATATTATTATGTTTTGAATAATATAAATTATAGGTAATTCTTTGTTACTAGTAACAAAGAATATGTACAACACAATAAGCTACCGCCATTGGTTTGTATTTATCAGTATACTAAAATTGGCAATAACTCTTATCATATATTTATTTTCTAGATTAGATGAGAATCGATAATTATCGGTGATTATATTACAAAGTTTACTATTAGGTATATTATTACAGCGGCATTTATTTCAAAGTTTAGGCAATTTCACTGATATTGAATATGATATTAATCAAATTAAAATTCGGTATTAACTATCAAACCTGTGGTTAGTTAAAAGTTTGTCTAATAGAAGTCTACATCTGTAGTACAGATTTTTACAAAAAATAATGATATTTTTTGTAAAAAAATCATTATCCATCATTTAACCTTATCAAGTTCAATATAATATTATCAATTAAATTATTACTATAATAGAAGTTCATAATAACCTGTTGGGAATTAAAAGTATAAAATCAGAGCGTATTTATAAAAGTAAAATAAATGAAACGGTTTAAACTACTTGTAGTAAATTCTTTAATTAATTTAAAGAACATAACAAATTATAAAAATATAATCATCTACAATAATATTAATTACAACAGCCGTTAGTTTAATAGGTTGGTTTGCGGTGCAAAATGCAGCGTTTACTAATAGGCTTATGGTTAAATAAAATTATTTTTATTTTAGACAAACTTATTGGGATTTTTACCTTTATTTTTATAAAAACTAATAAAAATATTCTTTAGTAAACGACACAAGTAGAAAAAATCTGGCTGATAAAAATAAACTTTTAACCCCGTGATTTTAAAATA
The DNA here is from genome assembly GCF_900343015.1 of Arsenophonus endosymbiont of Aleurodicus dispersus. Taxonomy (GTDB): domain Bacteria; phylum Pseudomonadota; class Gammaproteobacteria; order Enterobacterales; family Enterobacteriaceae; genus Arsenophonus. The sequence goes on along the minus strand of NZ_LR025108.1, from coordinate 562,262 downwards.
ATGATAGGACCAATAATTTTACCACTGATATTGATATAGTATCATTTTATTCATTAATGCTATTTTTCTACAAAAGTTGGGATGGGTGCTTGAGCCGGAATTTCTACCTGCACTTGAATAATTTTACGGCTATCAACTCTGTTAATTTTAAATATATAACCATCAATTTTTATGATCTCTCCTCTGGCAGGTAAATGTCCGAATGCTTTAATCACCAAGCCACCAATAGTATCAACTTCTTCATCGTTAAAGCGCGTGCTAAATGCTTTATTGAAATCATTAATCTGAGTTAGTGCACAAATAGAGTAAGTATATTTACTTAGTTGTCGGATATTAATATCTTTTTCATCATCATATTCGTCTTCAATATCACCAACAATTAATTCAAGAATATCTTCGATTGTGACTAAGCCAGAAACACCACCAAATTCATCTATTACAATTGCTATATGATAACGTTGTGAACGGAACTCTTTTAATAACAGATCAACTCGTTTACTTTCAGGCACAACAACAGCTGAACGTAATACTTTATCAATATTGAATGGTTCAGCATCAGTACGCATAAATAACAGTAAATCTTTAGCAATCAATAGACCTTCTATATGATCTTTATCTTCACCAATTACTGGAAAACGAGAATGGGCTGAGTTGATAATCACATCAAGACATTCATCTAACGACTGATTTAATTTTAAAGTTACTATTTGAGAGCGAGGTATCATGATATCCCGAACATGCTCACCGGTAATATTTATTACCCCTTCAAGCATTTCTCTAGTATCAGGATCAATAACGTCTTTTTGCTCTGAATCACGAATTAGTTCAACTAAATCATCACGATTTTGGGGTTCACCGTGAAAAAATTGGTTTAGTCGCCAGAAAAAACTCTTTTTAGAGTGATGATTATCATTGTTTGATGGATGGTCTTCGCTCATGACGTTTTATTAAAACTTCTCTAAGTAGTTTATCGTATCGTAATCGGTTAGTACAAACGGCGCATTATAGTTACACTTTTTCATGCTGATAAGGATCTAGATAACCCAATTTTTGCATAATTTCAGTTTCTATTATTTCCATTACTTCTGCTTCATAGTCATTTATATGATCATACCCTAATAGATGAAGACAACCATGTATTACCATATGCGCCCAGTGAGCATCCAGTTCTTTTTGTTGTTCAATTGCTTCTTTTTCAACAACTTTACAACAAATAATCAGATCACCGAGGAAGGGTAATTTAATATTATGTGGTGCTTTAAATGGGAAGGAGAGCACATTTGTTGGTTTATCTTTTCCTAGGTACTTCATATTTAAATATTGACTTTCTGGTATATCGACAATACGAATTGTAATTTCACTTTTAGATTTAAATATTGGCAGAAAAGTTTTAAGCCAATGTTGAAATGTATTTTCACTGGGTAGTTTATCATGAACACTACAGGCAAGCTGGAGATCAAGAATAACTGATTGCAAGCAAGTATCTACTTCAAATTTCCTATTTTTCATAGGCAATCACCACCTTTGCTTAAAATTACGGACTACATAATCACTATTAATTAATTCTAATTTCTTTAATTTTAGAAAGGACTTCAATCGCGTGGTATAAACCTAATGTATGGCCATAAAGTAGAAAAATTTTAGTTATGTCTACTTTGATCACGATTTTATAGTTAAAGCAGATACTGATTATCAATGTTTTTATATGTTCAATCATGATATTCTAGATTTCATAAAGAGTAATAAACACACCATTTACTGTATAACCTCATATATAGGCTATATAGTGCTACTTCAATCACATTGCTATCAATCAATTTTTCTACTATTTTAAAAATCAGTCATTTAGAACAATAAATCATAAAGAGGCAGTAAATAAAGATCAATTTTTTAACTGATATCAACTGGCAGAAAGCTTGTTTTTACCAGCCCCAATAGTCGAGTTAGTTAGTATAATACCAAGTATTTATTGACGTTATTAGGCATCAAGGGCCGCATTTTTAAAAAATAGGTTAGGTTAGACCAATACCGAAAGTAATATATTGAGCTGCCTAATTCACCTCATTGCGCGGTTAATTATACGATTCAAATAAAACATAATCACAATATTATCTTACTACCTCATTGAGCTTTTTAACAAATTAAGCAAGTATTTATCAGTATAATATTAGCTTCTTCAGCAATATCTGTTAATTAACATCCGTGGATGCTGTTGAGCAGGTTAACTATTTTAAATAAATCATATTCATACCATGTTCTAATATAGAGTTTTTTATTTGTCAACATTTTGTATAATCAAAGTTTTAAATAGCAAAATCAGTCGTACTGAGATATGTATTAAATTAGAAAATTTTAATCCGTGTTTTATTCGGTTATAGCATTGGTAACCAGTATGGTTGATGTTGATAGATTATTACTTAATAAAAACTAGGCCTAATATTAGATTGATGACTATTAATCACTAAGTTGATATGAATAGAACAGATAAAAATTATACCATTGTAATGGTTTTGGGTGCAGCCATAGCAATTGGCTGCTTAGTAAAAAAAGTTTGCTCCTGTTAACCTGCACCTTTTATTCCGTTAAAACAGCCTTATTTACTAGTTTTAGCACTCAGTTGTACTTGTACTTTGGGAGATGGCGGTGGAATAACATTATAAATATGAGCATAGGTACTTTAGATAAAAAACCAATTAGATTTATTATTTTTTTATAATTCATTAGCTACATAATATATATAGCTGTTTGTTTTTTTAAATAGATCGTTATATATATAAGTAATATGATCTATTTATTAAAGCTAAGTATTAGTAACACCAAATTATATTAAGATCAAAAATAAAATTAATTGCCGACAAATTTATAATAAAATGGCATTATTTGAATAAATTATCAAACAATTACTGTATTTTTCGGCTACCTTTTACTATTAGCAATATTTAACTAAAACATGCTAGAAATAAACTAGCAAAATTATTGTTAATAAAAATATTTTTTTACATGTAACTTATTCTTTTTAAATGAAGCTCAGTATTTTTGATTTTTATAGTTTATTAAACTTAATGGCTGGGGCACCAGGATTCGAACCTGGGATACCAGGATCAAAACCTGGTGCCTTACCGCTTGGCTATACCCCAACGAGAATATGAATAATTTTTATAAAGAATGGTGCGGGAGGCGAGACTTGAACTCGCATACCTTTCGGCGCCAGAACCTAAATCTAGTGCGTCTACCAATTTCACCACTCCCGCAAAATATGGTGGCTACGACGGGAATCGAACCTGTGACCTCATCATTATGAGTGATGTGCTCTAACCAGCTGAGCTACGCAGCCATCTTTTGAGCAAACTTTATCGAAGTTGCGGGGCGCATTATGCGTATATCAACCTGAGTCGTCAACTGATTTTTTTACAATTTATGCAGAAAAGTATCGTATCTGTTTGTTTGGGTTGAAATTATTTTGTCGATAAAATCAACCCAAAATAACGGAGTTATAATCAAATAATAATAGCTTTATATATTCAATATATAAGTTAATTAAGTTAAGCTATTCTTGCTAATGCAACGAATGATGCTGTTTTAAAAAAAACGTAATAATTTAAAATCATCTTATTAGTTTATTGCAGTAAAATGCAATTGGTTATCAACCTATTTGCTAATAGGAAAAAGTAAAACAATTAGCGCAAAATATTGTATCTCTATCTCTAGACTGCTACTTCATAACGATTAAGAATAATTTTTCTATAATCTGTTTTAATTAAATGTTCATGGCTATACTATAATTAAATTATTTTCTACTTTTTGGATCAGTTTACGTGATGAGTGAATATGCTTCAGCGAGCATTTTACTGTTTAAGGATTAAAGTGCTAATGTAGCAGTAGTTAAAGTATAATCTCACATCAATGCTATAAAAACATAATGTTCAACAATAATGTAAATTTGTAGTCTACCACCGGTAAACGCTTGTTGGGCGACTTTTCAATTAAGCTACACACTATGGAAGTTTTTTTTAGTTATGCTAACAAAACAAGCGACAATTAACTCTATTCTAAGAACTAAATTTGATAAATAAGACCATATTGATCAATAATTCGATATACCATATCACTAGTTAATTGTTTAACTAAATAAATATTACCAATTTACTTCAAGATGTCATTGTTACTCATCAGTATATGTATATATACTCATTAAAGTGCTATTTTACCAAAATTAACAATTGTTTTGGGGATGATGAAGTTATAATTTAATACGGTAAAATTTATAATCTTATATTTCTGGATAAAATGTAGTAATTCATAACGCTTAATCTAATGCAATACCTACATATTAAACGATATTTTTGATAATATCTATACTTGTTAAGAATGAACCACTTAATATACTATTTTATCAACACATAATAAATTACCATAATCTATATCATCTGGAATAATTACTGCATATACATTAGGAGTATTGTAAATATAACTAACTAATCGGTAGAAGTATAACAAATATATTCATAATTATGGGTACATATAGGTAGTCATTTGATTTTTTTTTGCATAATTGATAGAGTATCAGTTTAGATATTTGCTGGATTATCATTGATATGTACAAAAACGCATCTATTTACTTATAGATAAATAAATATCTAGCACTAGGATTATATTTTAAAAATACATGAAATAAAATATTCTGATGATAATTAAGTAATTAACCCATAAAATAGAAACTGAATAATAGTTCAGTATTTTATAATATGTATAAATAATACAGTTGGTTAATACATACATAATATTATACTATTATAGTATAAATAAAAATATGATAATAGGTAAAATTATTTACTTATTCTAGTTTAATAATAATTTCAGAATTTAATTAGTAAATTAATAAATGATGTCAAATTATAATTGACAAAATATTTTAAGTTTTTTGTCGGAATAGTCTACATATAATTAATCGATATTTATACCACAACTAATGCCTTATTGGCGTGGTAGCATTCATCAATATTAAAAGTAACTATATATTAAACACTAATTTTACCTACTTTCAAGATATTAATTAACTCATGAGAGGTATATAGTTGTGTTACGCCTATAGGCAGTCCTAATAGAAATGGATGTTCAGGTGTTAGATTAAATTGATTAATTGTACTTATAATATAAATAATGAAAAAGGCTAACATATTTAATAGTGCTATTTAAATATTACTATACTGCTAGTGAAATAGATAATAACCTTTCTATCGTTTTAGGTGCAGACGATCTACCAATCTAATAAGTTATTCAGCCTAAAAATATAAGGTATTTACTAGTCTAGCTAACAGTCTTGTGAAATGAAGATCTAACTATTCTATTGTTAATACGCTTATTTCACTAACTCCCGAAGTGGTTAAAAAATTATACCTGACCTAACGACTAAGCTATAATTATCAAAATACCGTTATTTTTGTTGAAATAAAAATTAAAATACTAAAAGATATGGAAGCTAGTTTAATAAAATTATAAAATATAAAAGGCTTAAAATATCACTAAGAATATTAATTGTAAAATAAAACATAAATTTTTAAAATTGGATTAATTGCTGGTGTAAAGAAAATTACTCCTCATATTTATAGCTTTATCATTAATCAAGCAACCTATACCGTCTGACGTCAAAAAATTACTTGAATAAGCAGTGCTTATAGATATTATCGATAATAAAGAATTGTTTTATTAATTATATTGCACTCCTAAATAGTAAAAAAATAAAACCCCGTTATAAGTTTACTTATAATGAGGTCTTTAATGTTTTGAATCAGCCGATAAGCCGGGTTCTGTCGTAGACAACCATTCATCTAGGACCGCACTTGCGTACTGTCTCAAGCAGCCTACCCGGGTTCGATACGGGCCGCATCTGTGATCCCTGTTTGGCCTTGCTCCGGGTGGAGTTTACAATGCCGCAAACTGATGCCAGTTGCGCGGTGCGCTCTTACCGCACCCTTTCACCCTTACCTGTGCTTAATAGCCATCGGCGGTTTACTCTCTGTTGCACTAGTCGTAAGCTTTTGCTCCCCAGACGTTATCTGGCACCCTGCCCTATGGAGCCCGGACTTTCCTCCCCTCTATTATCCAATCACTGATAGTAACAAATAACAGAACAGTGGTTGTCTAGCTAACTCTAGCATATTACTATAACAATTTAATATTACTTTGTATAGTTATTTATCTTAACTAGCTAACAGCTAATCTACTTAATTACATTATCAGCACTAACTTGTTGTTCAAGAATATATTTATATAATGTATTATTCTTTAACCCATAAATTTCTGCTGTAATTCCTGCCGCTTTTTTTAACGGCAATGATTGTTGTAGTAACGCTAACGTTTTCATCACATCACAGGAAATGACTGGTTTACTATTTTTTGCTACCCTATAACCCTCAACTACTAATACCATTTCACCCCGATAACGATTTTCATCAAATTTTACCCAATCAAGTAGTTCTCCAACCGGCAAACCATAAATTGATTCCCAAGTTTTTGTTAATTCCCGAGCTAAAACAACATAACGCTTAGCACCCCAAATAGCAACCATATCAGCTAAGGTTTCTAATAAACGATGAGGTGATTCATAAAAAATAAGTGTTCTAGAATTCTTAGTTAACCCATGTAAGACATCTTGTCTGCTCTTCCGTTTTGCGGGCAAAAAACCTTCATAACAAAATCTATCTGAGGCGATACCAGAAGCAGAAAGGGCTGTCATCGCTGCACATGGACCAGGTAAAGGAACTACCAGAATACCTGCTTGATGACAATATTTTACAAGATGATAACCAGGATCATTAATTATCGGGGTCCCTGCATCAGAAACTAATGCTATACTTATTCCTTGTTTTAATTGAGTAATTAATTGATCTGTTTTCTTCTGTTCATTATGAACATGTAAGGATATCATGCGGTTATTAATAGCAAAATGCTGCAATAATAAACCGGTACGACGAGTATCTTCAGCTACAATAAGCTCTACTTGCTTAAGGATCTGCAATGCACGCAGAGTAATATCATCTAAATTACCAATAGGAGTTGGTACAATATATAGCGTTGATACCATCTTTACCTCTTTAGTTTGATTAGGTTCATTCATTGTTTATTCCTAATAACCGATTAAAATTGATCAATGATAATTAAATCACTGGACAAGTATTATCTTTTCTATTTTTGCTAAAATAGATCTGTATAGTGATACTATTAGCATTTTTATTAGTAGTATCTCATTCCTCAGTAAATCAAAGTTGAATCAACTGCCGATGCCACCATACAGACCAACTATAAAATCAGCAACTATATTGAACAATAATTAAAAATATTCAGTAGAGTAAAAAAATCTTTAAAGCTTTGACAACCTGTTACTAGAGCTGCCAATCCCTAGGCGCTTCAATATCATGAAGCAATTTGATGATTTTATAAAAAGTTTTCGCTCAGTATGACGTTCATTAAATAACCTAAGTTATAAGTTATACTACATGACGTATTAAAGGCGATCTATTTTCGCTAATTTTATATGGACTAGAGATGATATTTTATTCAATTCATTGAGCTTAATTGGGTAGATAATCCAGACTTTACCTGAAGATAATTCAGGCGAGGCAACAGCCATTTTTAATGGGACTAATGATTTTATTTGATGTTCATCACGATAGCGACGCCGCCGTTGCCCACTAACACGTAAGTGGCGCACAGATCTTCTTGATCTGCGCGGAATAATTCTCTCTTGTCGTTTATTAGTATAATTAGCGGATGATTCTTGATATTCAGACTGTGCTGTGAGCAGCACATCTATGGTTTTTTGTTTCGATATTGATTCAGCATTTGGCCAAATATAGTCGGCAGTTAACGCAGGTACTGCATCTACACCATTGGTAATATGATATTCTTTATCAATAGGTAGTTGTTGTTGCTTAGTCATACTATTTGCCACCGACATAGATTGAACCTGAACCAGTTGGCGCTGGTGACGGCGAGGAGAGATAACAACCATTCTTTCTGTTTCAGACTCTTTCTTATCTAGTGGTTTCGTTTTAGTTTCAAGTTGCTGCTGTTTTTTTTCTTCCTGACGAAGGGAACGTGCAGCACGCTGTTCGCAATGCTGTTGTTGAGTTTCACATACAGCACTATCTTGAGTATCATTACAATAACTCTGCTGATTACAGCTCTTACGCGATTGATACTCATTGGTATATCCGCTATTTTGACGGTTATCGATATTATCATTCTGTTCACGACGTTGAGTTGGCCGACGATTATTACGCCGATTATTATTACGTCGCTTATCATTACTGCTATTCAATTTTATATCATTTGTTTCAATTGGTCGTTGTGATTCGATAAATAATTTTTTCAAGAAAGAGGTAATTCGATTAAATAATCTTGTTGAAGTTTGCTTATTAATTGATTTACTTTGTTTACTTAATTTGCCATTAACAAACACAGCATTTTTAGTATCTGCTTGAGATTGGATAGCAAAAGTAGAAATAGCTGGTTGTTCAGGTAACTTTTTCTCACTAGTGGTATCATCTGCTAAATTATTTATTTCAGCTTCGTGGTATTGCGCAAGATAGTAACTTAATGATGAAATTTCTTCACCTTTACGAATGCGGATTACATTATAATGCGGTGATTCCATCTGATCGTTAGGAACAATAATAACACGTATATTGTGTTGCCGCCGTTCAATTTCATTAACAGATTTACGTTTTTCATTCAGTAGATAAGAAGCAATTTGTACCGGTACAATAGCATGTACTTCATGCGTATTTTCTTTTAAAGCTTCTTCTTCAATCAAACGTAAAATAGAGAGTGAAAGTGATTCATTATCACGGATTGTTCCTGTACCGCCACAACGTGAACAAACGTGATGACTAGATTCACCAAGTGACGGACTTAAACGTTGGCGTGACATTTCAAGTAGCCCAAATCGCGATATACGAGTTATTTGGATACGAGCTCTGTCTTGACGTACAGCTTCACGCAGGCGATTTTCAACTTCACGTTGATGTCTAACAAGTGTCATATCAATAAAATCAATAACAATCAATCCACCTAAATCCCGTAACCGTAATTGACGAGCAATTTCATCAGCTGCTTCTAAATTTGTTTGCAAAGCTGTTTCTTCTATATCGCCACCACGGGTTGAACGTGATGAATTGATATCGATAGCAGTTAATGCCTCAGTAGTGTCAATAACCAATACACCACCAGACGGTAAACGAACTTCACGCTGAAAAGCGGATTCAATCTGTGATTCGATTTGATAGTGGCTAAATAGTGGAACATCTCCACTGTAGTATTTAATTTTACTTGTAAAACCTCCACGACCAATAGCTTCAATATGAAGGTGGGCCATCTCGACAATTTTAGCATTATCAATCAGGATTTCACCAATATCAGTGCGCAAGTAATCACGAAACGCACGCACAATAACATTACTTTCTTGATGAATAAGGAAAGGTGCTGCTCGGGTTTCTGCTGCTTTTTTTATTGCTTGCCAATGTTTAAGACGATATTCTAGATCTTGTTGTAGAGTTTCTGCTGATTTACCTACACCAGCAGTACGGACAATTAATCCCATACCATTGGGTATTTCTAATGATGGTAATGCTTCTTTTATTTCTGTGCGACATTCACCTTCAATACGTCGTGATATACCACCTGCACGTGGGTTATTTGGCATTAATACAAGATAACTACCTGCTAAACTAATATAAGTAGTTAATGCTGCCCCTTTATTTCCTCGTTCTTCTTTATCAACTTGAATAATAACTTCCTGGCCTTCTTTTAAAACATCTTTTATGTTTGGGCGACCATAGGGTTGATAATTACTCGGAAAATATTCCTGTGCAATTTCTTTAATTGGAAGAAAACCGTGTTTTTCTGATCCATAGTCAACAAATGCTGCTTGCAGACTAGGTTCTATACGGGTAATTTTGCCTTTGTAAATATTTGCTTTTTTTTGTTCGTGTCCAGGATTTTCAATATCTAGGTCATAAAGACATTGCCCATCAACAAGAGCAACGCGCAACTCTTCTTGTTGAGTGGCGTTAATTAACATTCTTTTCATTACAAATACTCATTTTTCTACTAAGTCAAAAAAGTTACGACTAAAAATTGTTACTGTTAACTGATGGCTTCGTAACTTTTACAAGATCATTAATCGAGCAAGTGGAGATTATATTGAAACACAATTTTTCGGTGAAGCTACGTTTAAATAAACTTATGGATACTTAAATTAGTACTGTTGCTGAATTTATTCAATGTATAAGGTTAACTAACCTAATAAATCTTTATTCACAATTCAACAATTTATTTTTTATTGTATACACTGTCTGACAACATTGCTAAATTTATATGTCATTTTAAATACATCGATCTAAAATTACGCTAACACTTGTTTTAATAAATATCATGGCAACTTTTAATTATTCCACTGCTTATAGGTAGTTATCAAGATAACTTTTGCTGTTTATTGCATTTTTATAGATAATAATAAGAAACAATTTCTTTAATAAATAACTTAACAAAATTTAAGCAAAAATTGAAACAAGTAATCATAATATTAGATCGCAATATTTAACAAACTTAAATATTAATAACATATTATAATTAAATTATGATAATTCATAATCAAGTTCAGTTTGTTACTATCAATAATGATCAAGCAGGCCAACGTATTGATAATTTTTTATTCACACGTTTAAAAGGTATTCCTAAGAGTAGAATTTATCGCCTTATTAGAAAAGGTGAAGTAAGAATAAATAACGGTAGAATAAACCCTGAATATAAAGTTCAAGCAGGTGATTTTATCAGGATCCCCCCAGTTCGGTTAGCGAAGAAACAAAAGAATGTTATTTCGGCTAAATTGGGTAAAGTGGCCATATTAACTGATTATATACTTTACGAAGATCAGTATCTACTAGTTTTAAATAAACCTTCCGGTATGGCTGTTCATGGAGGTAGTGGGGTAAATTTTGGCGTTATTGAGGCTTTACGCGCATTACATCCTGAAGCACATTTTTTGGAACTTGTCCATAGATTAGATCTGGAAACATCTGGTGTTTTACTGATAGCGAAAAAACGTTCAGCGCTTAGGGCATTACATCAACAGTTAAGTCAGAAAAAAATACAAAAACAGTATGTTGCACTAGTAAAAGGGCAATGGCCGTCGCATATTAAAGTTATTCAAGTACCTTTATTAAAGGTAATTTCCCAAAATGGAGAACGAATAGTAAAAGTTAACAGCAATGGTAAATATTCAGAAACCTATTTTCAAATTAAAGAACGCATTTCTAATGCTACATTAGTAAATGCATTTCCAATAACAGGGAGAACACATCAGATTAGAGTACATGCGCAATATGCCAAGCATCCTATTGCATATGATAACCGTTATGGTGATCCAAATTTTGATAAAGAATTAACATTTACTGGTTTAAAAAGACTTTTTTTACATGCTAGTTCGTTAATTTTTATTCATCCAGTCACGGGAGAAAAATTAACTTTTAACGCCCCTTTAGATCAACAACTTAAGATTTGTTTAGCATTATTACGTAAGGAATAATACATTGCCAATTAAATATGCAAATCAAGTTGAATTATCAACTAGTTTTATTTATATATGTAATGAGATAATTAATTTTACAGATTGGTGTTATCAACGCTTAACATATTGATTTTAAAAATTAAATTTAGCAACCTAAAGCATTTTGATATCGTCCAATAAGTTGTTTTAATAATATTATACATCAACATTCTGACATCAAAACTATCACGCATTGATAATGATCTTCTTTAGTGCTTATTAGATAATTTTTAATTAATTTATATATCCATTAAATATCAACAGTAAAAGTTTCAAATTTAGCATTGTATTTTACGGTATTTACTATATGCTTGGTTGCTTTATTATGAATATGTAGGATATTTAGTAACTAATTATTTTGCTTTTTCAAAAAACTAAGCTAGTAACAAGAAAAGTTGTAGATTCATTAATTAATGCTAACTTTGGCAATAGTTGATTGCATGAAGATGACATAGAGGTCAATAAAATTGATTTCATCAAATATCTAAAATAGATAGTCAAATGATATGAGATATTTAAAACTAAATTAATATTTAATCGCCAATTTTGGTAAAAAAGAGGAAAAGCAAGATTTTTCTTTGACTATATCTCATTACAAATATAAAATAAGCGCTTTATACAAAGCGCCTTATACAAAAAGTTAAATTACCCTTAGTTGTTATAAAGGGCTACTATGGTGCCTATGTCACATTAAAATGTGAACATCATGGTAAAATTATTAACCACCATAATATTCATGTAACTTATTCTTTTGGTCCTGTCATTCTTACCAGAAGAAGATGAGCAAATTACTAGTGATAAATTTAGTAAAATAGATTTGCTAGTAATGATTAAAAATGAAATAATTATCTCTTTGCCAGTAATCTAGTTTCATAACTCTGGATGTGTTTTTGGTTAGTTATCTAACGAGGAAAAAATACAAATGCATTTGCCATTTTAGTTAATTTTAAAAAAAATACTTAAGGAGTAATGGCAATGGCCGTACAAAAAAATAAACCTACTCGTTCTAAACGAGGTATGCGTCGATTACATGATACATTGAAAAATGCCGAAGTATCAGTAGATAAAACTTCTGGTGAAACTCATTTGCGTCATCATATGACTTCTAATGGCTATTATCTTGGCCGTAACTTTTTTAATAAATAGTTGTTGTGTTAATTATTAAATTATTAATGCCTTGGCTAATTTAACCTTATACAAGGTACGATGCACACCCTATGTTAATGTACCTGCCTGCATTGCAGGCACTCCTTTGTAACCAACAGTTAAAATTATTAACTGGTCAGTATTCCCAAAATTTTAAACTTATCAATTGCAGATCTATCTGCGTGCAGAACAGCTATTTCTGCTAAGAATGCTATTACTAATGACATTAAGCCATTATAAGTAAGCAAATTAAAGACTATTCAACGTAGATTGTTTGATAATTAGTTAGTTCTGGTCAGTCTCAAGCATGTATTAGTGCTGGAAATATTGGTGTACTTATTGGGTTAGCAATAATTATGTTGCAAAAATAAATAGTTTTGAAAAACATCATTGATAATGATTTTGCTAAATCAAAAATATGATAAAACCGTTATACCTGATTTAGGCGCTAATGTTAAATGATATAGTTTGCTAGTACAATTTGACGTGATAAAAGCTAATATATTTATTTATGACTATTTCACAAGTAATGCCAAGTTAACAAAAATGAAAGTTCTGACATCATGGATGATAAAGTTGATTAAACCGTAGTTACAGAAAAATATCTCAATCCGTTTTGGGCACTTGGATCCTGATCCATATCATGGTGATTCAATTCTAGGATTACATGGCATTGTAATTAATGGCATGGTAATTAAAAGTTATGGAGCGGCAAACCTAAAAGCATTTAAAGCTGCAATTGAACAGACGATTCAGAAGGTAGAAAAGCAAATTCCTGATAGAATTTCAACTAGCTTGAATACCTTACTACCCAAGAGTGATTAGAGCAAAATGTATACAAAAATCTTAGGTACTGGCAGTTATTTGCCTGTACAGATTCGTACGAATGCTGATTTAGAAAAAATGGTAGATACTTCTGATGAATGGATAACTACCAGAACAGGGATTAAAGAACGCCGCATTGCCACAATCGAAGATGACGTATCTACAATGGGTGCTAGCGCTTCGCAAAAAGCTTTAGCAATGGCTGGCATTGCAGCTAATGCAATTGATTTAATTATTGTAGCAACGACTTCTTCTACCCACGCTTTTCCCAGTGCCGCGTGCCAAATTCAGCAAATATTGGGCATTAAAATTTGTGCAGCATTTGATGTTGCTGCTGCATGTGCTGGCTTCACTTATGCATTAAGTATTAGTGATCAATTTATTAGAACTGGTATGGCGAAGAAGGCATTAATTATTGGTTCTGATGTATTATCTAGAGTCTTAGATCCAAATGATCGGAGTACACTTATTTTATTTGGTGATGCTGCTGGTGCAATCGTAGTCGGTTGTTCAAAAGCGCCAGGAATTTTATCAACACATTTACATGCTAATGGTAATTATGGTGATTTATTAACTTTACGCCATCAAGAGCATCGTAAATACTTAGAGCCAACTTATGTCACAATGGCTGGTAATGAGGTTTTTAAGATCGCCGTAAATGAATTAGCTAATATTGTGGATGAAACATTAGAAAAAAATGCACTAGATAAATCAGAATTAGATTGGTTAGTGCCTCATCAAGCTAATTTACGTATTATTCAAGCAACCGCAAAAAAACTGGCTATGCCAATTAATAAAGTTGTTATTACCCTGGATAGACACGGTAATACTTCAGCAGCTTCAGTACCTACTGCTTTTGATGAAGCAGTTAGAGATGGCCGAATACAGCGAGGGCAAATAGTATTGCTTGAAGCATTTGGTGGCGGTTTTACTTGGGGTTCAGCGCTGATCCGTTTTTAAATTATACAGGAAAATAACAATGTCTAACTTTGCAATGATCTTTCCTGGCCAAGGTTCTCAATTTATGGGCATGTTAGCTAATCTAGCAAAAGAGTTTGCAGTAGTAGAAGAAACATTTGAGGAATCTTCTAATGTCTTAGGATATAGTTTATGGGATTTGATCCAAAATGGCTCCGAAGAGGAATTAAATAAAACTTGGAAAACGCAGCCAGCACTTTTATCTGCATCTGTAGCAATTTTTCGAGTATGGAAGGAAAACAAAGGAAAAATTCCTAAACTAATGGCAGGCCATAGTTTAGGTGAATATTCTGCATTGGTCTGTGCCGATGTTATCGATTTTAAATCTGCGGTTAAATTAGTAGAACTACGCGGGAAATTTATGCAAGAGGCTGTGCCAGCAGGGATAGGTGCTATGTACGCAATTATTGGGTTAGATAATCAATCAGTATTAGCATCATGCCAGCAAGCTGCACAAGGACAAATAGTTTCTGCAGTTAATTTTAATTCACCAGGGCAGATTGTTATTGCTGGTGAAAAGAATGCTGTTAAGAGAGCAGTAGCCTTATGTAAGGCTACTGGTGCAAAACTTACTTTACCGTTGGCTGTCAGTGTACCTTCACATTGTGCATTGATGCAACCAGCAGCTAAAAAATTAGCACAAGTATTAGAAGCAGTTGTATTTAATAAGCCTAATATTGCTGTTGTAAATAATGTAGATGTTAAAATCGAAAATTCAGTAGAGAGTATTCGGCATGCTTTAATCAAGCAGCTGTACAAGCCTGTACGCTGGGTGGAAACAATCGAATTCATTGCTAAGCAAGGGATCGTGCAACTATTAGAAATAGGGCCAGGCCAAGTATTAACTGGGTTAAATAAGCGCATTGTGAGTACGATTAATTCAGCAGCAATTAATGATACTAAATCATTAATTACTGCGTTGATAAATAATTGAGAAAAAAATGAGTTTTGATGGAAAAATAGCCTTGGTAACTGGGGCAAGTCGTGGTATCGGGCGCTCAATTACTGAAATGTTCGCTGAACGTGGTGCTCAAGTAGTTGGTACTGCTACAAGCAAAGAAGGTACCGAGGTGATTAGTGGCTATCTTGGTAATAAAAATAAAGGTTATATATTGAATGTAACTGACACTAAATCTATTGAGAGTACTCTATCTAAAATTCGTAAAGAAGTTGGTGAAATTGATATTTTAGTCAATAATGCAGGTATTACTAGTGATAATCTCTTGCTGCGAATGAAAAAAGAAGAGTGGAATAGAGTTATTGATACAAACTTAACTTCTATATTTAGTCTATCCAAAGCTATAATGCGTTCAATGGTGAAAAAACGTTATGGTCGCATTATCTCTATTGGTTCAGTTATAGGTACATTGGGTAATGCTGGACAGGCAAATTATGCCGCAGCTAAAGCCGGTGTTATCGCTTTTAGTAAATCATTAGCGCGTGAAGTCGCTACACGTGGTATTACGGTAAATGTTATTTCACCCGGGTTCATAGAAACCGATATGACTCGAGCATTGACAGATGAACAACAAGCAAGCATATTAGCTAATGTTCCGGTAGGGCGTCTAGGTGATGCAAAAGAAATTGCCAGTGCTGTAGCATTCTTATCCTCTGATGAAGCTGCTTACATCACCGGTGAAACATTACATGTCAACGGTGGCATGTGTATGAGTTAAAAATCCATGAATCATTTGCATGGTTAATGCTAAAATAGCATATAATGGTGCTAAATAAGGTTAGCATAGCCAGGATTGGGTGGCGTCCTGTATACAAAACTATCGTGAAAGCGAGTTTTAATAGGAATTAAAATAGTATGAGCAATAAAGACCAACGTGTTGATAACGACAACGATATTGAAAAACGTGTGAAGAAAATAATTGCTGAACAGTTAGGTGTTAAAGAAGATGAAGTTGTAAATAATTCTTCATTTGTTGAGGATTTAGGGGCCGATTCTCTTGACACTGTTGAACTAGTAATGGCATTAGAAGAAGAGTTTGATACCGAAATTCCTGATGAAGAAGCAGAAAAAATCACGACAGTGCAAGCAGCTATTGATTATATTCATAGCCATAGCTCATAAGCCGTAAATTTAATTATAAAGAGCTTTTATACACAGGCGGGCAATTGGCAGCCTATAGTTTCAACTTATTCCTTTTTGTGGAGGATATACGTGTCTAAACGTCGAGTAGTTGTGACTGGACTGGGCATGTTATCTCCTGTTGGCAACACAGTTGAATCATCTTGGAATGCTGTATGTGCTGGACAGAGTGGCATTAGCCTTATAGAACATTTTAACACTGAAAACCATACAACCAAGTTTGCCGGTCTAGTTAAAGATTTTAATCATGACGATTATAGTATTTCGGCCAAAGATGCGCGCAAAATGGATCTATTTATCCAATATGGACTTGCTGCAGGTAAACAATCTATCGAAGATGCAGGTATAGAAATCACAGAGAAAAATTCGCGGCGCGTTGGCGCAGCAATTGGCTCTGGCATTGGCGGATTAGGCCTAATTCAAAAAAACTGTGAGGCTTTACTTACTAATGGCCCGCGTAAAGTAAGTCCTTTTTTTGTGCCTTCAACTATTATTAATATGGTTGCTGGACACTTAAGTATTATTTATGGCTTTAAAGGCCCAACAATATCTATTGCTACCGCTTGTACTTCAGGTGTGCATAACATTGGTCATGCAGCACGTATTATTGCTTATGGTGATGCGGATATCATGCTGGCTGGCGGCGCCGAAAAAGCAAGTACCTTTTTAGGTATTGCAGGATTTGGTTCTCTCAAAGCCTTATCAAGACGTAATGATGAACCTGAGCGAGCAAGCCGCCCTTGGGATCAGGAGAGAGATGGTTTTGTATTAGGGGATGGTGCTGGTATTTTAGTGCTAGAAGAGTATGAACATGCTAAAGCTAGAGGAGCTAAAATTTATGCTGAATTTGCTGGTTTTGGTATGAGTAGTGATGCATATCATATGACGTCACCCCCAAAGAATGGGGAAGGTGCAGCACTTGCAATGATAAATGCATTACATGATGCAGGTATAGACGCAAAAAAAGTAGGTTACATTAATGCTCATGGGACATCAACACCGGCAGGAGATATTGCTGAGGCACGAGCAGTAGCCTCGATTTATGAAGATAAAATATTGGTTAGCTCGACTAAATCAATGACTGGTCATTTATTAGGAGCAGCAGGAGCAATTGAATCTATATTTACAATTTTATCATTAAGAGATCAAATAATTCCTCCAACAATTAATCTAGAAAATCTAGATAGTGAATTAGACAAATTAGTAAAGACAGGACGACTAGATTTTGTACCAAAAAAAAGACGTAGAGTGAAAAATATGCTGTACGCATTATGCAATTCTTTTGGCTTTGGCGGGACGAATGGTACGATTATTTTTCGTAAAGTCAACTAATTAATAATTTTTTATAAAAAAGCCTCAACTAAGTTGAGTATTAATATAAATAATAAACTTACAATAAACTGTAGCGATAAATAGTAGGTATTCAATTTGATTAACACGTTAACGCGATGTATATGTTGGATTAATGGTGAACAACGAAATAATATTTCGGTAATGGATAGAGCTGTTCAATTTGGTGATGGCTGTTTTACAACAATACGTGTAGTTGGACAACAACCAACCTTATTATCGCATCACATTTATAGATTACAAAAGGGGGTTAAACAGCTACTTTTACCTACACCAGATTGGCATAAATTGGCATCTGATATAAATCAGATAGCACAATTGAATAAAAATGATTTAGCGGTTATAAAAGTTATTATTAGTCGTGGTGAAGGTGGCCGAGGGCATAGCATAGCTGGCCT
Source organism: Arsenophonus endosymbiont of Aleurodicus dispersus (assembly GCF_900343015.1). Lineage (GTDB taxonomy): Bacteria > Pseudomonadota > Gammaproteobacteria > Enterobacterales > Enterobacteriaceae > Arsenophonus. The sequence continues at coordinate 543,859 of NZ_LR025108.1, read as the reverse complement.
AAACAAAGCAACAATCATTATTTCATTAACTGATTACCCAGATATTTATCTAAATCAAAGGCAAACTGGTATTGATTTAATTTTTAGTAAAATACCTATAAATAATAACTGTTATTTAGCTGGCATTAAACATTTAAATCGTTTAGAGCAAATATTGATAAAACAGCAAATTGAATCATGCAATGTTGATGAAGCTATTGTGACGGATACTAATGGTATATTGATTGGCTGCTGTGCGGCAAATATTTTTTTGCGTAAAGGAAAAAAAATTTATACGCCAAATTTAAATAACGCTGGTGTTAAAGGTGTAATGCGCAAACAGGTTATTGCAAGTTTATCTGATAATCATTATGAACTTTTCTATATAAGCTCCAATCCAAATATATTAGAGCATAGCGATGAGGTGATCATTACTAATGCCTTAATGCCCATATTATCGGTTAACCGTATTTTAACTCAGCTAAAGCAACCAGTATGGCATTATAATTCTCGTGAATTATTCAATTTTCTTTTGCCATATTGTTTGAAGTTAAATTAATTTTATGATTAATATTAGATTAATTTTTATCGTGTAAGATTAAGAAACAAGTATTAAATAAAGTATGCAAGACTAATCTTGTGATTAATTATTTTTTTATTAATGTAATGTTAAGTAGCTGTAATAGCTATATATTTTACTGTAAGATACCAAATTTCGCTAATATTGATGAAACAATTATTTTTACTTTACCAAAAGGCACAGGGCGATTAGGGATTATAATCCTTTAAAGAAAAAATAAGGTTGCAAACTGATTCTGTTGTTATATATTGTTTAGGTAATAAATATAGTTGGTGCTTTATCATAGTGATTTAGATAATATTAATCCTTATAACCCTTATTTAATTTTTAAGTTGCCACCTTCACTAATTGCTTGCTTCAGTTAAAACCTAGGCTAATCCAGATAAAAACAATTAGCTTTATTTTGTTGCAACAGATAATGGTAAAAATAAATGAAAAGTTGTTATATCGTTATTGAAGGTCTTGAAGGGGCAGGAAAAACTACTGCAATAAAAACTGTTGCAGAAACACTCACTAATGTAGGAATAACGGAAATTGATTTCACCCGTGAGCCGGGAGGAACACCATTAGCAGAAAAATTGCGTAAATTAATTAAGTGTGGTATTGCAGAGGAAAAAGTCACCGATAAAGCGGAGCTACTCATGCTTTATGCTGCACGTATTCAATTAATTGAATACGTTATCAAACCTGCTCTTGCAAAGGGAAGAACAGTAATTGGTGATCGCCATGATCTATCATCACAAGCATATCAAGGCGGAGGGCGTGAATTTTCCGCAGAATTAATGCAGGTATTAAGCAATACTATACTGGATAATTTTCGACCTGATATAACACTATATCTTGATATAGAACCAGCTCTTGGCTTGCAACGAGCGCGGGATCGCGGGAAACTAGATCGGATAGAAAAAGAGTCATTAGACTTTTTTAAACGAACTCGTCAGCGCTATCTTGAATTGGCATCAGAGGATAACACAATCATAACAATTAATGCTAACCAATTAATAGAAGAGGTGCAAAAAAATATTCACCAGGCATTATCTAATTGGTTGGCAGCTCAAGGCAAGTAGAATGAACTGGTATCCATGGTTAAATAATGCATACATGAAGATAATTGCTCTCCATCAGAAAAAGCAAGGACATCATGCATTACTATTACATGCTAATGCTGGAATGGGAAGTGATTCGCTCATTTATGCTATTAGCCGCTGGCTGATGTGCCAACAGCCGGTGGTTATGAAAAGCTGTGGTGATTGTCATAGCTGTCAACTAATGTTAGCTGGTACACATCCAGATTGGCATAAAATTGACACTGAGAAAGGTAAAAATACGATAGGTATTGAAATTATTCGTTGTTTAACTGAAGTGTTAGTTAGCCATGCACAGCAAGGGGGAGCAAAAGTTGTTTGGTTTCCTAGAGTTGAAGCATTAACAGAAGCAGCCAGCAACGCATTATTGAAAACATTAGAAGAGCCAACAGACAATACCTATTTTTTTCTAGAGTCACGATATCCAGATATATTGCTAGCCACTTTACGTAGTAGATGTTTTTATTATTACCTTTCGGTTCCGGAACGTAAAACCACTATTTCTTGGTTACAAAAACAAAAAATAACGTTGTCACTAGTTGAGATTGAAACGGGAATAAAATTGAATGCTGGGGCACCCCTAGCTGCTTTAACACTGTTACAGCCAGAGAATTGGCTAAAAAGAAAGAAATTTTGCCAATCATTAATGCAACATTTATCAACTAAGAGACTTTTAAGCTGGTTACCTGAATTAGATCAGGAGGATGCTGCTGGTCGGATCAGCTGGCTAATAAGCCTGTTGTTAGATACAGTAAAATATCAACTGCAATCAAGTAACTATTGTGTTAACCGGGATCAGTTATTATTAATAACTAAATTAGCTGCTATAAGTTCTGTTTCAGTCTTATTAAAAAGCGCTACTGAATGGCAAAATTGCCGTCATCAATTAATGTCAGTAATGGGATTGAATCAGGAATTAAGATTGATATCTCAGTTAATTAACTGGCAAAACTCACTTTATTACCATAATTAAAAGGGTTTGTTATGTTTTTAGTTGATTCACACTGTCATCTAGATTGTTTAAATTATAATAATAAGCATAAAGATATCGATGATGTTATCGCAAAAGCTGCGGCTAATAAAGTAGAATATATTCTAGCTGTGGCAACCACATTGCCAGGCTTTGTTAGCATGAAAAAGAAAATTGGTAAGCGTGACAATGTGTCCTTTTCTTGTGGCATACATCCGCTTGATCTTAATAGATATTCTGATTTTGATCAGCTTGCATGTTTAGCATCCAGCAGTGAAGTTGTTGCGTTAGGTGAAACCGGGTTGGATTATCACTACCAAAGTGATAATGCTAAATTGCAACAAATTTCTTTTCGCCAACATATTCGGATAGGTTGTCAGTTAAACAAACCAGTTATTATTCATACTAGAAAAGCCCAGCAAGACACATTAGAGATATTGAAGGAAGAACAAATTGGTGATTGCGGAGGAGTTTTACATTGTTTCACGGAGGATGATAATATGGCTAAAGCATTATTAGATTTAGGGCTTTATATATCATTTTCCGGTATAGTGACATTTAATAATGTCGAACAAATCCGCCAGGCGGCACGTATAGTGCCCTTAGATCGTATTTTAATTGAAACTGATGCTCCTTACCTGACACCTGTTCCACATCGCGGCCAAGAAAATGAACCTGCTTATGTAAGAGCTGTCGCAAAGTTTTTAGCCAAATTAAAAGGTGTAGATGTTGAAGAAATTGCGCGAGCTACTACGCAAAATTTTTGCGATGTTTTTCATTTAACCATTAAACGTAATTAAACCGCTTGCATCTTCATAAAAAATAGATTAAAAGGATTGAATTATGGCAGTAGAAACAATTTTTAGTAAAATTATACGCCGTGAAGTTCCTGCTGATATTGTTTATCAGGATGATTTAGTTACGGCGTTTAGAGATATAGAACCACAAGCACCCATCCATATTTTAATTATTCCTAATATTTTTATTGCTACTATTAATGATGTGAAACCAGAGCATGAACAGACGTTAGGCCACATGATTATAGTCGCGGCAAAGATTGCCAAGCAGGAAAGTATTGTTTATGATGGATACCGTTTAATTATGAATTGTAACCAACATTCCGGCCAGGAAGTTTTCCATATTCATATGCATTTAGTGGGAGGTCATCATTTAGGGCCGTTGTTAACAAAAAATGAATAGATAAATTTTCAGTTCATCACTCTTTTGGCAGTGAAAATAAATGCTTACTGAATATTATGGCAAAAAAGGATAAAATATTGCGCCAGCTTACTCAATTTGCCACTTATCCAAAGTTATTTATTGTATGGATAAAATATAAGGTAGTTGGAGTTACTAATACAGCCTATTCTTTGGTTTAATTATATTAACCATTAAGTCACATACTCATAGCTTTAGTAGAAATATATTAAAATTATGTTTAGTTAGATCTAGATAATGATCAACTATTTTTTAAAAATAGCATTAAGAAGATTATTTCTGTGATCAATTATCCCACATGCTCCTGAGCAATTCACAGGCAAATTTTAAATGCGACAGACAACCATTTAAAGTGGACAATAATTTTGTCAAGTATTACTATCTACTGATTAAGTCTTTGTAACTATTGAAGATCAGTATATTAGAGGCAAGCTAAATTAGTATAATATAAGCGTTCACTACGTTCTGATTAGTTAACATTACATTAAAATTTTTAGTTCTTTTATTTAACATAGTTCAAATTATAAATAAAATATTACTCATAAAAATATTTTATATAATATAATGTCTGTTAGAAAATTTTAACGTCATGTCACAGCAGTGACATATTATTATATTTAAATTTATCTGCTAGTAAATACCCTAGAGATATAGAAAAATATATTAAAAGTAATATTTAATTAATGAACCAGGTATTAGATGGAGTTAAAACAAAATTTTATTGAAATTGTAATTATAATTATTTTATATATAAAGTAATAGTTATTTAAATTTAACTATAGATCATTATTATATTAATAATATATGGGGTTTATTACCTAAAAATAAACAAACATTATACTGAAAATAAAAGTATTATAATTTATTTTACTCAGTATACTATGCTTTATGGTAATCAATATTTTTTTTAAAAGCCATCTAGTATAATGATTTAATTAATTTCATATTAAAGATAATCATTAAATTTATTTAAATAATAAACTATTATTTTAGGATAGGATAAGGTAGTTATAATGAAGCCAAACCCCAAGATTATCATTGTCGGTGGTGGTGCAGGAGGATTAGAACTGGTAACTAAGTTAGGGGATCAATTAGGGCGTAAAAATAAAGCTAAGATTATATTAGTTGACCGCAATCAAAGCCATTTGTGGAAACCTCTACTACATGAAGTAGCCGCTGGCTCTTTAGATCCTGATGTTGATGCTCTAAGTTATTTAGCGCATGCTCGTAATCACTATTTTTATTTTCAATTAGGTTGTTTTACCGATATTGATCGTGAAAATAAAAAAATTAAGCTGGCAGCGATACATGATAAAGAAGGCCAATTATTAGTTCCAGAGCGGCAATTAGATTTTGATATTTTAGTTATGGCGTTAGGCAGAGTGTCTAATGATTTTGGGACCGCCGGAGTAAAAGAGCATTGTATTTTCCTGGATAGCCCTCAGCAAGCGCATCGTTTTCATGAAGAAATGCTAAATTTATTTCTCAGAAACTCAATGCAAAATAAACCAGATAATAAAATTAATATTGTAATTGTTGGTGGTGGTGCAACTGGGGTAGAACTTTCTGCTGAACTCTATAACACTATCGAGCAATTAACCAATTATGGTTTTGAAGGCTTGGATAAAAAAGCGCTTAATGTAACCCTAGTTGAGGCTGGAGAACGTATCTTACCGGCACTACCAGTACGAATATCAACTGCTGCTCATCATGAATTAACCAAATTAGGGGTTTGTGTTTTAACACAAACCATGGTAACGAGTGCTGATAGCAATGGTATTAACACTCAATCAGGCGAAAAAATTAATGCAGATCTTATGGTTTGGGCAACTGGTATTAAAGCGCCTGATTTTATGCACCAAATTGGTGGCTTAGAAACCAATCAAATTAATCAATTAGTAGTGAACCTAACACTACAAACGACGCTAGATAATTCTATTTTTGCCATTGGGGATTGTGCATCTTGCCCTAAAAAGGGTGGTGGATTTGTGCCTCCACGCGCTCAAGCTGCACATCAAATGGCTACTTTGTGTTATAAAAATATTTTTGCATTACTCGAAAATAAAGATTTGCAAGAATATCTTTATAAAGATCATGGTTGTTTAGTATCATTATCTCGTTTTAGTACAGTAGGTAGCCTAATGGTAAATTTAGTGCATGGTGATATAATGGTTAAAGGAAAAATAGCTCGTATAATCTATATTTCACTTTATCGCATGCATCAAATAGCGTTACACGGTTATATTAAAACTGGATTGATGATACTAGTAGGTAGTATTAATAGTATTATTAGACCTAGATTAAAATTACACTAATTTATGCCTATCATCATTAATAGTACCTAATTTGATATTAACTATAGTTATCTTACTGTAAGTAAGATAAGAAGCAATCAGTTTATAAACTGATATGAATAAAAATCAGTTATTAACTGGCTCATTAAAGCAGTATTTTCAGCAAAATTCATTAGTGGTTGAATAAATTTAAATTTATTCGGACCATTTTATTTTCGATAACAGTTTTTTTAGGAAAATTCTGCTAATTTAGCCCTAAGAAAATTTTGTTAACATATATTTTAGCAACCAGCTTAGGTGTTTCCACTAAGCTATTATCACTCTTAACGATGTTATGTACTTCTCCAACAATAAAATTAAACATTTATCCAACTGCATACTCAATAAATAGATCCGATTCTCTCAAAGTAACTATCTATCCTTTGTTTTATCTATCCATTTAGGTAAAAAAATCTCTTTATATTAAGAGAAATAATCAATTTACTGGATATATTTTAATTGTAAATTAATTCAGTTGTTACTAAATCTTTTCTTAAAAAGATGCGTATTTTTAGTTAGCAAAAATTATTGTTTTGATATAACAACTCAAAAAATGAGTACATTTAAATAATATTAGATGAAGAGATCAGATTATGGATTGCTATTTATTGTATTATAGTTAACTTGCCCTTTAGCCATAGCTATATTTTTATCTCGTCGTGCGATATATTTTGTTTGGATATTAATTATTATTAGCCTTTCTACTATAGACTAAAAATAATGTTAATAGATTAAATCCAATCAATATTATTTATCTTTTATAGGAATATATATATCATCATAGCCTGCAGCAAGCTATAGGTATTCTTGCTATCGCAAAAGCAAAATTAAATATATTATAAAGTAGTTATCGTAGCCAAGAACTAGATCAGGTTAAAGTTTAAGTAGCACAATTAATGATGAATACTATTAATTATATCAAGAAACACTTTCAAGATTTAACTTCCCCGGCTAAAACTAACCACTAAGATCGCCTAAGCATTTATTGATGTATTTATTTTTTATGATACCAGCATGTTCTCATGCTACGTTTAGCTAATGTAAAATATTCCAGTTTGTCTAAACAAATTGTATCTGGATCAATCCGATTAAAACAATTTTAGCTAAAAATTAGCTTAAATGAAAAAATAAAAAATCCCGCTAATATTTTTAGCAGGATTTTCTAATAAGACCGATTAAATTAACGACGATCACCAATAATACGTAGCATTATTAAGAATAAGTTAAGAAAATCTAAATAGAGTGTCAACGCACCAAGAATAGCGTATTTACGCATATCTTCTGGATCATGAATATCAATATGGCTACCCATATCTTTCAATTTCTGTGTATCATAAGCTGTCAAACCTGCAAATATTAACACCCCAACGTAGGTAATAACCAACGTTAAGCCAGAACTTTGCAACCAAATATTAACCAATGAAGTAATAACTAGACCGATTATTATCATAAATAAGAAGCTACCTATTCCGCTTAAGCTGCGTTTGGTTACAGAACCATAAAAACTAAGTACCCCAAAAGTAGCAGCAGTTATGAAAAAGGTACTAGCCACAGTAGCACCAGCGTAAGCAACTAATACTAAAGAAATAGTTAAACCTGTCAGTGCTGAGTAGAGCATAAACATTCCTGTCGCCAGTGCTCTATTTAGTTTAGGCAACAGAGATGATAATCCTATGACTAATGAAAATTCAGCAACAATGAAGCCTATCAATACCCAACTATGCGTTGCTAGATACATAATAATATTACTATTATTAATAGCATACCAAGCAACAAACGCAGTTAATAACAAACCGACCATCATCCAGCCATATACTTGCGCCATATAGGGTTGAATACCTGCTCCAGCGCGCTGGAAGATCGAATAATTTTGACGTTCAAATCGATCCATGATGATTACCCTCATCACTTGCGTTAAAGATAAAGTTATTTATAAACTAAATAACTCAGTCAACTTAAGTGAAGTATATCATAATTTTATGCTAAAAAAATGGTTTCATATGCGCAAATAAGTAAAGGTTTTATGTTAATTTTACTTTGTTGGCTTAATTTCAATAAATTAAATAAAAATTATGTTACCAAAACTTAAATGCGACTTAATCCCTCTGTATGTTGTATGTCCTCAACCTAACTAATGGTTTGCTATTAAGTTAAATAATATTTTTTCTAAAATTGCGCTTTAGTTTTCATATTATTCATAATAAATTCAGCAATTTTTAAAATACTACTACGTTACCCTATAATAACACAGACGCAATATTGGCAGTATCCTGTAACTATTTATCGATAATAACCGGATAATCATCAAAATGAAGGTGTTAATATTATTAAGTTGTGATTACATACTTTATTATTGAAAGTAACCACTGCAGCATCATCATAGCATTGCGCTAACTATTAAACTAACATTTAAATTAGCTGATTGAATAACCATTTATCTGTTATTTATCCTCCTTACCAGTAAAAAATGCAATTTAATCGCATCCAATTAATACATGATCTAATTGTATAAAAAGTACTATTGACGGCAAAAATAACTTTAATGCATAACGTAATTTTTCTACCATAGTAGAATCATTTTATAATTCTAATTTAAAGGTACCAATTCAAAAAAAATAGCTTTTTCAATAAAGTTATTGGAAATGGAAATATACGCTTCTAGTTGATAACCATCAGATAATGTCAATAATTTTATATAATAGGTGAATATTTATCGAATTATAATTTATAAACGAAAATAGCATCAACTAACTACCCTACCAGACTAATCTAATACACAGAGTTATTAACATGAATGGTAGATAAATCAAGAAATTATTTTAAACATCTATAATTGTCTGATTTATACTTGGGTATGACAAAAACTTTTCTCCCGTCAAATAATCACAGAATAAATTTTTACAAGGAAGTACTATCACAGTATGTGATCTAAATTTACAAATTCGCCAATAGAATGAGATTTCCAATCCGGTAAATGTGGAATAACGCCTAAACATGGTGCTGACAGCCGCTGCTTTAATGTTAGCAAATACGCCTGTTGATATTTACCAGGTAAAACAATTTCATTAGCAACCCAGCCGGCAAATAATAACCCGCTTTGCTCAATGGCCTGTGCGGTTAACATTGCATGGTTGATACACCCTAATTTAACCCCAACTACTAATATTACTGGTAATTGTTGTTGTATAACCCAATCAGCTAAGGTTTTCTCAGTACAAATAGGTGTGTACCATCCACCAGCACCTTCAACAATTATCCAGTTAGAATACTGTTTTAATTTATTTAATCCTACATGCATTATCTGCCAATCAATAAGCTCTCCTGTTAACTGACTGGCAATATGGGGTGACGTTGTTTGAGCAAAAACAATAGGATTAACATCATGGTAATTAAGTTTAACGTTACTATTTTTTATCAATAACTGAGCATCAGAATTTCTTAAGCCAACCGTTAATTGTTCGCCCCCTGAAGCTACCGGCTTATAGCCTGCAGTTTTATAGCCGTTATCTGCGGCTGCTTGTAACAGCGCGCAGCCAACAACAGTTTTACCTACATCTGTATCTGTTCCGGTCAGAAAAAAACATTTATTCATAATATAACATTCCATATAAAAGTGGATAAATTAAGGGTAATTGCTTACTGATATAAGGATAATGATCAACCAGTTTAGCTAACTGCTGAGTTATATATATTAGACAAGCTAAGCCAATACCTGTTTTAACTAAACAAGCAAATGAACAAGCCAATACAACATGGAAAATTCAAAATTCATCGGACTCATAAATTTTCTTAACAGCTTAAGATAATGTTTTTGAGCCGGCGTACTATACATCAAATGGATGGAATTTTACCTAAAATAGTCAACAATGTCTTCATCAAAAAATCAGTCCAACCGCTTTACTTAATTTTATCACCAGCAATTCAAGCTTTACCTTATTGCTTGTTCATTAAGGCAATAATCACAATTTAATTTCCTACATAAATAGGAATAAATAACTATATTCTTGATCTTTATCTTTTTTAGATTAGCAGCTTTTAATAACTTATAGCCATAAAATAGATAGTTAGCTCATACCATCAAGTATAATGCTTACATCTTTATCTGTTCACGTTTAGCATAGAGCCGGACAAAAGAGGTTGGCATCATAATACATGCAATAGCGACAGCTAAAATAGAGTAAAAAAAATAAATCTATTCATTATTGTTGTCAAGAAACGTACCTTATATCGACGACGAACTTGCTGATATTGAAAAAGTAATCCACCAAAGGTAAATAAAATAATGCGGCATGACTAAGCATGCCGTATTTTTCTATTTCCACCATTCCATCTTATTAAACAAAAAAGATTGCCAGTTTAAATAACTGCGGTATCATATCAACCAAAATAAATAAAATTAATTGACTATATATAATGAAACTAGACGATATTAACTTTGATGCTAAACATATTTGGCACCCATACACTTCAATGACTAAACCAATACCTGCTTATCCTATCGTACGAGCATCAGGTGTAGAACTTGAATTAGCCGATGGCAGAAAACTGATTGATGGTATGGCTTCTTGGTGGGCAGTAATTCACGGCTATAATCATCCGGTACTCAATCAAGCTGCTACTCAGCAATTAAAAAAAATGTCCCATATTATGTTTGGCGGCATCACTCATCCATCAGCTACCGCTTTGTGCCGACAATTAATTGATATAACTGATGATAAATTAGAATGTATTTTTCTAGCTGATTCAGGCTCAGTAGCGGTAGAGGTAGCATTAAAAATGTCATTACAATATTGGCAGGCACGAGGGGAAGCGCGCCACCAGTTTATTGCCTTACAACGAGGATATCATGGTGATACCTTTGGTGCTATGTCTGTTTGCGATCCGGAAAACTCAATGCATAGCCTTTATCATGGTTATCTACCAAAAAATTTTTTCGTTCAAGCTCCTCAATGCGGGTTTTATCAGCAATGGCAAGCAGCCACTTTGCTCCCATTACAAAAATTGCTAACTAAAAAAGCAGAAAAAATTGCTGCTATTATCGTTGAACCAATTGTTCAGGGAGCAGGCGGTATGCGAATTTATCACCCTAATTATCTAACGGCAGTTAGAGAATTATGCGATCACTATAATATTTTGCTGATTGCAGATGAAATTGCTACCGGATTTGGCCGTACCGGAAAATTATTTGCGTATCAATATAGTGCAATTACCCCAGATATTTTGTGTTTAGGTAAAGCACTAACCGGTGGTTATGTGACTCTGTCAGCGACTTTAACCAGCCGCCATATAGCAGACACCATAAGCAAAGGTAAAGCTGGCTGTTTTATGCATGGGCCAACTTTTATGGGCAATCCATTAGCCTGTGCGATCGCTGATGCTAACATCACCTTATTAAGGAATAGCCCATGGCAAAAATGGGTAAAAGACATTGAAACTCAATTGATGGATGAACTTTTCCCATTAAGAGATCAAGAAAAAGTTACTGACGTGCGTGTACTAGGCGCAATTGGTGTTGTTGAAATGAAAAATTCTGTAAATGTACCTGAATTACAACGTAATTTTGTAGCTGAAGGGGTATGGATCCGGCCATTTGGTAAATTAATTTACCTAATGCCTCCCTATATCATTACCGCCCCACAGTTAACTAAGTTAACTCAAGCGATAAAAAAAATAGTTATTAAACTGTAAATTTAAAATAATTTATTTTTTAATAGAATGCGTAGTGATCCACATCGGTCCCTTACCAACCGGATAACGTTTTAATACTTGTAACGCGCCAGTAACCTCATTTATTTTATAAACAGCAATATGATTAGACTTTTGGCCAGCTGACAGCAAAAAATTACCACTTTGATCAATATTAAAGCCACGTGGTTGAGTTTCGGTTGCATAAGCTGTTATCGGCAATAATTCTAATCCATCCTTTGTCACCTTAAAGTGGCTAATAATACTGGTAGAACGTTCACTAGCATAAAGATGACGACCATTTGGAGTAATATGAATATCGGCAGCCCAATGGTTACATTCTAATCTAGCTGGCAAAATGGCACATTTTTGACTTTGCTGATAAGGTTCAAATGCAGAATAAACATTAATTGTGGCATCTAACTCATTTAAACAATAAAAACAGTTCTGGTTGGGTAAAAACGCCAAATGACGTGGCCCAGCGCCTTTGTTAGTCGTAATCCGATGAGCAACCTGTTCAGTTAAATATCCATTGTTATTAATGATATAAATCCTAATATGATCTTCTCCTAAACAAGTGACAAATAAGCGTGAGTTATCAAAACTTACCCCCGATGCATGGGGATGTTTTAAATCGCTAATAACTTGAATCGGTGACTGAGCGATCTTATGTTGATCAACCGGCAACACCATTAAAGTACCTTGATGATAGGAGGGAATAAATAACCAACGACCATGACGATCAATTTCAATATGAGTTGGCGTGGCATGAATAGCGGTAATTGCCTGTTTACTTAGTTTTCCTTCAGCTGAAATCAGGTAAGTAATAATAGCGCAATTAGGGCGAATACCAACATAAAGGTGTCTACAATCACGACTAATCTGCATTGGGTGTACTTCACCTGGTAATGTCAACTGTTGTAATAATGTCAGGTTGCCATTTTCATCCATTGACCAAACATGAATTTGCTTGCTTTCTGCACTGGCAACATACACCACCTGTTTCATTAATTAACTCCTCAGAAATTATTAGACAAAATAGCCAAAGTTATCATATCTGATTTGATACTAAATAATTATAAAAATAGCTGATGGTTAATAAATTTTTTATTAAAATCGCTAGCCTGCCAGTGAATAAATTGCTCATATTTACGCAAAGCAATATTGTAATTAACTGTTTGCTTATTACTTGATGCAAAAATTATTTATCTATAGTTTAGGTGTATGGTTGTCAAAAGTAATAAAAATTATTTTATTAACGCAAAAGCTAGATGCGCTGCCTCTTGTTCTTCCATGCTATTTATTAGAAAAAATACTGAAACACAACAGGCTATTCTAGCTTTACAGAAAATTATCGCATCTTTTATTAGATATAAGGTAAAAAACTAACCAAATGCAGGAGGTAGTACTCAGGATATTAATTGGATCTGCTGTGATAAAACGTATTTTAACTGTTTTTGCGGCGAATCATCTTCCGCCTTATTTATCTAAACTGTATAGAGTCATTGCCCAAGAAGATTTTATTTAATAAATAAATGAAAAAATTAAAGTAAATCAGTTTATTAGTTAGCTGATTTTTCTATTACTTTTTAAACTTAAGTTCATTCATAGCAGCAATACTGAAGCCACCATCAACATGTAAAATTTCACCTGTAACACCAGCAGATAAATCAGAACAAAGGAAAGCAGCACAATTACCAACATCTTCTGTTGTAACCGTGCGGCGAATTGGAGTTACTGATTCAAAATGTGATAGCATTTTACGAAAATCTTTAATACCAGATGCCGCCAAAGTGCGGATGGGGCCGGCTGAAATGCCGTTAACGCGAATAGCTTCAGGGCCAATTGCATTGGCCATATAACGGACATTAGCTTCAAGGGAAGCTTTTGCTAATCCCATTATATTATAGTTAGGTATCGCTCGCTCAGCGCCCAAATAACTGATGGTAACTAGGGCCGAATTATGATTTAACATTTTTCGACAGGATTTGGCTAACGCAACAAAGCTATATGAACTAATATCGTGAGCAATTCGTGAGCCCTCGCGTGTAACTACATCTATATAATCACCATCAAGTTGATCCGCTGGGGCATAAGCAATTGAATGGACAAAACCATCTAATTTAGGCCATACTTTTGCTAGTTCATAAAATAATATAGTGATACTTTCATCAGAAGCAACATCACATGGCAGAACAATATTAGAGCCAAAGTTTTTTGCCATCTTTTCTACGCGAGATTTAAGTTTATCTCCTTGATAACTGAAGGCAAGTTCAGCACCTTGTTGGTGCATTGCTTGTGCAATACCATGAGCAATAGAGAGTTTACTAGCTAAACCAGTAATAAGAATGCGCTTGCTACTCATAAAGCCCATAAAACTATATCCTCGTAAAATTTTAATATGAACGTACACAACATAAATTATTTGTATGCATTATTTGTTGATTAACTACAGAGAGTTTATCATGATAGAATAAAATATGTGGTATTACCTAGCTGATTAGATAAGTTTTTTTGTATTTATAGAAGGTAACATCGTGCTGCCTACATATAAACGTTCACTAAAATGGCGGCCAATTAAGCATCTAGTAACTTCATATATAACACTTCAGCGGTGTTATCTATTTCGACCACAACACCATTATCCATTCTTACCACTGATAACCGGAAAGGTAAATATTAAAAATTAAATAGATAATTTTCCCAATATGTTATCTGGATAAGTACTTATATATCTAAATATCATGTAAATACGTTGATAGCGATAACTATAATCGCCAAATTTAAGCTGATAAAAATTTCACCACCACTTACCCCACCCAAAAGTAATCCTATTTTTTATTGCCATAAAATGAAAAAAGCCGCCATTAATGGCGACTTGAAGTAGGTAATTAACCTATTTATTTAGCAATGTATGCAATTAAATCTAAAACTTTATTCGAATAACCGGTTTCATTATCATACCAGGCTACTAATTTTACAAAACTTTCGTTTAAAGCAATACCAGCTTTAGCATCAAAAATTGATATTAATTTGTCGCCATTAAAGTCAGTGGAAACAACGTCATCTTCAGTGTACCCAAGAATACCTTTGAATTTACCATTTGCTGCTTGTTGTATAGCATGGCAAATTTCTTTATAAGTGGCAGGGTTATTTAACCGAATAGTTAGGTCGACAACTGAAACATTTGGTGTTGGAACACGGAAAGACACACCGGTTAATTTGTCTTTCAGTTCAGGAATGACCTGACCAACAGCCTTAGCTGCTCCGGTAGACGAAGGAATAATATTTTGTAAAGCACCACGTCCACTACGCCAATCTTTAGCTGAAGGTCCATCAACTGTTTTTTGAGTCGCAGTTGTTGCATGAACGGTAGTAATTAGACCTTCAATGATGCCAAATTTATCATTGATAACTTGTGCTAACGGTGCTAAGCAGTTGGTTGTACAAGAGGCATTACAAACAACATCCTGACCACTATAGGTCCAGTGATTAACACCCATAACAAACATCGGGATATCCTCTTTAGATGGGCTAGTTAAAACTACTTTTTTAGCACCAGCTGCAATATGTTTGCGTGCTGTTTCATAAGTTAAGAAAATACCTGTTGCTTCCACAACTACATCAACGTCCACTTGATTCCACTGCAACTTAGCAGGATCTTTTTCTACCGTACAGCGAATATTTTTACCATTAACTACCAGGTAGCCATCTTTAACTTCTACAGTACCATTGAACCGGCCATGGGTTGAGTCATATTTAAGCATATAGGCAATATAATTGGCCTCGAATAAATCATTAATTGCCAATATTTCTATTTCTTTACGCTCTTGAGCCGCCCGAAAAACAACACGGCCAATACGACCGAACCCATTAATACCTACTTTTATAGTCATAGTATTTCCACCAGCTATATTTTATTGTTAATTTTAATGTTACTAAAAACTAACTATCAGTCAAGCTAAATTGTGTTAATTGCCAAAAAAAATTAATATATAAAGCACCTTTTAAACTCATCATGTTATTTATAGATTTATACCCCAGTGGCGGTATTTAAAAAAATAAATAGTATCTTTGCTGCATTTCCAGATACTTACTCACTGTAATATATTTAAGTAGCAGTTATTACCCAAACACTCTCCTGTAGCAAAACAACTAATGATAAACGCCAATTTTTAGTTAAAAAAACTATACCTTAGTTTTTATCGCTGGTGGCTGGCAGCATTATAATGCTAATTTCAATTAACCCAAATCAGTGAAAAACAGTCTTGTGATTACGTACCATATCGTTTCATAAAAAATGAAACGGATAAAAAATTATCAGTAAAGAATAAGAGTATTAGCCAAAATATAAAATCAAATTATAAAATATGGCTATCATTTAATTTTAACTTAAATTAAAATTTGCCCAAATAGGGGCATGATCTGAAGATTTTTTCATACTTCTAATGGCATAATCAATGCCTGTTTCACCACAGCAAGCAAACAACGAATTTGATGCTAGAATCAAATCAATTCGCAAACCACGGTTATAGAAAAAACCATTTGAGCGGTAATCAAACCATGAAAATTGATCAATAATTTCTGGATTTTTTTTACGATATGTATCTATTAATCCCCAGGATTTTAATTTATCCATCCATTTACGTTCTTCCGGTAAAAAAGAGCATTTACCCGTACTTAACCAACGTTTTTTATTAATTTCACCAATGCCAATATCATGATCTGTTGGACTAATATTCATATCTCCCATAAGAATAACATGGGATTTAGGTAAAAGATTATTTTGCAAATAAAGTTGCAAATCTTGGAAAAATTTTGCTTTAGCGGCAAATTTTGTTGGATGATCACGACACTCACCTTGAGGGAAATAACCATTTATTATGGTAATTATTCCTTTTTCTGTCTCAATATCTACCATAATAATACGGCGTTGGGCATCAATATTGCTGCCAGAAAATCCTTTCTTAATAAGAATTGGCTTTTTTTTGCAAAATAGTGCTACGCCATAATGTGCTTTTTGGCCATGGTAACAGATATGATAACCTAAATGATTAACTTGCTCTAAAGGAAATGCACTATCATCAACTTTTGTCTCTTGTAAGCCAATGACATCAGGTTGATGTTTTTCAATGATAGCTTCAAGCTGGTGGATGCGTGCTCTTAGGCTATTAATGTTAAATGAGACAAATTTCATTCTAATTGATTACCGAATTTAAATATCTTCTTGTATCTGATAATATCTATCAATATAACATTTTATAAAAGACATTTTCTTTTATTTATTTAATATTGAAGTGGAATAATTAATATGTCTTTATCGATAAAGTGGTAAGCTTTTATGGCAGTTGTTGAACAAGCTTGATTATTTATAAATAAGCAAAAAAAATATTGTATCACACGATGTCTGTTGTAGCAAAATAAATAAAAAATTTTGATGGCTTCTTAGATAAGAAGCTATTTAAAATTTTGTTTTATGAACGATAAATTTATTATATTAAATATTTTAAAAAATTAACCATTTTATATCAGGCCGAAAGCAGTATAATTTTTATATATATTATTGCATGAATTGTGTTTCCATTTTTAAAATTTGTTACAAAAATATTAAAATCGTAAAATTTAATATTATTAAGATAATATAAAGTATTTTAAAATTGTTTAGGATAGTTATGGCAATATTATTTCTAATATTTAATTAAAATTATTTTTAATAATATCTTTTTATTATTTTAAATCACATTTATATTATTTATAATATAAATATTTGATAAATAAAATATCACTATACTAAATAATTTTAATTTATCTAAAATTATTAATAAATTTTTATTTTATATTGATGTTTTTTTATGGAAATAAAGTTACTCAAAAATGCATCATAATTTTTATCTTAGCTTACTTATTATAATGTATTTTAGTATTCTTAGTGTTATCTTATTTAGTAAAAATTTTTGCTTTGATACTTATCATCAATTAATGTTATTAACATATGTAATAAAAATAACCTAAGTATAGAAATAATATTTAAATTAAAAAAAACTCTATTTTTTTACCTTGATTTAGTGCACTTTTGATGACAGCTGGTGTACGACCTTGACCGGTCCAGGTTTTTATTTCACCATTTTCATTTTTATATTTATATTTAGCCGGTCTTACTGCGCGTTTAGTGCAGCTAGATGTTTTTGATGAAGTTTTTGCAGTAACCAGATCATCTATACTGAGTCCTTCGCCTTCGAGTAATGTAATATACTTTTCAATTTTTTGACTATGAGCTTCTAATTGTGCTCTCGCTTGATTCTCATCTTCGCGACGCTCATTTATAACAGTATTGAGTTTATCATTTATTTCTTGTAATGAGTCTAACGATATTTCTCTTGCTAGCGCACGTAAGGTACGAATATTATTTAATAATCTTAAATATTTTAATGAATCGCTCATTTTCATGCTCTCAAATTAAAATTTATGTTTGCTGATATCTTCTAATAATAGAATGCTATTCTATTTTCCGCAATAGTGAAGTTGCAAAATTAAATTTATTGTTTTTAACAAATTAAACTTATTGGCAAAAGCAATATAAGCTATCATTAGATAAATATTATACATCTTGTATAAAATGCATGGGATACTTAAAAATATATAATAAAATCATAGTATTTATTTTATATTTAAATTAAATTGAGATGTAAAGCTAATATTTTTTATTTTTATTCAACTTTATGGTATGTAACATAAACTTAATTTTAAATTAATATAGGTAAAATAGTTTTCTTATTAAGCTTTTATTAAGTTATTACTAATAGCTATCTAATTTTTATTATAAATATTAACTATTAATAATATTTAATTATCATAATGTATGTAGTAAACTTTTAAAATATTTGTCTAAACAGATAAATAGGAAATAACTAAGAACTAAGTTTTAGTAATATTATTCAGCAAGGAATACTGCAGTTAATACTATTATTTTTATGTCTAAAATAGATACCATATTAATTTAATATAAAGTAACTTCACAAAATTTTTAGTTGCATATGCAATGTTATTTTCACAACAGACAGATATAATGATATTAATAAAAGAAAAGATAGCTATAAAAAAATGAATTGTGTATTAATTGATGAGTTTTTTAAAACGAAAAGGAAAATTAGTAAGCTTTATTAAATTGTTAATTATAACCTGTTCTGTGTTATGGATTAAGAACAGATTTTAACATAAAGTTATTTATTGGCAGTAACTAGCTGTTAGCTTGGACATATAAACTTATAAAACTATAAAAATTTGTTATGGTGGACGTAAATAAAGTAAAGTTTTGCAATTAGATGATAATAAATATGCTCTCTATTAGAGAGAGTTTAAATTTGCCGCAATGAAAAATATATTTCAGGCTAGCATAGATATTACTTGGATGCAAGTAATCACATCAAATGGATTAAAATGGATAAAAAACTATTTTTAGTTGTTATAAATAATTTTTTACTACTTTTATTAGGGTGTTTCTTAAAGACTTAGGTAAAACAATATCAAAAATAGTTTCTGCATTATGCACCTGTTGGCTGGCTATCGAATACTTTGAACTATTTTGATAACTTATTGGCAAATATTATTTTAGCAGTGTTAAATATTGCAAAATTTTTTCTGCATAGTCTTCATTAGGAAGAATCAAAATTCTTAAGAGTACTGATTAGCTTTTAGTAAGCTAATCAACTTTATAATTACCATTATAAAAATAAGCAAAAAGCTAATTTATCAATAGCGGATAAAGATATTTATCAAAAAAAACATATTTAATCAATTTAGTAATAAATTATATAAGGATAATATAAATTAGTAGTATCAGTGAATATTGAACAATTAAGTTCGCCAAATTTAGTATTACATACTAAGTTATAAACTTATGGTTATTATAATTAATTTTTGAATTTTAGCTAGATTAACGCTAATATAAAATAATTTTTATGTATATGCTATACATTATTTGTTATAAGCAATTAATTTTTAGCTAAGCGTTAATATTTAATTTAGGAACTCAATTATGATTAGTACTTTACTGGATATTCCTAATTATATTAAGTTTTTTCTCGGGCTTTTTGTGTTAGTTAATCCCATAGGTATTTTACCTATATTTATTAGCATGACTAATTATCAATCTGTGACAGAAAGAAATCGAACTAATCTAATAGCTAATTTTTCTGTAGCAATTATTTTATGTATTTCGTTATTATTAGGTGAGTATTTTTTAAAATTATTTAGTATTTCTATTAATTCTTTTCGTATTGCTGGCGGAATAGTTATTATAGCCATTGCTATGTCTATGATTAGTGGTCGAATATGTGAAAATAAGCATAATAAACAAGAACAATCAGAAACTGCTGTTCGTGATAGTATTGGAGTTGTTCCTTTAGCACTACCATTAATGGCTGGGCCTGGAGCAATCAGTTCATGTATTATGTGGTATTCTCATTGGCTAGGCTGGCAAAATTTAGTTGGTCTATCGTTAACTTGTATCTTTTTTTCTTTTTGTTGTTGGTTACTTTTTCGCTCAGCAACAATTCTAGTTAAGTATTTAGGCCAAACTGGAATTAATGTTATTACTCGTATTATGGGATTATTATTAATGTCCCTTGGGATTGAGTTTATTATTACAGGTACTAAATCTGTTTTCCCAGGGTTACTTTAAACGAGCAATAACATCATCACTAATTGATATTTATCATTTATTGATGATATTGATATTGTCCCAAAACATCAATTAATATTTTTTTACCTAAAATGGTAAGTTTTATGGATTTAAAATCTATTAGGCAATTAATTTATATAGGGTAGAAAAAACTATCTTGCTAATAACAAAATAGATATTACTCTCTATCTAATAGAGTGATTAATAATGGAAAATTTCCATATTTCTTGCTAGCTAATATGTTTAATGAGGAGTAAGAATACGTGGCGTTTCTATATTTTCAACAATTAATATATACTTGTGCCATAGGTAAATATGTGCCTCTATTAGAGTTATAACAATATTATTAATTATTTTGTTATTCACTATAGTAATATTAAATTGATAACACAATTCCATTTTAGTTCAAATAGCTTTTTAATAACACATTTATTATTTTTGATCTTTTCTGTTTTTATTATTTCTGCTAAATAAAGCCTCACAATCACCGTAAACACATTGCTGGATATTCAACTAGCTAAATAATGATAACATTCATAAAGCATGGCTAAAATGTAACTTAATCTATATCTTGATCAAAAGCTTGCTTAAGTACTCAAATTATTGTCTAATATTTAAATTAGGTGATATGAATACGCCCTTTCATAATATAAACTCTGCTAGCATTGTTATATGATTGGCGTTATGCAAAAGATCATAAGAACTTAGTTCTAATAATACTACTAAGCGATAAATATTATTTAATTTGAAGATTGATAATTTTAGCAGAAAAGATTACCTAATGTTATAGTATCTTCAAATACCGAAATATCTTATTTTAGTATATCTAAAAATAAATTAACGGATTTATATTATTGATTAGATAGTAATCAATTTATACCAACGACATACTAACGAGATAAAAGATAAGTATCTGATTGTTTATTTTGTTGAACATTTCTGCATTGCCTGCCTATGCCAACAATAGGAAATAAGCAATAATAAAGCAGCTTTAACATAAAAAATTATCTTTTTTATTTTTAATAAATGCAACTTCAGTATCATGTTAATTTTGAGTTTATTTAACTAATTTACTTTCTAGGCATTTAATCTTACGTCTTGCATTTGATAATAAAATTAATGCCTTAGCGTAAAATACACCGCAAATAAGCCAACCTAGCAAAAATCCCACCACAAAAAGGACTGCTAGTAATATTGATATTGGATAGTCGCCTTTAGAAATCAAATAGTTAAATGTTACTATTTGATTATTACTTGAACCAAGTGTCACAGAAGCAATAAAAATGACTATAACAAGTAATAAAATTAAAAAAAATTTCATATTTTTCCTGAATGCTAGAAAAGCAGTTGGAAAACTTTTCTTTGCTTAAGTTAGTATCTAAACGTAATAAATAAAATTAATTATATCAATACTGACCATGTATGTTTATTGAAATAAACATTTCAATGGTAGATAACAGAATGAGTTATAATAATAATGATAATCGAGCAAAAATATTTTTAATGAAAAATTTACTTATTGAATTTATCCTATTTAGGGAAACCATAATGTTGCTATTATTAAATAAAGCAGCAACATTAATTTTAAAAACTCTATCTAAATTGATAGACAAAATGTGCTTATAGTTAAAATAGTTCATTTTTTAATAATTATATTGTAGTAACATAAATATAATCTTATCTGCTGATGATATCAGCTAGACCAGTAAAATATATAGGTAAAAATGATTTGATTACTATATCTAACTATTTTTTAACAAATTTTTCCTTAATTTTCAATTCAGAGTTTCATTCATTATGTATAATACTATGCAGCTAAAACGTATAGCTGAAACCAAATTACCCACTCCTTTTGGTGAGTTTCTACTGGTTGGTTTTGAAGAAATTATTAATGGTAATAATCATATCGCACTTATTTATAATGATATTACTGATGTAAAACCAGTTCTTTCCCGTATCCACTCCGAATGTCTGACCGGTGATGCCTTATTTAGTTTACGTTGTGATTGTGGCTTTCAACTAGAAGCTGCACTTAAACAAATTGCACAAGAAGGTCGTGGAGTGCTTCTTTACCATCGTCAAGAAGGTCGTAATATTGGATTATTAAATAAAATCCGCGCATATGCTTTGCAAGATCAGGGTTTGGATACAGTGGAAGCCAATTTAAAACTTGGTTTCAAACCTGATGAACGTGATTTCACTGTCTGTGCTGACATGTATAAATTACTGGCGATAAACGAAGTTAGATTATTAACTAATAACCCTAAAAAACTAGAAATTATGAAAGAAGCCGGAATAAATGTTGTAGAACGAGTTCCTCTCATTGTTGGCCGTAATCCTAAAAATAGTGACTATCTCAATGTAAAGGCCAGCAAGTTAGGCCACTATCTATCTGATAATACTAAAAAATAAACTTTCTGTTTTTTATAGAACAATTTTTGATAATTTAAATTAGTTTATTTTAATATTTGATGAATAACATACATAATGCTATGACAAAATTATTCTAATTCAGTAATTTTATCTTATTCGGTATCCTTATAATTATTTACTAACTTATAGTAAGTTTATTATAAATAATATAAATATTATTTATAATAATCAATAATATAAACGAATAAGTTACAAATTAAATTGTACTTATATTACTAATAATTAATTATATCCTAATTATTTAATATGAATATAAATTTTGACAAAATTTATTAATTCGCTGAAGGCTAAAAATAACAATCTAAACATTACCGTCTACTTTTACTAAAGATTTTTTATCCTAACTTTAAATGGCATTAAATAAATTAATTTATTTAAATATATCGTAAAATTTTTACTTAAACCACCACTACCGAATATTTCAAGGTGATCTCATTATCTACACTTTCATGGATCATTAATGTTATATGCTTAATTTTACTTATTAATTTTCAAAAATGTTATAAAACGGCATAATTAGCATTACCATTTTAATTCATAAATAACCAAGGTAAGCAACCTACTATATGAACCTTTATCTTGACGTGTTTTATTAGGATCAAAGTGTACTACGATTTTTTCCTATTTTGTTTTCGTAATCTTAATGTCAACAACGGATTAACTATTTATTATCTTTTCCATAGGCTACATAGCCTTGTTTAATTATAGAAAATAGCGCAAATTTTATTTATTTTTTTCTAACCATTTACCATCAATGTAAAATACACACCAGCCTGTGGCCTTACTATTTTTTTCTGAGGAAACATATTGTTGTTTAGTATTACTACTAAATCTAACAATAGTTTTATTGCCCTCAGGATCTACTAACGGTGCCTGGGTTAAATAAATAAATTTAGCTGGCAGACGATCTTTAAACCGCACCAGTTCTTCAACTAATGCTACTCTGGTCTCTCTTGATTTTGGAAAAGTGTTAGCTGCTAAAAATATTCCTGCCGCTCCATCTCTTAATACAAAGTAAGTATCAGATTTTTCACAAATTAATTCAGGTAGTGGAATTGGATCTTCTTTAGGTTTAGACACTTCACCACTTTTTAAGATCTTGCGAGTATTTTTACAAACCTCATTCGTACATCCTATATATTTGCCAAATCTTCCCATTTTTATATGCATTTCTGAGCCACATTTCTCACATTCAATAACAGGCCCATCATAACCTTTAATGCTAAATTCACCTTCTTCAATATCATAACCATTACATACGGGATTATTACCACATACATTTAATTTATATTTATTATCAATAAGGTAACTATCCATTGCAGTGCCACATTTAGAGCATCGTAGGCGGGCTATCAAAGCCTTTGTCTCTATATCTTCTTCTTCACCTACCATAATATTCGATAATTCATCCGAAGGAATTAAATTAATTGTTTTTTTGCAACACTCTTTTACTGGTAAGCTATAACTAGAACATCCTAAAAAAACACCAGTAGAAGCAGTTCTAATACCCATTTGTCCGTGACAGTCAGGACATTCAATCGATGTTAATACCATCGGATTAAGACGCATACCGCCTTCTTCGGGGATCTTATTTGCACTTTCTAACTGCTTGGTAAAAGCAGTAAAAAATTCATCTAATACACTCTTCCACTCGATCCGAGCGTCTGCTATCAAGTCAAGCTGATCTTCCATTCGAGCAGTAAAATCATAGTCCATTAATTCACTAAAATTTTCCTCTAACCGATCAGTCACTATTTCACCAATTTTTTCAGCATAAAAACGGCGATTTTCAATTTTTACATAGCCCCGATCTTGGATAGTTGAAATAATAACCGGATAGGTTGATGGTCGACCTATGCCACGTTTTTCAAGCTCTCTAACTAATGAAGATTCACTAAACCGTGCAGGAGGTTTAGTAAAGTGTTGGCTAGGAAAAAATTTGTTTAATTCAAGCTGACTACCAACTTTTACCATTGATAATATTTTACCTTCATCACCATTGTAAAATGCAGGCATAACTTTAGTCCAACCATCAAAAAGTAAAATACGCCCTTTAGCCTTCAAATTAAAATCTTCACCTTTGACGGTTAATGTTATAGAATTAAATTCTGCTGGTGTAATTTGACAAGCGACAAATTGATTCCAAATCAGCTGATACAGTTTTTTAGCATCCGCTTCCATATCTTTCAGAACATTAAAATCAACGTCAATATTAGAAGGACGAATAGCTTCATGTGCCTCCTGAGAACTTTTCTGATTTGTATATACATTAGCCTGTTTAGGCAAGTATTTTTTGCCAAAGTTATGGTCAATATAATTACGGGCCATATTTAAAGCATCCTGACTTAAATTAGTTGAGTCAGTACGCATATAAGTAATATAACCAGCCTCATAAAGGCGCTGTGCCATCAGCATGGTCTTTTTAAAGCTAAAGCCAAGAAGTGTACTTGCCGCTTGTTGTAGAGTAGAAGTAATAAAAGGTGCGCTGGGATTACTAATTGTGGTACGATCTTCACGATCTGACACCTGATAATATGCATTTTTTAATAATGCGACAGCAGCATCAATTTGTGCTTTGGTAACGGGCTTAAAAGGCTTACCTTTTTCATGTGTCACTTCCATTCGAATCACTGCCGCATCAACAGTCAATAAATCGGTATGGAGCTGCCAATACTCTTGTGGCACAAATGCTTTAATTTTGCGTTCTCGTTCAACAATCATACGTACAGCGACTGACTGCACACGACCAGCAGAAAGTCCGCGAGCAATTTTTTTCCATAATAACGGTGAAACCATGTAACCTACAACCCGATCTAAAAAACGTCGAGTTTGTTGAGCATTAACACGATCAATATTTAATTTCCTAGGATTATCAAAAGCTTGCTTAATGGCATTTTTAGTAATTTCATTAAAAACTACTCTACTAAAGCGTTGATTATTACCGCCAATCACTTCTCTCAAATGCCAGGCAATAGCTTCTCCCTCACGATCGAGATCTGTTGCTAGATAGATCTGCTCAGCAACAGAAGCTAACGATCTTAATTCAGCAACGACTTTTTCTTTTCCAGATAAAATATTATATTTCGCTTCCCATCCATGATATGGGTCAACTCCCATTCTATTTATAAGCAATTCGTGTTCATTTTTTTTTACTTTTTTAACCTTGTTACCTGAATTTGTATTACTTTGTGAGCTGGAACCACCACTTTTTGGCAAATCACGTATATGACCTAAACTGCTTTTAACAACGTAGTTATTACCAAGATATTTATTGATTGTCTTGGCTTTGGCTGGGGACTCCACAATAACAAGAGCTTTACCCATATTTATCTTTACCTTAAATATTGCTTAAGCGTACTTACTTTCCAGTAAGATGGAATTAAATCTTTTTTTTAGATTGCGGCAGATTCATAATATATCAACTTTTTTTGCTTAAATACTTCACCATCAAGATAAAACAATTTGTTAATTCATCCTTTAATCAGATTAAATAATATAATTATATCAGCAAAACAATGACAAAAGTAAGTCATCGTAAATAATAAAAAGCCCACATTTTTATAAAAAATGATACGTAACTACTGATTTTATTCATTGATGTTGTTGTAACAAAAAAACTGCCTCGTTCAAAAAGTTATATAAATATAATTTATAAAAAGCCAATATTTATTTCTTGATCATAACTTCTTATCTGCATTTTCCACCATATAGCCTATTTAAAAGGCACTTTGATAATTTCACTAGCATTTGATTGATAACAATGTCATAATTAACGCTTAATTTATCAATTTAATCTTTTAATTTATCAATTTAATCTTTTTTCTTCACTAATTAATAAATATTAGGTACTTGCACAATCACACCACACTAATATAAAAAATAATAAAAAAAAGAGAAGCGCCAATGGAGACACCAGCTATCACCTGGCAGCTATATTATCACATTTTTCCCGTAAACTATTTAGTTTAGAGGCAGCTAAACTATAACAATGCATAACATCAACTAGCTTTTCAGACCTTAATACTGACTCTTTGTAATTAGCAATTGACATAATTGCTGTAATTTCTTCAGGTAATGCATTAACTTTATGAGCATTCACGCTTATTTTTAAATTAATCACAAAAAAAAAAGTATTTATTAGCGTTATTTAACAAACTTTAGCATCTAATTTTTATTTTTTTAACCAAACTTTATATTCAGTCTTACTCATCTTAATATATTGCATTTCACGCTAACGTTGACAATACGCTTCCTAAAGTAAAAAATAATCAATGCTATTAATGTAGTAGCAACAAATCATCCGATGAAATAAATCCTAAGATTATATCTTTCTTTACAGAAGATAAACAATTGAGATACTATAACTAAAAACTTAATAAAGTATTTATTACTCTCATTAATACTTTTGAATAATCAAAAGTAGGAAAATATTATGGTATATTACCAAGCTAAAGCTAATTTACTTAATCAAAAAACCATTATAATTACAGGAGCTGGCGATGGTATCGGACGTGAAGTGGCATTTACATATTCACGTTATGGTGCTAATCTTATTTTAATCGGTAAAACAACCGCAAAACTAGAACAAGTTAAACAGGAAATTATTTCTAAAATAAATTTTAGAGCTTCAGTTTCTATTTATACCATGGATTTTTTATCGCTCACCGAATCAAAATGCCATGAATTAGCAACTGACATTAGCCAACGTTATCCCTATCTTGATGGTGTATTACATAACGCAAGCATATTAACAAAAATTGCGCCGATTATCGAACAACCTATAAAACTTTGGCATAAAGTAATACAAATAAACGTTAACGCAACTTTTATGTTAACACAAGCACTACTACCACTACTTTTACAAGCACCAAATAGTTCACTGATATTTACCACTTCAAGCGTAGGCAGACGAGGTCGTGCTAATTGGGGGGCCTACTCAGTTTCTAAATTTGCAACGGAAGGTTTAATGCAAGTATTATTTGATGAATATAAAAATACTAATTTAAGGGTTAATTGTATTAATCCTGGTGGTACAAGAACAAAAATGAGAGCTTATGCTTTTCCTTTAGAAGATCCTATGAAGCTAAAAACTCCACAAGAAATTATGTCAGTATATCTTTATCTAATGGGAGAAGATAGTATTAAAGAATCAGGACTAAGTTTTGATGCACAGCCAGCCTAATTGTAACCCAGGTTATGTATAAACCCCCATAATTAATAATAAGTTAAGTGATGTAACAATTATCAAAAAAAGTAATTACTAAATTAATGGGCTCTATATTTTTTTACTGAACGCTAATATCGCTACAGTAAAAATTATACTTAACGATTAAGAAACACGAAAAAAACTACCATAATATTATGTTGATTAACTTTATAATAAAACATAACTACTACAATAATGCTATCAACTTAATCTGCAGGATTATACACTTTAAGTGAATATTTCATTTTGCTATTAACATTATTATATCATTAAAAAACCGGGTGCATTAGCACCCGGGTACAGTAAATAAATTACAAAGTTGTTAACTATCCTACTAAATCAAGTGAAGGTAACAATGTTGCTTCCCCTTCTTTCCACTTGGCTGGACATACTTCTCCTGGGTGGCTTGCTACATATTGCGCCGCTTTGGTTTTACGTAATAGATCAGTTGCATCACGTCCAATACCTTCAGCAGTAATTTCAACTGCTTGAATGATACCGTTATGATCAATAATAAACGTACCGCGATCTGCTAATCCTAATTCTTTTTGTTCACCATTTTCTTGATACTTGCGCATAACATCAAAATTACGCGTTAATGTCCAACTTGGATCACCAATCATGGTATATTTAATTTTACTAATAGTGTCTGAATGACTATGCCACACTTTATGTGTGAAATGGGTATCAGTTGATATTGAATAAATTTCAACGCCTAGTGTTTGGAATTCTTCATAGTGATCAGCTAAATCACCTAATTCAGTTGGGCAAACAAAAGTAAAATCAGCAGGATAAAAGAAAAATATGCTCCATTTACCTTTAATATCTTTTTCAGATATATTGATAAAATTTCCATTTTTAAATGCGGTATTTTGAAAAGGTTTAATTTCTATATTAACCAAAGACATTTTACTGCTCCCTATCTATTTGATAGATATTTTAATTATTACGTTTAATTGCCTTTACTATTAACCTAATAGGTATATTATAAATAAATATAAAAAAATAATGACTAAAATTACTAGTATAGTATACTATAATAACTTTGAAGCTTGATAACATGCTGATTGTAACCAGCACGCAACAATTATTTTATTACCTAGCTATTATTAATAAGTATATGCTAATTAGTTTTAAGGTACAATAAAATAATTCATTTCATTATGATTACCCTTCTAAAGAATAATGTAACCAATTAGGTATGCCAAATAACAATAATATTATTGAAGTTTTGATTTAAAATTATCTGAATTTTAATTGTTAATAAGGTATTAATTGGTCGAGATATTTTAAACCCAGTACATAATATAAAACTTTGATCTATATTGTACGGATGATTTTCCATTTGAATTAATTGGGCCAGCATTACATTATAGTTTTATAATACATGTTTAATAGCATAGGAGTAATAAGAATGAACCTTAGGATTCATTCTTATCGCGTATATTGCTTGGTCTAATACTTATAGAATTTTAAAATTATTAAGTTGTCCTAATTTTTTACTAACTTAAGCGGTCAATATTAAAAAGTAACATAGTGCTTACTAGTGTAAGCACATTTTACTAACTTAAAATCAGATCAAGGATTATCAATCAAATAAGGTTTACTGGATATAATTTTTGCGCTTCACGATAAAATTTTACCAGATAGGTATCATGATTAAGAATGAAGGCGTTACTAAAGGCTATGCTTTTGTAATACTGTAGTTATTGTGCTTTATGTAGTTGAATTGAGATCAGGTTAGTGAATGGCTTAGTAATAGCTGATTAGGGTTTTATAAATTTAGTGAAGTGATTAATAATCTTTATATGATTTTATAAAATTTTTGTAGTTTTTTTACTTTTAATTTAAATTAGATTTTTTATCTACTCATACTACTAATAATAGTTTATTTTAACATACTATTTATAATGGTTAATTATATTATAAAAAATATAAGTAAACAATTTTATTACATATTTTAGATAAACTATTATCTTGTTAATGATAGATGATTATCATCTTTATTATAGATAATAATATTATTAAATAATAGATTAAGGTTAGTTTCAATTAAATATTAATTCAGTAAAAAAGCTAAAACACAATAAGCTTTAGATTTTTTGTTAGTGATAAAATTAGTTATTTTAAATTTGTATTTGCCTGAATCGTGGTGATAGCAATTGTGTAAACGATATCATCCACTAGTGCACCACGTGATAAATCATTAACAGGTTTACGCATACCTTGTAACATCGGGCCTATAGAAAGTAGATTAGCGGAGCGTTGTACAGCTTTATAAGTGGTGTTGCCAGTATTCAGATCTGGAAAAATAAACACCGTAGCTTGGCCAGCTACCGGTGAATTTGGTGCTTTAGATTTAGCTACATCTGCCATAATAGCTGCATCATATTGCAGTGGACCGTCAATCACTAAATTTGGCTGTTTTACTTGCGCTAAACAAGTTGCTTCACGCACCTTGTCTACGTAACTACTGGTACTGGAGTTACCTGTAGAATAAGAGATCATTGCTACGCGTGGCTCAATACCAAATGCTTTGGCAGAATTAGCTGACTGGATTGCAATTTCTGATAATTGTTCGGCTGTTGGGTCTGGATTTATCGCACAGTCGCCATAAACTAATACCTGATCAGGTAATAGCATAAAAAATATAGAGGAGACAATTGAGCTACC
The DNA here is from genome assembly GCF_900343015.1 of Arsenophonus endosymbiont of Aleurodicus dispersus. GTDB lineage: Bacteria > Pseudomonadota > Gammaproteobacteria > Enterobacterales > Enterobacteriaceae > Arsenophonus. Next base: position 513,017 of record NZ_LR025108.1, on the reverse strand, counting down.
AGGCGCAGTTTTGATCAGCTGTAACGGTGGGCGAATAGTATTGGCTGTGGTATGAACGGCGCCGGAAACTAAACCATCAACTTCATTTTTTTCCAGCATCATGGTGCCTAACACAACATTATCTTCTAATTGTTCTCGCGCTACTATTTTAGTCATGCCTTTATTCTTGCGCAGCTCAACCAAACGCTCAACATAATTTTTACGTACTAATTTAGGTACCACAATTTCAATTCCGGCTCCTAATTCAACTCCTTGTGCGGCGGCAACAAGTTTTATTTCATCTGGTTCACCTAACAGAATACAGGTAGCAATACCTTTTTCAGCACAAATAGCCGCTGCTTTTACCGTGCGGGGCTCATTACCTTCCGGTAGCACGATTCGTTTATTAGCTTTACGCGCAAGCTCAGTTAATTGATAACGGAAAGCAGGTGGTGATAGCCGTTTAGGTTGTTCTGAATCAGCAGTCAGTGAATTTATCCATTTTTGATTGATATGCAAAGCAAAATAATTTTGTATTTTTTTTATCTGCTCATGATCATCTGCATGCACTTTAAAACTAAAACGATGTAGACTTAATGAAGTTTGCCAAGTATTAGTATCTACCATAAGTACCGGTAAACCAGTTTCAAAAGCATGTTTACAAAGATCGTGTATAGTCTTGGCAAGAGGGTAACTGCCAGTTAAAAGTAAAGCACCAATTTCAATGCCATTTATTGATGCTAAACAAGCAGATACAATAATATCATGACGATCAGAAGATGTTACCAGCAATGAGCCGTGACGAAGCATCTTAATTATATTAGGCACACTACAGGCACAGAAAATAACTGATTTGATGCGCCTGGTTTTTAATTTACCTTCATTGATGATGGTAGCATTCAGATGGTTAGCAATATCAATACCACGAGTCGCTATTAGGTCAAAATTCCATGGAATACAACCCAATATAGGCAGCGGACTATTGCTAGCTAATGTTTTAATATCAATTTTTTCGATTGTAGCTTTCTTTGATTCATCAAAGATTTCAGATAAATCATGATAAATATGTCCATGTTCATAACCAGGTGCATTAAGTTTATTAATAATAACTCCGGTGATATTTTTATTTTGTACACCACCAAACTCTGCTAGGGCTAATTTAATACGCTCTTTTAACTGTTCTGGTGTGTTATTACCTAGTGTGGTGACAAAAATAATGTCAGCACCCATCGCTTTGGCGATATCATAATTTAATGATTGAGCAAAAGGGTGCTTGCTAGTTGGAATTAAACCTTCAATCAGAATAACTTTTGCCTGTTGCTTATTATAATGATAATAGGCAATAATTTCTTCCATTAAAATATCTTTTTTATCATTAGCCAGCAAATATTCCACATAACTCATTTTTATAGGGTTAGCTACCTGAACCATAGAATTTGAACGTAATACTTCAATTGTCTGATCTTTATTACTAATACAAGGTTGAGCAATAAGGTTTAAAACCGTTAGATTGACTCCTTTTTGCTCCATTGAGCGGACAACTCCTAAAATTACGCTAGTTAAGCCAACGCTAATTTCAGTCGGTATTAACATTATTGTACGGGACACAGACACCTCATTAACAATTACAGTATATTCAACTCAGTACTGCTAATTGGTAAACTAGCAGTTTATAATCTATTTATGCCGTTAAGCAGATCGTGTTCTGAGCAATAACTAACTCTTCATTCGTTGGAATAACAAGAGCAGGAATGCTATTATCAGTGGTGATCTTGCCTAATTTACCAAAACGTGTGGCTAAGTTACGATCGTGATCATACTTGATACCTATCAAAGATAATTTTTTAAGCGTTAATTCACGTACTAGAGCTGAGTTTTCACCAATACCTCCGGTAAAGATAATAGCGTCTAGTCTTCCTTCCATTAATGCACAATAAGCAGCGATATATTTAGCTAAACGATGACAGTAGACATCCATTGCCCGTTTTGCATCAGGCTTAGTGCCATAATTTTCTTCAATATAACGACAATCGTTGGTGAAATCAGTTAATCCAAGTATGCCAGACTCTTTAGTTAATAATTTATTGATCTTATCAACACTCATGCCCATAGTATCATGAAGATGAAACACAATAGCTGGATCGATATCACCACTACGCGTTCCCATCACTAAACCCTCAAGTGGAGTGAGACCCATCGAGGTATCAACAGATTTACCATTAACTACTGCTGTTACTGATCCGCCATTACCTAAATGGCAAGTAATCACATTAAGTTCATTAATCGGTTTATTCAGTTCCTTTGCTGCTTGTTGAGAAACATAATAATGGCTTGTACCGTGCGCTCCGTAACGGCGGATACCGTGCTCTTGGTAAAGATTATAAGGCAAAGCATATAAATATGCTTCAACTGGCATAGTTTGATGGAAGGCTGTATCAAATACAGCAACATGTTTGTCATTTAAATGTGGAAATGCTTTTTTAGCTTCTTCATATCCAAGAATGCCAGCAGGATTATGTAATGGAGCAAATGGAATAGATTTTTTAATTCCTTCAACTACTTCATCATTGATGATAACTGATTGGGTAAATTTTTCACCTCCATGAACAATACGATGACCAATAGCAGAAATTGCTTGGGCTAATTCTGGGTTTTGAGTTAGAATTTGATTTACAAGGAAAGCCATAGCTTCGCTGTGAGCAGCGTCTGCACCTAAAGCAACTTTGTTTTTAGTGCCATCTATTTTCCATTTAATACTGGATTCTGGTAGATAAAAACATTCTGCTAAACCAGATAGTTGTTCTTGACAGTTAACAGGATCAATAATAGCAAATTTAAGGGAGGAGCTCCCGCAGTTGAGGACAAGTACCAGCTTACTTAACATAGAATTACCTACTATATCGTTATCATGAAGTCTTCTTTGTCAGATTAACTATGAAGACTAGGGTTAATAAATATTAATCTAATGGAATACTAGTAGTATAACTACTACCTGGGAGAGTATTGAATGATTAATATTATATTTACATAAAACTATGATATTTTAATCTTATTTTTTTAACTAAAAAACTATATTTAAAATTTTGATATTAAAGATATAATATAATATTAACATTATGGATTGAAAACATAGTAATAGACCCAATATAAAACTTATATTGTATAATTTTTTTCTCTAAATGAGAAAAGTAGTGGCATAAGTAAATTAATGTTGCCATATAAAGACAACTAAAAAGATTTTATGCTTTATACATTATACATTTTAAAAAATTTTTACATGATAAATTAATTTAAGTAATGTGAGGTATTAATGAATACGACACCAGACACGACCCAGTATTTCTTGCAAAAGTTAAAATTAGGTCTGGAGTATGCCAAGACATTTCCATTAGAAAAATGTTTGAGGCCTATGTTCCCTGAACATCAGGTGATCATAACTAGCAGATTTGCTATTCGTTATATGCCTATTGTTGCTGTTTTTGCTCTTACTTGGCAGCTGGCATTAGGTGGTCAGCTGGGCCCGGCTGTAGCGATAGCTTTTTTTGCTTGTAGCTTACCTTTACAGGGATTATGGTGGTTAGGTAAGCGTTCAGTTACGCCACTACCATCAGTATTATTGGGTTGGTTTTATGAAATACGTGAAAAATTTAATCAAGCTGGAATTGATATAACACCTGTCAAGGGAACACCGACTTATCAAGCATTAGCCGAATTATTAAACCGTGCTTTTAAACAATTAAATAGATAGTTTATTAGATTGTTAGCAGCAAACATGAATAAAATTAGCAAATAAGTTTTTTGATTATTAAAAATAATTTTTAGATAAAAAAACAAAGATATAATGCGATGATTTAGTAACTTTACAAAGTAAAGTAATAATAGGAATCACCAATACCATTAATCTTATATAAAAAGTATAAGATACTATACTGATCATATATTTATAGACATAAATAATTATCTGATGTTTACGAGCAATTTCAACTATTAAATTGGGAAATCAATTTTGTTCTTCATCACATATTCACAGCTTTACCATCGGTAATAGATACCACAGCAGTCCATAATTTAGAGGCGGGAACTAACATTTCATCGTTATTATTCAATAAGGATTATATCTATTGCACGGTGAGTTCAGAAACACCGTTACCAATAAAATAAAGCTTCAATATTAATGTCAAGCATTCCTTTATATTTAATGTGTTGCATAATTATTTTTCAGTTGGATAAAAAATTTTTTAGAAAAACTATAACCTTGTTAGTGGGTAATATTACATTAAAAATTAAATAAAATTTCTTCCTTAAATTAGAAACAAAAAAGTACAAGCACTTTGTAGCGTCCTCAAGACGCTTAGCTTTTTTGAGAACTGGCTATATTATGTCGTAGCATATCCAATCTATTGGATTTACTTATTCATTTTTTCTATTTGAAACTCAATGTAATGTTAATAGAATATGAGTAAATTTTCTGTATATTTATATTCACAATATACTCTTAGTTGAAAATTTTTTGAAGATAGAAGAGAAGATATAGGCTTATTTTTAGTTAAAAGGTTGGTTTTAATAACTTAAGTCAGCTAAATCTTTTTTTAATATCATCCATAAATTCAATACTATTTAAATTAGGCTTGATCTTTTTATATCAGATCATTTGTTAGTAAACAAAATAATTTACTCAGTAAATATATTTGCTAGTGCGTTGTTTGTTACAAATAATTGGTAGTTTCATAATAATAATATTATTTTTCTAACATATAATTAAAGGTATTATGTTATTACTATATCTGGAAAAAATTTTTTGGTGGCTGGTTATAAATATATAGTGTTCCTAGCTGCATTGTATTTGACAGTTTTTTTATAAAAAAAATATATTTTATTTATGTTTAGAAAATAGTTTTTGGGGCACAGGATTGGAATTTAAAATGTTTCTAATAAAAACAAGAAGATGAATATTTTACTTGGCATTTTGTGTATCAAAATGCCAAACATGCTTATTATTAATAGATTGAAGTTAATAATAGTGTATACACAGTAATAAATACTGCATTTATAGAAATAAATTATAATATGTAAGGCTTTATCTTTATTTTTTTACTTTCAATGATTTTAATATCTATTAAATTCACCAAAATAACAGAAATTATATAAGAGAATAAAATGATAAATTCAAATCGCCCAATTATGAATCTCAATATTGATTTACTTAGAACTTTTGTTGCCGTTGCAAATCTTAATACATTTGCCGCTGCGGCTGTTGCTGTTTGTCGTACTCAATCAGCAGTTAGCCAACAAATGCAGCGTTTAGAACAGTTAATAGGTCGTGAGCTTTTTAAGCGTCATGGACGTAATAAATTATTAACAGATCATGGTTTGCAGTTATTAGGTTATGCCAGAAAAATATTAAGGGCTAATGATGATGCCTCAGCTTCACTAAATTATAATGATACTAAAGGGGAGTTGCGAGTAGGTGTTTCTGATGATACTACTAATACTTTATTACAATTTATGCTTAATCGTATTGCATCAGTATATCCACGTATGACCGTTGCTATTTATATAAAGCGCGCCCGTATTATTAAAATAATGCTTGATAATGATCAAATAGATCTTGCACTAATATCAACAGAATTAAGTCAATATCCAAGAGAGTTTTTGCGTAATGCACTGATCTTTTGGCAATGTACACCTTATTTTAAGCATCAATTTAATGAACCAGTTCCTTTAGTTGTTGTTACTGATGAAACAAATCCATTTCGTAAAATAGCTATCAATACTCTTAATGCTGCTGGTATTAAATGGCGTATTACTTATGAGGCCGCTTCGTTATCGGCGGTGCTTGCAGCGGTTAATGCTGAAGTAGGTATTACTGCCCATCCGCTGGAAATGCAGACTAGCAATTTTAAAATTCTAAGTGAAAGCGATGGGTTACCCCGCTTACCAGAAATTAGTTATTGGTTATACCGTAATATTAGCCAGGAAAATAAGGATATTTTAATTCTATTTAGTGCAATTAAAAATAATAAAACCCCCTATCATAGTATAGACAATTAGCGAGATAATCAATAAAGAAATATTATAAATATGATAGTTAGAAAGTTTAAATTACATTAAGAACTTATTGAACCTTAAAATGGTTTTATTTTAGCTAATAATTGGTCTTATTTACCTATTTTTAAAAAATGATAGTAGTTAATATAATTTAATAAAATTAATTGTTTATTATTAACTGTGTTTTTCAACATATTTGTGCTGGCATAAAATGGCATAAGTAAAGCAATTTTAAAGCAAGTGGATTCTAATATTATGGTGTACAAAATATAAGTTACACTAGTTACTAACTGTTGTTGTTGGTTAAATGAGCAATCGCGTTTTCGCTAACGATATTTTGATATTTTCAGTTCAAGGTAAAAAGTATTAATAGAAATTTATTATATAACCAAAATATTGGTGAGAAGAAAGTTTAATAAAATTGCTATTTGTCTGCCTATTTTAATTTTTTCTAATCTAATTATGGTTATATCAGGTGTGATATTGCGCTAATTTCAGAGTAAAGTTAGGCAGCAACCTGCTGAACATTTATAATTTATAAGCAGATGAAACTACTTTTGCTACCGCTCGCGGTGAGCTATATGAATACACTAATATTAATGCCCTTAACCAGTAATTAATAAAAATTCATCTTCATACCGGCTAATAGAGATTAATACTATACTACTATAGTACAACTTGCTACTGCATGTTAAAATATTTAAGTTTACATTTACCCGCACCGCAATGAGATTTATTCATGTCAGATAAAAATTTTAAAAAAATCATCGTTGGTATGTCCGGTGGCGTTGATTCATCCGTATCAGCTTACCTGTTAAAAAAACAAGGTTATCAGGTTGCTTGTCTATTTATGAAAAACTGGGAAGAAGACGATAATGAAGAGTATTGCTCAGCAGCTACCGATCTTGCTGACGCGCAATCGGTATGCGATAAACTCGATATAGAGCTGCATACAGTTAATTTTTCTGCAGAATATTGGGATAATGTGTTTACAAATTTTATTGCTGAGTATAAAGCTGGCCGCACACCTAATCCAGATATTCTATGTAATAAAACAATAAAATTTAAAGCATTTCTAGAATTTGCTGCTGAAGATCTAGCTGCAGACTATATTGCCACCGGCCACTACGCTCGACGTAAAACTATTGCTGGACGTCACCAATTATTACGTGGTTTAGATAAAAATAAAGATCAAAGCTATTTTCTTTACACTTTGAATCAGGCTCAACTAGCACAAAGTATTTTCCCAATTGGTGAATTGGAAAAATCAGCAGTTCGCCATATCGCTGAAGAAGTTGGTTTAATTACAGCTAAAAAGAAAGACTCAACAGGAATTTGTTTTATTGGTGAACGGAAATTTCGTAATTTCCTATCGCGCTATCTGCCAGATAACCCAGGTCTAATAATGACAGTTGACGGTAAATTTTTAGGTGAACATGCGGGCTTAATGTATCATACGCTAGGTCAACGTAAGGGATTAGGTATTGGTGGTGTAAAAAAAACTAACAACGATCCTTGGTATGTTGTCGATAAAGATATTAAAAATAATCATCTAATTGTTGCCCAAGGCCATAATCACCCGCGTTTAATGTTCACAGGAGTTATCATTCAACAAATCCATTGGATTAATCCACCAGTATTAAATGAAACTAATAAATACACTGTTAAAACCCGTTATCGACAACTAGATATCCCTTGCACAATTAATCAACTTAATGGTAATAAAGTAGCGGTTCAATTTGACTACCCTATTGCGGCTGTTACACCTGGTCAATCAGCAGTTTTTTATCAAGATGAAATTTGTTTAGGTGGTGGCGTTATTGAAACACATATTCAGGAGTCAGGGTGAGCAAAATTTTTCATGATATTACTCTTGCATTTGCTGGCATTTGCCAGGCATGTCGTCTAGTTCAACAATGAGCTCATGAAGGTAAAATTGACGATAATGCGACAGAAGTGATGATTAGTAGCACAGTAAGTATTAATCAAACATCTATATTAGCTGTTTATGGTAATAGCGATGCAAATATTAATGTTGGCTAAAATACTTGACTTGCTATACTTACCGCTTCATGTAGTAATATTTACTATTATTTAGCCAGCTACTTATTAAGTCTCATCGTATTAGAACGCCCACTGAAAAAATTACATCGGCAAATGATAAACTTAAACGAAGTATTGAACTACTTCCACAATAAAAAAAATATTTTGAACCTAATGCGCTAGCAGGTATTTATGTAGATGTAATTAGTCCTATTGGACCGCGTATTCAGGTAATTGGTTCTCCTAATTTTCTAAAAAATACCACGATACAAGCTAAAGTACGTGCATTACTTTTTACTGGTATTCGTAGCGCTGTTCTCTGGCAACAAGTCGGTGGAAATCATACAATTAATGTTTTCTCGACGACAATTAATCAATAAAGCAAAATAAATTTCATTGTTAATAAATTTAGGAGTCACTACTAATGGTATTATCTTCACTGACTGCTGTATCACCAATTGATGGCCGCTATAGTGATAAAGTCAGATTATTACGTCCAATTTTCAGTGAATTTGGGTTACTGAAATATCGTATCCAAGTAGAAGTAAGCTGGCTACGAAAATTAGTAGCATGTACTGAAATTAAAGAAGTAGCAGCATTTAGTGCCGAAGCAAAGGCTTATCTTGAGCACATTGTAACTAACTTTAATGAAAAAGATGCAATTAAGATCAAAGAAATTGAAAAAAGGACTAAACATGATGTAAAGTCAGTGGAATATTTTCTAAAAGAAAAGATAGCAACAATGCCTGAACTGAAAAAAGTAGCTGAATTTATTCATTTTGCCTGTACTTCTGAAGATATTAATAATCTTTCCCATGCGTTAATGCTAAAAACAGCCCGTGACCAAGTTATTCTTCCACAATGGCGAAAAATCATTAATAGCCTAAAAAAGATGGCGCATCTTTATCGAAATTTGCCGCTTCTATCAAGAACCCATGGTCAACCAGCGACACCAACTACTATAGGTAAAGAATTTGCTAATGTTGCTTATCGGATGGATCGTCAATATCAGCAACTTAAAAAAATAGAAATTTTAGGTAAAATTAATGGTGCGGTGGGTAATTATAATGCCCATTTATCAGCTTATCCTAATATAAACTGGCATTTGTTCAGCGAACAATTTGTCACTTCGTTAGGTATCAAATGGAATCCGTTCACAACCCAAATTGAACCACATGACTATATTGCTGAACTATTTAATAGTATTACTCGGTTTAGATAGATTTTGATCAGGATATTTGGGGTTATATTGCACTTAATCATTTTAGACAAAAAACTGTCGCCAGTGAAATTGGTTCATCAACCATGCCACATAAAGTTAACCCGATTGATTTTGAAAATTCCGAAGGAAATCTTGGATTAGCCAATGCCTTATTAAATCATCTAGCAAATAAGTTACCAATTTCACGTTGGCAACGTGATCTCACTGATTCAACGGTATTACGTAATTTAGGCGTTAGTATTGGTTATGCTTTGGTTGCATACCAAGCAACATTAAAAGGTTTGAGCAAACTAGAAGTTAATGAGAAAAATTTACAAACTGAATTAGATTCTAATTGGGAAGTGCTGGCTGAAGCTATTCAAACTGTTATGCGTCGCTATGGAATTGAAGAGCCTTATGAAAAACTAAAAGATTTAACCAGCGGCAAACACACTACAGCAAACGATATTAAATATTTTGTTGATAGCTTAGATTTACCACAATTAGAAAAAAATCGGTTAAAAAAAATGACACCATCCAACTATATTGGTTATTCAGTAAATCTAGTAGACCTTTTAAAATAAAATTAATAGATGAGCAATATTTATTGCTCACCTAATCGTTTAATTAACCAATCAAACCACATAATTATTTTATTTTCATTCAGTAATCTCCTGCCGTAATCCAACTATTCTCCTAATATAGGATTGATTACTACTTTTTCTAGCAGATTTTTCAGATATTAATTATAGAAGATAATGCGCTTTTACATCATATCTTAACTATTAAGTTTAAATATACTGGTCATAAAGTGGATTTAGCATCAGCTGTAGTGAGAGATACTTTACCTTTAGATTTTTTTAAAATGGATTAGCTTGGTAATGCTACTCGCAAGTTTTATTCTGGTTATTCCAATGCTTTGGTGAGTAGCATAATGGAGTTTATACCCAATATCGTAGAGCCGAAAAACCCAGTTAGCAGTATTATAATCCCCTATAGGTTCTCTTTGCTCAAGCAACCCAATGGCAATTAAACAATCAAAGTCTATCATGCTAGAACAAATTGACCAAATTTAACAAAAAATAAACTATTATTGGCATCATGCAAGCATATCTACTGAAGATCATTAAAATATCCGATTTATTCTGCCTTAATAGATAATTTATCCCTCGCCATAAGCAAAGTATATAAATAAAAAGGCATAAATTTTATCTTTATATGTATCAGATGAAATCACTTAAGTAAGTCAACCGATATATTTTATGGCCAATAATATTATTGAATATACCTATAAATATTGTCTTAAACTTGTTGAAGTTAGCAACAGTAGCACTAAAAATTAGTTAACTATAATAAGATCTAATTTTTTAAGCGGTCAACTAGTTGAGAGTGTATGACCAAGATAGATTTTAAGGCTATTGTAGCTTAAATTATTGAATAATATAATATTTTATAATAATTTGCCAGTAGGTAAAAAATTATATTATCAACTAACTGCTACCATTACTAATGAATATTATCCTTTATATACCACCATGCTTTTCCCACAAAAATGATTCCATTGAGACTTAACTTATTTATTAGTCTTATCATGAATTAGATATTCAACTGCAGACATAATTTCTGGTGAAATTTATTAATTCTTTATTTTAAGAAAATTGGTAAAATAATATACATTATTAAATGATTCATTAGCTATAATATCAAGCTATTAAAATAAGATTTAGTTTAAATAAATATAGTTAATTATTTCATAATCTACAGTTTTCGCCGAAAAATGTAATAACTAGGCAATAAAAATGTGTCAATATAAAACAACAGCAAAGTATGTACCATCTTTTCCTTCTGTTAAGAAATTAGCAAAAATAAATTTGTTGGATATGAATCGTAAAAAGATGCAGCAGTTTTTTAGTGATATGGGAGAAAAGCCATTTAGGGCCAATCAGGTAATGAAATGGATCTATTACCACTGTTATGATAATTTTGATTTGATGACTGATATCAATAAGGTGTTGCGGACTAAATTAAAGGCTGTTGCTGAAATTCGGGCACCTAAAATTTCGCAAGAGCAGCGTTCTGCTGATGGCACCATAAAATGGTTAATAAAGGTAGGTGAACAACAAGTAGAAACAGTCTATATTCCTGAATATGATCGGGCGACACTTTGTGTCTCTTCTCAAGTTGGCTGTGCTCTTGAATGCAAGTTTTGTTTAACCGCGCAGCAAGGGTTCAATCGTAACTTACGCGTTTCAGAAATTATAGGTCAGGTATGGCTGGCCAATAAAGTTATTGGCTCTTTGAAATCCAGTGGCCGGCGTCAAATTACTAATGTTGTGATGATGGGAATGGGAGAACCCCTATTAAATCTCAACCATGTTATTCCAGCAATGGAAATTATGATGGATGATTTTGGCTTTGGATTGTCAAAGCGACGAGTGGCTTTATCAACTTCTGGTGTTGTACCTGCGCTTGATAAATTAGGTGATATGATCGACGTTGTTTTAGCAATTTCCTTACATGCTCCTACTGATAAAATTCGTGACGAGATTGTACCCATTAATAAAAAATACAATATTGAAACCTTATTGGCTAGTGTTAGACGATATCTAACTAAATCTAATGCAAATAAGGGACGTGTTACTGTTGAGTATGTCATGCTAAATTTTGTGAATGATAGTATTGAGCATGCACATCAGCTAGCTGAATGTCTTAAAAATACGCCTAGTAAAATTAATTTAATTCCTTGGAACCCATTTCCTGATACGCCATACAGCCGCAGTTCTAATAGCCGTATTAATCGTTTTGCAAAAGTATTGATGACATATGGTTATACTACTATTTTACGCAAGACTCGTGGTGATGATATTTATGCCGCTTGCGGTCAATTAGCGGGTGATTTTATTGATCGAACGAAACGAACGTTGAAAAACAGCTGGTTAGTGAACCACTTATAGTAAAAGCAGCCTGAAATTATATAAAGAATTGGAATTAGATATCATAATTACTTATTCATTTTATTATCTACTATATAAATCAACTAATGATGAAGAACATGCTGGGAGAGCCCCAATCACAGGACAATCCATTACAAATACGCACGCGTACAACGGATGTTGCAGCAATAGTTAAAAAGATTTAATATTTACAACAAGTGGGCGTTCTTTACATTTAGGTATGTATTCCCGAAGCTGGTGGAGTACGAGCTGGTTCAGTGAAATCAGCTATCTGATTAGGGAGGGATATTATTGTCTGATGTAATTACGTATCTCATTAGCAGCAGATCTGGTTGAATAAGTTAAACTCTGGGTTAATATTTTTAAGTCTATGCGCATTCGCTAACGAGGTATTAATTTTATTGCTTGTTCAACCTGTTCACGTGAATAGTTTGATATTATTGGTACCGTTAATGCATTAGAAGAGCAGTTAAAATAGATTATTACCCCAATCGTTGTTAACGGTCGAAGCTAAGGTTTCTTTCTACCCTTGGCGTAACAGGGGCAAAAGCAGCTATGTTGTATGAAAATAGGCAGATTGATATTGAACAATTAGATGATTAATTTAATAATATTGACACATAGAGTGATAAGCTAATTTTATTTATGGATTGCAATTGCACCTTGTTAACATTTACTTTTATAATCAGTATTATAGTAGATTTTAAAATAGAGAAATAAAGTGGCTAAAAACATTCAATCTATTCGTGGTATGAATGACTGTCTTCCTGCCGATATTCAATTCTGGCAAAAAATTGAAAACAAATTAAAGCAAATCCTTGCTAGTTATGGATTTAGTGAGATACGAACCCCCATGGTAGAGCAAACCTCATTATTTTCTCGCGCAATAGGTGAAATAACTGATGTGGTTGAAAAAGAGATGTATACCTTTGATGACAGGGATGGTGACAGTTTAACACTGCGTCCAGAAAATACAGCTGGTTGTGTACGTGCTGGGATTGAACATGGATTATTGTATAATCAACAACAACGTCTCTGGTATTTGGGACCTATGTTTCGTTATGAGCGGCCACAAAAAGGACGTTATCGCCAATTCCATCAGTTAGGTGTTGAAGTTTTTGGTTTAGCTGGGCCAGATATTGATGCTGAACTTATAATGATGACAGCACGTTGGTGGCGTGAATTGGGGATTGATAAATATGTTTCACTAGAATTAAACTCTATTGGATCATTAGCAGCACGAGCAAAATACCGTCAGGTATTAGTCACTTTTTTGCAACAATATGAAAATAAATTAGATGAAGATTACCGACATGGACTGTCGACCAACCCATTACGAATCCTTGATTCAAAAAATATTAACGTGCAAAAACTACTTAATGATGCTCCATTATTTGCTGATTATCTTGATGATGATTCAAAACAACATTTTGCTATACTTTGTAAATTACTCGATGCAACAGGCGTTAAATACCGAATTAATCAACGTTTAGTTCGTGGTTTAGATTATTATAATCGTACCGTATTTGAATGGGTTACTGATTCATTAGGTGCGCAGGGTACAATATGCGCTGGTGGCCGTTATGATGGTCTAGTGGAGCAACTAGACGGACGATCCACCTCAGCGGTAGGTTTTGCGATGGGAATGGAGCGCATTGTGTTATTAGTACGACAAATTAATCCAGATTTTGTTGCTGAATGTAACTTAGTTGATGTTTATTTAATGGCTTGTGGTGAGACAAGTCAACAGGCAATATTAGTATTAGCAGAAAAAATTCGCGATGAACTACCAGGGTTAAAATTAATGACTCATCATGGCGGCGGTAATATTAAAAAAAAATTAGCTCGAGCAGACAAATACCAGGCAAAAATTGCCTTAATTTTAGGTGAAGATGAATGCCAATATGGTCAAGTCACAATAAAAGATTTACGCACTGGTGAACAGGAAAAATTTTTTCAGCAGCAAATTGCTATCCGCTTGACTGAACTTCTAACTTAGGAGTTTATATCAATAAAAATGAACAGGTAGATGAAATAGTGATCTAAGGTCGGTGAAGAATATTATTGTTACCAATGATGTTATCTAGTTAGTAGATCTAAATGATCTGGTGCTAGCGCTAGCCACAAGTTATAGAGTAACTTTATAGACGCAAGATGCCTTGGTTAGATACCCATGACCCATGAAGGTCAATTTGTATCACAAAATAAAGTTAATATTACGTAGCTATTAGATTATTGCCGTTGATAAATTATTCATTCAGGAAAAATATGAAATATTCTTATTTTCTAGATATAATTAACAACTTATGATTTCCACTACTGTTTTATTTTTTAGTATTATTAAGATTAAATTATGAGGCATCTTAAAAGTGATCCCTATCATTGCGCTAGTAGGGCGGCCAAATGTAGGAAAATCTACCTTATTTAACCGATTAACTCGAACTAGAGATGCTCTGGTGGCTGATTTTCCTGGTTTAACGCGTGACCGAAAATACGGCAAAGCAACGTTTGCAAAGCAAGAATTCATTGTTATTGATACCGGTGGTATAGATGGTTCAGAAAATGGGATAGAAATACCTATTGCTTCTCAAACTTTACTTGCAATTGAAGAAGCTGATATTGTTTTTTTTATGGTTGATGCTCGTTCAGGGTTGATGCCAACAGATCATGAAATTGCAAAACATTTGCACAGTCGTAAGAAGTATAGTTACCTGGTAGCAAATAAAACTGATGGGTTAGAAATTAATACTGGTTTAGGCGATTTTTATGCACTTGGGATCAAGGATATTTATCCTATTGCCGCATCTCATGGACGCGGTATTAATCAACTGGTTAAAAAACTGGCTTCTACATATTCATCGCTAAAATTAGCTAATAATATTGAATTCTCTCCAGAGAAATCCAATGCAGCTTATTTGCTTGCTCAGGAAGAGAAAAATAATATTTACAATAATGAAGAAAAAGTCTTTAATCAGCGTTCACTACCAATTAAATTAGCAATAGTTGGTCAGCCTAATGTCGGTAAATCAACTTTAACTAATCGTATTTTAGGAGAAGATCGGGTAGTTATTTATAATATTCCAGGTACAACCCGTGATAGCATTTATATTCCGATGGAACGGGACGGATGTGAGTATATCCTGATTGATACTGCGGGGGTTCGTAAACGGGGGAAAATAACTGAAACTTTCGAAAAATTTTCGGTGATCAAAACGTTGCAATCAATTGATGATGCTAATGTTGTTTTACTTGTTATTGATGCCAGAGAAGGCATTTCTAGTCAAGACTTATCATTACTAGGCTTTATTTTAAATGCTGGACGTTCTTTTGTGATTGTATTCAATAAAATGGATAGTATGTCGCAAGAAGCTCGCCAATCGATAAAAGATATGCTTGATTTGCGATTAGGTTTTATTAATTTTGCCAAAGTGCATTTTATTTCAGCGTTACATGGTAGTGGGATAGGTAATTTATTTGAATCTATTCATGAAGCTTATGAGTCGGCAACACGGCGAATAAGTACGTCCTTATTAACGCGTATTATGAAAATAGCAGAAGAAAAATATCAGCCACCTCTGATACAAGGTCGCAGAGTAAAAATGAAATATGCTCATGCCGGTGGTTATAATCCACCTACTGTGGTCATCCATGGCAATCAAGTAGCTAAATTACCAGATTCTTACAAACGTTATTTAATAAACTATTTTCGCCGTACATTACAGGTTACGGGGACACCGATTCGTATTCAATTTAAAGAAGGCGATAACCCTTATGCCGGTAAGAAAAATAAATTGACGTCAACGTATTTACATAAGCGAAAACTTCTAATAACACATCGTAAAAAAATTAATGACAAATTACACACTTAAAAAAATCTTTATACCCAATTTTTTCTATTCCAAAATAGTTATAAAGTTTTTCTTCATCTTAATTGGACGATTTAAGATAATCGTTATATTCCAAGCGTACTAGTGGTGATAAGGACATGAAAATTGATTCTGTTCTACTGCCAGCCAGAACAGGATTACACGAACGCATACCGGATTAAATTCTGTGTAACATCGCCTCATCGCCTTCGTAATTGAAATTGGAGTTCGTGCTCACACCAGGCTCTTTATTTTTTCAAATATGAGGTATGCCTTAAGTAAATTATTACCAACATCCTGCGCCGCGTGGCTTATTGCGATATTTAATAACAAAATATATATCACAGCATTTTTATGCCAGTGCATAAAATCTTATTCAAAACTATAATCAGTAGTTAAATAAAATCCACAGCCAAACAATCATACTTATGGTTCACGTGTTTTTTAGAAAAAAATAGAGGTAGGTAGGCTATTATAGAGTACCACCATTGCTTGATAGCGGTGATCTACCAGTATTATAATATTTTCTGTAGCAGACGCAGGGAATTGCTAAATTTTAAAAGTTGATCCCTGCTCAACAATTGTTCCAGATTTTAATATCCGGAATTTAAATCATCAATGAAGATATTAACACAGTATAGAATACATAGATAGAAATACTATTTCCTAAAATCTAACCAAATGCAGTGCAAGGGAATTATTCCCATGATTAAAATTAAACTAATATGTTAACAATTAATTGTATTTCTCACTACTCATATAACTCATAGTTTAGCAAATGGAGTATCCTTAAAAATTAAGTGCCATAAAATAATGTTTTAGCTACTTAGCAAGTAAGTGGTATTATTTAGATTTAATCTGCACAATAATAACTTATATTTGTAGGAGATCGCTCTCTTTCCACTGGGTCATTATTATTAAACAGCGAAACAGAGGATAAGTTCCATTAATAAATAATTAATGAAGATAAGAATCGTGGTTTATTTTTTTACGTGTGAAGCCTTCACCCTTGACCTTTAATTCCAACACCAAAATGGAAAAATAACTAAATACCATTATCTGATTAAATAGAAAAGGCATTGTTTGTTTAGAAGATTTTACCAACAGTACCATCAACTGGAGCCACAATTTTGTTGGCTTAATGGCAATGCCATAACAAACAATGTTTTCGGAAAAAACAACGTCTGGAACATCTTCTACATCAATAGGGGCACTATTTTTATCATCTTAAACCAGTGATTTAAGTGGATCAAACAGACCCATTGATCTTCTACTAATTAATTATTTTATTATCATAAGTTAGTTGATGATTTTAGCAAAGTGTTTTTTTTAAACATGTTTCAACCAAATCCATCAATTCCTTTGCTGTTGGTTGATTAAGAGCTTGTTCTGCTAATGTTTTTGCATCTTTGTAATTTGCATTTTGGATAATTTTTTTTATATTTGGGATGGATATTGCACTCATACTAAATTCATCTAATCCCATACCAAGTAATAATACTGTAGCACGTTCATCACCAGCAAGCTCACCACACATACCTGTCCATTTACCTTCTGAATGAGATGCATCAATAACTTGTTTAACAAGTTTTAACACTGAAGGAGACATGGGATTATAAAGATGAGAAATAAGATCATTCCCACGATCAACGGCTAATGTATACTGTGTTAGATCATTGGTACCGATACTAAAAAAATCAACTTCTTTTGCTAAGTGATGCGCAATAATCGCAGCGGCTGGTGTTTCAATCATTATTCCAACTTCAATCGAATGATCAAAAGCGTGCTTTTCATCAGTTAACTGCTGTTTAAGTATTACTAACTCTTCTTTAAGGGTACGAATTTCTTCTACAGAAATGACCATAGGAAACATAATACGTAGTTTGCCGATGGCAGATGCTCTTAAGATAGCACGCAATTGAGCATGCAGAATCTCTTTGCGATCAAGGGAAATACGAATTGCTCGCCAACCAAGAAATGGATTATCCTCTTTTGGTAGGTTCATATATGCAAGATCTTTATCTCCACCAATATCCATGGTACGAATAATAATAGCTTGTGGCCACATAGCTTCTGCTACTGCTTTATAAGCCTGAAATTGTTCTTCTTCGCTAGGTAAATTATTGCGATCCATAAACATAAATTCAGTGCGATACAGACCTACACCTTCAGCACTATTAAGTGCTGCAACTTCTACATCACGTATAGTACCAATATTAGCGCAAACTTCAACTTTATGACCATCTAAAGTTATTGCTGGCAAACCTTTAAATTTTACAAGCTCGCTTTTTTTAAGTAAATATTCTTCTTTAATTTGTTTAAGATTATCAATCTCACTATCAGATGGATTTTGATAAACATGATTATTGATAGCATCTAAAACAAGATAATCGTTTAGTTGGATGTTCTTGGTTGCATTACTTGTGCCAACAATAGCCGGAATTTCTAGCGATCTGGCTATAATTGAAGTATGAGAAGTAAGTCCGCCTAAATCAGTAATAAAGCCAAGAACTTTTTTAAAATTTAATTGTGCTGTTTCAGAGGGGCTAAGATCTGCGGCAACTAAAATGACCGATTCTGTAATTAAACTAAGATCAACAATAGGCAACCCTAAAATATTTTTTAGTAAGCGTTTACCAATATCTCTTACGTCAATAGCACGCTCTTTAAGGTATTGGTCATTTAATTCTTCTAATGCTGTTGCTTGTTCTTCAATTACTTTTTGAGCTGCTGAATCAGCAGTTTTGCGCTCTTTTTTTATTAAAAAAAGAACTTCCTGCTCAAGTTCTTCATCTTCAAGCAGCATTATATGACCTTCAAATATTTCCGCTTTTTCTTCACCAATATTTTTTTCTGTAGTTTTTTTTATCATCTTTAATTGTACTATTGATTTTTTGCGACCAGCAACAAAGCGGTTAATTTCACTACTAATTTGGTAACCAGAAATTTTTTTTTGATTGACAACAATTGGCGCTTCTTTGAGAATTAATGCCTTGCCAAAGGCAATACCTGGTGATACTGAAATTCCTGAAATCATAAATGTTACCTTACTACCCCAAAATAGTTGGTTCATAGGACTATTGATACTTATAGTTAAATAGGTATCCCAGGATTAAGGTATCCAGGGATAAAAATAGAAGATACATGTTATATTGCCAGTATGTAGTCATTATTCTAATTCAGCCATGAGCTTAACCAGATGTTCTACTGCTTTATACTCATCTTCCCCTTCAGCTGAAATCATGATAACAGTTCCATGAGTCAGGCCGAGTGTTTGTAGTTTAAATAAACTTTTAGCGCTAGCAGATTGGCCGTTATAGGAAAGTGTAATTTCAGAAGAAAAATTTTTTGCTTCTTTGACAAACTTAGCCGCCGGTCTAGTATGAAGACCATTAGGTGCTGTGATGGTAACTTCTTGTTGGAACATACTTTTTCCCTCAAAAAAATTGATATTTTTTATTAGTAAATAAAAAATATTTTAGCTAAAAAAAGCTGGATGTGCGTATTACTTTTCAATAAAATAGTAGAAAATAAATCTGTACTTAAATAACGTTCATCAGAATAAGGTAAAATAACTACAATATTATTAAGCCGGGGTTATTATAATTTTCCCGCGCGATCACCTTAGCACCTGATGATATACCGATGAGCGCGTTGTATCACTTTATCATCGTTAAAAGTAAACTTAAATAAAATTAATGATCTAGATTATCAGTGATAAAACTAATACCTATCAGTTTATTAGTACTTTGTTAGCTAAAAAACCGCGAAAAATAATAAATATCTAATTTTGATGGTAAGAAAAGTATGTAGCTGGTTACACTTAACGTTATTAGCAAATATTCGTCATATGACGGCCATAGTGGCCATTGTTTTAAAACAACATGCCAGATTGGCGTCTAATATTAGTGGTTGTTGGTGCAATAACTATAATAGCTTTACTGTTACCAGCTATAAAAAGCAACGAAGCCATTTAAAGATAGCCATTAAGTATGAACCTGCGTTAAATTTAATTAATAGTGAAGCTAGGTCAGGATATTTTGTAGCAAACACAGCATAATTAATGCTGCCAACAAATTGTTGAGAAAATTGAAAATTATAATAAAACAGCTGAGCTAACTTAAACGATAGAGTTAATAAAAAAGATAAATATATTGTTGTTATTTTACATGTTTCTGCACTGCAAGGTCAAGTTTTAGTTTATGATGTTGCAAGCAACATTAACGTATTTAGGCTGATGTTGGTAGTGTTGTGCTTGATGAGGATCGCAAAATGTTATCACACCAGAGGAATATCACCGCTAAATTAGAAAAGCACTCACTTAAATCTTAAAGGATTAGTAATCGACCCCCGTGATCGCGGGGATTTTATCTTTAGTTGTATGGTGAATCATGAAAGAAAAACAAAATCATCTTGCAGCGCTCAAACAGCAATTACGGCATCATGAATATCTTTATCATATATTAGATACCCCTGAAATACCCGATGCAGAATATGATAGAATTATGCAGGAATTGAAAACCATAGAGGATGATCATCCAGAGTTGATAACTGCTGATTCACCAACTCAACGGGTTGGTGCTGCCCCATTAACGGCTTTTGAGCAGATACACCATAAAATACCGATGCTATCATTAGATAATGTTTTTAACGAAGATAATTATTTAGCCTTTGATAAAAGAATACATGATAGGTTAAAAAATAACAGAAAATTGACCTTTTGTTGTGAGCTTAAATTAGATGGTTTAGCGGTCAGCTTGTTATATGAAAAAGGTGAATTAGTGCAAGCAGCTACGCGTGGTAATGGTACATCAGGTGAAAATATTACAGCCAATATTCGTACTATTCGAGCAATTCCGCTCCGTTTAACCGGTGATAATGTTCCTGCACGAATTGAAATTCGTGGTGAAGTTTTCATGACTCATCGGGGGTTTAAAAAGCTAAATGAAGAAGCTCTGCGTAATAATGGTAAAATTTTTGCTAATCCACGTAATGCAGCAGCAGGTTCATTACGTCAGCTTGATCCTCGTATTACTGCTAAAATGCCATTAGCCTTTTTTTGTTATGGTTTCGGTTTACTAGAAGGCGGACAATTACCTACTAGCCAATACCAATGTCTAATGCAGTTTAAAAAATGGGGGTTACCTGTTAGTGATAAGGTTACTCTTTGCCAAAATAGCCAACAAGTCTTAGCCTATTATCATCAAATTGAGCATCAACGTTTAGGCTTAGGGTTTGATATCGATGGTGTCGTTATTAAAGTTGATCTCTTATCGCTGCAAGAAGAGCTCGGGTTTGGAGCTAGGGCTCCTCGTTGGGCTACGGCATTAAAATTTCCAGCTCAAGAACAAATCACTTTATTACATGATGTTGAATTTCAAGTGGGACGTACCGGTGCGATTACACCAGTTGCTAGATTAGAGCCTGTTAAGGTAGCAGGTGTGACGGTAAGCAATGCAACATTGCACAATGCTGATGAGATAGAACGGTTAGGGATACGCATTGGGGATACCGTAGTTATTCGTCGAGCTGGTGATGTGATCCCACAGATTGTTAATGTACTCAAAACAAAAAAGTCTATTGCTAATCAAGAAATCCGGTTTCCTATTCACTGTCCTGTTTGTGGTTCAGTGATTAAGCGTATTAAAGGTGAGGTAGTCATCCGTTGTACTGGCGGTTTAATGTGTGCTGCACAACGTAAGGGCGCCTTGAAGCACTTTGTTTCGCGCCGAGCAATGGATATTACTGGCATGGGTGATAAGATTATTGATCAATTAGTTGATAAAAAATATGTAACGACAGTAGCTGATATTTACCGTTTAAATATTGATATTTTAGCCAGATTAGAGCGTTTGGGTCCAAAATCTGCACAAAAACTAATTAATGCGCTTGATAAATCAAAACAAACGACATTAACTCGTTTTATTTATGCAGTTGGTATTCGGGAAGTTGGCGAAGCAACGGCCGGCAATTTAGCAACACATTATGTTACATTCACTTCATTCATGGAAGCAGATATAGAGTCCCTAAAAAAGGTACCCGATGTTGGTGAGATAGTTGCTAGGCATATTATTAATTTCTTTCATGAACAGCATAATCGTGATGTTGTTAATAAATTAGTTAACGAAATTGGTATTAGCTGGCCGGCTATACCAGTAAAAAAAATAGATAGTCCATTTACCGGGAAAACGCTAGTTTTAACTGGTACATTAAATAGTTTAACTCGTGATGAGATTAAAGATAAATTAATATTACTTGGCGCAAAGGTTTCTGGCCGTGTTTCTAAAAACACCGATCTGGTGATCGCTGGTGAAGCAGCTTGTTCTAAATTGGTCAAGGCAAATGAGTTAGGAATTAAAATTATTAAGGAGAATGAATTAATGACATTACTATAAAATCATTAATATTTGATAGTTTTTTTCAGCTTCCTAATTTGGATGATATTATTTTGTTCATTATCAATTAGTTATCTGTAAGATAAATCACTAAATTACTCACTTAATACGGGTTTAGTAATTAAACTAACTCGAGATTATTTTCTATAAATAACATAAAAAAATATAGCTATTTGTTCAATTAATAACATACTGGTCAATATTTATGTCTACAGTTTTTTACTTTATTTGATCCATTGTTATCATTAGTAAGTTATCTATTTAAAACAGCAGTGATCGTGCTAGTTATGTTTTTAAACTATTATTTATTAAGTTTATATTAGCCTAGTTATTCCTAAATGATGATATTAATCAGCAATTTGTGGCTGGCTTTGCTAGACTATTTATTAGTTTCTGCCGCAGCAGAAACCGATTTTTTATTTGGTAGCATGATAGATGCCAATCTCGCTATCTTCTTTTTACAGATAACTATATACAATTATTTTTGTTTCCTAGTTAATTAGATTAGCATCCTGAAACATAGCAAAATGCTACCTTATATTCTTTTAAGAATATAAAATAGGAAAAATGTAATCGTTTAATGCTATGCTGGTTGTTCATTAACCTTTGACCAATCATAAAATTTTATAGCTGATAAATATATATTAAGTAGAATGTCACAACATCCTATCCATATTCCACCTGACGGTTTCTATGGGGATTATAGATGCTTATATGGGAACGCTTGATCTAAAGATCATAAAGCAAAATTATAGATGCCCCGCAAGCTGAATAATACTATGAATCTATTAATTGGAAAATAGTGCTTCACTATTGGAAAAATATTCATCTAGCCTAAAATGACAGTGATAATGTGTCCTTATGCAATACTATTCTAACGTTTATTAATATAAACCAAAGCATTATCAATGCGTTTTAATGAGCGATTTTGGCCAATAGCATGTACAGTTGCATCAACACTAGGTGATTTGCCTGTTCCTGTCACCGCTACCCGCAGAGGCATACACACTTTACCTAGACCAATTGCCAGTTGTTTAGCAGTTGCTTCAATTGCCTGATGAACATTATCACATGTCCAGTCGCTAATAGCAACTAATTTTGCCTGTACCATTTCTAATGGTAAGCGCGCTATAGGTCTTAAATATTTTTTAGCGGCGTCGCTGTTAAATGCAACAAAATCTTGATAGAAATAGCGACACGAATCAGCTATTTCTTTTAAGGTTTTACAGCGCTTACCAAGAAGCTTGACTAAATCTGCTAAGCTTGGCCCAATTTTGGTATCAATACCTTGCTGTTCAAGGTGCCATGCTAAATGAGCTGCAATATATTCAGCTGGTAATGAGTTGATATAATGATGATTCATCCATAATAATTTATTAGTGTTAAAAACACTCGCAGATTTATTAATCGCATCTAAGGAAAAATAACTGATCATTTCTTCGCGGTTAAAAATTTCCTGATCACCATGAGACCATCCGAGACGAACCAAATAGTTTAATAATGCTTCTGGTAGATAACCGTCATCACGGTATTTCATGACACTAACTGCTCTATGACGCTTAGATAATTTTTTACCATCATCACCCAAAATCATTGAAACATGCGCATATGCCGGTATTGGCGCCCCGAGAGCGGTTAATATATTAATTTGACGCGGGGTATTATTAATATGATCTTCACCACGGATCACATGCGTAATTTTCATATCCCAGTCATCAATAACAACACAGAAATTATAGGTAGGAGAACCATCGGTACGGCGTATGATAAGATCATCTAGCTCAAGATTATTAAATTCAATTAGGCCACGGATTTGGTCTTCAAAAATAACGGAACCTTGCTGTGGGTTCCGAAAGCGCACTACGTGAGGTTTATTCGGTATATGATTATGAACATAATCTCGGCAACAGCCATCATAACGCGGTTTTTCACCTCTTGCCATCTGTTCTTCACGTAAATGGTCTAATCGTGGTTTAGAACAGTAACAGCGATAGGCGGTACCTGCGGTAAGCATTTTATCAATAACGAAATGATAACGTTCAAATCTTTTAGTTTGATAGTAAGGACCTTCATCCCAATTTAAACTTAACCAGTTCATTCCATCCATTATAGCGGCAATTGCTTCTTGTGTTGAACGCTTAAGATCGGTGTCTTCAATACGTAAGACAAACTCTCCTTTATTATGTCGGCTATAAAGCCATGAATAGAGTGCGGTACGAGCGCCGCCAACGTGAAGATAACCTGTTGGACTTGGCGAAAAACGGGTTTTTATTTTATTCATGAGGATTTTATTATAATTTCCTTTAATTTAATTACTCAATGAAGTTGGCACAGTTAGGATCCAGATTAAATAAGTCTAAATAAATATTATTTGGTGTTAAAAATATTAGGTTTATTAAAATTTTGTAACGTACGAATATTTTCTTTTGAAAAACCGTTGACTCATGCAGAACTATCCCTATAATACACCTACATCATGACGGGCGATTAGCTCAGTTGGTAGAGCATCTCCCTTACAAGGAGGGGGTCATCAGTTCGAATCTGGTATCGCCCACCATTCATCAGGATTAATCCATGCAAATATTCTCTGTATATCAATTTGTAGCCATTCTAAATTAATAATTTTACTGTAGCTAAAGCAAACTTACTAGCTTTATCTAGATCTTTTATTGGAATGATAATCTCACAATTTTTTGAAGCTTGTTGTGAAATAATCCTAAAAATACTTAACCTTAATATTTTTTCTATGTTGCAAATGCAATTTTTAGCAGTTATTACATTCAAAATATGATGTGTTGAGTTAAAAAAGTCATGCATATGATTTTAGAGCAAGTTATCTAACGCTTTACATATTATGAATATGATAGAGCGTGTTTTTATTTGGTATGGTATTACCCCATCAAACAAGTATTGATGAAAATAATATTTTAGATAATATCAATCTTATATAGGAATAATCAGTACTCAAATAACGTTACTTCAATTTAATTGCTTACCAACTTGGTTGGTATCACAATATACTAGTTGTAGGCAGATCAAACATATGAGACATGAATATTTCACGCAATGTTCCACCGGCTAATATCATATTATCTATTTTAAATTCTGCAAATATGACAATTTATATCTCTAAAATACTGGGTAAAAAGCTTTTAAGCTTTAACCCTTTAATTTATAATTCATCTATTTTTTATGATCGCTACTTTTTTAAAAAAAATTGCGATTTATTTATCGTAATATATTCGTCCATGCTAACTACCAACATAATTTTTTGAATAGCCTATACTGAAGTGCCGATAAAAATTGGCCAAAATTGCTTAATTAGCTATGTGTGGCAGTTTTAAGCTGGCGAAAAATTATCTTTAAAATCTTGTTCAAGCTAGGTCACTCAACCTATGTTATGGCTCACAAGTTTACCATTTTTAACATTAGTACCGGTAATTATTTCAGTCCTACTACAGCCAATATTACTAATCGGTTATCTAAACCTCCAGTTGGATATACTAATACCTGATAAATGAGTTAAACTTCTTCTTCAGTAATCATTATGATGAGAATTTTTTCTCATTTTTAAAAGCCAGTTATAGGTGATAATTATTTTGCATCGCGGTATATATTGAAATCACTCATTATCGTGTAGAAGCTATAATTAGAGCTATGGTTTGATTAACTTGATGTTCCTAATTTGTTGGATATACTAGTAAATAATGAAATGTTGATTTTTAAAATCAATTTTTTACCTGTTATTTTTGGTTTTTACTCCGCAATATCTCCCCCTTCTACAGTAAAATACAATGTTAACCTCTATATCTACAATTATAAAAGTCATTTTTATTAAGTTTGTAAATAACTTTATGGTGTAATATGAAATTAATAAACTTCTTTATATTAAATATATTTTAATCATATTTTGATATAATAAAAGCGAACGGTTGCTTTATAAAAGCAGATTTTTTAAAATAAAGCCAAAGTGGTTAAATTAATGTTAGCCTGAAATGGCATAAAATTTTTATCCTTGGAGTATCGTAATGAGAGACAAAGTTATTCATCTATCTGATGGAGATTTTAATACAAAGGTACTAGAGTCAGTAAAGCCAGTCTTAGTTGATTTTTGGGCAGAATGGTGTGGACCTTGTAAAGTGATTGCTCCTATTTTAGACGAAATTGCTGGTGAATATGCAGATAAATTGATCATTGGAAAATTGAATATTGACAATAATCCTGAAACAGCGGATAAATATAGTATTCGTAGCATTCCTACTTTAGGACTTTTTAAAGACGGTGAACTGCTTAGTAAGCAAGTTGGTCTTTTGTCTAAAACTGAATTAAAAGAATTTTTAGATAAAAAAATCTAAATTTTAATAAAATATTAATAATAGACGTTTAATCAGCTAAAACTTGTCTAAAATTACTGTTAGACGTCTACTTTGAAACATGGTAATTTAGCGCTACTAATCAATATGATACACGTTTTTATCTTAATGTGTACATATTCAATATATTGTTGTATAACCATATTTGTTATCTCTGGATAATCTTATATCCTCCAAGAATTTCATTTACTCTCATATAAATAATTCTTTTAGACAGACCCATTACATTTGTTATTTACTTGGTGCTGTTGTTTAGGGCCTAATAAGTATAAAGTGAGATTTATTCGTTAACTTTGAAATGAATTATTATAGTCTTATTCTGTCTTGGTTGTATAAAGAGTGTTCTTTAAGGTAGTAAAGTAACAAACTACTCCGACTACATGAATTTATATTCTAATGAAATTGATATATTCATCAATAATGTTTAAGGTTTTTGTATTTTTATTTAAATAGGCACTTAAAGATTACAGTAATATTTATTGTTCATATTTTCCCAAAATATACCCCGAGTTTAAGAACCCACCATTATGAATCTTACCGAATTAAAAAATACGCCCGTATCAGAATTGATTACTCTTGGCGAAAGAGTGGGGCTAGAGAACCTAGCCCGCATGAGAAAACAGGATATTATTTTCTCAATTTTGAAGCAACATGCGAAAAGTGGAGAGGATATTTTTGGTAATGGAGTACTAGAAATTTTGCAGGATGGATTTGGATTCCTTCGTTCTGCTGACAGCTCTTATCTAGCAGGTACTGATGATATTTATGTTTCTCCTAGTCAGATTCGTCGTTTTAATCTACGAACAGGAGATACAATATCAGGAAAAATTCGACCTCCAAAGGAAGGAGAACGCTATTTTGCCTTACTAAAAGTGAATGAAATCAATTTTGATAAACCTGAAAACGCCCGTAGTAAAATACTGTTTGAAAACCTGACACCTCTACATACTAATAACCGTCTACGTATGGAGCGTGGCAATGGATCAACAGAAGATTTGACCGCTCGTGTTCTAGACTTAGCCGCACCTATTGGACGTGGTCAGCGTGGTTTAATTGTTGCTCCACCAAAAGCAGGTAAGACCATGTTATTGCAGAATATTGTCGCTAATGTTGCCAATAACTATCTAGACTGTGTTTTAATGGTATTATTAATTGATGAGCGACCAGAAGAAGTGACCGAAATGCAACGCCTGGTTAATGGTGAGGTCATTGCATCAACCTTTGATGAACCTGCATCTCGTCATATTCAGGTTGCTGAAATGGTTATAGAAAAAGCTAAAAGATTAGTTGAACATAAAAAAGATGTAGTTATTATGTTAGATTCAATTACGCGTCTTGCTCGTGCTTACAACACAGTAGTTCCTTCCTCTGGAAAAGTCTTAACAGGTGGGGTAGATGCAAATGCTTTGCACCGTCCAAAACGTTTTTTTGGTGCAGCACGTAATGTAGAAGAAGGTGGAAGTCTAACAATAATTGCTACGGCATTAGTTGATACCGGCTCCAAAATGGATGAAGTGATCTACGAAGAGTTTAAAGGTACTGGAAATATGGAGTTACATTTGTCACGGAAAATAGCGGAAAAACGCGTATTCCCTGCGATTGATTATAACCGTTCCGGTACTAGGAAGGAAGAATTATTAACCTTACCAGATGAGTTACAGAAGATGTGGATATTGCGCAAAATTATTCATCCTATGGGTGAAATTGATGCCATGGAATTTTTAATTAATAAATTAGCAATGACGAAAACGAATGATGAATTTTTCAATTTTATGAAGCGTTCTTAAATTTCTATTAAAAAATTATTTACTAAAAAGCGCTACATAAAAGAAAAGTGGAGCTTTTCTAATAGGGTCTTTGGTAGAGATTTTACTTCTAAATCAGAAGTGCAATATTACACCAGAATTTATTCCACATAAATTGTGGTATTTGATTTGTGCTGGAATTTTAGTATTTGTTGGAGTATTGGATGATCGCTTTGATATTAGTGTTCAAGTTCGAGCAACTCTTCAAGCTATTGTTGCATTGGTTATGATTTATTTTTCCGGTCTAACGTTAGATAACTTAGGTGATGTTTTTGGTGGGGCCTTTAAGCTATTTAGTGACGTTATTTGCTGTTTGGGGCGCAGGCGCATGCTTTTAAGTATTGATGGTCTACTTGGTGGGCTTTCTTGTATCTCTTTTGCAGCATGAGGTATTTTGCTTTATCAAAATGGCAGGCATTAGCTTTTTGGTTTTTTGCTGTTATTGCTGCCATTTTCCCTTATCTATTATTTAGGGTTATTCGGAAATGCTGTCACTAACTTACCGACAGTTAATAATTTAGGTACACCCAACAACAATTATTGCAAAATTTTGATTCGCATATTAATCAAACACAAGATAATCAGTTACCAATAATTTAAATATCAGAGCAGATTATGATTTAGATATTATGACACCAGGACAAGATAAGGAATGATACCAGTTAACCCTGATGTGGTATTTGTTCATGGTGATACTACCACCGCGATGGCAACTAGCCTGGCTGCCTTTTATCGATGCATTGTGATGGGTGCATGATAAAGTTATGAATTATGCCACAATACGAGCAAGCATTGCCGCGCAATATTCTTTTCTTGATCAAAATAAAAAACTGCTGTTAGTTACAGGACATCGCCGGTAAAGTTTTGGTGGCTTGGCTGATTTGAATGTATTTGTCATGCATTAGCTGAAATTGCTAAAAATAATTATGATGTTCAAGTTGTCTATCCGGTTCATTTTAAAATAACTGGGGGTGCTGGATTTATCGGTAACGATAATGTGCTCGTCGTTGATAGTTTGACTTATGCCGGTAATCTGCGTTAGCGTCAGTTATAGAAAGCTATCGCTATACTTTTGCCCAGATAAATATTTGTGATCAACCTTAGCTTGATAAAATTTTTAAGCAATATCACCCTGATGCTGTTATGCATTCGATGAGCCAACTATCTTTATCAAAACTAATATTGTTGGTACTTTATTAGAGGTAACACGCAATTATTGGAATAATTTCAATCAGGAGAACAAAAAATATTTCGTTTCCATCATATATATTTCTCCCGATGAAGTTTATGGCTATTTGCATACCACTGAGGGTCTATTTACCGAACCACTTCCCTTATTCAGCTTCAAAGGCTTCCAGTGACCATTTAGTAAGAGCCTGGCAGGCAGCGTACTTATCCTTTAATTATGGTCCTTATCATTTACCTGAAAAATTAATTTCTTATATGATCTTGAATGCGATAGCTGGTAAATCATTGCCTATTTATGGTCAAGGTGCACAGATACGTGATTGGCTATATGTTGAAGATCATGGAGGTGCATTGTAGTCATCAGTCAAGCATATTCAGGTAATACTTATAATATTGGCGGCAATAATGAACGTAAAAATATTGATGTGGTAAAGACAATTTGCCGCCAGCTAGCTGTTACGTCCGGTCAAGCCTGAAGGAGTAAGCTCATTATCATGATTTAATTACCTAGGCCATGATATGCGTTATGCCGGTGATGCCAGCAAGATAGAACAAGAGTTAGGATGGAAGCCACAAGATACTTTTGAATCTGGTATTCGTAACCACGTTGAATGGTATTTGAGCAATGAAACCTGGTGGCGACAAGCGCAAGATGGTTAGGTGAAGATTTAGGCATCGCTTCAGCAACCGAGGAAAAGTGATGAAAGGCATTGTGCTCTGGAACCACCCCACTAGGTGTTTCTAAGCAACTGTTACCTATTTATGATTTACTATCAGCTTTCGGTACTGATGTTAGCTGGTCTCAGAGAAATATTAATTAATTATTTCAACGCCTGAAGATCTCCCGGATTATCAGCGGTTACTTGGCGATGGCGATGCTTTCGGTGTTCATTTCAGTTATGCCATACAAACCTCACCAGACTGGTTAGCACAGGCGTTCTTGAACGGTGAAAGTTTTATAGGTAGGTGATATTAGTTGATAATATCTATTTTGGACAGGCTTTTCGCAAAAAATTAAAATCGGGGGTCGTCATTTAGGAGCAACAATTTTTGCGGATCAGGTGGTAGATCCTGAACGTTTTGGAGTAGTGGAATTTGATAAAATTGTTAAAATACTTTCTATTGAAGAAAAAACACAGCAACCTAAATCTAACTGGGCCGTTACTGGACTATATTTTGATGATAATCAAGTAATTAATTTTGCTAAACAAATTAAGCCTTCATTCATTACGTGGGGAGCTTGAGATAACATGTATCAATCAAATATATCTTGAGCGTGGTGAGCTAAATGTTGAGCTATTAGGCCGTGAATTTGCTTGGTTAGGGTTAGATACCGGCACCCATGTTGATTGAAGACCAGTTGAGAAAAGGCAAGGATTTAAAATAGCTTGTTTAGAAGAAATCGCCTGGCGTAACGGCTGGTTACAGATTAGAAAATCAGCGGATAAACTAGCTAAAACCAGTTATGGTAAATATTTACAGGATTTACTGCATGTTTGTCCATTCCAATATGGAAATAGTTGGGAAAGTGGTTTTTAAAATCGTAAAACCGCCAAGTTGCATTTGGCACCAGATGCGCCGACTACGACATTGTGCAAGCAAAAATTGCTACAGCAGAAATTAAATTGATTTATTTAGCTATGGGGTTTTGGCTGGTAGAAGGTGAAGTATATTTTTGTCTGAATGTGGCTAGCATAAAAAGTACAGTTCAGCTGAAAATGAGATTTAAGTAGTAAAAAGTATTGCTGCTACCGCTTTTTCACATAGCCGTTTTCGCCCGATTGATAGATAATGCCCGGCTTTATTATGTTTGGATTGAAAAAGCAGTTATCGGTACTTTTGATGATCTTGGTTTATTAGTTAATGATAAACAAGGAAATATTCATTTATCACCATAAGAAAACTGACAGTTGAAAAATATGCGCGCATTGGGTTATTAGCTTCCTAACCATAAGGGGTAAATTACTAACAGCCGCCTGCCAATGGGCTAGATCAACTAAAATCAGTAATATTAGTCCGTCTGTATTCGCAAATAGGTATCTAGGACGACATGATCACATTTAATAAACCACCAGTTATTGGTACTGAATTACATTACATTCAAGAAGCTATGCAGAGTGGCCAGTGATGTAGTAATGGTATCTCTCTTTACTAGCGTTGTAGAAAGCGCTGTTCCTTCTTGCATCATTGGAAATGGCGGCTATTTTGCTTGATATTCAACCTGGCGATGGGCGATGAAGTCATTATGCCAAGTTTTACCTAGGTTTATACTGCTAATGCTTTTGTGCTAAGGGGCGCAAAGATTGTATTTATCGATATACTTCCTGGTACGATGAATATCGATGAGAGTAAAATTGAAGCGGCTACCTGTTCACTATGCTGGTGTGGCGTGTGAAATGGATACTATTAATTAGCAGAACAACACAAAAGACGCGGATCAGGGCGTCCACTTATAAGGGAAAGGGAAAAGTGCTTGAGGGCATATTGGTTGTTATAGTTTTCAGGAAGGTGGAGAATAGGGAGCTGTTAACCATAACTTATTGACAGAGCAGAAATTGTGCTGGAAAAAGGCACGGATCGTAGTCAGTTTTTCCGCAGCCCAGTTGATAAATATACCTGGCGAGACATTGGTTCCAGTTACTTACTTAATGTCAGATTTACCAGCTGCTTATTTATGGGCGCAATTGGAGCGAATAAAATTAATCAGCGTAGGCTAGCTTTATGGAAAAATAATAAGCTTAAACCTTTCGCTGAACTTAGTAAATTAGAGTTAGCGGTGATACCGGCGAATATAGAACATAATGCCCATATGTTTTATATTAAATTAAAAGATATTGAACAAAGAACCGCTTTCAATAAGTATATGCCAGCAGCAAATATTTTATCAGCATTTCATTATGTGGCTTTACATTATAAGCAGGATATAAATTTAGCCGTTTTTATGGTTATGATCTTTATACAAGAAAGTAATCGTTTAGTTCGTTTACCGATGTTTTATAATCTTACTGACGAAGAGCAGTAACAAGTAATCAATCAAATTCAATGTTTTTTTGATTAATATGTCACTAGCTAAAGCGTCTATTTGGACAGCAATTTCAACCTTGATAAAAATTAGTACAGGATTAGTAGTTATCAATTTTTTTACTATTGTGGTATTGGCCAGTCAGGAAATTTCCGGCAATTGATTACGGACGGTACTTGGTTTTTTCTCCTGGATATTCAATGGCGTGACGAAATATGTTGCTGAATATAATCAGACACCAACAAAATTGAGCGCTATATTATATTAGGCACATCATCATCAATGATTTTAGTGGTTTCAACTATCTTAGCGTTTATTTTAAAAATATTTAGCTCCTGGTGCTATTTGGTCATAAACATTATCAAACGGTCATTTTTGCCTTAGCATTAATCCAAATAGGAATCGCTTATGCAAATTAATTTTTAGCAATACTAAATACCGTGATGCAAAAATGCCCTATCGATTATCGTCAGCAGGAGTGATTGCTGACTATTTTTGTTTTAGATTAAATGGTTATCAAGGGGCGCTAAATAGATTAATAAAATGGATAAAATAAAAATTTTGGTAGGTAACTCCGGTGATAAATCCAATCGACTGATCATCAAGTCGAAATTTTCGTCCCTATGGGATATCAAGATAATAATCAAATATATATTTCCGAAGTTGCCCATGCAGCAGAAAATTATTTTTCTAATGGTGAAGTGACAATTATTAGGGAAAAAATGTATTTTACTATTTCGTTTACAGTCCTATAGGATAGGAGGATTTTTTCTGATGAAGTTTCAAGTGTGGCATTAAACCGTTTTTTTTATTTTTTCATCCCTGCAATGTTAATTCCCTATTTTTAACAGCTCAGTATCGCTGGTTATTTTTTCTATTTAGCACAATTTATTTTGGAATACTCATTTATTGAGTTGTGGGCGGAACACTGGCTAATATTATTATCTCCTTTGCACTTTTTTATTGGAATCGTCCGTTGCTGGATTAATTTCTGGATGTTAATTATTGCTGGTGTTTGTCGGTATGTTTTGGTTAGCATTAAGACGTTATGGATTAGATGTTAGTGGTCAGGTTTTATACTTTTATCTATTTAACGGTGGATACCTTTTCCCCTAATTTAGCTATTTTGCTAGATAACTATGACAAAATATAATTACAAGGCTTGGCCGCTATTGTACGTTATTTTTATGTTTTCATTCCCACTTGGCTATGGCCTGAATGAACGACCTAATACGATATTTAATTCAGCTAATTATTTTAGCTGGCAAGTGCTTGATAACCACTCTGGTTTAGCTATATCGCCCACACTAATTGGTTCTTTAGTAGTTATGGGTGGGGTTATTTTTATTCCTATTCCTTAGGTGTTGTGTTGGCTTGATTATTAAATTGTTTGATTTGCTTTACGAAAAAAGTGAGATTGAAACTAATCGCTATAAAGCAATTATTCTTCCAGTTTTATGTTTTAGCGCTATTTTAAATATTATTGTCTTGGTCCGTGAGGGTGTGGACTCTTTTGTATCGCTAGTGGTATTTTGGGGTTTGGTATTTGCGATTGGTTTGTTATTTGCTAAAGCTGGGTT
The DNA here is from genome assembly GCF_900343015.1 of Arsenophonus endosymbiont of Aleurodicus dispersus. Taxonomy (GTDB): domain Bacteria; phylum Pseudomonadota; class Gammaproteobacteria; order Enterobacterales; family Enterobacteriaceae; genus Arsenophonus. The sequence goes on along the minus strand of NZ_LR025108.1, from coordinate 478,563 downwards.
AATTCGGATATATACAGACCACGAATTTTTGTAAAAAATAAGCTAAATAATAAGCCACAAGTCCTCCATAAATATAACATTCTAGGTCATATGTTGGTTTCCTGATATAAACCATTTCATTAATGATCTATTTTAGATCAAAAGGTTAAGTATTAAATATTGGTGGCTATTAAGGCGGAAAAAATCTTAACTGCAGAGCAAGACCGTGACTTAAATGCGCTGTTATAGATGGATTGTTATAGCTATTCGTCATAAATATCCACCAGCAAAGATTTCACGTATTGCGGGTACTGACTGATTTGTCATTGATGGCAATCGCGAGCCAAAATGCTGTCCCCGTGTTTTTAGTGGGTGGAAAAGCATAAATTCTTAAACAGACCGAAAATAAACTTCGTATTCATTGGAAAGTAAATATTATTGGTAGTAAGTACGGTTACTTTAAGCCAGAACAACGTGAAATATTATTTGAGCAAATCAAGGCTAGTGGAGCAAAAATTGTTACGGTAGCGGTCAGCAAGACATTTTACTCATAGATTATAAGCAAGTATATCCCAATGCACTTTAGATTTTTTTACCGGACATGTAAAACGAGCAAATTATGGCAACAATTAGGATTAGAATGGTTAGATTACTTTCTCAGCCTAGTCGTATCAAACGACAGATAAAATTATTAGGTTTTCTACGTTACATGGGGGCAAACTGTTTGATGACATTTATCAATTATTATTTAGTTATCGTTAAATAATATATATGGTTTCATTACGGCACTATTATCTGTAATTTTAACCATGAAGGTCATATGGTATTAAGTGATTAAGGACAGGAAATTGCTCTGTCGAAACAAGAACAAGGACTCATTCTTATCCTTGAAGATAAGATAGGCTGAATGAATTTATTTCATTAAGTGAAATAAGGTTTTGTTGGTTTATTTATGGGCTTTGATAGTACAAGTGAGCAGTACCTGATTATTTTTAGAATTTTTGCTTGCTTATTAGCATAGTAATTAGTCCGTATACACGTTTATCATTAATTATTTACAGCGTATTTAGAATCACATTTCCTATTAAACTGGTTATAAACTGATGGCAAAGTTAATTTTATGATTGAAAGAGATACAGCATAAGAAAATAACCTTATTTATTCAAAAAATCACTGGACAGCATGCTATTAAATCCGTACCATCCTCACCTGCAACGGTGTTAAGCGCCCGTAGCTCAGCTGGATAGAGCGCTGCCCTCCGGAGGCAGCGGTATCAGGTTCGAATCCTGTCGGGCGCGCCATTTACTTGCTCTGCTACGTGATAGCAGATTAATTTTATATAAAATTAAATTTTAAAAGATTTTTATGGTGGCTATAGCTCAATTGGTAGAGCTCCGGATTGTGATTTCGGTTGTCGTGGGTTCGAATCCCATTAGTCACCCCATATTTGTTTTATTAAATTATGCTATAGTGGCATACTTAAGATGTTAGTATTCTTATAGATATTTAACCCTTTTCCAACATAATATAAATAAGTTTTTAAAATTACATAAAAAACATATTTAAAATAAAGATTTTATTATTTTCGGCGAGTAGCGCAGCCTGGTAGCGCAACTGGTTTGGGACCAGTTGGTCGGAGGTTCAAATCCTCTCTCGCCGACCAAATGTTAAATTTTAGGAATTGTCATCAATATGGCATTCAATACCAATGCAATGGCTACTGACTAGTACGCCTACAGATTAAGTTGGCAACGTATTTGTGTTTCTATACTGAGACGTTTTAGGTACAGCAAGCATAGTCTTCCCCATTAACTAATTTGCTCAACCATATTTCCACATTAACACGTAGATCTATAACGCGGTGAGCAAACTTAGGCTAGGCTATGATGTTCCAGTTTATAGCTAGGGCAATTACACTACTTGGATATAAAAGCATCACCACGAATGCCTGGTGATTATTTTTTTAGCGATTGAATGTTTCAGTGCGGAAATTAGAAAATGCAGTCGAATTTTATGGTGCAATTTCTCAGAATAAATGGCATGGCTTACCGGTAAAATTAGATGTAAAGGTAAATTATTATTTACCTTTAGTTGTTGATAGTTATGCCAGTGAAGTGATTATACAATTTTTTTAAAAAGACAGAAGAAAATCATGGTTTTAATATCTCTATTTTAGAGGAAAAAATAGGGACGTCAGCTGTTTTTACTCATCCTTATCTACCTACTGTGCAAATTTAATTAATTTCAATTTACTGCACTTTTATCAGATAATAAAAATAGAAGATAAAAATCAAGTTATTTATTATTTGTCTTGCTAATTTTAAAACTTACAGTTCAATAAGAATGTATATCGAAAAGAATTAGGTATTAGTTTTTATATACATTAAGCAGTTAGAGATCATTTTAAGGTTAGAAGTCATAATACCGCTATGTATTTCGTAATTGAAATGATGATTACCATCAAACCAATAAAATTATTATTCTGTTTTATCCATCAATTTGTCAACCAATTGATGAAGTTCTGTGTCTGTCATCGTAGAAATTGCAATTATACACAATTCATAGTTTCTATAATAATTTTATGATCTTAGATCTAATTACTAAGAATGTTGATTTTTCTCATAAGCTTATTTGTCGGTTATTAGATCAATATAATAAGATTGGATGTTATCAGCTTTTAATTGTTTAATCACCTTATAATCCTAATCCTGAGCTGGATGATGGTAGTAAAGGGATTATTGTTTTGCTTGTTTTGTTTGTCTTTTTTACATTATCGGTAGGATAAAATGGAGATATTTGTATCAATATGGTAGTTTCTTAATTTTAACTAAGTTCAATACTATTTAAAGAGCAAAAAGCTGAGAAAACTTCTATAATTAGAACTCAACAACAAACAGATTTTAAGTATTTAGCTAAAGTTTATGATTATGATGTAACTCACTCACCCAAGGGCAAAAAGGGAGAAACCTTTAATGCGTTTTTATCGGCAATTAACTTCTATTACAGCGATTACCTTTGATTTGGATGATACATTATATGATAATCGCCCCGTTATTGCTAAAACTGAAAAGAAGTTATTAAATTTTATTCGTTGTTATGATGATCGCTTAAATAAACTTCAATTTTCAGATTTTAAAAAATATCAAACTTTGATTTTTAATCAGTATCCTGAAATTTATCATGATGTCACACATTGGCGTTGGTTAGCAGTGAAAGCGTTACTTTGTCATTATGGTTACGATCTAGAACAGTCGGTTGATGGTGCTAATGATATAATAGCACACTTTTCTTATTGGCGTAGTAAAATCGTAATACCAGAATTAACCCATAAAACTTTATCTACCTTAGCCGAAAAAGTCCCACTAGCAGTAATTACTAATGGTAATGCAGATCCTTATGCTTGTGGATTAGGCGATTATTTTCAATTTGTTTTAAAAGCGGGGCAAGATGGTCGCGCTAAACCGTTTAGTGATATGTATTATCTTGCCGCGCAGAAATTTAATATTGTATTAGATAATATTTTGCATGTCGGTGATAGTTTAACAACTGATATTCAAGGTGCTTTACATAGTGGCATGCAAGCCTGTTGGATCAATGCTAACAATAGCAACTTATTAACCAATGATAATAAAATATTACCTCATGTTGAGATTACCGGTTTAGCTTCACTTATTGCGCTGATATAATCAGCTCATCTAGTTAAAAATAAAATAGTAATTTATTGACTTATCTCTTAATTTAATGATAACCATGAAAGCATCATTTTTACTTAAAAACTTAAATAATAAGCAATGCGAAGCTGTTGCTGCACCTAGAACTAACATGTTAATACTTGCCGGCGCGGGTAGTGGTAAAACACGAGTACTGGTTCATCGAATAGCCTGGTTACTGGAGGTTGATAAGGTTGCTCCTTTCTCGATTATGGCGGTGACGTTCACTAATAAAGCTGCGACTGAAATGCGTAATCGTATTAATATATTATTAGGTAGCAATCAAGACGGTATGTTGGTAGGGACTTTTCATGGCTTGGCGCATCGTATGTTGCGGAATAACTATTCGGATGCAAATTTACCGCAAGATTTCCAAATTTTGGATAGTGATGATCAATATCGTTTATTGCGTAGAATTATCAAGGCCATAAATCTAGATGAGAGTAAGTGGTCACCACGTCAGGCTATGTGGTACATAAATAAAAAAAAAGATGAAGGCTTGCGGCCACAGCATATTGAAAGTTATGACAATCCAACAGAGGCCATTTGGCTACAAGTTTACCAGGCTTATCAGGATAAGTGTGATCGATCTGGATTGGTTGATTTTGCTGAACTTTTATTGCGTGCCCATGAATTATGGCTGAATAACCCGCATATACTACAACATCATCGTGAACGTTTCACTAATATTCTGGTTGATGAATTTCAAGATACCAATAGTATCCAGTATGCCTGGATACGTGTTTTGGCCTATGATACTGGTAAGGTGATGATTGTTGGCGATGATGATCAGTCAATTTATGGTTGGCGTGGTGCACAGGTAGAAAATATTCAACGTTTCTTGCAAGATTTTCCGGACGCGGAAATTATCCGGTTGGAACAAAATTATCGTTCGACTAAAAATATCTTGAAGTCTGCTAATGCGCTGATTGCCAATAATAATAACAGGTTAGAAAAAAATCTATGGACAGAAGGGACAGATGGTGAACCTATATCGCTTTATTGTGGCTTCAATGAGTTAGATGAAGCGCGTTATGTTGTTAGTTGCATTAAGCTATGGTATAAGAAAGGTGGCACATTAAAACAGTGCGCAATTCTTTATCGCAGCAATGCACAATCACGAGTGCTTGAAGAGGCCTTGTTGCAGTCTTCAATACATTATCGTATTTATGGTGGCCAACGCTTTTTTGAGCGGCAGGAAATTAAAGACGCGCTATCATATTTACGTTTGGTTGCTAACCGTAATGATGATGCATCATTTGAGCGAGTAGTTAATATACCAACGCGCGGGATAGGCGAACTAACATTAGACACTATTCGTAAGGTAGCTAGCGAAAAAAAACTAACTCTTTGGGAAAGTTGTGAATATTTATTAGCTGAAAAAATCCTTGGTAGTCGATCGGCTGGTGCTATTAAACGGTTTCTTGAGTTAATTGATGCATTTACTAAAAATGCTATAGATATGCCATTGCATGTGCAAACTGATCGTATGATCCATGACTCAGGTCTACTTGGAATGTACCAGCAGGAAAAAGGTGAAAAAGCACAAGCGCGTATTGAAAATCTTAAGGAGTTAGTTACTGCTACTCGTCAATTTAGTTATCAAGAAGATGATCAAGATCTAATACCATTACAGGCATTTTTGTCTCATGCGGCGTTAGAATCTGGTGATATACAGGCGGAGCGGCATCTTGATGCAGTTCAGTTAATGACGCTACATTCGGCAAAAGGTCTAGAGTTTCCATTAGTTTTTATTGTTGGTATGGAAGAAGGTATATTTCCAAGCAAGATGAGTGTAGAAGAGAGCGGACGACTGTCAGAAGAACGTCGGTTGGCTTATGTTGGATTGACTCGAGCGATGCATAAATTAACGCTGACTTATGCAGAAAGCCGTCGATTATATGGGAAAGAAGTCTACCATCGTCCATCGCGTTTTATTGCTGAATTACCGAATGAATGTATTGAAGAAGTTCGTTTACGTGCAACAGTTTCACGCCCTATTAGCCATCAACGACTTAGGAAGTACTTCAATTAATAAAAACGATATTTGCTATGTATTAGGCTAACTGGTTCGTCATCCTAAGTTTGGTGAAGGAACTATTATTAAGGTACCGTTTGCAAATCGCTTTTCAGGGAAAGGTGATCAAGCTGCTAGTTGCAGCTTATGCTAAATTAGAGTTGCAATAAAGAATGCTCGAAACATGGACATTTTTGTTACTAATTAACTATCTATTATTTTGTGGTTCTAAAGGAGGCGCTAAAATATGCTGCTGGCATTTAAATTAGATAACCACCGTTTGTCTCGCCTTGAGCTTGATGAAGGGGAAAAACTTACAGATGCAGTATGGGTTGATTTGATGGAGCCTGATGAAAAAGAACGGCAAACAGTGCAAAATGAATTGAAACAATTATTAGTCACCCCATCAGAATTAACTGATATTGAGGCATCGGCGCGCTTTTTTGAGGATGAAGATGGGTTACATATTCATTCATTTTTTTATTATCAAGACAGCGATGAACATGTTGGGAATTCGACGGTTGCTTTTACCTTTCGTGATAGCCGCTTATATACATTACGTGAGCGTGACCTGCCTGCTTTTCGTTTGTATCGTATGCGTTTAAGAAGTCAAAAGCTGATCGATGCTAATGCTTATGAGTTATTTTTAGATTTATTTGAAACAAAAATTGAACAACTTGCTGATGTAATAGAAAATATTTATAGCGTATTAGAATCGTTAAGCAGGATTATTCTGGAAGGTAAACAAGGTGATGAACTTGATAGCGCACTCGCTAATTTAGCTGAACAAGAAGATATTGGCTGGAAAATGCGATTATGTTTAATGGATAGTCAACGAGCATTAAATTTTTTAATACGACGGGCAAGATTACCTGCAGGTCAACTAGAGCAAGCGAGAGATATTTTACGTGATATTGAATCACTGTTGCCCCATAATGAATCGCTATTTCAAAAAGTAAACTTTCTTATGCAAGCTGCGATGGGTTTTATTAATATTGAACAAAATAGGATTATTAAAATTTTCTCCGTGGTTTCTGTGGTATTTTTACCACCAACGCTAGTGGCGTCAAGTTATGGGATGAATTTTGAATTTATGCCTGAATTAGGCTGGCATTTTGGCTATCCAGCAGCAATCATATTGATGATCATTGCCGGACTGGCACCATACGTTTATTTTAAACGTAAAAATTGGCTATGAGTTTATTCGATAAATAAAGATAGCTTGAGCAGAGTAGACTGTAAAAAACAGAGATCAGATGTGGTAATTATTTTTACCATCGCAATCAATTTTTTTCCACAACTTAAACTTAGATGGAAGTAATTAATATTTAAATATATGGTTCCACTAGCTAAGCAATTAGCAACATCTAATAATGCATAAATCACACTACTATGTAATATTTTCTATTGAAAGTTTACTATCAATTGTGATTTGTGATTAATAATCAACTCTATATCTATTTTATCTTAATACCTACATTAATAAATTTTGCAATTATAAGTTTATATAGCCTAATGTAAAGGCAGGCGCATAAATATTCTCTTATTATTAGATAATACATTAATGATTGATACCATGCAAAGATTAACAGTTTTTCTATTATTGGTTTCATAAAATAGTTGGTTCACCACTTGTATTTATCATACAGAGCATAGTTGTAGTATTACTGTTGAAATTTTGCGTGTAGTAAATAATCGAAATATTCGTTAATTTAGTCATGATGAGCTGCCAGCTTATGGCTTAAAAAAAGAGTAATTCGCAGAGTGTGTGTCGGCAAATGATTCATATTCTTTTAATAAGAAAAAAATATTACTTATTTTAAGAGCTCTGCCTAGATTGCCAGTACAAGTAGAGGTGCTCTTATAACCGGTGGTTGCTAGAGTTTTATCGAAAAACCAAGAATTAGCAAAAAGGTCATTAAGATAAAAAATTATCTGCTAAATGAGGTAAATTACGAAAAATCATTGCTAATTTAGTTTTGGCTTACTAGTATGGCCAGCTTTTAGATTTTTAGAAGATACATTTTATATTGATAATTTTAAATTTTTCCAAGATATTATTCATTATGTACTATCCCACTCAATGGTAAGATCTATTCTTGCTAGTTATTTGCTTACATAATACAGTCTTACAGTCTAACTTTTAATTTAGCAGTTTTATGTGCTCTAATAATAGGCATTAATTTACCGGTTTCGCGTTAGTTGTCAAATTTTACCATTCAATGTGCTAAAGATCTAATAACAGTGATTGATGATTATGCAGTATCATCCGGTAGATAGCATCTATTATCCTGAACTACATCTTGATGGTCTATCTTTATCATTGGATAAGGCAGAGAGTCTGCAGTTTACTGCAAAAGCAGCAGAGATTGCCGTTCTAGTTATGGTATTAAAATATCCTGAAGATAAGTTCGTTAGTAATCAGGATATTTAAATATTTTGTATCGCTAGGCAAAAAATACAGATGGGAAGAAAAGCTACCTTTAATTATTAAATTAGTAGACAATGAAATCTTAGTAAAAAACTATGCATTACGTGCTATGGCACTTAATGATTTTTTTGATCAACATTAATTAAACAAGGAAAAATAATGAATTATTCTGTTGTTGCTTCAGATTTAGATGGTACTTTACTGTCTCCTGACCACACTTTACCGCTTTATACAAAAGAAACGTTAAAATTATTAGCAGAAAAAAATATTCATTTCATTTTTGCTACTGGTCGTCACTATATTGATGTTGATCAGATCCGTAATGGGTTAGGTATTAATACCTATATGATTACATCTAATGGCGCTAGGGTACATAATACCAATGGAGATCTTATTTTAACACATAATGTGGATCCTGATATTGTTCATCAGCTCTGTTTAATGGAGTTTGATAATCCCAATATTCTGACCAACTACTATTCTAGCGATAATTGGTTAATTAATCGGGAGAGCACGGAACAAAAAGCATTTTTTCAAGAGTCTATTTTTCACTATCAACTTTTTAAGCGGGATAATTTTTCGACTACAGATGTAAGCAAAGTCTATTTTACTTGTGAAGATCATCAGCAATTATTGCTATTGCAGGAACAAATAAGAAATCTTTGGGGTGATCGTGTCAACGTTAGTTTTTCATTACCAAGTTGTTTAGAGGTTATGAATGGTAGTGTTTCCAAAGGAAATGCACTAAAGCATGTAGTTAATTTATTAGGTTATACTTTGCATAATTGTATCGCTTTTGGTGATGGAATGAATGATTATGAAATGTTAACTATGGTGGGAAAAGGATGCATTATGAAAAACTCACATAAATTATTGCGAGATCATTTACCAGATATGGAAATTATCGGTTCTAATGAAGAAGAAGCTGTTTCCTATTATTTGCGTAGACTTTATACTGGTATTTAAATATTTCCATATAAATTTAGGTTACCTCGGTTCGAAAAAAATAATTTATTATTAATTTGCTGGATTGCTTTCGATTATATCAACAAGTTAATTAATAATGAATTTTTAAAATTTATGATGACTTATAGTATCAACTTTATATAAAGGAAAATAAGTTGCTTAAATATATTTGTAATTTGTATTATATGAAATGAGCTTGGATACTAAGATTAACTATTATTTAAGTATATTTTTGAAGCGTTAGTTATAAAAAAAAGCTAACAATATGAAACATTTTAGTATTTCCGCTAGGAATGTTATGGTTCTTCAGTATCTGCTGATATAACAACTGCAAAATCCAATAGAATAACACAATTACAGCAATTAGCTGTACAGGGTAATGATAAATATCAGTATGAACTAGAGTAAAAATATTTGCCTTAGCAAGTAATTTACTATGATAAAGCAATAAAATAATACCCAAATACAGCAGTTTGTGCAAAACAGATTAATATATTTAACTTCATTGCGGTCAGCCTATGCCCTATTTCTGCTGCATAGATACGTAATTCAAAGATTTGAATACCTTGTTGTAAATCAACTAAATATACTTCAGGTGCCGGGTTAATTAAAATCATCGGCGTTTTCGCGGCAGCATTAAGTAATATCTGACTGATTGTTGTACTCTCTAGATGGTACTGGAATGGTAATTGTATCGGATAAAGACCAGTTAATAAATTGTTCGGTAATAAAGGCTTTATTAGGAACAATAATGTCTTTGCGATCCAAATCTGTTAAGGTTGTTGCCCTGTAGTAATACTTCCAGTTAATTCACGTGACGGTATCACTAATACGAATAGGTTTATCAAATAAGATCATTAACCCAGAAATGATATTAGCAAAAATTTCCTGTATACCAAATTCTAGTCCAACACCCATCGCGGCAATTAACCATTGTAGTTTTGACCAATCAATCCCAAGCATGTAAAATCAGACTTACCTATAAGCGCAATTTAGTCAACGTGGTGATTGCATACCCTGTTCCCGGGGTTAAATCAGGGCTAGTTCTAATGAAGCATAGTCTACCTAAGCTTGGATAACAAAAATTAATAATTGATAGTAACGCATCGCCCTTTTTACATTTTATTTAGACCAGCAAAAATGGGAAATAAACAAAAAGTAGCACTAATCAGAAAAATCAATAAAACCGGTGTTGTCTATCTTACCCCAGAGCCAATAGCAGTAGCAATTGGAAATTGCCAAGCACTTTGTAGACCGTAACCAATTGCTGACCATAAAATAGGTAAAGGAAGGGCGATCTTAATAGACCAAAATACGGTTCGTAAGGTTAGAGCAAAGCGATCCCTAAAACGATAGCAACAGCAGTAGTATAGCGTTAATATAGCTCTAATTACGCCACTAAGTTGAGATAAAGTATTAAGCTAGTTAGATCTTTTTACTATGGTAATTGGATAGTTGAGATTTATAGGATCTGTATCTGCGATCCAGAACATATAACGATGGGTAGCATCTTTGATATCTGTTAATTAATGCATCAGTTAGTTAACTGGGTTGCCACAACATAGAGCTTGGTTAATTCCCATCTTTCACTGTCATAACTAGAAATTATTGAGCTTAATAAAGCTTAATAATTCCTAGTTTGGATAGCTGAATCATAAATTTGCGTTTTTTCTGATGTCAAATTTTTTATTTCAGCTGGGGTTTCTTCGTTATTGCAATATTTTCCAACATATCTTGAATCAACCCGTTTGTTGATAATTTATCTGTCAATTTGCTGATTTTGGGGAATTTATGGCAAATGGTATAACTGTGCGCGCACCTTGAGCAGCTAACATTTCAGTGTTTTTAAGTGCCAGTTGTGCTTTCGGTTGTCGTTGACAGTTTAGATAGATGATTTCGTAATTTTTGAAGCTCTTGATCGATTCGTTGGTAACTTTTTTTAAAAAGCTCAATGCGGAAGCGAGCAATTTATTGGCGATTATTAGCTGAAAGCTGTGCTATTTATAGTTCATTGGTTTTCGCCTTTCTTGCCATGACTTCTGTTTGTGCTAAGTTATATTGTGCTTCAGCTAAAGGAGAAACTGGAACAGGCAGCGATTGTAGTCTTACGGTAGGGGTCAGAAAGTAGGCGGCTAGCTAGCCTCTGAGGCAATGGAGTAGCTTATTTCACAATTTCTATCTTGTTCTTGCTGAATTTTTCTGCTAATGCCTGAATAATCTCTGCATTCCCGTTTTTGTATTTTTATTTGCTTCAAGTTGTTTAATCTCTTTTAAAATTTGTATTTCATCAAGATTGCTGCAAATGCAGGTATAGTGATGAATAAGAGACTAAATAGGACGCACAATATAATTCCTTAGATAAAATTATTCATATCTATCAATTAAATTTGGGATATTTGTATGTTACTCATAATTTAGATAAATTGATTCTGCTAATAATTCCCCTACTCTAGTAACAGATCCTTGCTTTAGAGCAGAATTTAGTTTGATATGGTTTGATTCAAATAAATTGATAACGGTGGAACCAAGTTTGAATTTTCCCATTTCTTTGCTTTTTTTTAGGTAAACTGCGCCTGTCTTATCTTTTTCAGGATAAGTCCAGCGTTTAATAATTCCTTCCCGTTGATTATTGACGCAGCCACACCAAATAGTATCTATGCTGCCAACAATTGTTGCCCCTATTAGAATTTGTGCTATTGTTCCAAACAATGTTTCAAAAATACATATTATACGTTCATTACGGCCAAAAAGATTAGGAACATTTGTTACAGTAAGTTGATTAACAGAAAAGAGATCACCAGGAACATAAATCATTTCAGTTAGTAAGCCATCACAAGGCATATGGACACGATGATAGTCCCGTGGAGATAAGTAAGTAGTTACAATCAATCCATTTCTAAACTGATCTACCAGTATATAATGACCTGCTAATAATGCCTCTAAACTATAATAATTACCTTTAGCTTGTAGGAGCTGATCATTCATAATTAATCCTAATTGGCTTATTACACCATCGGCTGGTAGAGCAAGTTGATTACTATCTGTAACAATAGGACGAATATTTTCTTTTAATGGACGAGTAAAAAATTCATTAAAAGTTGAATAAGCAGAAAATTCATTTTCTTTGGCTTCTGACATATCAACTTTATAAAATTTGGCAAAAAGCTTGATCATTAATTGGGTAAAACTAGCCGCCCTTTGATCAGCAAGCCAACCCAATAATTGTGTTAATCCTTGTTTTGGCAATAGATATTGTAATTTTATCTTTATTTTTTCCAGCACATTAACCTCTAATCTGATCTTATTCGGTTATAATCAAAAACATATAGGTATTCTACCTCTGCTTTTTATGTATTCCAGAGTTATGGTTATAAAATTTTATTATCTATAAAAGATAACCGTGGGTTTATTCCATTTTTGCTAAAATTAGATGATGTTTTTCAAACCATTATTTTGCTATTTTCTAGCGACTAAGGCTTGTTATAATGAACATCCAGGATCGGATAAATGCTTGCAATCACGAAATTTGCAGTATCCAAAATATTGCCTGACTTTGATAAATAATTTATTTATTTGTTACTTTGTCAGCTGCCATAATTTAAACTCACGTATAACTGATGAATCGATAAACCACCTTTGGTGAAATGGTAAATACGTGCATGTTGACCTAATCCTGAATTATTAGATACTTGGTTGAGTAAGATTTTTTGTTCATTATCTGCTAATAAGTTATTAATAAAACTGGACTACCCAACACCAGATTGCCAGACAACAATAGATATTTTTTCTATCAGGATCTGAATAAGAGTATCTATTCCTTTTAAGTAATGCCAAGTTGATTATCATTGATTGTTTTTTGAGCTTAGTTTGATGGGTGGCATATATTCTGCGCTGTTGGCCTGTGGTAATTTTTTTTAGCAACCTGACCTCAATAATTTTGGTGGTTTATTGATTAAGTTTCTTATCAAGAATTATCGCAGTTGTGCTTTTAAACAGCTATCATATACTAAGTATTGTATGCTATAAGTTTAGAATAGAACCCAGGATATAACATGGTAAATAGTAATAAAAATTTGATTTGGATAGATTTGGAAATGACTGGATTAGATCCAGAAAAAGATCGTATTATTGAGATCGCAACAATCATAACTAATTTCAATCTAACTATTTTATCTGAAGGGCCTGTTATTGCAATTCATCAATCTGAGCAACAGTTATCACTTATGGATAAGTGGAATGTTAAAACTCATACTGAAAGTGGATTGATTGATAGAGTTAAATCTAGTCGATATGATGAAAAAAAATCAGAATTAGCCACAATTGCATTTTTAGAAAAATGGTTATCCATGGGTGTTTCACCTATTTGTGGTAATAGTGTTGCTCAAGACCGTCGTTTTTTATTCAAATATATGCCTGAGTTAGAAAAATACTTTCATTACCGTTACTTAGATGTAAGTACTTTAAAAGAGCTGGCTCGCCGTTGGAAGCCTGATATATTGCCTGGTTTTACAAAAAAAAATACCCATCAAGCTTTAGAAGATATAAAGGAATCTATTGCAGAGTTAGCTTATTATCGCCAACACTTTATCAACCTTTAGATCGTGTTATTATCATGCTAATTATGAGTTATTTGCTATGTGATAATTTTATTATCATTTGCAACTCATAGTGATTGGTAATATTATTAGCATAAAATCATGTGATATAACCTACTATTTTTACCTATTTTGTTAGTTAATTTTATTTTTCTGTTTTTTATTTTATTTAATTTTAATTAGAGTACCATGGGTTCTGTGTTACATATAATTTTCCTCAGGCATATGGTAATAAGTATTATTTTATCAATATATTTCAAGCTATAACTACCTATAATAATATAAAATTGTTAAATAGCGGATATTTAACTATGTATTAAAATAATATCAAGCTTACTTAGTAATGTAAAAAAGCTCCTTTTAACTAAAAAACGCTAATTTTTAAAGATAAAACATTTCATTTTTTTATTTAATATGATTATCTATCGATTTTATCGCATAAAAAAATTTCATTATTGGATTTTAATAAACATTTTTATATGTTTATTTTTTATTATTAATTTGATCTAATTAAATGATCTTATTAATAAAAATAAGTTACTTTATAAGTAACTTTTAAAGATTAGCTAGCTCAATAATAAGTATATAGTATATGTTTTATTGGTAATAAATAATATTAAATATGGCAATCTTTTCATGAAAGAACTTATTTTATTACTTGCTAATGAAAAAGCAACTATAGCTTTAGGGCATCGTTTAGCTTATCTTTGTAAGCAATGTGTTATTCTTTATTTATATGGAGATTTGGGGGCAGGGAAAACTACTTTTTGTCGCGGGTTTTTGCAAGGTTTAGGTTACCAAGGACATGTAAAAAGTCCAACTTACACTTTAGTTGAACCGTATTTACTAACTCCTCATCCAGTTTACCATTTGGATTTATATCGTTTAACTGATCCTGAAGAGCTAGAATTTATGGGTATCCGTGATTATTTTAATTGGCAGGCTATATGTTTAGTTGAATGGCCTAATAAAGGTGAAGGGATGTTAACCTACGCTGATCTTGAACTTTATCTATTATATGATAATAATGGAAGACAAGCACGACTTGTTGCGTTGTCAACATATGGGGAAATGGTATTAGAACAATTATCATAATAATATTATTAATGACGACTTAGATAATTAATATGATTATGATAAAAAAATGGCAAACTCATATCTTTAGTTTATTAAATTAAAGACTGTCACTTTATCCAATATTCACGTAAATGATAATTTATCTAAGATAAAAATTACTTTTTTCCACTTAATGAATTAAGTGCTTTGAGTTGTTGATTTTTACAATCTTATCAGTAATTTTGATTAACAATGAAATTTATAAATAAAAAGTTGATTAAAGGCATTAGTCCTATAATGAATTGCTGAGAAAAAGTTAGTTAATTACTAACCCCTTTAAGAGATAAAATTTTACCTAAAGGTACTTGGTAAGTTATCGTTACCATTGAGACATGGCAGTTCCAGTAGCAATGAGATAAAATAGTTATCGTGAAAAAAATATAACGGTAAGTATCGCGCATAAATTATAGAACCACTGAAAGACAAATACCATGTTTAAGTTAGTTATAACACCCAATGGAGACTATTTTATTTCTGTAGTGGGCAGCGCAGCGAAGCTAAAAATAGGTGTTGCTTGTTGGTAGCTTTCCAATAAAAGCCACTTGAATTATTCAATAGTACAGGTGATGTGTGAGCAAATGGCGTAGATCTTTATCTTAGCCAAACTATTTTAGCTTTATTGGAGGTAAAGTACTAAGATAACCAAGTAAAATTGGTAATATACATAAATTTTATCCAAAATATGCCATTTTTCATGTACTTCATTCTCCCTATATTCCATTTATTCTTGTGGAAACAGATTGTATTACAAATCGTTCCGAAGAACGTCTTTTAGTTTCAGATCATTATCTGGAACTTTTAGCAATAGCTATTAGGATGATTAAATTATTTTATCCAACATCCCTTATAAGTAGCACAAAAATGATGTAATATGGCAGAGGTTATTATGTCATCGATACAAATTCTTTCTCCTCAATTAGCTAATCAAATTGCGGCTGGTGAAGTAGTTGAACGCCCATCATCGGTTGTGAAAGAGTTAGTTGAAAATAGTCTCGATGCTGGCGCAAGCCGTATTGATATTGAAATTGAGCGCGGTGGAACAAAACTTATCCGTATCCATGACAATGGTAGTGGTATAGCTAAAGAATATTTAACACTAGCGTTGGAGCGACATGCTACTAGCAAAATAGCAACACTAGAAGATCTTGCCGCTATTATGAGTATGGGATTTAGAGGAGAAGCGCTGACCAGTATTAGTTCTGTTTCTCGTTTAATACTAACTTCACGCGTTAAGACCCAGACAGAAGCATGGCAAGCTTACGCTGAAGGGCGTGAGATGAATATTACGCTAAAACCTGCAGCTCACCCAATAGGAACAACTGTTGAAGTAATTGATCTTTTTTATAATATGCCCGCTCGACGTAAATTTTTACGTACAGAAAAAACTGAATTTAGCCATATTAATGAGGTAATACGTAGAATAGCTTTAGCGCGTTTCGATGTTGCAATCAATTTTCACCATAATGGTAAATTAGTTCGTCAGTATCGTGCGATAAATAGTGAAGAGCAATATGAAAGACGTTTGGCTGCTATTTGTGGTAATACTTTTATCAAAAATGTACTGAAATTATGTTGGCAACATGGTGATTTAGCTATCAAAGGCTGGATAACTAACCCCTATTTAGGTAAAGCAGCTGAAATTCAATATTGTTATGTTAATGATCGCATGATACGTGATCGATTAATCAATCATGCAATTCGTCAGGCCTATGCAGATCATATGCAAGAAGAACAGCAAGCTGCTTATGTACTTTACTTAAAGATTGATCCTCGTCAGGTTGATGTTAATGTTCATCCAGCTAAACAGGAAATTCGTTTTCACCAAGCGCGATTGGTTCATGATTTTATTTATCAGGGTGTTAACATGGTACTTAGCCAACAAAACCAAAAACAATTTAATCAAGTCGAGATTAGTTCAAAACATAAAAAGAATCCTGTTTTAGGATTGCAAAATAGATTATCTGCCGGCAAAAATTTTTTTGCTTCAGATGATTCAAAGCAGCATTTAGTTATTGAAGAGCAAAAAGCGCAAGTAATAATAGAATTAAGTACCAGTAGCCAAATTACGCCATCTGAAACTGCATCATTTTATTGTTACGATAATGGAAAATTAGTTAAAAAAATAGATAATAAAAAAACGGCTGATCTTTATCAGCAATTCATGCAGAATGAACTATGTAAACAAGAAAAAATCCCACTTTTCCCAGAGCGAAACCCGATCCAAACTGAGAAAATAGCAGTAAAATCAGTTGTTATAGAAAAAAATGATAAAAATTATCAATTTGGTAAAATATTAACAATTTGTTCTAAAAATTTTGCCTTGATTGAATCATCATTTGGAATAGGTTTGTTATCATTAGCGCAAGCTGAGCGATATTTGAAACTAAGTCAATTAATTCCTACTGATAAAGGATTAAAATCTCAACCTTTACTAAGGCCAATAAAGGTCACTTTAACAGCAAAGGAAATTAAAACTTTTTATCAAGTAAAGGTATTATTAAGTACCTTAGGTTTTGACATCAATATTTATCATAATAAAGCAATAATTAGTGGTGTATCTTATCCCTTAAGATCACAAAATTTAGCGGAGCTATTTCCACAACTATTGAAATCTCTTGCTGATAATACTTCTTGTCAGATTAAAGAGTTAGTGATTTGGTTAGCAGATCATTTAGTCAATGAAAAACAAGTATGGACAGTTGCACAAGGGGTCCAGTTATTAGCTGATCTTGAGCAGGCTTACCCTGAATTAGTTAAAGAACCACCGAAAACATTACTACAATTAATTGATTTAGAATCAGTGATAACGGCTTTAACTTATGAGTAGACAAATTTTTCAACATAAACCTCCAGCAATTTTTATAATGGGGCCAACAGCATCAGGAAAGACAGCACTGGCAATGGCATTGCGTCAACAATTACCAGTTGAAATAATTAGTGTAGATTCTGCTTTAATTTATCGCGGGATGGATATAGGAGCAGCAAAACCAACACTGGAAGAGCAACAAATTGCTCCACACCGATTGATTGACATTTTAGATCCTTCGCAGTCTTATTCTGCTGCTGATTTTCGCCATGATGCTTTATTAGAAATGGGTAAAATTGTTGCATCAGGCCGTATTCCATTACTTGTTGGAGGGACTATGCTATATTTTAAAATATTGCTAGATGGGATATCACCATTACCTTCAGCTGATGTTAAAATTAGGGCAGAAATTGAAAGACAAGCAAAACAATTTGGTTGGGGTGTAATTCATAAAATGTTACAAGAAGTTGATCCTATCTCAGCAGGTAGAATCCATCCTAATGATCCTCAACGATTGTCTCGTGCCTTAGAGGTTTTTTTAGTTTCCGGTAAGAGATTGACAGAATTAACTGAAATTGTAGAAGCAGAATTATCTTATAATGTGTTACAGTTTGCGATTTCGCCGCCAGATCGTAAAATTCTTCACCAACGTATCGAGATGCGTTTTCAACAAATATTGAGAACTGGTTTTGAGAACGAAGTTAGCGCTCTTTATGCTAGAGGGGATCTAGATGAAGATCTACCTGCTATTCGTTCAGTTGGTTATCGTCAGATGTGGTCATATTTATCTGGTGAAAGCAGCTATAATGAAATGGTTTATCGTAGTATATGTGCAACACGTCAATTAGCTAAACGTCAAATTACATGGTTAAGAGGTTGGAAAAACGTGCATAGACGCGATAGCGATGATATTAAGGGAATTATTAACATAATATTGCATTTTATTAATGCATAGGTTTGCTATTTATGTACAAATGGTGGTAAAGGTACAATTTTGTGAGTAGTTAATTTTTTAGAACCATAAAGGTTCTTAGTTAAAAACAACAAAATAAGGAAAATATAGAATGTCTAAGGGGCAATCTTTGCAAGATCCGTTCCTAAACGTGTTACGTCGTGAAAGGGTTTCTGTTTCCATTTATTTGGTAAATGGCATCAAATTACAAGGTCAAATCGAATCATTTGATCAATTTGTTATTTTACTTAAAAACACAGTAAGCCAAATTGTATATAAGCATGCTATTTCTACTGTAGTACCTTCTCGTACTGTATCTCACTATAGTAATCAAGGGGGTACAGGATTAGGTAATTACAATGCAGGTAATGTAGCAGTTCCACTGGATAGTAATGTTACTAAATAATTTATATCTAAATAAAAAATACAGGTAAAGGGAACTTTACCTGTATTTTGTCTTTCTAATATTTTTTAAGGTTAAGTATTTGTATTTTTATTTAATAGAAATAAAAAGTGGGGGATTAGCGGTTCTTATACATATTTTTTCTCTAATGAAAAAATACTGAAGACCTTATTGAATTTGAATTGTTAGTCATCTATAAGGAAGCCAATATAGATAATCAATGATAATCGCGCTACAGGCTAAAGATTTTGAAGGTAAAGCAGAAAAAATAACAGCAGCTATTAAAGTCAGTAATGCTGATGTAGTTCTCTTTTTTAGTACGTAGCAGGACTCATATTAAAATACAGATGAGGGTGCGTCCTTCGTAGCTCTGGTAAAACGTAACTTTAAACAGATCTTAGATTGCTTATAGATCTAATTTGGCAAATTATTTCTCGGTAAGCTTGAAAAGCAAAAAAAACAGGGTAGACAAGCTAAAAGTAAAGCTAGTATTCCTACCATATCATAATTAGATCCTGATAATATTAGAGCAATAGTCTTTCTTCATAATGATCTTATAGCTACCGCTATATTACAGGAAACATAGAAGGCCAGTTTATTATTCGATGCGGCGGATAACTGAAGAAAATATTCTAGTAGTTGAAAGTGTATTATAAAAAATTCAGGCTAATGAAATTTCAGAATTGTTAGTCATGAATGAAATTAACATGTTGAATAGCTACCCCTATTGATCGTGATGAGAATAATGTTCATATTCTGAGCTAGCTCTTAGCTAAAACAGGTTAAGTAATTCCATTTGATGAAATTGTACATTATAAATTACGTTTACCTCCAAAAGCTGGTAGTTTAAGCAGTCGGTTCTATCAAATTAAAGTAATCGAATATGAAAAAATTGATAAAGATAGCAGTATCATTCTTTAAGTAAAGTTGCCCATTGTTAATTGGCAAAATGGGCAACAAGTTTGTAAACAATAACAACCTTTACCTGAACACATTTTTAAGTAAAAACATTAAATATAGTTAACAATTTTAACAAATTAAGAGTAAATATTTTGCTCTTAGCCCTGAAACACCAATCATAATGAATGGAGTTATAACATGGCGTGGAATCAGCCCGGTAATAACAGACAGGACCGTGACCCGTGGGGAAGCTGCAATAGCGGCAACTCCAGTGGTAATAAAGGTAATCGGAAAAAGAGAAGAACTAATCTTGAAGATCTATTCAGCAAGTTAAGTCGTAAACTTGGTGGTTTAGGTAAGTCGAGTAATCAAAATAACGTCAATATAACCGGCCGTTTTATCGTATTTATTATTACATCAATTATTATTATTTTTGCTGTAAGTAGTTTTTATACGATCAAAGAGAGTGATCGTGGCGTTGTTTTCCGTTTTGGTAAATATATTCATACTGTTGAACCTGGGTTAAATTGGAATTTAATTTTTTTTGAAAAAGTTATTCCTGTTAATGTTGAAACCATACGTGAACAAGCGACTAATAGTATGATGTTAACTTCGGATGAAAATATTATTCAAGTAGAAATGAACGTCCAGTATCTAGTAACTGATCCGGTTCAATATTTATTTAATGTAACTAACCCGGATAACAGTTTGCGTCAGGCAATAGATAGCGCAGTATGCCGAATTGTTGGTCAATCAGCAATGGAACAAGTATTAACAACGAAACGTGCCTTTATCCGTGATGAAACAAAAAAAGAGTTAGAAAATATGATAAGACCATATAATATAGGTATAACAATATTAGATGTTAACTTACAGGCTGCTCGTCCACCGGAAGCGGTTAAAACGGCATTTGATGATGTTATTGCGGCACGAGAAGAAGAACAGAAGACTATTCGTGAAGCGCAATCTTATTGCCATGAAGTCCTGCCATTAGCAAAAGGTAATGCACAAAAATTAATTGAAGAAGCTTCAGCTTATAAGACAAGTGTAGTTTTCAAGGCTGAAGGTGAAGTGGCCAACTTTGCCAAAATTTTGCCGGAATATCGAGCAGCTCCTCAGATCGCTCGTGAGCTTTTATATATTGAGACAATGGAACGAGTACTAGGTAATACGCGTAAGGTTATTATTAACGACAAGAGCAATAATATGTTAGTGTTATCACTAGAGCAAATTATACGTAATGGAAACAAATATAACGCAGCGGATATACAAAAAATAAAAACACCAACAGTTATTCATTATTCAGCTATTTCTCCTAAATCGCCTTATAGCTATCGCACACTAGATAGTGCTCGGGGCAGTAATTCAACTCGTGTGGGGAGATAATAATCATGCGTAAATCAGTGATTGTTATCATTGTTGCCGCATTAGTTGTGTTGTATATGTCCGTTTTCACTGTTCAACAGACAAAAAGAGGTATTATTCTACGGTTTGGTAAGGTTGTACGTTATAGTGATAATAACCCTATTATTTATGAGCCAGGGTTGCATCTAAAAATACCATTTATTGAAATGGTCAAGATGTTAGATACTCGTATTCAGACATTAGATGTTCAGGCAGATCGCTATCTGACTAGCGAAAATAAATATTTAATTATTAATTTTTATTTAAAATGGCGAATTACTGATTTTAGTCGTTACTATGTTGCGACCGGGGGCGGTGATCCTTACCAAGCTAATACTTTACTGAAACGTAAAGTTAGCGATCGCATTTGTTCAGAATTTAGCCGTTTAAATATGAAAGATATTATTACAGATTCAAGTGGGCACTTGACTATTAATGTACTTAGTGCACTTAATAAAGGTTCTGCTTCAGATATTGAAGTAACAAAAGAAGCTGATCAGACTGTAGCTTCAGCAGCAGCAAGTTTTAATAAAGAGATCAAGGATAATTGGCAGGCTGTTAATCCAAACAGCCTAGCTACGCTAGGGATTGAAGTGGTCGATGTTCGTATAAAAAGTATTGAATTGCCAAGTGAATTTTCAGAATCTATATATGAGCGTATGCGCGCTGAACAAGGGGCTGTAGCGCGTCAGCACCGTTCACACGGTCAAGAAGAGGCAGTTAAGATCCGTGCAGCAGCAGATAAAATAGTAACAAAAACATTGGCAGAAGCGGAGCGCACCGCACTGAGATTACATGGTGAAGGAGATGCTATGGCGACTAAGCTATTTGTTGATGGATTTAATCAAGATCCAGATTTCTATGCTTTCATTCGTAGTTTGCGGGCATACGATAAGAGCTTTAGTAAAAAAAATGGTGATGATGTGATGGTATTAAGCCCAGATATCTATTTTTTTCGCTATATGCGAGCACCAATTAAATAAATAGCGGTGCGTGATCATTAAAAAGATAAGCGAATTGCTAAATTATTCTAGATAAGCACCCTTTAGGTATGCTTTAATCTGTTAATATTATCATGATAAAAGGTATTTTTGTTATAAAAATTTAGAGCTGCTAATGGTATAATTCTTTTTTAAGCCATCGAGTGAATTTTAAAATGGGTAGAAACGTTGTCGTATTAGGTACTCAGTGGGGTGACGAAGGTAAAGGAAAAATAGTAGATTTACTAACTGAACGCGCTAAGTATGTTGTTCGTTATCAAGGTGGGCATAACGCTGGTCATACGCTAGTGGTAAATGGTAAAAAAACTATTCTCCATCTTATCCCATCAGGGATGATGCGGGAAAATGTCATAAGCGTTATTGGCAATGGTGTGGTGTTAGCACCTGATGCTTTAATGGATGAAATAAAAAAATTGGAAGCACGTGGTGTGCCGGTACGTGAGCGTCTCAAAATTTCGGCAGCTTGTACATTAATATTACCCTATCATGTTGCTTTAGATAACGCGCGGGAAAAAGCCAGAGGAGCAAAAGCAATAGGCACGACAGGCCGGGGCATTGGCCCAGCTTATGAAGATAAAGTTGCCCGCCGTGGATTACGTCTTTGTGATCTATTTAATAAAAAAACTTTTCCCGTCAAACTTAATGAAATAATTGATTATCATAATTTTCAATTAGTGAATTTTTATAAAAAACCTGCTATCGATTACCAAAAAACATTAGATGATATTATGGTTATTGCCGATATTTTAACGGATATGACCGTTGATGTTGCTTATTTATTATATCAAGCACATCAAAAAGGCGAATTAGTCATGTATGAAGGGGCACAGGGAACATTGCTGGATATTGATCATGGTACTTATCCCTATGTGACTTCTTCAACCACAACGGCGGGTGGGGTTGCTACTGGCTCAGGCTTAGGTCCGCGTTATATTGATTATGTTTTAGGAATATTGAAAACTTATTCTACCCGTGTAGGTGGTGGTCCTTTTCCAACAGAATTAGCCGATGAAACAGGTGAATACTTGCGGGAAAAAGGGCAAGAATTTGGTGCAACAACTGGCCGTTACCGTCGTACAGGTTGGTTAGATATTGTTGCTATTAACCGAGCAGCTCAAATAAATTCTATTTCTGGGTTCTGTTTAAATAAGTTAGATGTATTAGATGGGTTGGATGAAGTAAAACTTTGTATTGCTTATCGCAAACCAGATGGAACTGAACTTACTATACCGCCGTTAGCGGTAGAAGAATGGGAAGATTTAGCCCCGATATATGAAACATTACCAGGCTGGAGTGAAAGCACTTTTGGTATAAAAGAATATAATCAATTACCTCAAGCAGCAATTAATTATATTAAACGGATTGAGAAATTAACTGGGATACCTATAGATATTATTTCAACCGGGCCTGATCTTGCTGAAACAATGATATTACGAGATCCTTTTGATGCATAATTAATTTTACTACTCAATAATATATCTTAAATAATTTTGAACATTCAGGCGTTATTTTTATATCTAGTAATTCATGTTACCTGCTTTACTGATTTATTTTGCTTAAATAGATATAACTAAATCAATTAATGTCAAAAAGTTGTCTTTATATTTTTGTTTTATAACTAGGTGTTTATGTGTAGTTAGTTAACAAGGGTTACTAATTATGATTGAAGAACATTGATTTATATTAAGTCCTTACCTAAGGATAAAATTACTAATATTATTGAAGTGACTAATATTTACGGTGTATTGCGTAACCATATGGTAAAAATAATTAATCAATTAAGCCAAGCCTAGTTAGACTTGTTTTGGCTGTGAGAGAGAAAATATTGGTATTTACTTAGACAAGCTAGCTGATCAGCTTCGAATAAGTGAGCTTCTATTAGAGACTATAATATTAGGAAATGGCCGCAGTAATTATTTCTATAGAACTTATGCTTGTCGATTAAAACAAATATTAAATAACCTAATTGATCATTTTAAAATATATTAGATAAATATACCCAGGCTGATCTTATCAATAATAATGATCAGCCACTTTATAAGTTACTTTTAAAATAAATAATAGACCTAATGTATTTTATTAATCGATGTGGTAGTGGAGGTTGGTGATGGCAAAAAATCCATATAAAGCTCGAGAGGCTGAGAAATATCATTTACCAATTTTAAGTCGTGAATATATATTAAAGGGTACTGTTATTGGCCATCGTGATGGTTTTGGTTTTTTACGAGTAGAAGGTCAGAAAAACGATTTTTACCTTTCTTTAGAAGAAATGAGAAAGGCGCTGCATGGTGATGTTGTGCTTATCCAAGCATTATGCAAAGATCCGGTACGACGTACAGAAGTTCGCATTATTCGCGTGCTTGTTCCACGAAGTAATCATATTGTAGGACATTATTTTTTAGAATCTGGTATAGGACATGTAGTTCCTGATGATAGTCGACTATCCTTTGATATTTTTATTCCTAAAGAACATATTAATGGTGCTAGAATGGGAAATGTGGTGGTCGTTGAGATGATAACCAGGCCAGCACGCCATACCCAGGCAGTAGGAAATATTGTTGAAGTATTAGGCGAAAGCATAGGTATTAATGTGGCGGTAGATATTGCATTAAGAAATTATGAAATTCCATATATTTGGCCGCTACAAGTGGAGAAACAAGTTGCTGATTTTTCTGAACAGATCCCTGCGTCAGCAAAAAAAGGAAGAGTAAATTTATGCCATCTACCTTTAGTCACTATTGATGATGAAGATGCACGTGATTTTGACGATGCAGTTTATTGCATGTCTAAAGAAGACGGTGGTTGGTGTCTGTTGGTCGCAATTGCTGATGTTAGTTATTATGTACGGCCACAAACAGCTGTGGATAATGAAGCGTTTAGTCGAGGAAATTCTGTCTATTTTCCATCACGGGTGATCCCCATGTTGCCTGAAATTATATCTAATGGATTATGTTCATTAAACCCTGAAGTAGAAAGGCTTTGCCTCGTATGTGAAATTCAGTTATCGGCAGAGGGACAAATAACTTCATCTAAATTCTATGAAGCCGTGATGCGTTCTCATGCCAGATTGACTTATACCAAAGTAGATAAAATTTTACAGGGTGACAAAGAATTACGTCAACATTATAAAGATCTAGTACCACATATAGAACAACTTCATCGATTATATAAATCGTTAGATAGCGCGCGCATAAAACGAGGCGCTATATGCTTTGAATCTGAAGAAGCTAAATTTATTTTTAATAAAGAAAAACGCATTGAGCAGATAGTGCCGGTTGAACGTAATGATGCGCATAAATTAATTGAAGAGTGTATGATATTAGCAAATATCGCGGCCGCTGGTTTTGTTGAGAGAAATAAAGAACCTAGCTTATACCGTGTTCATGATAGACCCAAACAAGATAGTATTATAAACTTGCAGACGGTATTTAGTGAATTTGGTTTGACATTGCCAGGTGGCATGAAACCACAATCAGCTGATTATGCTAAAATAATGGACGCAGTAGCTGAACGTCCAGATCATGAATTACTGCAAACAATGATTTTACGCTCAATGAAGCAGGCTATTTATGATCCTGAAAATAGAGGGCATTTTGGCTTAGCATTGAAATCTTATGCCCATTTCACTTCACCCATCCGTCGATATCCTGATCTAGCCCTACATCGTTCAATTAAATATCTTTTATCTAGCCAACATACAAATAATCAACCTCGCTCGACACTAACTGGTGGTTGGCATACTGATACCCATAAAATGTTACAATTAGGTGAACATTGTTCCATGACAGAACGGCGGGCTGATGAAGCAACAAGAGATGTTGCTGATTGGTTGAAATGTGATTTTATGCAAGATCAAGTAGGTAATCTATTTACTGGTATTATCACCAGTGTCACTGGTTTTGGTTTTTTTGTCCGTTTAAAAGATCTTTTTATTGATGGTTTGGTGCATGTATCTTCACTTAATAACGATTACTATCGCTACGATAATGTAGGACAGCGACTTATTGGTGAGTCTTCAGGTATGGTATATCGTCTTGGTGATGAAGTAGAAATTAGTGTTGAAGCTGTACATATAAATGAACGCAAGATTAATTTCACGTTGATATCAACTTTACGTAAGGTAAAAAATCTAGGTAAGACAGAAAAAGCAAAAAAAAAAATTAAAAACACAATTTCAACTCATAGCAAGCACAGCCAAAACAAAAAATTAGATCTCAATGGAGCATCTGTTAAATCTAATTTAATGGGCACTAATAATGGTGCTGATAAAAGAAAAAAAATTAGCTTAAAATTAAGAGCAAAAAAAGCTATCAAAAAAGCACAAAAAAAATATTAATTTGTTTATTAATTATATTTATAGTAAGTTATTGACGCTCTTTAATAGTTATTAAGTAATAGATAAATTTATGAGTGAAATTATTTATGGTATTCATGCAGTGCACGCACTGCTGCAACGTGATCCTTCGAGTTTTAAACAAGTTTATGCACTCAAAGGGCGTGAAGATAGACGTCTATTGCTTATTATTCAACAGCTTGAAAAATTAGGTATTATTATCCAGTTAGCCAATCGTAAATGGATGGATAGGAAAATAGGTAACGCTGTTCATCAAGGTATTATTGCCAAGGTAACCCCAGGAAGACAATATCAAGAGAGTGATTTAGATATTATTATTTCTCAAACGGAATCACCCTTTTTGCTTATATTAGATGGGATTACCGATCCACATAACTTAGGCGCTTGTTTACGTAGTGCAGAGGCAGCTGGTATTGATGCTGTTATTGTACCAAAAGATAAATCGGCTAAACTTAATGCAATTGCTAAAAAAGTTGCCTGTGGTGCAGCTGATAGTATGCCATTAATACGGGTTACCAATCTTGCGCGGACACTACGTCAATTGCTGCAGCAGAATAATATATGGATTGTTGGTACTGCGGGGAACGCCAATCATACATTATATGATAGTAAGTTAACCGGGGCTATTGCATTGGTGATGGGAGCTGAAGATGAAGGTATGCGGCGATTAACAAGGGAACATTGTGATGAACTAATTAATATTCCAATGGCCGGTATCGTTTCATCTTTAAATGTCTCTGTTGCGACGGGCATTTGTTTATTTGAAGCAGTACGTCAACGGCGTGTCATTATGGCAAGATTACCTGACTCAATTTAATGTGCGATAAGTTATGATTTAATCTATTGCTTGAGATTTAACTAGAGGATAGGTATAGTTGTCTATTTTTAGCCGCACTAAAATAAGTTACTTACCTCCATGGTAGGCGGCTGACCATGGCAGGAAGCTGATTAATCCGTGAGGAGCAAAACTCATGCGTCATTACGAAATCGTTTTTATGGTTCATCCAGATCAAAGCGAGCAAGTTGCAGGTATTATTGAGCGTTATAGTGAATCTATTACCGAAGCACAAGGTCAAATCCATCGCTTAGAAGACTGGGGTCGCCGTCAATTGGCTTATCCAATCAATCAATTGCACAAAGCACACTATGTTCTGATGAACGTTGAAGTGACGCAAGAAGTGATTGATGAGTTAGAAATAAACTTCCGCTTAAATGATGCCGTTGTCCGCAGCATGATTATGCGTGTTAAGCATGCGGTTACTGAATCTTCTCCAATGGTTAAAGCTAAAGCTGATTGGCGCAGTCGTGATTTAGGTTATGAAACCCTGGAAGTAATTAAGGGAGCTGAAGATTCCAAAGAGTAATTTGGGTTGTGAATACTAATAGATTGGTGCTATCAGGAAAAATCTGTAATGCACCGATAAAGAAAGTCAGTCCAGCTGGTGTTCCTCACTGTCAGCTTGTGATCGAACATCGTTCACAGCAGCAGGAATCAGGTTTTGTTCGACAAGTATGGTGTAGAATAACCATCATTGCCAGCGGAAAAAAATTACAACAGGTTACTCACAGTGTAACTGTCGGTAGTCGGATCACTGTTATAGGGTTTATTAGTAGCCATAAGGGCGCTAATGGCTTGACTAATTTAGTTATTCACGCCGAGCAGATTAAATTGATAGATTCTGGAGACTATCCAAATGGCACGTTATTTCCGTCGTCGTAAGTTCTGCCGTTTCACAGCAGAAGGTGTTCAAGAGATTGATTATAAAGATATCACAACGCTAAAAAACTATATCGCTGATAGCGGTAAAATTGTACCAAGTCGTATCACAGGTACTAGGGCAAAATACCAGCGTCAGCTCGCTCGTGCTATCAAGCGCGCGCGTTATCTGTCTCTGTTCCCATATATTGATCGTCATCATTAAATTGTCCATTAACGACTTAAAGAGGATAAGGTAATGCAAATTATTCTATTGGATAAAGTAGAAAACCTGGGTAACCTAGGTGATAAGGTTGATGTTAAATCAGGTTATGCTCGTAACTATTTAGTCCCGCAAGGAAAAGCTGTTCCTGCAACTAAAAAGAATGTTGAATTTTTTGAAGCACGTCGTGCAGAATTAGAAGCTAAACTCGCCTATGTTCTGACTGTAGCAAAAAGCCGCGCTGAAAAAATTAATTCATTAGCAACAGTAACCATAGCTTCTAAAGTCGGTGATGAAGGTAAACTATTTGGTTCGATTGGGACTCGAGATATTGCTAAGGCAATTACTGCTGCCGGTGTTAAGGTGGTAAAAAGCGAAGTTAGCTTACCAAATGGTGTATTGCGTACTATTGGGGAACACGAAATTATTTTTCAATTGCATAGTGATGTATTTGCAAAAATAAATGTGAATATTATTGCTGAATAATTGCTTTCTGATTCTGCTAGTGTTTTTATTTGTGCTAGCTATTGCTATCCTTAATAAATGAATTGTATATAAATTAATTGTATAAAGGTAATTATTTTACCTTTTTTGTCTCTCCTGACAGTAGGAGCTATTATTACAGCTTCTGCTTTTTGATCTTATGATCTTAAATTAAGGCATTCAGCCAGAATGCTTAATGCTTTACATAGAACTTTATGTAAGCGGATATGCCGAGATGTCAATCTCCGCCAGCTGCTGCAGTAAGTAACAGTAAAAATTTTTTAGATAACAATCAGCAGGTAAGCCAAGCAATTAGCCAACTAAAAAAGTTTACGCCAGATTAGCAGGGTTTTATTCAACAATGGAATTTATCATATTAACAGCTGGCCAAAATAGTTGTAGAAAATGACAGTGCAGTTGATAAACTGGCCAAAATATTACACCGTACTCTACATCTGAGTAGTAAAGCAGATTACTTGAATCAAGTTTTTTCTGAAATGGTAAACTACTGATTATCGATGGAATGACGTGGTTACAACGCTTCTTTATTGCCTGGGCGTTAAATAGTCCGAGCGTAATAAGATTATGGTCGGTTAAGAGTAAGTATATAGTACGCAATATGGATTATTGGTATGCTGCATTTAAGGAAAAGAGAACAATCTTTATTTGGCACCTAAAGATCTAATGAATATCTGGGATACTTCAATCTAGTTCATAACTCTTTAGCATTTGGGTGTGAAAGATATCATGGTACACTTTAAGTTCTAAAGTAAATATCGCTTTATGTAGCAGGAGATTTGTTATTATGCCGTGTATTATTTTATAAAAAAGTTATGTACAAAAAATAAAACTAAACGAAAATTGTTAAAATCAAGTGGTAACTATATAGATGCAGTGACATTAATAGGATTATTATTTTTTATACACCCACCCTTATGTCCTTTTCCAAACTTTTATGGCAGGGGCGGAGAGACTCGAACTCCCAACTCCCGGTTTTGGAGACCGGTGTTCTACCAATTGAACTACGCCCCTAAGCTCACGGAATAACCAGCCTGTATTCTAACTAACTGGATTACCACAACACCATTATGTCACTAATGGTCCCATAAATTAAAGTCTGGTAGCTGGTAAGACCCCCACAATGCGGCGCTACGGCATTTCACTTCTGAGTTCGGTATGGAGTCAGGTGGGACCACCGCGCTATTACCGCCAGACAATTTTTTATTCATCCTGCTTCATTTAGCTGCCTTGCTAACACGTATAACACGTTACTAAACTAAATACTAACTAATTTAATCTTAAAACCAACTAAAATTCTATCTCTAAAAAAACTTATGGTGGAAGTTTTGAGAATTATCCTCATCATTATCATTTTTTCAAAATGTGTGGTTCAATTTTTAGCTTGTTCCAGATTATTAAATAGCATAATAGTTAAACCAACTGTGTTAGCTTTAACCTTTACTTAATTTTATCGCCTTCGTCGTTACCTACTAATTAATTCATATATTAATTATTTTATCACTATTCAAGACTTTTAAATCAAATATTTTTTGATGATATCTTATCAGCGCCACACAGATTGTCTCATTATCCTGAGTAGATGTAATTAAATTTAATCAATTATTTCACTACTTACTCAGTCAGGGCGCATTATAGAGCGCCTAAAAATTTACTTAACTATTTTTTTGCTAGTTTTATTTATATGAATTTATTTTCGTCATAATGAATTAAGCTTCTACAAAGCTAGCTAGATCTTATAGTATTTATGATAATTTATAATTTTAAAAATTTGAACATATGATATAAGCTTTTAGCCACTAAATCTATATTAGAGCAAGAACTAATATTCAAGATAGTTCAGTATTTCATGTTAATCATAAAAACCATAAAAGATATCTTTTAATTATTGGAGAAAACGTTATCATTGAACATAAAATTATGTTACATATATGAGGTTAATTATTTTCAATGAAACATAGGGAACATAGATTGATGATGATGTCGTAAGCAGTGATGATTGTGTAGTCATAAAAAAATTTTAAAGTGATTATTTATATATTGAAAATCCTATAAAATAAATGATAAAATTATCGTCAGAAGAGTTAGAAGGCTTAGTTAAAGTCCACAAATAATTATAAAAATTGAAAAAATACTATCCTCAATTATTCTTTTAATCTATTTAATACTGATTAAATATCCGTTAATTTACTGTGCTATAATTTAAAAGCAGAAGCCAAATACAATCAGCATATTTTAATACTTCGTAGGTCTTGCTCATAATTGGCAATTAGTGTGTTTTATTTATAACCAATACTATCAATATTAATAAGAAAGGTCTATAATAGGTGTTAAATACCTTTCACTTTTTAGATATAACTTGAAATATTTATGTCAGTATTAAATATATTACATTACCCAGATGAACGTCTTCGCAAAATTACAGAACCGGTAAAAAAAGTTGATTTAGAAATACAACGTATCGTTAATGATATGTTTGAAACAATGTATGAAGAAAAAGGTATTGGTTTAGCCGCAACACAGGTTAATATTCTTAAAAGAATTATCGTTATTGACGTTTCAAAATATCGTAATGAAAGATTAGTACTTATAAATCCTGTTATCTTAGATACATCTGGTCAAATGGGAATTGAGGAAGGTTGTCTTTCTGTACCAGAACAACGGGCATTTGTACTTCGTGCTAAGGGGATCAAAATTAAAGCATTAGATCTTAATGGTAAACCTTTTAAATTAGAAACAAATGATTTACTGGCTATCTGTATTCAACATGAAATAGATCATCTAAATGGCAAGTTATTTATTGACTATCTTTCAGCATTAAAACGCCAACGCATTAGTAATAAAATTAAAAAGCTTGAACTGCTAAAAGCAAAAACAACATAATGATATGTTATCATATATCATAATATAGTGAAGTGTTAAATAATCTACGAATTATTTTTGCCGGCACTCCGGATTTTGCAGCACAACATTTAGCTGCCTTGCTACTTATCAAGGATAAGTACCAAATTGTTGGTGTTATAACACAACCTGATAAACCAGCTGGAAGAGGACGAAGACTCACATCAAGCACAGTAAAAACATTAGCAGAAAAAAATAACATTCCTATTTTACAGCCAACAACTCTAAAAACAGCAGAAAGTCAGCGCTGGATTGAAAATCAACATGCCGATGTTATAATTGTTGTCGCATATGGCCTAATTTTACCTGAAATGGTATTAAATATGCTACCAATGGGCTGCATAAATGTTCATGGATCACTACTACCTCGCTGGAGAGGCGCGGCGCCAATTCAACGCTCCATTTGGGCTGGTGATAAAGAAACAGGTATTACGATTATGCAAATGGATATTGGACTGGATACTGGAGATATGCTATATAAAGTAAGTTGCCCCATTGAACTAAAAGAAACAAGCGCAACACTGTATCAAAAACTTGCAAAACTTGGCCCTATTGCACTCCTACATACTCTTGATCTGCTCACTTCAGGTAAAGCAAAACCAGAAAAGCAACACGAAAGATTAGCTAACTATACAAAAAAACTGAGTAAAAATGAAGCATTAATTGATTGGACACTTTCTGCTGAACAAATTGAACGATGTATACGAGCATTTAATCCTTGGCCAGTAAGTTATTTTATGATGGCAGATAAACCTATTAAAGTTTGGTATGCAGAAGTAATCAATCATGAAATTGATAGATCACCAGGAATAATTTTAAGTGCTGATAAAACAGGGATTAAAGTGGCAACCGCGAAAGGTATTTTAAATATATTAAAAATACAGCCGGCAGGTAAAAAAATAATGTTAGCTAGTGATTTTTTAAACTCTCATCACGAATGGTTTATACCTAATAGAATGATCTATTCACAAATGCAGCTAAATTAATAATTTAATTTATTAATTACATATATAATTAGTAGGTAATATTTCTATTTTATTCAATAGAAATAAAAAATCTAACCTTAGAATATTCTGTGATCAAGTCATTGCACAGGTTATTGATAAAAAATACTAGTTCAGTACTGTTCTTCTAGAATGTAAAAAAATATCTCAAATAAAGATAAAACTATTTTACATAAGTAAGCAAATATTATGTCAGCTATGCTTACTAAAAATTAGTGCAAAGAAAGTGATAGTCCTTATTAAGAGATATTGTACAAGTAGAAGTAATTGAGCTATATCACCTGTTTTATCGCCCATTTTAATACATCAATATATATTATCCAATATTATTCACTATGATAGCAAACTCGAAAAAGTTCATTACTAGATCAGATATCTAATTGTAAATTTATTATTCAGTCACTTATGCTTTTAACAGTACGATCAACAAGCTCGATGTGAGCCATCGGCGCTTTGTCACCTACTCGAAAGCCACACTTAATAACACGAGTATATCCACCTGCACGGCACGTAAAACGTGGCCCAAGTTCATTAAATAATTTTGCCACGATCTGATTATCACGAGTACGTGTAAATGCCAGACGACGATTAGCTACGCTGTCTGTCTTGGCAAGAGTAATCAGTGTGTCAACTACCCGCCGCAACTCTTTTGCTTTAGGCAAAGTTGTCTTGATAATCTCATGACGAACTAAAGAACCAGCCATATTACGAAACATAGCTTGGCGATGGCTACTATTGCGGTTCAATTGACGACCACTCTTACGATGGCGCATTACCTTCCCCCCAGTAAAAACTTAACTAGTGATATATATCATTCATCAGCCATCAGCAATATTTGCTGGAGGCCAATTTGCTAACCGCATGCCTAGCGATAAACCTCTTGATGCCAAAACATCTTTAATTTCAGTAAGTGATTTTTTACCTAGATTAGGAGTTTTAAGTAAGTCAACTTCAGTGCGCTGAACTAAATCACCGATGTAGTGGATAGCTTCTGCTTTTAAACAATTAGCAGAGCGAACAGTCAATTCCAAATCGTCAACTGCGCGCAGAAGAATAGGATCGAACTCTGGCTTCTTATCTTTCACTTCCACCTTGGCAATATCGCGTAAATCAACGAAAGCTTTAAGTTGTTCAGCCAAGATAGTTGCTGCTCTACGAATTGCCTCTTCTGGATCGATTATACCGTTAGTTTCCATCTCGATAACTAACTTATCCAAATCAGTGCGTTGTTCTACACGCGTCGCTTCAACATTGTATGAAATACGCTCCACAGGGCTATAGCATGCATCAACTAATAAACGACCGATAGGTCGTTCTGCCGAATGAATACGGGCAGAAGCCGGAACATACCCACGACCATGCTGTACCTTAATACGCATATTAATAGCAGAGCTTTCATCAGTTAGATGGCAGATAACATATTGTGGATTGACAATTTCGATATCATCATTAGGGTTAATATCGGCGGCATTAACTGGTCCAATTCCAGATTTATTCAAGGTCAGAATAACTTCATCTTTACCGTGAACTTTTACCGCTAGCCCTTTCAGATTAAGGAGAATCTCCATAATATCTTCCTGCACACCTTCTTTAGTGGTGTACTCATGCAGTACACCATCAATTTCAACCTCGGTAACAGCACAACCCGGCATAGAGGAAAGCAAAATACGGCGTAGTGCGTTACCAAGAGTATGGCCAAAACCACGTTCTAATGGTTCAAGGGTCACCTTGGCGTGCATAGAATTAATTTGCTCGATATCAACTAAGCGTGGTTTAAGAAAATCTGTCACATAACCCTGCATTATGTCCTCTCTTTGGTACTAAGCTTTACTTAGAGTAAAGCTCTACAATTAAGTGTTCGTTAATGTCAGCAGACAGATCAGCGCGTTCAGGAATACGTTTGAACACACCTTCCATCTTGACCGCATCAACATTTAACCAACTTGGTTTCTCACGCTGTTCAGCAAGCTCTAAAGCAGACTTAACACGAGACTGTTTTTTTGCTTTTTCACGAACGCTGATAACATCATTCGGTGAAACCTGATAAGAAGCAATATTAACAACTTGACCATTTACCATAATAGCTTTATAGCTAACCATCTGACGTGCTTCCGCACGTGTTGCGCCAAATCCCATACGATAAACAGTATTATCTAAACGACATTCAAGCAAATTAAGCAGATTTTCGCCTGTATTGCCCTTCAATCGTGTTGCTTCTTTATAATAATTACGGAATTGACGTTCTAGAACACCATAAATACGACGAACTTTTTGTTTCTCACGTAACTGAATACCATAATCAGATAGACGCGGTTTACGTGCACCATGCTGTCCTGGTGCCTGTTCTAATTTACACTTGGTATCAATAGCTCGAACGCCAGACTTAAGAAAAAGATCTA
Organism: Arsenophonus endosymbiont of Aleurodicus dispersus; assembly: GCF_900343015.1. GTDB lineage: Bacteria > Pseudomonadota > Gammaproteobacteria > Enterobacterales > Enterobacteriaceae > Arsenophonus. The sequence continues at coordinate 443,205 of NZ_LR025108.1, read as the reverse complement.
TACCCTCTCGACAGCTTAGTTTCAGCTTAGGACCCAAATATCTAGCCATTTTTTATCCCAAAATCCTAAAAAAACAATATAATTAAATTAAACACGACGTTTCTTCGGTGGACGACAACCGTTATGAGGGATAGGAGTGACATCAGTAATGTTAGTAATGCGGAAACCAGCCGCATTTAACGCACGGATAGTTGACTCACGTCCAGGACCAGGTCCTTTAACCATCACTTCTAAGTTATTTATTCCGTACTCTTTAACTGCCTCAGCACAACGTTCTGCTGCAACTTGAGCAGCAAAAGGAGTCGACTTACGAGAACCACGAAAACCAGAACCACCTGCGGTTGCCCAACCCAATGCATTACCCTGACGATCAGTTATGGTAACAATTGTGTTGTTAAAAGAAGCATGGATATGAGCTACACCGTCTGAAACTTGTTTTCTTATACGCTTACGTGTACGAATCGTCTTTGCCATTAATTTAATCCCCCGCTTATTTCTTTATCGGCTTACGCGGTCCCTTGCGAGTACGCGCATTAGTCTTAGTTCGCTGACCACGAACAGGAAGACCACGGCGGTGACGTAAACCACGATAACAACCAAGATCTATTAGACGCTTGATACTTAGTGTAACTTTACGACGTAAATCACCTTCAACAATGTATTTAGCAACTTCTTCGCGTAACTTGTCAATTTGATCTTCAGAAAGTTCACTAAACTTAACATGCTTATCAATACCAGTGGCTAAACAGATTGACTGTGAGCTAGGTTTACCAATGCCGTAAATCGATGTTAAACCGATTACTATATGCTTATGGTCAGGAATATTAATGCCTGTTATACGGGCCACTATGCACTCCTAAAGTTAAATACTGTATAAGTGGAAAATACCGCTTTCTTAGCCTTGACGCTGTTTATGTCTTGGTTCAACGCTACAAATTACACGAACAACACCATTACGTTTAATGATTTTACAATTACGACATAATTTCTTGATTGAAGCACTAACTTTCATTTTACTCTCCGTAACTTACAAAGCAAATTAATTTAAAGGAAATTATTTGCCTTTAAGGTTCGCTTTTTTCAATGCAGAGTCATATTGACTTGACATAATAATAGTTTGCACTTGAGCCATAAAGTCCATAATAACGACAACTACAATCATAAGTGAAGTGCCACCAAAATAGAACGGAACTTTCATTGCATTACGCATAAACTCCGGAATTAAGCAAATAAAAGTAACGTACAATGCACCTACTAATGTTAGGCGCGTCATTACTTTGACAATATACTTAGCAGTTTGCTCTCCTGGACGAATTCCTGGTACAAATGCACCTGACTTCTTCAGGTGATCTGCTGTCTCTCTCGGATTAAAAACTAATGAAGTATAAAAGAAACAGAAGAAGATAATTGCAGATGCATAAAGTAATGTATAAAGTGGTTGTCCTGGCTGCAAATATATTGAAATAGCTGTAAGCCAACCCCTTCCTGTTCCATCACCAAACCAGGAAGCTACTGTACCTGGGAATAGTATAATACTGGAAGCAAAAATTGCAGGAATTACGCCTGCCATATTTACTTTTAATGGTAAATGTGTGCTTTGTGCAGCATAAATGCGACGACCTTGTTGACGTTTTGCGTAGTTAACTACTATACGACGCTGACCAAGCTCCATAAAAACAACAAAATAAGTCACTGCAAATACTAAAACTACAATCAACAACAATAAGAGGAAGTGCAAATCACCTTGCCGAGCTTGTTCAATGGTATGGCAAATAGCCGGTAGGAGGCCTGCAACTATACCTGCAAAAATAATAATAGAGATACCGTTTCCAATACCTCTTTCAGTAATTTGCTCACCTAACCACATCAAAAACATTGTTCCTGTCACTAAACTAACAACAGCCGTAAAATAAAACATAAAACCAGGATTAATGACTAACCCCTGCATACCAGCCACATTAGGTAACCCTGTTGCAACACCAATAGATTGGAATATCGCTAATACCAAAGTACCATAACGTATATATTGACTAATCTTACGTAGACCGGCTTCACCTTCCTTCTTAATCTCTGCTAACCAAGGATTAACTACAGTCAGTAATTGAACAATAATTGATGCTGAAATATAAGGCATAATTCCCAATGCAAAGATAGAAGCACGACTAAGCGCACCACCAGAAAACAGATTAAACATTTCAATTATGGTGCCTCTTTGCTGTTCAAACAATTTAGCAAGCACAGTGGAATTTATTCCAGGAATTGGAATAAAAGAACCAATACGGAAAATAATTAGCGCCCCAATTACAAACAAAAGCTTTCGTTTAAGTTCGCCTATACCACCTTTAGCACTTAGAAAATCTAACCCTTGTTTCTTCGCCACCTGTAACTTATTCCTCAATTCTACCGCCAGCTGCTTCAATTGCAATCCTGGCACCTTTTGTTACACGAAGACCATACACAGTTAATGACCGATTAACTTCACCAGAAAGAAAAATTTTTGCATATTCTATTTGAATACCAACTATATTAGCAGCTTTCAGCGTATTCAGGTTAATCACATTGCCTTCAACATTAGCAATGTCTGATAAACGAACTTCTGCAGTAATCATTGCTTTACGTGAAGTAAACCCAAATTTAGGTAAACGACGATATAACGGGATCTGACCGCCTTCAAAACCACGATGTACGCCACCTCCGGAACGAGATTTCTGACCTTTATGACCACGCCCGCCAGTTTTACCTAAACCAGAACCAATACCACGACCTACGCGTTTAGGTGCATGTTTAGTACCTTCAGCTGGAGACAGAGTATTTAAGCGCATCTCTTACTCCTCAACTTTAACCATGTAGTAAACTAAATTGATCATGCCGCGGATCGCTGGTGTATCTTCACGTTCTACATTATGACCAATACGACGCAGACCTAAACCAGTCAAAGTGGCTTTATGTTTTGGCAAGCAACCAATAGAACTGCGAACTTGTTTAATTTTAATAGTCTTAGCCATGACATGATCCATTACCAAGAATTTCTTCAACAGATTTACCACGCTTAGCTGCAACCATTTCTGGAGACTTCATGCTGTCTAAAGCATCTAGCGTTGCACGAACAACATTAATTGGATTCGTAGAACCGTAGGTTTTAGCTAATACGTTATGAACACCAGCTACTTCCAATACAGAACGCATTGCACCTCCTGCGATAATACCTGTCCCTGCATAAGCAGGTTGCATAAACACACGAGAACCTGTATAAGCACCTTTTGCAGGATGATATAGAGTATCATTATTTAGAACAAAGTTTTTCATATTGCGACGGGCTTTTTCCATTGCTTTCTGGATTGCTGCTGGAACTTCGCGAGCCTTACCGTAGCCAAAACCAACACGACCATTACCGTTACCAACGACAGTTAGTGCTGTAAAACTAAAAATACGGCCACCTTTAATGGTTTTTGCTACACGATTTACAGCGATCAGCTTTTCCTGTAGTTCGCAAGCTTGTTTTTCGATGTGAGACATCTTACCCCTCTATCTTAGAACTGAAGTCCAGCTTCACGAGCAGCATCTGCTAGTATCTGTACTCTACCATGATATTGGAAACCAGAGCGATCAAAAGCAACATTTTTGATACCTTTTCCCAAAGCTCGCTCAGCAATTAATTTACCAACTACTGCGGCAGCTTCTTTGTTTCCTGTGTACTTTACTTGCTTATTTATAATTTTTTCTGTAGTAGAAGCGAACACCAAAGTTTCAGAACCTGTTGGAGTAATAACCTGTGCATAAATATGACGAGGGGTACGGTGTACCACCAAGCGCGTTGCACCTAGTTCACGAATTTTGCGTCGTGATCTAATTGCACGACGTATACGAATTACTTTTTGATCCATACTATTTATTACCTTACTTCTTCTTAGCATCTTTATAACGCACGATTTCATCGACGCAACGAACACCTTTACCTTTGTAAGGGTCAGGACGACGGTAAGCACGCAATTCTGATACAACTTGACCTATTGCCTGTTTATCTAAACCTTCCAACACAATTTCAGTCTGTGAAGGACATTTAGCAGTAATACCTGCTGGTAGCTCATACTCTAACGGATGAGAGTACCCTAAGGACAAACTTATAATATTATCTTTAATAGCTGCACGATAACCAACACCAATCAGCTGAAGTTTCTTAGTAAAACCTTCAGTAACACCAATAACCATTGCATTCAATAAAGAACGTGTAGTACCAAGTTTTGCCCATGCATCATCAAAACTTTGATGTTGTGCAAACGTTAACTGATTACAAACATATTTGACTTCAACAGCTTTATGGATTGTACGAGTAAGCTCGCCATTTTTACCTTTAATCGATATATTTTGACCGTCAAGTTTTACCTCTACGCCGACAGGAATGATGACCGGCTTTTTTGCTAAACGAAACATTCTTTCCTCCGGAATTAAACTACGTAGCAGAGAATTTCGCCACCTAAACCTGCTTTTCTAGCTATATGATCAGTCATGAGACCTTTAGAAGTAGAAATAATAGCAATGCCTAAACCAGCCATAACCAGTGGTAGCTCATATTTTTTTTTATAGATGCGCAAACTTGGGCTGCTTACACGATTAATTCTTTCTACAACAGACTTACCCTGAAAATATTTCAATGTAATTACCAAGGTTGGCTTAATTTCGTCTTCAATTTTATAATCTTCGATATAACCTGCTTCTTTAAGAACTGTAGCAATCGCTACTTTTAGCTTAGCGGAAGGCATATTGATCGAAGTTTTATTAACTGCCTGACCATTACGGATACGGGTCAGCATATCGGCAATTGGATCTTGCATGCTCATCTGTTTTTACTCACGTGTTCAATTGGTGATAATTACCAGCTAGCTTTCTTAAGGCCCGGGATTTCACCGCGCATAGCTGATTCACGGACTTTAATACGGCTTAGGCCAAATTTTCGTAGAAAACCATGTGGTCGCCCAGTTTGTCGACAGCGGTTGCGTCGACGAGAAGGGCTGGAATCCCGTGGCAGCGTTTGCAGCTTAAGAACAGCATTCCAACGTTCTTCATTAGAACTATTAACATCAGAAATAATAACCTTTAATTCTGTACGCTTTACAAATAATTTTTCAGATAATTTTGCACGTTTGACATCGCGTGCCTTCATTGATTGTTTAGCCATGAATAACCCGCCTTACTTGACGGAACGGAAAGTTAAACGCCATCAACAGTGCAAGCCCTTCATCATCTGATTTAGCACTAGTAGTGATAGTAACATCTAAACCACGTACACTATCAACTCGATCATAATCGATTTCAGGAAAGATGATTTGTTCACGTACACCCATACTGTAATTACCGCGACCATCAAATGATTTAGTGGATAACCCACGGAAATCACGGATACGTGGCATAGCAATAAAAATCAGACGCTCTAAGAATTCAAACATGCGTTCACCACGCAGGGTCACTTTACAGCCGATGGGATAACCCTGACGTATTTTGAATCCTGCAACAGATTTGCGCGCTTTTGTTATAAATGGTTTTTGTCCTGTTATTGCTGCTAAATCAGCAGCTGCATTATCAAGCAGCTTTTTATCAGAAATAGCTCCACCAACACCCATATTCATGGTAATCTTCTCGACCCGAGGAACTTGCATGATAGAATTATAGCTAAACTGAGTCATCAGCTTTTGGACTACCTCGTTTTTATAGTAATCATGCAGTTTCGCCATCGTATACCCCTAAAATTACTTAATAGTTTCAATGTTAGATTTAAAGAATCGCACTTTTTTACCATCTTCAATTCTAAAACCTACTCGGTCCGCTTTACCAGTTATCACATTAAAGATTGCAACATTAGAAACATCAATTGCTGCTTCTTTTTCAAAAATACCACCTGGTTGATTCATAGTGGGGACAGGCTTCTGATGTTTCTTAACCAGATTAATCCCTTCAACAATGACTTTACTAGAATAAAGAACCTGTTTTACTTTACCACGCTTGCCTTTATCTTTGCCAGTTAACACGATGACTTTGTCATCACGACGGATTTTTGCGGCCATTATGCCTACTCCTTAAAGAACTTCTGGTGCTAAAGAAATAATTTTCATAAACTTCTCAGTACGAAGTTCACGAGTTACCGGCCCAAAAATCCGCGTACCGATAACTTCCTCACTTATGTTGTGTAACAATACACAAGCGTTTTTATCAAAACGAATAACAGAACCGTCAAGTCGACGTACACCATTCTTGGTGCGTACTACTACTGCTTTCAGCACATCACCCTTTTTTACTTTACCACGTGGAATTGCTTCTTTAACAGTAATTTTAATGATATCACCTATATCTGCGTAGCGACGGTGAGAACCACCTAGAACTTTGATACACATTACACCACGTGCTCCAGAGTTATCGGCTACGTTTAGTATAGTCTGTTCTAAGATCATTTAAATGCTCCGCTAAATATCAACTACAACTTGGCTCCTTTTTATATAAATTGAAGAAGCTATACAATATAGATTAAGTTATAGCACTATAATAACATAATTTCAATGTGGATTGACAAATAAACTGTCGCTTTATTAAGTCATGCTTATTAATTGTATGAAATAAATACTATATTACAGAACAGCTTTTTCTACAACGCGAACAAGTGTCCATGACTTTGTTTTAGACAGTGGGCGGGTTTCATGGATTTCCACTAGATCACCAATACTACATTCATTATTCTCATCATGTACATACAATTTAGTAGTACGACGGATAAACTTACCATATAAAGGATATTTTACCATACGCTCAATAGCAACTACAATAGATTTCTCCATCTTATTGCTAGTTACACGACCTTGCAAAGTACGTATTTTATTACTCATTACACACCCGCCTTTTCAGTCAACAAAGTCTTAACACTTGCAATATCACGACGTACTTGTTTCAACAAGTGAGACTGTTGCAGCTGGCCACTTGCTTTCTGCATCTTTAAGTTAAATTGCTCACGTAGCAAGTTAAGTAGTTTAGTATTCAACTCTTGAATGCTTTTTTCTCGTAGATCTTTTGCTTTCATTACATTACCGTCTTAGTTACAAAGGTAGTCTTGATAGGCAGTTTTGCTGCGGCTAACTTAAATGCTTCACGAGCTAGCTCTTCTGGAACACCGTCTATCTCATAAAGAACTTTTCCAGGCTGGATCAAGGTAACCCAATACTCTACGTTACCTTTACCTTTACCCATACGCACTTCAAGTGGCTTTTCAGTAATAGGTTTATCTGGAAACACACGGATCCAAATTTTACCCTCACGCTTAACTGCACGGGTCATGGTACGACGTGCCGCTTCTATCTGACGTGCAGTCAAACGTCCACGACACACTGCTTTGAGACCAAAAGTACCGAAGCTAACATCAGTACTTACAGCTAGGCCACGATTGCGGCCTTTATGCATTTTACGGAATTTCGTACGCTTTGGTTGTAACATCAGCGATTCTCCTTGCGGCCTTTACGCTGCTGCTTTTTAGGTTTAACTGTAGGTTTCTCTACCTGTTCAATAGTAGCCATACCCCCGAAGATCTCACCTTTGAAGATCCATACCTTAACGCCAAGTACACCATAAGTAGTGTACGCTTCTGCAGTATTATAATCTATATCAGCCCGCAAGGTGTGTAATGGCACACGGCCTTCACGATACCACTCAGTACGTGCAATTTCGGCGCCGCCTAAACGCCCACTGACTTCTACTTTGATGCCTTTTGTACCTAGACGCATAGCGTTTTGTACCGCTCGTTTCATAGCTCTACGGAACATAACACGACGTTCTAACTGTGAAGCAATACTATCAGCAACTAATTTAGCATCTAGTTCAGGCTTACGTACTTCAGAAATATTAATTTGTGCAGGTACACCAGCAATATCTGCTACTATTTTACGCAGCTTATCTACATCTTCACCTTTTTTACCTATAATAATACCAGGACGAGCAGTGTAAATAGTTACACGGATACTCTTCGCAGGCCGTTCTATAACGATACGTGAAACAGATGCCTTTGCCAGTTCTTTATTCAAAGATTGGCGGACTTTAAAATCGCTGTCTAGGTTACCAGCGAATTCTTTCGTATTCGCATACCAAGTAGAGTTCCAAGGTTTTACAATACCTAGGCGAATACCATTAGGATGTACTTTCTGACCCATTGCTAGTCTCCAGAGTCTCAACGATCGGATACAACCACAGTAATGTGGCTAGTGCGCTTTAAAATACGATCTGCACGACCTTTAGCACGAGGCATGATGCATTTCCTAGTTGGACCTTCATTAACTAAAATTCTAGTAATTTTTAAGTCATCAATATCAGCACCATCGTTATGCTCGGCGTTAGCGATAGCAGACTCAAGTACTTTCTTAACTAAACAAGCAGCTTTCTTGTTGGTATAATTTAGAATTTCTATAGCTTGTGAGACTTTCTTGCCGCGAATAAGATCAATCACTAAACGAACCTTCTGAGCAGAAGAACGCGCATAGCGATGAATAGCGATCGTTTCCATCTCTTCCTCACTTAACGTTTCTTAGTCTTTCTATCAGCAGCATGGCCGCGATAAGTACGGGTTGGCGCGAATTCACCTAATTTATGACCAACCATTTCGTCGGTAACATAAACTGGAACATGCTGACGTCCATTATGGACAGCGATGGTAAACCCGATCATATTAGGAAAGATCGTTGAACGACGGGACCAAGTCTTGAGAGGCTTTTTGTCTCCACTTTCTACCGCTTTTACTACCTTATTCAGCAAATGCTGGTCAATAAAAGGACCTTTCTTGAGAGAACGTGGCATGGCTTATCCTCTAATTACTTTTTAGAACGGTAACGTACGATATATTTGTCAGTACGAGTATTGCTACGGGTCTTCTTACCTTTAGTTTGAACTCCCCAAGGTGTTACTGGATGTTTACCAAAGTTACGACCTTCACCACCACCATGTGGATGGTCTACTGGATTCATCGCTGTACCACGTACAGTAGGGCGAATTCCACGCCAGCGGCTAGCACCAGCTTTACCTAGAACACGTAACATATGCTCTGCATTACCAACTTCACCTATTGTCGCACGACAATCAGAAAGTACTTTACGCATTTCGCCAGAACGTAAACGGATAGTTACATAACCACCATCACGTGCAACGATTTGCACATAAGCACCAGCAGAACGAGCTAGTTGACCACCTTTATCAGGTTGAAGCTCAACACTATGAACCTTTGAACCGACAGGAATATTACGCATAGGTAAAGCATTACCTACTTTAATTGCTGCATCTGCACCAGACTGAATTTGGTCACTCGCTTTTAAGCCTTTTGGTGCTAAAATATAGCGACGTTCTCCATCTTTATAAAGAACTAATGCAATATTAGCAGAACGGTTTGGATCATATTCCAGCTGCTCAACAGTAGCAGCAATACCATCTTTATTACGTTTAAAATCTATCAGACGATAACGCTGTTTATGACCACCACCAATATGACGCGTAGTAATATGGCCATTATTGTTACGTCCACCAGTTTTATTACTTTTTTCTAGCAACAGAGCATAAGGTTTACCCTTATGGAGATTAGAGTTAACCACTTTAACTACGTGGCGACGGCCTGGAGACGTAGGGTTACATTTAACAACTGCCATTATTCTTGACTCCTAAGACTTACTCTGTAAAACCGATGAAATTCAGATTATTGCCTTTTTTCAGAGTTATATAAGCTTTTTTCCAGCCACTACGACGACCAATTAACTTACCGTGACGTTTAGTTTTGCCTTTAACTATTAAAGTATTTACATCGGTTACTTCAACTTTGAACAGTCTTTGTACTGCAGCCTTAATTGCTGCTTTAGTCACATCTTTCGATACTTTAAGTACTATGGTGTTATTATTTTCCATAGCTGTAGAAGCTTTTTCGGAAACATGTGGTCTAAATAGTATTTTTAGCATACATTCTTCACTGATCATGCTAACATCTCCTCAATTTGCTCCACAGCATCAGTAGTCATAACTACCTTGCAGAAGTAAATTAGACTAATCGGATCGATCCTGTTCGCATTACAGATGTCAACTTTATATAAGTTACGGGCGGCTAAAAATAAATTTTCATCAATATCATTCATGATGATCAATACGTCATCTAGTCCCATTTTCTTTAATTTTTGCACTAAAAGCTTAGTTTTAGGTGCTTCTATCGCAAATTTTGCAACAATAATTAGACGATTTTTACGTACTAATTCAGATAATATGCTTTTCAAAGCACCGCGATACATCTTTTTATTTACTTTTTGACTGTGATCCTGAGGTCTTGCCGCAAAGGTAATACCACCAGATCGCCAAATTGGGCTCTTAACTGAACCAGCACGTGCACGACCAGTACCTTTCTGACGCCATATTTTTTTACCAGAACCTGAAACCTCAGCTCGATTTTTCTGAGCACGAGTACCTTGACGAGTAACAGCTGCATACGCATTAACTACTTGATGAACAAGCGCTTCATTGAAATCACACCCGAAGGTAGATTCGGAAACAATCAGCGCGCCTTGCGCGTCTTGTATTACCAATTCCATTCCTATCTATCTCCTCGAGATTATGCTTTAACAGCTGGTTTTACAATCAGATTACTACCATTAGCACCTGGAACAGCACCCTTGACCAACATAAAATTACGCTCAGCGTCAACACGTACTACATCTAGACTTTGAACAGTTACACGTTCATTACCTAATTGACCAGCCATTTTCTTGCCTTTAAATACCTTACCAGGAGTTTGGTTTTGACCAATAGAACCCGGAACACGGTGTGATAGGGAGTTACCATGAGTAGTGTCCTGAGTGTGAAAATTCCAGCGTTTAATAGTACCAGCAAAACCCTTACCTTTAGAGGTACCAGTAACGTCTACTTTCTTGATGTCAGCAAAAATTTCAACACTAATGCTTTGACCTACAGAAAAATATTCGTTTTCATTCAAACGAAATTCACGTAGGATACGGCCAGCTTCAACACCAACTTTAGCAAAATGACCAGCTTCTGGTTTCTTTACACGGATTGCTTTTTTACTACCAGTAGTGACCTGAATTGCATTATAACCATCTGTTTCCAGACTCTTCACCTGAGTCACTCGGTTATTTTCAATTTCGATAACGGTTACAGGAACAGAAACACCATCTTGAGTGAAGATACGTGTCATTCCTACTTTTCTTCCGACTAAACCAATCATTTTTTCAACCTCTTAATCACGCAACGACCTGATTAACCAAGGCTGATCTGCACATCTACACCTGCCGCCAGATCCAGACGCATCAGAGCATCAACGGTTTTCTCAGTTGGCTCAACGATATCAACCAGACGCTTATGAGTACGAATTTCGTACTGATTACGTGCATCTTTATTAACATGCGGCGAAATCAGAACGGTAAACCGTTCTTTACGTGTAGGTAAAGGGATCGGACCACGTACTTGAGCGCCAGTGCGCTTAGCCGTTTTAACGATTTCCATAGTTGATTGATCAATCAAACGATCATCAAAGGATTTCAGGCGGATACGGATTCTTTGGTTCTGCATGAGACCAGAGCTCCAACTATTTATAAACGTAATAAGTAACTTCTTGCTTACCTTTGAATTGAAAGGTAAGGTTAATCTTTCTCATAATAACCTGTAAATAGCAGGCATTAATTTTAATGCAGTTTTACTGCTTGTATAGCCTTTTGCAGCTATGCTTTTAAAATCAAAAAGCCCATGCATTATACGTAATTTCAAAATAAGAGCAAGCACAGATAAAAAAATTGCATAAAATTTATTTATAACCATATAACATTTCTTTGAATTTTAATAAATAAAAATTACTATTAGTTAGTATGATTTTTATTTACCAAACTAAGACGTAGGAAAATTTTAAGTCCTATGCTTGCTCTAAAATCAAATTGCGTTATCTACTTCAAAAATTACTAAACAAAGATCTTCAACTAAAGTTGAAGAAGTAAATTTTATTTTAGCATTTCTTGAACATTCTTACTAATATTTAATTTATCTAAATTCTATAAATTTAGTATAGATTTATAATCTAGGAGACTTTCTATATATTTATTAGCATATTTCATCTAATTAGTAGATTATTCATATTCAATATAATTTATATATAATAACACCTAATTTTAAAACATAAGTGCATGTAAAAAATATTGATTGATGACAATAACCGCATTCTCTATTAATCTATAAAAAAAATAAAAAAGTTTTTTTAAAAATAGTAATTTATTAATTAAAATTAGAAAGATTATTGAGAAGATTAATTTTTTTTCTAAAAAATTATTCTACTGCCTAAATAATAACAAAGAAATTTATTTGCTTAATAAAAAATTTGATTTATGGTAATCAACCATGTGCAATCCATTTGCACTATACAAGTGATCATGTTATTCGTTAATACTGGTATTGTGGCAGTTAAAGTGTTTTTACCATGGTAAACATGGCAGATTGTGCGTTAACATGCGGTTTTTTTATCTTTGATAACAATTAAGCACACATTCTAGGAGTGGTGCTGATAGGCAGACTTGAACTGCCGACCTCACCCTTACCAAGGGTGTGCTCTACCAGCTGAGCTATATCAACATATTTGGAGCGGGCAACGGGAATCGAACCCGTATTATCAGCTTGGAAGGCTGAGATAATATCCATTATAAGATGCCCGCTATGAATCTAGCTTCCTGACTTTAATCAGCTGCAACTTTTATCTTAAGTATTTTGCGAAGTAGCATTTTAAGCTGAACACTTAAGATAAAAATTATGGTGGTGGGAGAAGGATTCGAACCTTCGAAGTCTGTGACGGCAGATTTACAGTCTGCTCCCTTTGGCCGCTTGGGAATCCCACCTTTTACTTATATCTAAATTTTAAATGGTGCCGGCACCAAGAGTCGAACTCGGAACCTACTGATTACAAGTCAGTTGCTCTACCAACTGAGCTATACCGGCATCAGATATTGCGCATTCTAGGTAGAGAAATGGCATGTTGCAATAAAAAAATTAAAATATTTGTTCTTCTGCCTATAAGAGAGGCAATTTATTCTTTTTTGCGGCTTTTTTATATAAAAAATGTTTTAGTATCTAACTGTTTTGAGTTTCCCATTGATGTTTATGCTACGGAAAAATTTGTACAATTTTATATCAGTAAATTTTACAAATTTAGCCAATAACTTTTAATTACAAATTTTAGATTAATAAAATAAGTTCAGTTATTTTGTTAATGATTAGCTTCAACTCAATTGTTATAATTATCTTTCTGCAATGAAATTACACCGCATGTGTAAGAAACAATTTCACCATTTTGGTCTAACAAAATAAAACCATGTTCATCAATGCCTTTCATGATACCAACCTCAAGGTGGTTACCAATATGTAGCCTTATTTTTTTATGTAAAAAAGTATCCAATGCCAGCCAACGTTTAATAAAAGGAACAAGACCATATTTCTCAAATTGTACTAATTCATATCGTAATGCTAAAATAATCTGGCCAGCGATCAGACTTCTTTCTATTCTAATACCAGTCTGCTCAAGATTAATCCATCCTTGATTGATATTTGCTTCATAATTACGACTCATTGCAATATTAAGCCCGATACCAATTGCAACATGCGCTGGATAGGTAATTTTACCTATCATTTCAATTAAAATACCAGCAAGTTTTTTTTTATTAAAATAAAGATCATTAGGCCATTTAACTTTTATATTACTACTATTTAATTTATTAAGTGTCTCTGCTATTACAATAGCAGTAACCAAACTTAGCCCCATAGCAGCAGTGGACCCTTGTCTTAAATGCCAGTATAATGATAAATAAAGATTACAGCCAAAAGGAGAAGCCCAATATTGACCGCGTCGACCTCTACCAGCAGTTTGATATTCTGCTACACAAGCATCACCTGAACTTAATTGATCAATATGCTCAATAAGATATTGATTAGTAGAATTAATAACTTGTTTTACAATTATATTTCCACGTCTAACTAACCCATAAATACGCTCGTAGTCTAATAAATCCATTTTTCTAGTAAGTTGAATACTATTACTAGTAATAGTATTTACCTCAATACCCCATTCACGTAGTATATGAATATGTTCATTAATACAAGATAATTTAATGCTAAGTAATTTAGCCAACTGCTCGCATGAATGTATACTACCATCAGAAAGTATTTTGATGAGTGTTAAAGGAATAGTTACATTCATAAAATAAAATCCACAGTATTAACTTCATTATATTTACTAATAAATATGCACTTCTAATTATAGTAGAATAAAAAAATTGCTACTAATAACAAAAGAGGCAACCCTTTCAGTTGGGCATTAAAATCAATAATACTACTAAAATAGTAGAGTATATTTATTTTATATTAGCATCAATAATAATAATTATAGTTTAATGTTAAATTAAACTATAATTATCAGAATGCATAAGTTAAAACTTAATCCATATCTAGATAGAATAAATAAGAATTACAAAATTAAACAATAAAAACTATAAAGCCACCCTTGGGTGGCTTTATTAATATAATAAAAGTCTGGCAGCGCCCTACTCTCACATGGGGTAAACCCCACACTACCATCGGCACTACGGCATTTCACTTCTGAGTTCGGTATGGAGTCAGGTGGGACCACCGCGCTATTACCGCCAGACAATTTTTTATTCATCCTGCTTCATTTAGCTGCCTTGCTAACACGTATAACACGTTACTAAACTAAATACTAACTAATTTAATCTTAAAACCAACTAAAATTCTATCTCTAAAAACACCTTTGGTGTTGTCAGGTTAAGCCTCCCGGGGAATTAGTACTGATTAGCTTAACATATTGCTATGCTTACACACTCAGCCTATCTACGTCCTCGTCTCGAACACCCCTTATAGGACATTACTGTCTGGGAAGACTCATCTTGAGGCAAGTTTCCCGCTTAGATGCTTTCAGCGGTTATCTCTTCCGCACTTAGCTACCAGGCTATGCCATTGGCATGACAACCGGAACACCAGTGGTTCGTCCACTCTGGTCCTCTCGTACTAGGAATAGCCCCTCTCAAACTTCCTACGCCCGCGGTAGATAGGGACCGAACTGTCTCACGACGTTCTAAACCCAGCTCGCGTACCACTTTAAATGGCGAACAGCCATACCCTTGGGACCTGCTTCAGCCCCAGGATGTGATGAGCCGACATCGAGGTGCCAAACACCGCCGTCGATGTGAACTCTTGGGCGGTATTAGCCTGTTATCCCCGGAGTACCTTTTATTCGTTGAGCGATGGCCCTTCCATACAGCAACCACCGGATCACTAAGACCTACTTTCGTATCTGCTCGCGCCGTCACGCTCGCAGTCAAGCTGGCTTATGCCATTGCACTAACCTCACGATGTCTGACCGTGATTAGCCAACCTTTGCGCTCCTCCGTTACTCTTTGGGAGGAGACCGCCCCAGTCAAACTACCCACCACACACTGTCCTCAACCCGGATTACGGGCCTAAGTTAGAACATCAAACATTAAAGGGTGGTATTTCACCGTTGGCTCCATGCGGACTGGCGTCTACACTTCAAAGCCACCCACCTATTCTACACATTAAGGCTCAATGTTCAGTGTCAAGCTATAGTAAAGGTTCACGGGGTCTTTCCGTCTTACCGTGGGTATACTGCATCTTCACAGCAATTTCAATTTCACTGAGTCTCGGATGGAGACAGTGTGGCCATCATTACGCCATTCGTGCAGGTCGGAACTTACCCGACAAGGAATTTCGCTACCTTAGGACCGTTATAGTTACGGCCGCCGTTTACTGGGGCTTCGATTAAGAGCTTCGCCTTACGACTTACCCCATCAATTAACCTTCCAGCACTGGGCAGGCGTCACACTCTATACATCCGCTTACGCGTTAGCAGAGTGCTGTGTTTTTAATAAACAGTTGCAGCCACCTGGTATCTTCGACTGGCTTCAGCTCCGAATGCAAGACCCATCACCTAATGCCAGCGTGCCTTCTCCCGAAGTTACGGTGCCATTTTGCCTAGTTCCTTCACCCGAGTTCTCTCAAACGCCTTAGTATACTCTACTTAACCACCTGTGTCGGTTTGTGGTACGATTAATAGTTACCTATAGCTTAGAGGCTTTTCCTGGAAGCCTGGCATCAACTACTTCACCACCTTAGTGGCTCGTCATCACGACTCAATGTTATAGCAATGCGGATTTACCTACACTACCCACCTACTCGCTTAAACCGAGACATCCGTCACCCGGATAGCCTAGCCTTCTCCGTCACCCCATCGCAATATACATATGGTACGGGAATATTAACCAGTTTTCCATCGATTACGCTTTTCAGCCTCACCTTAGGACCGACTAACCCTGCCCCGATTAACGTTGGACAGGAACCCTTGGTCTTTCGGCGAGTGAGTTTTTCACCCACTTTATCGTTACTTATGTCAGCATTCGCACTTCTGATACCTCCAGTAGACCTCTCAGTCTACCTTTACAGGCTTACAGAACGCTCCCCTACCCAACAACATTTCTGTTGCTGCCGCAGCTTCGGTGCATGGTTTAGCCCCGTTATATTTTCCGCGCTGGAGAACTAGACTAGTGAGCTATTACGCTTTCTTTAAAGGGTGGCTGCTTCTAAGCCAACCTCCTAGCTGTCTAAGCTTTCCCACTTCGTTTCCCACTTAACCATAACTTGGGGACCTTAGCTGGCGGTCTGGGTTGTTTCCCTCTTCACGACGGACGTTAGCACCCGCCGTGTGTCTCCCATGATAACATTCTTCGGTATTCGTAGTTTGCCTCGTTTTAGTAAGTCGGGATGACCCCCCCGAAACAGTGCTCTACCCCCAATGGTAATACATAAGGCGCTACCTAAATAGCTTTCGAGGAGAACCAGCTATCTCCCGGCTTGATTAGCCTTTCACTCCGATCCACAAGTCATCCGCTAATTTTTCAACATTAGTCGGTTCGATCCTCCAGTTAGTGTTACCCAACCTTCAATCTGCTCATAGCTAGATCACCGGGTTTCGGGTCTATACCCTGCAACTTAACGCCCAATTAAGACTCGGTTTCCCTACGGCTCCCCTATGCGGTTAAGCTTGCTACCGAAAATAACTCGCTGACCCATTATACAAAAGGTACGCAGTTACCCCACCCCAAAGTACTCCATAATTTCCAGCTGTCACCTTCGGCAACTAACCTTATCGCAATTTATTTGACACCGGTATTTAGCTTTATTCTATCTACGGAGTTATAAGATTGGTGCGCGACATTAACCGTCAAAAAAAAGCAAATACTTTGGTGGTGGGGCTCCTACTGCTTGTACGTACACGGTTTCAGGTTCTATTTCACTCCTCTTGCCGAGGTTCTTTTCACCTTTCCCTCACGGTACTTGTTCACTATCGGTCAGTCAATAGTATTTAGCCTTGGAGGATGGTCCCCCCTTCTTCAGACAGGATAACACGTGTCCCGTCTTACTCTTCGAGCTCACTCTACCTATACTTTCGGATACGGGGCTATCACCCTTTACTGCTAGTCTTTCCAGACCATTCTCCTAATATAAATAGTGATGTTGACTCTTGGCTGATCCCCGTTCGCTCGCCACTACTAGGGGAATCTCGGTTGATTTCTTTTCCTCGAGGTACTAAGATGTTTCAGTTCCCACGGTTTGCTTCGCTTAACTATTAATTCATCAAACGATAGTGCATAAATGCACTGGGTTTCCCCATTCGGACATCGCCGGCTAGTACGCTTCATATCAGCTTACCGACGCTTTTCGCAGATTAGTACGTCTTTCATCGCCTTTGACTGCCTAGGCATCCACCGTGTACGCTTAATTTGCTTAACCTAACAACCCAAAGGGGTCTTGTATCAAGACAAGAGCAGCTGCGCTAGGTAAACTTTTCATGCTTATTTACTAGCTCTAAATTTTAACCTACGCAATCATGCTAATTACCTAGATATCTAAAAACACTTCAGGTGAAAGTTTTGAGAATTATCCACATCATTTTTCCAAAATGTGTGTTTTAATTTTTAGCTTGTTCCAGATTGTTAAAGAGCACTGTAGCTAGCAACAATATATATTGCAATATGGTGGAGCTAAGCGGGATCGAACCGCTGACATCCTGTATGCAAAACAGGTGCTCTACCAGCTGAGCTATAGCCCCATGAAGATTGTTTTAATACTTTCAGATCTATCTAATTTTACTCTTTACTTTTAAAATAATCAGTAACATTAGAATAATCTTGAATCAATAAACTAAAAGTCTAATGATTACTTATGCTCAATCTTAATCAGACAATATGTGTGAACACTCACATTCCATCTATCTATTTAGATAAGGAGGTGATCCAGCCGCAGGTTCCCCTACTGCTACCTTGTTACGACTTCACCCCAGTCATGAAACACAAAGTGGTAAGCACCATCTAAAAAGTTAAGTTACCTACTTCTTTTGCAACCCACTCCCATGGTGTGACGGGCGGTGTGTACAAGGCCCGAGAACGTATTCACCGCGACATTCTGATTCACGATTACTAGCGATTCCTACTTTATGGAGTCGAGTTGCAGACTCCAATCCGAACTTTGAAGTACTTTCTGAGTTCCGCTTCCCCTCGCAGGCTTGCCTCTCTCTGTATACCCCATTGTAGCACGTGTGTAGCCCTACTCATAAAGGCCATGATGACTTGACGTCGTCCCCACCTTCCTCCGGTTTTTCACCAGCAGTCTCCTTTGAGTTCCCGACCGTATCGCTGGCAAATAAGGACAAGGGTTACGCTCGTTACGGGACTTAACCCAACATTTCACAACACGAGCTGACGACAGCCATGCAGCACCTGTCTCAAAGTTCCCGAAGGAACGCCTCTATCTCTAAAGGCTACTCTGGATGTCAAGAGTAGGTAAGGTTCTTCGCGTTGCATCGAATTAAACCACATGCTCCACCGCTTGTGCGGGCCCCCGTCAATTCATTTGAGTTTTAGCCTTGCGGCCGTACTTCCCAGGCGGTCAACTTATCGCGTTAGCTACGAAGGCCACAGTTCAAGACCACAACCTCCAAATCGACATTGTTTACGGCGTGGACTACCAGGGTATCTAATCCTGTTTGCTACCCACGCTTTCGCACCTCAGCGTCAGTGTCAGTCCAGAAGGCCGCCTTCGCCACTGGTATTCCTCCAGATATCTACGCATTTCACCGCTACACCTGGAATTCTACCTTCCTCTACAAAACCTAGCTAACCAGTATTGAATGCCATTCCTAGGTTAAGCCCAGGGATTTCACATCCAACTTAATTAACCGCCTGCGTGCCCTTTACGCCCAGTAATTCCGATTAACGCTTGCACCCTACGTTTTACCGCGGCTGCTGGCACGTAGTTAGCCGGTGCTTCTTTTATCGCTAACGTCAATTGCTAAGGTTATTAACCTTAACACTTTCCTCACGACTGAAAGTACTTTACAACCCGAAGGCCTTCTTCATACACGCGGCATGGCTGCATCAGGCTTGCGCCCATTGTGCAATATTCCCCACTGCTGCCTCCCGTAGGAGTCTGGGCCGTATCTCAGTCCCAGTGTGGCTGGTCATCCTCTCAGACCAGCTAGAGATCGTCGCCTAGGTAAGCCTTTACCCCACCTACTAGCTAATCTCATATGGGTTCATCCGAAGGTGTGAGACCAAGAGGTCCCCCACTTTGCTCCTTAGAGATTATGCGGTATTAGCTACCGTTTCCAGTAGTTATCCCCCGCCTTCGGCTAGATCCCCATACCTTACTCACCCGTCCGCCGCTCGCCGGCAAGAAAGCAAGCTTCCTCCCGCTGCCGCTCGACTTGCATGTGTTAGGTCTGCCGCCAGCGTTCAATCTGAGCCATGATCAAACTCTTCAATTAAAAGTTTTAAGCTCAAAGAACATCTTACTGTTAGTAAAGCTCTTTTGTTTAGCTTACGTTGTCGACATTTTATCGCCTTCGTGGTTACTTACCAAAATAACGTTACTAACTACTTATTAATTCATCTATTAATGAATTATTTTATCATTCTTCAAGACTTTTAAATCAAATATTTTTTGATGATATCTTATCAGCGCCACACAGATTGTCTGACTAATTGTTAAAGAGCGTATAGACTGTAAGGTAGCGCAAACTACGCTTTTCACCTATATTTATTCTCATTATTCGCTGAATAATTAAATTACTTACTATAACTAATTAGTAGTATAGGTATTTTTCTAAAATACACAACTATTATTTACATTTTTATATTTAAAGGCTCATTTATTATTATAACTAGGAATTACTAATATCTAAGCAAATAACTAATAATGACCCTTAATAATCAAATTTATTAAATTATTCTCTACTATTAAAGAGGCAAATAATACTTCTTCAAATGGGATTATAATAATTTAATTTGCTTTATTGCTTAGCAATAATCACTCCTTTTTTGATATCTAAAATTACTTGTTTGCCTGGTATTAATTTACCTAATAGAAGCAGTTCAGCTAATGGATTTTCTATTTCTTGTTGGATTGCTCGTTTAAAAGAACGTGCACCAAATACTGGATCAAAACCAGATTCTACCAATTTATTTAAAGCCGCTGGAGTAATGGTTACTTTGTAACCTTGATCTTCCATACTATTATATAAGTGAGAAAGTTGAATCTTAGCAATTTCTGTAATTTGTTCTTTATTAAGTGGATGAAACACTACAACTTCATCAATACGGTTAATAAATTCAGGTCGGAAACTACGCCTAACAACTCCCATTACGATTTTTTTCATTTCGTCATAACCTAAACTACTAAAACGCTCTTGGATCAAATCAGAACCTAAGTTTGATGTCATAATAACAACAATATTACGAAAATCAATTGTTCTTCCTTGACCATCAGTTAAACGTCCATCATCCAAAACTTGTAATAAAATATTGAAAACATCTAGATGAGCTTTTTCAATTTCATCAAGTAAAATAACAGAATAAGGGCGTTGTCGGATTGCTTCAGTTAAATAACCGCCTTCTTCATATCCTACATAACCAGGAGGTGCACCAACTAGCCTGGAAACATTATGTTTTTCCATAAATTCGGACATATCAATGCGTACTATTGCATCGGCACTATCAAATAATAAATTTGATAGTGCTTTACATAGTTCAGTTTTACCTACCCCAGTAGGACCTAAAAATAAAAATGAGCCAATAGGTTTATTTAAATCTGATAAACCAGCACGTCTACGCAAAATAGCATTTGATACTGCATTAATAGCTTCATTTTGACCAATGATACGCTTATGTAGATCTTGCTTCATATGAATTAACTTTTCACGTTCACTTTCTAACATTCTTGCAACAGGGATACCTGTCCAACGCGCTAATATTTCAGCAATTTCTGCATCAGTAACTTTATTACGCAACAAATTCATATTACTACTTTCAGCTTTGATAGCAGCTTCAAGTTGTTTTTCTAATTCAGGAATTTTACCATATTGTAATTCTGACATTTTAGCTAAATCACCACTACGCCGAGCTTGCTCCATACTGATTCGTGTATTTTCTAATTTAGCTTTTATATACTGCGTACTAATAAGCTTTGCTTTTTCTGCTTTCCACTCTTCTTCTAGCTCTAAATATTCTCGTTCTTTTTCTGCTATTTCTTTTTCTAATATTTCAAGCCGCTTTTTACTTGCTTTATCAGATTCTTTTTTCAGTGCCTGTTGTTCAATTTTTAATTGAATAACACGACGTTCTAAACGATCTAGGGATTCTGGTTTAGAATCCATTTGCATACGTAAACTTGCACTTGCTTCATCAATTAAATCTATAGCTTTATCAGGTAACATACGATCAGAAATATAACGATTTGCTAAGCTAGCAGCAGCCACAATAGCAGGATCAGTTATTTGTACATGATGATGTAACTCATAACGTTCTTTAAGTCCCCTTAATATTGCAATGGTGTCCTCAACAGTAGGTTCAGAAACATAAATTTTTTGGAAACGCCGCTCTAATGCAGCATCTTTTTCAAGATACTGACGATATTCATCAAGTGTGGTAGCACCGACACAATGTAGTTCTCCTCTGGCTAGGACTGGTTTTAACAT
The DNA here is from genome assembly GCF_900343015.1 of Arsenophonus endosymbiont of Aleurodicus dispersus. Lineage (GTDB taxonomy): Bacteria > Pseudomonadota > Gammaproteobacteria > Enterobacterales > Enterobacteriaceae > Arsenophonus. Next base: position 421,100 of record NZ_LR025108.1, on the reverse strand, counting down.
ATTACCAGCGTCCATTGCACCTTCAGCTTTACCAGCACCAACTATAGTATGCAATTCATCGATAAATAGAATTACACTTCCTTCTTGTTTAGCTAAATCATTTAAAATGGCCTTTAAGCGCTCTTCAAATTCACCACGATATTTAGCGCCAGCTAATAAAGAACCCATATCTAAAGATAAAACACATTTATTTTTCAACCCTTCAGGTACTTCACCATTAATAATTCGTTGAGCAAGACCTTCAACAATGGCGGTTTTACCTACCCCAGGTTCACCAATTAAAACTGGATTATTTTTTATTCTACGCTGGAGAACTTGTACTGTTCGACGTATCTCATCATCACGTCCAATAACAGGATCTAATTTGCCCTGTTCAGCTTTTTTAGTTAAATTAATTGTATATTTTTTAAGTATTTGATCTTTATCTTCAGCAGTTTGCTCATTAACATTTTGACCATCATACATTTGTTTTATCACCTTTTATATATTTGCTTTATTAGCTCCCATTGTTTTAATCTTATCTATCAAGGAGGGTTTAAATCAAAAATTACTAAAATTATATCTATGAGTAAATAAACATATAACCTCACTTATGAGTAGTTTATCACAAAATTTTAAGTACCGAATAATATCTATTTGATAGCTCATATATTATCAGTAGTACTATGTACTTTAGGTAAAGTATTAAGAATATCGTTTAATTTCTTAATAAGTTAACTAAAATTAACTACTATCAATAAAGAACGTAATATATAGTATTATTAATCTAACAAAACAACTAGTAAACTTTATGGATTCAATAAATTAATTATCTTATCTAATTACTAAAAATTGAGCATCAGCTAGTGCGTATTAGTAATACTAACATGCATAATACTTGTAAAATAAAATTCAAATAATTTATGCAAATAAAATGCAGTTTTATTTCACATTTAAGTTCAAGGAACTTAAATAAGTGTTATTCATTAGATAACAATCATTATTGATATAAAAAATAATTAATCTGGTTAAAGATTTATTTTAACCAAATCAATAATGCCATTTATCCTTGTTACGTCATCAGACTAATAGAAAAAAATATTTACTGACTAACTATACAATCGGTTATACTATAAAAATAAAAAATTTGAACACTAACTATACCTAATTAAAAAGGAGAGAGTAAAATAGACCAGGAAATATTTTTAAAATAATATAATAGGATTTCCCATCTAGCGCTAATTCTAAATTATGCTCAATAAAAAAACTGCTAATTTAACTACTGATTTAAATTTTTCTGCGCTAATTAACTAACCACCCAATCTGAATATAATAGAAAAAACTGTTAATTTTAATTAATTTATTGCTATTGGTAAAATACCGTTACACTAATAAAATCACCTAGCATGTGCTGCATAAATTTTCATACTTGATTTATTACAAAATAAAACAAGTAAGCAGGGTGTAGGCGCAACATACACCCTGCTTCACAACTAACTATATGAAGCATCCTATTTTATATTACTATCTTTTTACTAGCGAATATAAATGTGTGCCATATAAATGATTAATCTGTTGGTAGGGTAGTTATGCAATTCTATTCAGTTATTACTATTTTGCTTTAATAATAGAAGTTGTTCTCCAACCTGGAGTTATAGATTTAAACTGTTATAAGGTGAAAAACATACTTCTACTAAAATACGTTGTACTAAAAAACATGAATGTTTTAGGTTTAAGCAAGGCTAGATATATTAAGATATCTATTTACTAATATATACCATATTTGTCACTGCATCTATTTTGAGTAGATTAATTAGGATAGCCATATCTGCTGGAATATCTGCATGCCACTCCATTTTAATACCTGTACTAGGGTGATATAAGCGTAACATCCTCGCATGGAGTGCCTGCCTATTAAAATTGTTCATGATTTGACAAAATTCGTCTGAGATATATTTTAATAGCTGTGGACGACCACCATACACTATATCACCAACTAAGGGATGATTAATATGGGCCATATGAACTCTAATTTGATGAGTTCTACCTGATTCTAACCGCAATCTAAGCCTTGTATGAGCACGAAAATGATCTATTACCCGATAATACGTAATAGCAGATTTACCCAGCGGGTGAATAGCCATATGTGTTCTCTTAGTGGGGTGACGAGAAATAGGTTCATTGACTATTCCACTAGTAGTCATAAGACCACTTACTACCGCTTCATATTCACGCGTAATATTTCTTAGCTGCAAAGCTTTAACTAAATTAGTATGAACAGGTATCGTTTTTGCAATAACCATTAACCCAGTAGTGTTTTTATCAAGCCTATGAACGATCCCTGCTCGTGGAACATTAATAATCTTAGGATAACGATATAAAAGTGCATTTAGTACAGTTCCTTCAGGATTTCCTGCCCCTGGATGAACCACTAAATTATGAGGTTTATTAATGATAACTATTTCTTCATCTTCATAAATAATATTTAATGGAATATTTTGTGGCTGCCAACATACATCTTGTTTAAGAAGTACATTTATATAAATTTGTTCGTTACCAAATACTTTTTCTTTAGGTCTATTTATAATGTTGCCATTTACCTGTACTTTTTTATCTAAAATCCACTTTTTAATCTGTGAGCGAGAATAAGCAGAAAATAATTTGGCTAATGCCAGGTCTAAACGTTGGCCAAGTTGCAATTCTTGAATTTGCCCCTTAAGTTGTAATTTTTGAGCCATAAAATTATCTACCACAAAATTGTTATTTTAACAACGATCGAATATATAATTATAGCTTTTAATGCCTTTAAATATTTGATTCTTTTTTATCTAAATAGTATCTCTGCAACAGATGTATATAAACGTTTATATTTTAAAAAATAACAGTTAGCAAAATATAAACTAGCTATTATTAATTGAATAAAGGCTAAAAAATTAGCCTGATATCCAGTAAACACACCATGTACTAAAATATATAAAAATAGCCTAAATAAAGTTGCAGAATTAATAATAGATAATTAATACTAATATTGGTGCTTTAAAAACGTTGATAAAAACTAAGTAGCTGCTAGATTGTTAAAATAACATAAATAGTAGACTGATGATGTAAAAATAAGTAAGTATCTTATATTATATGATAAATACAGTAACAATGTAATAGTTAGTATAAAAAATATATGGAAATAAAAACTACTTCATCTATATTTAATTAATCCTCATATTTTGCTGTAAAAATAGATTCAATAGTTCATTATATATTATAAATTTAATGAAAAATTATTTACTAAAGCTAAAAATATTAATTTTTATATTACAACTAATGAGTTAATAAATAAAATTGTAAAAAAACTTAATAAATGTGAACCTAAAATAAGTATTTTAAAAATCTTGAAGCCAACAATTGTAAATTTATACCCTTATAAAATACTAGTTTTTAGTTAATTAATGATATCTATGATTTAGTAAAAATAATATATTTTAATAGTAGGGAAAATATGTTTCCCTTGTAGGCTAGTTATAATTCTATTGCGGCTAGATAGTAATCTAAATAATTATTTTTATATTTTATCAATATATAAACGTTATTAGAATAATTCTATAAAAATATAATTAACTTTTATTTTATTTTTTATTTCATTTTATTTATTAATAAAATAATTTTATTATATCAACTTCTTACAACTTAGTTTAGTTTTTTATATTAATATAAATTTTCATTATTATACCAGTAATTGATCCATTAATATTTATAATAATAAATTTAACAAATAAATATTGGCTAAAATAATATTTTTCTAATTACAATAGCTATATTTAGTAATTAAATAGGATAATGGATTATTATTACGTCTCTATATTAATTAAATAACTAATAATATCTTGTACAAGATAGCTTAATATTTTATATTTTGTTAAAAAAATACTACCATCATGGTTATATTACTGTTGTAATAAATAAAATTAATTTAATTGCTTTAATTAATATAAAAAATGATAGTAATTTTTATTGCATTAATTGCAGTTTATAAATTACTATCAGTAATATTTTTAAAATCAACCAATCTAGATAATCTATAAGTTAGTTCACAATTTGTTTGTGATTTAGTGGTCTTAGTATATATAATGAACTAACTAAATAAATTACCTTAATATTGTTAACTACTTAGATAAAGAGTTTATTACTTTAATATCAATTTTATATTATAACATAACCTATAAAGATTACCATCTATTTATAAAATAAATAGTAAGACTAGTTCTACTAAAAAAATAAAAGTAAATCAAAAATATATAATTTAATAAAAAATTTTTTAAAATTAACCTCTCTAAAAAAAATATTTTTCTGTTTATAAAAAATTACACAAAATTGTTACTGAAAATAATAACTAATAATGTAATAAACTAAAATAAAATAAGAAAAAAACTAACAAAAATTACAAACTTTTTAAAATTTAGACATGTAGAAAAATTAATTATTTTGTGTTCAAGCGCTCTTTAATACGAGCTGCTTTACCAGAGCGATCTCTTAGGTAATACAATTTGGCTCTGCGAACAGCACCACAATGTTTAACTGTAATATAGTCAATAACTGGTGAATGTGTCTGGAATACTCGCTCAACACCTTCACCATTAGAAATTTTACGAACAGTAAATGCCGAATTCAAACCTCGATTACGAATAGAGATAACTACGCCCTCAAATGACTGCAACCGTTTTTTAGAACCTTCAACCACCCATACAGTGATTTCTACAGTATCTCCTGGACGAAATGAAGTAATATTTTGCTTCATTTGTTCTTGTTCAAGCTGTTTAATAATATTACTCATAATTAATTGTTCACTCTATGTAACCTGATATATATAAGATATTGTAATATATTATCTTAATTAATACATTGCTGTTTTTCATATTCCTGTTGGAATTCTACCAATAAAATTTTTTGCTCTTCAGTAAGAGTGAGGCTTGTTAAAAGTTCAGGTCTTCTAAGCCAAGTTCTACCTAGTGACTGTTTTCTTCTCCAGCGCTCTATTTTGGCATGGTTACCAGACAATAAAACACTAGGAACTTCCATACCATCTAAAACCTCAGGACGGGTATAGTGAGGACAATCAAGTAACCCATTCATGAAAGAGTCTTCTTCTGCTGAAGCATGATGACCTAATACACCAGGAATAAACCTTGAAATTGAATCTATCATCACCATTGCTGGTAATTCTCCTCCACTAAGAACATAATCACCAATTGACCATTCTTCATTAATTTCAGTTTCAATAATCCGTTCATCAATACCTTCATATCGGCCACAAACTAAAATAAGCTTTTTATTTTCTGTCAATTTACAAACCCCTTGCTGATTAAGTTTGCGTCCCTGCGGTGAGAAATAAATCACTTTAGCATCTTTACCAATATTAGATTTTGCTGCATGAATTGCATCTCTAAGAGGTTGTACCATCATTAACATACCTGGTCCTCCGCCATAAGGACGATCATCTACAATGTGGTGTCTGTTGTGAGTATAGCTTCGCGGATCCCAATACTGTATATTCAACAGTCCATTTTTTACTGCACGACCAATAACACCATACTCTGTTATGGCATTAAACATTTCTGGAAATAAGCTAATAATCCCAATCCACATTTTGCTTTCCACTTATAAAAAGTATAATTTAGTTTTTAAAATTAGGATCCCAATAAACTTCAATTATGTTTTTAATAAGATCAACATTCTTGATTACCTGTTTATTAATAAACGGTATTAACCGTTCTTTAATACCAAATGTGTCTTTAAGATTTGCTTTAATTACTAGTACATCATTTGTCCCTGTTTCTATTAAATATCTAACATAACCTAAACTATAACCTTTAGTAGTTATTACCTGGCAGCCAATTAGATCATTCCAATAATACTCATCACCTTCAAGTATAGGTAGTTGCGCTGAATTAACAATAATTTTGCAATTAGTAATTGAATTAGCAGCACTTCTATCATCAATATGCTTTATTTTGATAATAATATTTTTATTATGTTGTTTCCAACCTTCTAGTTCAGGTCGTTGCCACTTACCTGAACCCTGAAGAAACCAAGGCTGATATTCGAAAATATCTTCAGCATATTCTGTGGATGAAAAAATTCTAATCCACCCGCTCAGGCCATACGCAGAGCCTAATTTTCCTAATATAATAGGATGATTAATAGGATTATTATTATAAACCTCTTTACTCATAACCTATACCTTAGTAAATTAAGCTGCTTTTTTTCACTTGTTTAATTAGTGTAGAAACACGAACAGAAATAGTTGCACCTAACCCAACCCAATGCTCAACACGAGCTAAATCTAAATGCAATTCTTTTGCATTACCTGATGCTATAGGGTTAAAAAAACCTATACGCTCAATAAAACGGCCATCACGAGCATTATGGCTATCTGTAACAACAATTTGATAAAATGGCCTCTTTTTTGCGCCACCACGAGCTAAACGAATTGTTACCATAATATCCTCATTAGTTAACAAAAGAACTAAGCTATATCAATAAATAAACTCTAGTAATATATAAAAAAACTAATAAATTTTATCCCTTTTAGGATAAAAAGCAATTAAAAGTAAGAATAGTTTATTTAATGCTTGATTATTAACTATACGGAAACCATGGTGGTATTATACCTTTCATCCCACTTATTATATTAGCTAATCCACCTTTTTTTATTTTATTCATCAGACATAGCATATCATCAAACTGCTTAAGTAGACGGTTAACTTCCTGTATATGTATGCCGGAACCAGCTGAAATACGCATTTTACGTGATCTTTCAATAATTTTGGGGTTATTTCGTTCTTTAATAGTCATAGAGTTAATAATTGCTTCCATTCTAACTAATAGTTTATCATCTATTTGTAAACTATTAGAAATTTGAAATATACCTTGCATTTTATTTAAAATGCTAGTTATATTATCAATATTACGCATTTGTTTAAGCTGCTCAAGAAAATAATTAAGATCAATAAAATTTTCTTTTTTAATTTTATGAATGAGGTTATTAGAATTTTTAAGATCAAAGTTACTTTCTATCTCTTTAATCAGCGATAAAATATTTTCCATTCCAAGAATACGAGATGCAATTTTCTCAGGAGAAAAAGGCTCTAAGCAATTAATTTTCTCACCTATACCCAAAAATTTAATTGGTTTACCTGTAATATGGCGTATTGACAATACAGCACCACCACGAGCATCACCATCAATTTTCGTTAATATAACACCAGTTAATGGCAATGTTTCATTAAAAGACTTAGCGATATTAGCCGCATCTTGCCCGGTCATTGCATCAACAATAAATAGAGTTTCAATTGGATTAATAGCTTGATGGATTGTTTGAATTTCTTCTATCATAGATGTATCAATATGCCAACACCCAGCGGTATCTATGATAAGCACATCATAAAATTTTGATTTTGCTTGCTGTAGTACATTAATCGCAATTTCAACTGGTTTTTCTCTTGAAGTTGATGGGAAAAAATCAATACCTGCCATTTGAGTCAGTGTTTCTAATTGCTTAATTGCAGCTGGCCGATAAATATCAGCAGAAACTACTAAAACTTTTTTCTTTTGTTTTTCTTTTAAGAATTTACCTAATTTAGCCACAGTGGTGGTTTTACCAGCACCTTGTAAGCCAGCCATAAGAATAACTGCAGGAGTTTGTACTGCTAAATTTAAACTACTGTTCTTATCACCCATTACTCTAATAAGTTGATTTTGCACAATTTTAACTAATTCTTGGCCTAGTGTTAAGCTTTTATTGACATTTTTACCTACTGCATTTTCTTTTACCGATTGAACAAATTCTTGTACAACTGGCAAAGCAACATCAGCTTCTAATAACGCCATGCGAACTTCACGTAATGTTTCTTTAATATTTTCTTCAGATAATCTTCCACGGTTACTAATATTACGCAATATATACGAAAGTCTATCAGTTAAATTATCAAACATGTGCTTAACTCAATTCTATTAAAGTGATATGCTATTAATTGATTTTATCATAACATTATTATAATTTAATCTATGCATCAAAAGGCATAAAAATAATGAATAACTGTTGGTAGTAATGCTGGTAAAAAAGATACTACTTAATTTGTATTTAATAAATTAGTTAATATATAAAATATGCCAGTATTAGATACGATCTATATAAGTACCTATTTTAAAACTACTCATCATACAAGGTATAACTGATAAGGTATAGCTAATAAAAAATTTATACCAAGTTGATATTTGTATTAGCGATTATTGAACTGGTAAGTTATAGTATTTGTATTGTATTTTACAATTGATCTTTATTCTCGTAGGTTAAAACTTAACCTTATTAAACTTAGGCTCTATTTTTAGTTTGTTAACTAGTATTAGTATAATTATTATTAAGCTCCTGGTTCCTATTACTAATTATTTATATTTCGTCTATTAGCAATCTTTTTACAATACCAGCTAGTATGTTAGCTACTTTTATAAGTTTTTTTATTAAAATATTGTGTTAATTTTTTCTATAACATCAAATCACTATTTAAAATAAAATTACACTTTTAATTATATTGCAAGTAATTTTATGTGCTTAAAATAAAAAATTAATGTTATAAGTAATATACTAATATTTATTAAATTTAGATATTTGATTATGAACTATTACTTAAATAAGTTTTGTATGGCTATTTTATAAGCATCAGCAACAACTTTTTCATTAAGCTGGCTGATTAGCTTAATATAAAATACTGTACTACATACCATCAAGTAAATATCAACAATATCTATTTTTTTATAGATACCTTTCTCCATTAAGAGCTGTTTATTTAGCATAAAAAATCTAACATAAAATTAGCTAATCTTATATTTATTAATAATATTAATCATATTTTAAATACATATATATCATTTATTTAGGTATTATCAACAATTAATCAAGTGATTACATTTTTTTGATCTCTAAAAATTTATTTTTATATTTTCAATATAAATTATCCATATTTTATATATACTTACTCTAGTAAAATGTAATAATTTTTATTATCCTATTCTCAATGTATATATTGTAATGCTTAACATACATGTATATTTAAGTATTGCTAAAAACTTATTTTATATTATTATTCAATTGCTGATTGATTGCTAATCTAGGCATGAAAAATATCAGTAATATTAGTTACTATTATTACTTTATAAAGCTCATTACTTAATTGTTGATAGTAGGTATTAACTAATTGTAAGCGAACTAATACTTTATTCAATTTTTGGAAAAAATACTTAGCCAGAGTAAGTAAGCTCTTAATTTTAAATTATTACTATTAATAACAAACACTAATTATTCAGTTCAAGGATAACTATATTACAATTCATGCGACAATAATTCAACTCTCTTTCATCAATCATAGGTGTATCTGCTAATATATCTAAAATTTAAAAGCAACCAAAAAAATGAATATGAGCTTAGTCAATACTAATAGCAGTAAATGGATTAATATCAAAAGCTATAACTTCAATATATTTAATTCATCTTTAAAAAAGAGTACTACTTATCACCAAAAATAACTATTTTAGGTATAATTATAGCATATAACTCATTTTAATTTGAAAATATTGGTGCTACAAATGTTTGCATTAAAGCACCATAACGATTCTTTAATCATTACCTATATAAAAATTTTAAACGACCAATATTGAAAAAACTATATTGAGCAAGTTTAATGTTATCTTCGCGCTTTGCTTTATAAAATAAAGCATACTTAATAACAACATAAATTAATTAGTGGTGATGAATTCCAATTATTCAAAGTTAGTTGTGATACATGGATAATGCTAAACTATCAGGGTGCTGATATTTAGCTAATCCACCTCACCTACTGGCGCAATTATCAGTATTTTACGTTAAATACCTCGAAAAACCAATATAAAATATTATGATGTGCTTCTAATCAGGATAGTGCTTTTGATAGATTAGAGATCTAATGAATTTCCGGTTATTAATTAGTTATTTTTTTTAACTAAATTTAGTAGGTTATTTTATTAATAATAATATTTATAAAAAAAACCCTGCCAGTGAAGAACAGGGTTTTTTACATGGCGCATCCAGAAGGATTCGAACCTCCGACCACTCGGTTCGTAGCCGAGTACTCTATCCACTGAGCTATGGATGCACTATAAAAATGGCGGTGAGGGAGGGATTCGAACCCTCGATGCAGATATTAACTACATACTCCCTTAGCAGGGGAGCGCCCTCAGCCTCTCGGCCACCTCACCATTAAATAGCAATAAAACAATTTTAAATTATCTCTCTGTTAAGAGGTGCTCTTATTACTTTTCTAGACTTATAAAATTTTTCTAAGATCTTTACTTTTTTATTTTATTAGTAAATTTCACCATCAAAATAAGTAGTTTAACAACAAAATAAAATATGAAAATAGCTCTTAGAATATATCCCTAATAATAAACACTTTAATAAAAACTACTAATTATTAGTTTGACTTTTTTCAAATTGGATCCGTTGATAAACCTCTTCACGGTGAACAGAAACCTCTTTAGGTGCATTAACCCCTATACGTACCTGATTACCTTTCACACCCAGCACCGTGATTGTTACCTCATCGCCTATCATGAGCATTTCACCAACTCGACGAGTCAGAATAAGCATTCTTTGCTCCTTGAAAATTTTTAAAAGTCGGGCCTCTAGGTTTACTAGCTATTATCCATCACACACCGTAAAAACATAAAGTAATAACATTCACCTAAAGCATTTAACCTCAAGCAGTGATTCTACTAATTTTATACCTAAAAATATAATTTTATACTTAGGTAATTTTAAAATAATCCGTTAAAGGTTACATAATTAAATTATGTAACCATCATAGTTAATTCATGTCAAGTGAGAATTAACCCACTTTTCAACTGATCCTAATGCATCAGGAAGTGCTTTTATATTAGATCCACCAGCCTGAGCTATATCAGGGCGCCCTCCCCCCTTTCCGCCTACTTGCTGCGCAATAAATGAAATTAAATCGCTAGCTTTTATTTTAGCAGTTAAATCATTCGTTACACCAACAATTAAACTTACTTTATTATTACTTATAGTAGAAATAACGATAATTGCTGATTTTAATTGATTTTTTAAATCATCAATAATGATACGTAACTGCTTAGGCTCAGTATTATTTAACTGAGTCACTAATAAGTGAACTCCATTAACTTGTTTAACTTGTTGACTTAAAGAAATTACTTCTTGAGCAGCTTGTTGCCATTTCAATTGATTTAAAGACCTTTCTAATAGCTTAACATTATCTAATGTAGCTTTAATTTTTTCTATTAGACTAATAGGATTACTTTTCATTAATTTACTAATTTCTACCAACAAATTAGATTGTTGATGCTGGTCATCTATAGCAATTTGCCCAGTTTTAGCTTCAATTCTCCTAATTCCTGCTGCTATACCATATTCTTTGCTAATACGAAATAATCCTATATCGCCAGTTCTATTGGCATGAGTACCTCCACATAACTCAATAGAAAAATCTCCAATACTAAGAACGCGTACCTGTGCATAATTTTTTTCACTACAAAGGGCTATCGCACCACTTTTTTTGGCAGCTTCTAAATCCATTATTGTAGTTACAATAGGGTTATTTTTACGAATTTGATAATTTACGATATCTTCAATTTTGCTTATTTGCATAGGCGTTATTGCAGTAAAATGAGAAAAATCAAAACGTAAATATTTATCATTCACTAAAGATCCCTTTTGGATTACATGCATTCCTAATACATCACGCAAAGCTGCATGCAACAAATGGGTAGCAGAGTGATTAAGACGAATAGCGTTACGACGTTCAATATCAATTCTGGCATTAACTGAATTTTTTATAGCTATTGAACCAGTTATTACCTTACCAATATGTTTAATTGCTTGAGCATATTTTTGTGTGTCAGACACAGTAAATTGACAATAGCTATTGCTAAGTATACCAATATCCCCAACCTGTCCACCTGACTCAGCATAAAAAGAGGTTTTATCAAGAATAATAACCCCAAATTCACCTTCGTTTAATACATTGACAGGCTTACCTTGATGAAAAATAGCCGTTACTATAGCTAATTGGTTATTATTTTCATAGCCTGAAAAATCACTATGACTATTTACTTGAATGAAATTAGTAGCAAATCTACTAGACTTCTGAGCTCGCCGTTTTTGCTGTTTCATTGCAGAGTTAAAACCTAACTCATTAAGTTTAATATTACGTTCACGACAAATATCAGCGGTTAAATCAAAGGGAAATCCATAAGTATCATAGAGACGAAATGCGGTTTCACCAGATAAAGTAGACCCTTGTAATTTAGCTAATTCATCATCTAATAGTTTTAGTCCACGCGCTAAAGTACGAGCAAACTGCTCCTCTTCATTCTTTAATATTTTTTCAATCATTGTTTGTTGAGATTTTATCTTATTAGCTACATTACCCATTATCTGAATTAATGGTGCCACTAATTTATAGAAAAACATCTCCTTCGCTACTAACATATATCCGTGACGAACCGCTCGACGAATAATACGACGCAATACATAGCCACGTCCTTCATTAGTAGGAAATACACCATCACTAATAATAAAAGCACTTGATCTAATATGATCAGCTATGACATATAATGATTTATGATTAAGATCAGATAAAGAAATAACTTTAGCAACAGCAGCAATTAATTGACGAAATAAATCAATCTCATAAGTTGAGTTAACTCTCTGTAATACAGCAGTAATGCGTTCAAGCCCCATACCTGTATCAACAGAAGGAATTGGAAGTTTCTTTAAGCTACCATCTAACTGGCGGTTAAATTGCATAAAAACAATATTCCAGATTTCAATATAGCGATCACCATCTTCTTCAGAAGATCCTGGAGGGCCTCCCCAAATATGATTACCATGATCATAAAAAATTTCTGTACAAGGACCACAAAGACCGGTATTACCTATTTGCCAGAAGTTATCAGAAGAATAAATACCACCCTTATTATCACCTATCCGAATAATACGTTCAGCAGGAATACCAATTTCTTGCTGCCAAATATTATAAGCTTCTTCATCAGAATGATAAACAGTGATCCAAAATCGCTCTTTTGGTAAATTAAACCACTGCTTACTGGTTAGTAGTTCCCAGGCATATTTAATTGCATCCTGTTTAAAATAGTCACCAAAACTGAAGTTACCTAACATTTCAAAAAATGTATGATGGCGAGCGGTATAACCAACATTCTCTAAATCATTATGTTTACCTCCAGCTCGAACACAACGTTGTGAGCTTATTGCTCTAGAATAAGCTCTTTTATCTAACCCCAAAAATATATCTTTAAATTGGTTCATACCTGCATTAGTAAATAATAATGTTGGTTCATTATGTGGGACTAATGAACTACTAGGTACAACTTCATGCCTTTTAGTCTGAAAAAAGTCGAAAAACGCTTGACGAATCTCATCGGTACTTTTACTACTCATAATTATCCTGAAATCAAACTAAAAAAATAAATATATGATTTTATGTGATAAACATTTTTTTATCACCAATCAAGTGACCGACAGAGTTTTTATATGGGAAACCTAAAAAATACTTAAATTATTTTATGACTAAATTAGTAATAATAATTTACTAACTAATTTATATTAATAAGTAGCTAAAAGGTTTAGGCTTTATAGATAAATATATTTTAAAGATATCTTATTCTAACTAATATAATAATGATTACTAGGTTTAGTTGAAACCTAAATTATTTAATTATGTTAATCCAATTTTATTATATTTATTTTACCTTTATAAGAATAAAGCCACTAAATATTATCTCCATCTACATTTATAATTATAATTGCCAATAGCAGCAACTCCAATGACTAATTGCACTTAATTGAAATTATGTAAAGCTATAGTTATTAGTTAAATATAAGATTAAGAAAAGCAATAACGTAAGTATAACATAAATTAATCAAAAAATCTGCCTAAATATATTAAGACAATAATAACAATTTAATATATATAAAAAAATAAAGTCAATTTAGTAAAAAAATAACTAATTATATCCGTTAATTACTAATAATATTATAAATTCTAAGTATAATTTTATTAGTAGTGTGTTTAACATCATAATTTAATCTAACTTATATTAATAACTAATTTATAATAGTAAAAAAAATATATCTAGATTGGATATAGCCCATATTTTATTTATTAAGTTAAAATTCTTTTGTTAATGAAATTTTCTCTACTGTTTTTGTCACAAAATCAGAAGCTGCACTACTAAATTCACCAGCGTGATTAAGTAACATAGAACGTAATTTTTTATTAAATTCAGTATAAATTTGCGGGCGTTCTTTTAAATAAACTGTTGCATTTGCTTTGCCTTGACCTATTTTCTCACCATTATAACTGTACCAAGCACCAGCTTTTTCAATTAATTTATGTTTTACACCTAGATCAATAAGTTCACTATAGATATTAATTCCTTCTCCGTACAGAATTTGAAACTCTGCTTGTTTAAAAGGAGCCGCAACCTTATTTTTTACTACTTTCACACGAGTTTCACTACCAATAACTTCTTCACCATTTTTGACAGAACCAATACGTCTAATATCAAGTCGAACTGAAGCATAAAATTTTAATGCATTTCCACCAGTCGTTGTTTCAGGATTGCCAAACATAACGCCAATTTTCATTCTGATCTGATTAATAAAAATTAATAACGTATTAGAATTTTTTAAATTTCCTGCTAACTTACGCATTGCTTGACTCATCATACGAGCAGCTAATCCCATATGTGAATCACCAATTTCACCTTCAATTTCAGCTTTTGGGGTTAGAGCTGCTACAGAATCAACAATAATAACATCTACTGATCCAGATCTAGTTAAGGCGTCACAAATCTCCAGTGCTTGTTCACCAGTATCTGGCTGTGAACAAAGTAAATTATTAATATCAACCCCAAGTTTTTTAGCATAAATAGGATCTAAAGCGTGTTCAGCATCAATAAAAGCACAGATCTTACCTTCACGTTGAGCTGCAGCAATAACCTGTAATGTTAACGTAGTTTTCCCGGAAGATTCTGGGCCATAAATTTCAACAATACGACCTAATGGCAAGCCTCCTGCACCTAAGGCAACATCAAGAGATAATGAACCAGTAGAGATAGTTTCTACATCCATAGAACGATCTTCACCTAAGCGCATAATTGATCCTTTACCAAATTGTTTTTCAATTTGATCTAATGCTGCAGCAAGTGCTTTCTGTTTGTTTTCGTCAATAGCCATTGGTTAACTCCCCTAAACAATGAAGTTAAGATAATACTTCATTACAAATAAGACGATTTGATATCAATTGTTGATAATTATACTGGATAAGTATCCATAATTAAGTTAATTTTTGATTATTTCTTTCAATAATATCATTAGTAAAAATATTAAGGCTTGATTTATATCTGAATCTAATAGCATTTAAATAAGCAACAATGGGTTACTATACGATCAATAAAAACTTACTAGCAAAAGCTAACCGGTTTTTTATCAGAACTAGCTATACCTCTAACTAAAATTACAAAATCACAGAATTAACCTGATCTAATACACTTTCTGCTATCTAGATGACATTCACTAACAGCATCATATTTATACAATGTGGTTTTACTAACACCTATAATATCATGCCTAGTTTTATTGCTTGCTATAGGTAACAAAACTTAGCTGAAAACAGGCAGAACTAACTTAACAGTAATAACTTTAGCAATACATCATCCTATAAATAACTCTATATAGGTTATTTTTTTACTCTGTTCTTTTAGCACTAATAAAAAACATGGTGTTACACTAGCACCACAAAAAAGACTAATACCAATTTAAAATCTATTGTCACCTATATTTTTATAAAAATAATTTTAAGGTATAGTGTGCGTAAATATATACGAATTTATTCTTACTTACCGTACTGTATTGGTTAGTACCTAATATTATTGAAGCAATAAAATTTTGCGATCTATTAATGGTATTAGGTATGTAACTTTAAAAGCAGTAAAAATAAATAAGGGCGAAGATGATTCGCCGCTAAAACTGTTGAAAAAAGCTTTATCACAGTACATCGAATCAGCATGTTAAGACTAAATTTCAACATAAATGACTGCATTTGGTTAGTGTTTTTATATTACTTTAATAAAATTAAATTAGAATGGTCGGTCTGTTGTGTTTCAGTATTCAGTCTAATAAATCATATATAAGCACGAGAGACAACTTTACATAAAAATCATTAAAGGCTAGCTAAGCAAAGATGATACCCTTATTAATTACTATTTATGTAACATTTACTAATCAATATTGAATAAAAAATAAATAAATAAATAAAGAAAAGAACAGATCGATATCAGCAAAAAAATTAACTTAAATAAAATTAACGCTATTATCAAAAATTAAATAAAACAATTTGCTTAACTAAATTATTACTAGTACTTAACTCATGGTCAATAAGCGGCGGTACTAATCTAAACCATAACAGAAAAGATCTATATGATGCTTAATAATCAAATTATAAACTGAATAATAAGACTGATGTTAATGATAACATCCAATTAATTTTTCTACAAAATGCAGAGTAATAATGCAAACTCAAACTACTCTACAAACAAGATAATACTTTTTTTATGCTTTAAATACATTTTTAAAATAATTGCTATTTGTTAAATTAATTCGATATTTTAAATTATTAATAATAATTATTTAATATCAGTACAGCCTCTTCTAATTAAGCATAAATAAGCTCCTGGTATATCATTTGATATTAAAATTAGCAATTAAATAATCTATCTACTTACTTAATTATCGTAACAGTTAAAATAACACCAGTTTTCACCATAATCAGGAAAAAAGTATCATTGATCTAAATTTTATGCTTATACTTAAGCCCTGGTGTTACAAAAATTAGCCGTAATTACCAGCATATTAACTATTATTGTTAGCTGGCTTCACTCATTAAACCTAAACTACAGAAAAATTTGACAACATTATGATACCGATGAACAAAAGTATTAATGTCTACCTAGAAAAACTAACAGATATTAGGTATGCATTTTAAATGCTATAATGTTAAATTATATACTTGGAGACTGATTTTTAAAAATAATAGGGTGATAAAATTACTATTTATGATTACGAACAATGTGAACCATAGAGTCTTAAAGCTTATAATCATTAGCCCCCAAAGCTAAATTTAGTTGAATTAAATAATAAATTAACTACAACTAATATTATAGTTATCTAAATAATTAGATAGGATGCTAGAAATTATATCATACTGTTATAATATATTAATATTAAGTAAGAATAAGATAAAATTTAAATAACCTTAAATATGTTTCATTTATTTTTTAATAATCTTTATTCGTTGCAATATTAATAATTTTTTTTAAAAGAATTTTTTTATATCTGTAAGTATAATAAAATGTGTTATTGGTCTAGTTGGCAATAAACAAATAAAACAAATTTTAATCAATAGCATATTTAAATATCAAAATTTTTAAAATAGTTTTATTATACATTCGCTACAAAATAGTTTTACCTTAAATATTTATTATCAAATCATGATCGCAACATAAAATTTTTTCTTAATCCTGTTTAAAATACCAAACAAGCAGAAAAAACACTAATGACTTTAGGATACTAAAACAGGTAACAATTGCAAATAAAAAAAGAGATGATGAAAAATAATTGACTAACCGCTAAAGCTAATAGTAATATTATTTTTTACACTAAAATTATCAAATATTTGCATTAAACCTCTACTTTAATTAGAATTTATGTCTTTAATATCTTAAAATAAATTGATTAGGCATAATGGAAAATAGAACAATTATAGCTTTTGATTTTGGCACACTGAGTGTTGGTATCGCTATAGGGCAGGAAATTACAGAAACAGCACACCCTTTAACTGCAATAAAAACAAAAAATGACAAACCCAACTGGTTAGAAATTGGAAAAATAATACAAGAGTGGCAACCTAAATTAGCTATCGTTGGACTTCCTCTTAATATGGACGGAACAGAGCAACCAATCAGTAATCAAGCCCGTAAATTTGCTAATCGTCTGCAGGTGGTCTTTGATATCCAAGTTAAATTACATGATGAACGTTTAACAACAATAGAAGCTCGAGCACACCTATTTAATATAGGTGGCTATCGGGCGTTAAATAAAAGTAAGATTGATTCTATTTCTTCTGTTTTTATTTTAGAAAGTTGGTTTTTACAACATGCTTAATCAGCATAATTATAATATTATATCACGTATAACCTAAAAAATGAAATTATGTTTTTATCCTATTTTATTTTTTATTTAGCATCTAAATTATTATGAACAACATACAACAAAATCTAATTAATATCAAAAATCGCATTATACAAGCAGCTAATAAATATCATCGAGAGCCAGAAGATATTACTTTGCTTGCCGTAAGTAAAAACAAATCTTATAATGCAATTCAAGAAGCTATAAATTTTGGTCAATACCAGTTTGGAGAAAATTATCTAAAAGAAGGGTTAGAAAAAATTGCTCATTTTAGTAACAAACAGGATTTAATATGGCACTTTATTGGGACGCTGCAATCCAATAAAACAAAATTAATAGCTGAGAATTTTACTTGGTGTCATACTATTAATAAATTAAAAGTAGCACAAAGATTAAATAATCAACGTCCGATAAATAAAGCACCACTAAACGTACTAATCCAAATTAATATTAATTATGAAATAAGTAAATCTGGTATCACACCTGCAGAATTAGATAAATTAGCAGCTGAAATTGTATTACTACCAAATTTAAAATTACGTGGCTTAATGACAATTCCAACATTAAATAATGATATTAACCAACAAATATCAATTTTTCGTAGCATGGAAAACTTATTCCATCAGCTAAAAAAAAAATATCAAGATATTGATATACTTTCTATGGGCATGACCGCTGATCTTGATATTGCCATTGCTTGTGGTTCAACATTAGTCAGAATTGGGACCGCTATTTTTGGTTCACGATAATAAACTCATTAAAAAAGTGAAACATTATCAACAATCTTAACATAAATCTGATACTTATTATGCATGATATGCAATCTCTATTTAAGCAAACTATTCCTGATCTTTATTATCATTAATTCTATATTTAAAGATGAGATGACAAAGCTTGCTACATAAATAATAGCTAATTTCGGCAATTGCCGCAAAGTATTCTGAATAGAAGAGGAAATTAATGATATTATTTACTTGACTGGGATTATGCCTGCTGCCTTTTACCTATTGATGTAATCAATGCAACAGTTGGCTTAATGATTTGGTTTTGATAGTTAAATAGCAAAAAGATAGTTTTATATACTTACCAAAATTCTATGGTCCTGTAAACAAAAAAATAATACCTATATTTTATGATACTAAAATAGGGACTACAGCTAAATACTTAAAGCATTTTTATCAAACTAATCTACCTAAAATTATCAATAATTTATACCTAAATCAGCCACACTGATGACATATAAAAAAAATTTTAATTTATCAGGATAAATAAATGCTATTTTTAACCTTTATAGTACCAACCATAATTGAACTATACACTATTATTTTATTGCTACGAGTTTGGATGCAATGGATTAGAGTAGATTTCTACAATCCATTTTCCCAATTTGTGGTCAAAATTACTCAACCAATTGTAGGACTATTGCGGCATTTTATTCCTGCTATTGGGGATATTGATGCAGCAACTCTATTAGTATCCTATATTTTTACCATAGTCAATATTCTTTTTATCATGTGGGCAACAAACACACGTGCTTTAATCAGCATATCGCTATTACCTATTAGCTTTATTCAATTATTAACCTATGCCGGCAAATTAGGTTTTTGGCTAATTTTAATTAGAGCTCTTCTTAGTTGGATAACCCAAGGTCATAATACTATTGATTATATTCTTATCCAGTTAACCGAACCTTTGATATCACCCATTCGTATTATTATCCCTGCTATGGGTAGGTTAGATTTCTCGTCCATGATAGTGATGCTAATTTTGATCGCTTTAAATTATCTGTTTCTAGATATTCTACTATTTGTAGATCCAATAATTACCAATATACTATATTCAGTTCACTATTTGATGTAAAGGTAAGTCAAAAAACTTAATATAAAAAGTAATATTAACAACAGTTAATTCACAGCAAGGTAAGTAAATTTACTAAACTATAAAAATAGTATAACTTATATGTTATTACTTAAATTTAGATTAGTATAATAGAATAAATTGGGCTAAATTTTATTGAAAATGAGATATTAAAAACGATTCACCCGAAAAAAGCATCTGGTTATCGCTGCCATTACCGATAATTCAGGTATTTCAGATTAATCAATTAAAATGTACTCAAGATATTTTAGATCACTGTGTAGGCACAAATATCTTATAAAGAAAATTTATACAAACTATTATCCATAAAAAAGACTAATTTAATTATTATGTAATAATAGCCTATAAATTATGAACATCTAAAATGTTAATTAATCAGTGAATAAGATAAGGTGAGTAAGTAATATTCATACGCTTAAAAGGTAATCAATACTTTATTAAATAACTAACTTCTGCCTTCTGCAGCAAGTTCTCTATTGTTGCTATAACTAATTAAGTTTTATAACTTTATTTAAAAATAGAAAAAATAAATATCAACCTAGCTGCCTACGTGCATTACGGAAAATGCACATCCATGGGCTCTCCTCACTCCATTCTGATGGATGCCATGAATGGGTAACGGTACGAAATACCCGCTCTGGATGCGGCATCATAATAGTTGCCCGACCATCTATACTCGTAACTGCAGTAATACCATTAATAGATCCATTAGGATTTGCTGGATATTGTTTAGTTACCTTACCATAATTATCAACAAAGCGTAGCACTACCACTACTAAATGATTTTTTTCTAAATTATTAAGATGCTTAATGTTTCGCATCTCAACTTGCCCTTCACCATGAGATACCACTATTGGTAGCTGGCACCCAGCCATATCTTGTAAGAAAAGGGAAGGACTTTCCATCACTTTTACTAAACTAAAACGTGCTTCAAATCGTTCTGAACGATTACGGACAAATCTTGGCCAATATTCAGCACCTGGAATTAATTGATGAAGATTAGACATCATTTGACAGCCATTACATATGCCTAAAGATAAAGTATCAGAGCGAGTAAAAAAGTCAAAAAATTCGTCACGTATGCGTGAATTAAATAAGATTGATTTTGCCCAACCCTCTCCAGCTCCCAATACATCACCATAAGAAAAACCACCACAGGCAACTAATAGCTGGAAATTAGCTAGTTTTACTCTGCCTGCTAATAAATCACTCATATGTACATCAATGACAGTAAACCCTGCACGGTGAAATGCTGCTGCCATTTCAACATGGGAATTAGTACCCTGTTCACGCAAAACAGCCACTTTTGGTGCTGGAGTTGTCATAATATATGGCGCAGCAACATCATTTGCTAGGTTAAAGTTTAATTTTACATTCAATCCAGGATCTGCCTGGTCTTGTTTAGACTGATGTTCCTCATCGGCACACTCAGGATTATCACGTAAGCGTTGCATTTGCCAGGTAGTTTCAGCCCACCATAAACGTAATTGGCTACGCTTTTCGCAATATATTTCTCTGCCGTGACTATTGATTACAACAATATCATTTTTAATTGCCATACCAATATAATGTACACACTTAGCTAACCCATGCTTGATTAGACAAGAATAAACAATTTCCCTATCAGCTTGCTTAACTTGAATAACTGCTCCTAATTCTTCACTAAATAAAGCAGCAACAATATCATTATCATAATGACTAATATCAATATTCAAACCACAATGACCAGCAAATGCCATTTCTGCTAATGTAACAAACAGGCCACCATCAGAACGATCATGATACGCCAATATTTTTTTTTCTTTTATAAGCGTCTGAATTGCATTAAAGAAACCAGTTAATAATTTAGCATCACGTACATCCGGCGGTTGATCACCTAATTGCCGGTATACCTGTGCAAGAGCTGAACCGCCCAATGAATTATAACCTTGTCCTAGATCAATTAATAATAGTACATTATCTTGCTCACTTTTCAAAAAAGGTGTAACAGTAAAACGAACATCTTCAACTCTAGAAAAAGCGGTAATAACAACTGAAAGCGGTGCAGTCATTTTACAAATCTGTTCACCATCATGCCAGGTGGTCTTCATTGACATAGAATCTTTCCCAACTGCGATAGTTAAATCTAAGGCCGGACATAGCTCTTCACTAATAGCCTTTACTGCTTGATACAAACCAGCATCTTCACCAGGATGTCCTACTGCTACCATCCAATTAGCAGAAAGTTTTACCCGTTTTAGGTTTTGAACATAGGCGGCCGCGATATTTGTCAATGCCTCCCCAACTGCCATCCGGCTAGATGCGGCATAGTCCAATAGCGCAATGGGTGAGCATTCACCGATAGACATAGCTTCGCCATAATAACTTTCCAAACTAGCTGTTGTTACCGCACAATCAGCAACTGGGATCTGCCAAGGACCAATCATTTGATCTCTAGTAACCATTCCAGTGACACTACGATCACTAATAGTAATAAGAAAAGTCTTCTCTGCTACTGATGGCAAATGTAATACCCGTTTGCTTCTGTTAAGATTATCTCCTCTCGATTAATCGGCTTACCAGTAGCAAATTGAGAACTAACATCACGTATCATGTTAGGTACTTTACCTAACAAAATATCAAGAGGCATACTAATAGGTTGGTTAGTAAAATAACTATCATTAAGAACAATATCCCTATTTTCTGTCGTTTCACCAACAACAGAATATGGCGCTCGTTCTCGACGACAGATGAACTCAAATAAGAGAAGTTGTTCAGGTAAAAGAGCTAATACATAGCGTTCTTGAGATTCATTACACCAAATTTCACGAGGATCCATACCTAGTTCATCATTTAATATTTTACGTAGTTCTAGTACTCCTCCTCGATCAGCATAATTAACTAACTCAGGAATAGCATTAGAAAGCCCACCAGCGCCAACATCATGAATAAATAAGATTGGATTATCAGTACCTAACTGCCAGCAACGATCAATAACCTCTTGACAACAACGCTCCATTTCAGGGTTATCTCGTTGCACCGAAGAAAAATCAAGATCATACCCCCCTAAAATTATTGATGAAGCAGCGCTACCTTCCAGCCCAATATTCATAGATGGACCACCTAATACGATTAATTTAGCACCAACTGGAATATTACTCTTTTGAACATGTTCTGTTCGAATATTACCTATACCACCTGCTAACATAATCGGTTTGTAGTAACCACGTAATTCTGCTCCATTATGACTATTAACTAGTTCTTCATAAGTGCGAAAATAACCTAATAAAACTGGTCGACCAAATTCATTATTAAACGCAGCGCTACCTAATGGACCATCCAGCATAATATTAAGCGCACTAACAATACGTTGTGGCTTACCAAAATTTTGTTCCCAAGGTTGTTTAAACCCTGGAATGAGTAAGTTAGAAACAGCAAATCCAACTAAGCCTGCTTTAGGCTGTGCACCACGCCCTGTTGCTCCTTCATCGCGTATTTCTCCACCAGAGCCAGTGGCAGATCCGGGCCAAGGAGAAATAGCTGTTGGGTGATTATGGGTCTCTACTTTCATCAAAATATCAGCATTTTCATTATGATAATCATACTTACCGGTGACTAGATCAGGAAAAAAACGACCAATATTAGATCCTTTCATCACGGCAGCATTATCTTTATAAGCAGATAAAATATAATCTGGAGTTTGTTGATAAGTATTTTTTATCATTTTAAACAAAGAGTTAGGTTGTTTTTCACCATCAATAACCAAACTGGCATTAAATACTTTATGCCGACAATGTTCTGAATTAGCTTGGGCAAACATATATAGCTCAACATCCGTTGGATCACGTTTTAATGTTTGGAAGGTATGCATTAAATAATCAATTTCATCTGGGGCTAAAGCTAGCCTTAATGCAGTATTTGCTAATTCAAGTGCACGACGACCATTTTTTAATATTTCTATCGTCATCATAGGTGCTGGCTTATTGTACGCAAACAATGATTTTACTTCTTCGAAAGAATTCAAAACAATTTCAACCATACTATCGTGCAAAATAATCAATAAATCATCTAATTGTGATATATCTAATGGTTTGGAATAAATAATATAATAAGCAATACCACGCTCAAGCCTGATAACCTGCTGTAATCCACAATTATGAGCAATATCCGTTGCCTTTGAAGACCAGGGTGAAATAGTGCCGGGCCTTGGAGTAACCAAGAATAATTTGCCAATAGGCTGTAGTTTATTTAATGAAGGGCCATAATGAAGCAATTCACCCAATTTTTTTGATCGTCCGGATTTAATGACGCAACAAGTTCAACAAAGTGAACATATTCAGCATAAATATCAATAACAGGTAGTTGCTTCGGTTGGCATAGAGAAAGAAGCTTAGTAATCCTAAATGTTGATAACGCTGGTGAACCACGCAAAATTTCCATAGTAATTAAGTCTTTTAGTTTATAAAATTAGCCTAAAGGCTGTATATCAGGAAAACTAAAAAATTATTATAAAGTATCATCAAACGTTACGAAATAGTTTCCGTACAAGAATAATATCGTGTCCGCTAGCTAAATACCCAACTTGGTTTCATAATTTAATGATGCTAACGATACCTAGCATCAAAACTATTGATATGTCAGAAGATAACTAAGCAGGTAGTACTGTTTGTTTACAATATATAATTATACAGTTATCAAGCACTATTGCTACTGATTGATAATGGCATTTAGTTTGCATTAAAATATAACATAGTGGTGTGGCATATGCCTTATGCCAGGAAGCTGATACACATAAAAAATGTAATTAGTTAGATATAAAAGCTAAATTTTACTTATTAGTGCATATTTAATTTATCAAATCTACACTTTCTTAGTTGATTTTTTATTCGCAGTTTTTGAAAAAAAACACTTAACATCGCCGAACATTCATCGGCCAAAATACCTCTCGATACCAGAACACGATGATTCATATTAGGATGATTAAAAACATCAATAACTGAACCAGCTGCTCCAGTTTTTTGATCTGAGGCACCATATACTAAACGACTTATGCGCGCATGAATCATGGCTCCAGCACACATAATACAAGGCTCCAGTGTAACATAAAGCACGGTATTAAGTAATCGATAATTTTGTAAAATTTTACCAGCAGCCCGCAAAGCTAAAATCTCCGCATGAGCGCATGGATCGTGCGATAAAATAGGATGATTTCAACCTTCTGCAATTAATTTATCTTTATGTATTAATACCGCTCCAACAGGAATTTCACCTTTTACTGGCGTATTTTTAGCTATTGAAATAGCTTTTTGCATCCAATAAATATCTTTATTAGCGTGCTCCACAAATAAAAACCTCAAATTGTTATTTTAAATAACAAAAACAGTTATGATATAATATTACTTTTATATATTAAAATAGTTTAGTATTAGATAACTACAATCTCATATATTAAATATAAATAATAAATAACCATCAAAATTATTTATCTCATTATAAAATTAACTAATTTAACTTTGTTATTATAGTATTAAGGGTATTAATTATATCTCTATCAAATATAATTTGATGATAAAAAATTAATTATTATCATATTATTAGTTTAATTTATTAAAATATTGGTTCTCCATTAAGAATAAATTATACGATAAGTATCATGGCATTATTGACTATACTTAATACATTACCGATAATGTATTAAGTATAAAATTAGCTGAATTTATTATAAATTCTAGTATAATAATAAATGTAGTTTTTTATTAACTTAATCATATAAATAATATTTTAAATAAAGCTTATAATGTCACTATTAATTACTCATAACTGTATCAACTGTGATATGTGTGAACCAGAATGTCCTAATGCAGCTATTTCAATCGGAGAAGAGGTTTACCAAATTAATCCCAATCTTTGCACTGAATGCATTGGCCACTATGATAAACCAAATTGTCAATCCGTTTGTCCGATTAACAATACCATTATTAAGAATTCTAATAATATTGAAACAAAAGAGCAATTGTGGGATAAATTTGTATTATTACATTATGCCAATAAAATTTAACTTTCCATAATCACAGTGGCATAAACATAATTTTGTTCATCAGATAATGATACATGGATATGTTGCACACCTAATAAATTAGCCAATATTTTTGATTGTCCTAGTAAATTAAGCCCTGGCTTACCTAATTCATCATTAAAAACTTCAAACTGATTAAGCGCTAAACCATTTCGTATTCCTGTTCCTAATGCTTTTGCTGCTGCTTCTTTAACAGCAAAACGCTTAACTAAAAATCTGACAGGATGATAATGATTTTGATATTGGCGCCACTCTTGAGCGGATAATATCCGTTTTGCCAGACGCTTCTCTAAACGAGAGATAATCTGCTCAATACGTACAATTTCAACCAGATCGGTACCTAATCCAATAATTGCCATTAACCACGCACCTCTCGAAAAATTTTCTTCATATCACTCACTGCTATTGACATGCCACTAAAAAATGCTCGACCAATAATCGCATGGCCAATATTAAGTTCATATATATCAGGTAATTGAGCAATACGTTTAACATTATGATAAGTTAACCCATGACCAGCATTGACCTTTAGATTTTTTGTAGTAGCATAACTTACCGCTTGTTTAATACGGTTAAACTCTTCTTGTTGTTTTAACTCGCTCTTAGCGTCAGCATAAGTACCAGTATGAATTTCAATAAAAGGGGCACCAATTTCCACTGCAGCATCAATTTGTTGTTCTTTAGCATCAATGAACAAAGAAACTGTGATACCTGCTTCAGTTAAGCGCTTGACAGCTGTTAAGACTAATGCTTGTTGCCTAATAACGTCAAGTCCACCTTCCGTCGTAACTTCTTCACGTCGCTCTGGTACTAGGCAACAACATTGTGGTTTTATCTGACAGGCAAAACTTACCATCTCATCTGTTATTGCTATTTCTAAATTCATTCTAGTTTGTAATATCTGGCGAAGTAACTTAACGTCACGATCAGTAATATGACGACGATCTTCACGTAAATGAACAGTAATCCCATCTGCACCTGTTTGTTCAGCAAGAAATGCAGCATGTACCGGATCCGGATATTGTGTTCCACGTGCATTACGTACTGTAGCAACATGATCAATATTAACGCCTAATAATAAATCTGCCATATTTAACTCCTGTTATATATTTCATAGATCTATGCAATCATAATATATTCATAGGTTTTAATAACCAAGGTTCAATGCATATTATGGAATATAACTTGATAAAAAATTTGATGCTTTTTAATAGACGTCATAGACGTCACACTAATAGGAATTTATAAAAAGCGGAACAAGACTTTTATTTTCAATGAAAAATCTCATATATGAGTATGAAGTACAAATGCATGTTACTAAAAATAAACTAAAAACCTAATGAAGATCGCCAATATAACCTAAACTACGTAGTGCAAGTTCATCATCAGCCCATCCTGATTTAACTTTTACCCAAAGTTCAAGATGAACTTTAGTAGCAAAAAGTTTTTCGATATCGATCGAAGCTTCAATACTAATTTGCTTAATTTTGCTACCTTTATTGCCAATAACTATTTTTTTCTGCCCATCTCTTTCAACCAAAACCAGGCCATAAATGTTATAGCCGCCACGTTCATTTAATACAAATTGGTCAATTTCAACTGCAACAGCATATGGTAGTTCATCGCCGATAAAACCAATTAACTTCTCACGAATAATTTCAGCAGCCATAAACCGTTGTGAGCGATCAGTAATATAATCTACTGGAAAATGATGTGCAGCTTCTGGAAGAAGCTGCCGGACAATATTAGTAATAATATCGATACCGATACCTTTTTCTGCACTAATAGGCACAATATCCCGAAAATTCATTTTATTGCTAAGAAATTTAATATATGGCAGTAGACTGGTTTTATCCACAATATTATCAATTTTATTAATTACAAGTAATACTAGACAAGGCAAATAACGTAGCTTATTTATCACCATATCATCATCTATTGTCCAATGTATACCTTCAACAACAAAAATAATCAGTTCCACATCACCAATTGAGCTACTTGCTGCCTGATTCATTAAACGATTTATTGTGCGTTTTTCTTCTACATGTAATCCTGGTGTATCAACATAAATTATTTGATAATTACCTTCTGTATCAATCCCCATAATACAATTACGGGTTGTCTGTGGTTTACGTGAAGTAATAGAAATCTTTTTTCCAAGTAATTTATTAAGTAATGTTGATTTACCTACATTTGGCCGCCCTATAATGGCTACAAATCCACAATAGGTTTTCTGTTTTCTCATTCAAACTCCAATATTTTCAATGCCTGCTCCGCTGCTGCTTGTTCAGCCTTACGACGACTTGAACCCATTCCTTCCACTGGTTCAGTTATACCACTAAACTGACAATGAATAATAAACTCCTGATCGTGTGCTTCACCACAAACTTGAACTACTAAATAACTTGGTAAAGGTAAATGTCGCCCCTGTAAATACTCTTGTAAACGTGTTTTAGGATCTTTTTGCTTATCGCCTGGACTAATCTCCATCAATCTAGTGTCATACCAAGTTAAAATAATTTTTTCAGTGATTTTAATATCACTATCTAAAAAAATACTGCCAATTAAAGCTTCGATAGTATCTGCTAATATTGATTCTCGACGAAAACCACCGCTTTTAAATTCACCTGGCCCTAAACACAAACATGCTCCCAAATCAAACTCTCGTGCAAGCTCAACCAGTGTATTACTTCTAACTAATGTTGATCGCATACGACTCATATCACCTTCATCAACTTTAGGAAAACGATGGTAAAGATTATTAGCAATCATAAAACTAAGAATTGAATCGCCTAAAAACTCTAATCTCTCATTGTGACTACTACTGGCACTACGATGAGTTAATGCTTGCTTCAATAATTCAATTTGTTTAAAAGTATAGCCAAGCTTACGCTGTAACTGTTTAATTTCTTTATGTTCTGACCACTCAATTAAAGAAGAATTCATGTGTTACCAATTATTTAATTATCAAATTACAAAAACATACGCAACAGATCTACAAAATAAATATTTACAAAACTGTTGCATTAGGAAGTTTCCTGATATCGGTTAATAAAACATAATTTTAAATTATAGTACGATATTCTATATTGATTGATATATAAATAAATTTAGCATCAATGATTAGTTTATATTGTATTAATTACACCAATACGAATTAAACGCACCCCAGTTGGCCATTCATACTCATGCTTATCAAGACAGATAGCACGGCCAACTAAATTTTCTTCTGGGACAAAATCCCACATACGGCTATCTGCACTATTATCCCGATTATCAACCATCATAAAATAGTTTTTAGGAGGAACAATCCATTCATTATTTGGTAACCCATGCTGTTTATAACGTAACTTAATATATACTAGGGGATCACAATAAGATCTTATGATTATTATCATTAAATTGTTCTATTATTTCTGCTTGAAATAATGCTTTACTTGACACTATTCCATCTAATAAAAGTAAATAACTTACTTTCTGCTATAGAATCTTTTTTTTAAAATAAATCCCATTTACTCTCTTTTAAGAAAGAATATACCATTGGTAACACTCGTACACAGTTAGAACTTGAACAGTTTGGGTATATACGTAACTCTTTTTGTTTAGGATAATAAATGATTTTATTACCAGGTATACAGATAACACTTTTAAGAAAATCTACACTAAGATCTTTAGGAAATTTAAATTTTGTTTGTATAAAATAATCCTTTAATACATAAGCAAACTTTTCTACTAATATAAAATTACCTACTAATAAAGTAGGCATTATTGAACCTGAAGGGATTTGAAACAGCTCATAAATAAACTAGCGTATCACTAATCCTATCGCTAATATAGCAAAGGTAGATGCACAATTATAAAACCATGAGATTTTATTAAATTTTTTAACTAAACCATCTGATCTAAATTTCTATTAGTAATATTTTGATGCTTAACTATTTTTTCTTACGAGCAGGTTCTAATTTAAAGCGATAAATACCCCAAATAATTCCTGTAATAAAGGTCGTCAACATCAAGATCAAAATAACTCCTTACAACAGTTAATTATCTTTACCTATGTGAAGAATAGCAAGGAATGCTTCCTGTGGAAGTTTAATATTACCAACCTGCTTCATTCTTTTCTTACCTTCTTTCTGTTTATGTAGTAATTTTTTCTTGCGGCTAACATCACCACCATAACATTTAGCTAATACATTTTTGCGTAATTGTTTCACCGTTGAACGCGCTATAATATGGGTACCAATTGCAGCCTGTATTACAATATCAAACTGCTGGCGAGGGATAATAGATTTAATTTTATCTACCAGCTTACGACCTAGAGATGGTGCATTTGCACGATGAGTAATTAATGCTAAAGCGTCAACTATTTCACCATTAATTAATACATCTACACGCACTATATCAGCTACCTGGAAACGGACAAAACTATAATCCAATGAAGCATATCCACGTGAAGTAGATTTCAAGCGATCAAAGAAATCTAATACCAGCTCAGCCATATTAATTTCATAAGTTAATGCAACATGTTTACCATGGTAAACTATATTAATCTGAATACCTCTTTTTTCTGCACATAGCGTAATGACATTACCAAGATATTCCTTAGGAAGGAATATTTTACATTCTGCAATTGGTTCGCGTAATTCATTTATATTATAAAGTGCTGGTAACTTAGAGGGACTATCAATATAGATTATTTCACCATTTATTAACTCAATTTCATAAATCAGTGTAGGGGCAGTTGTAATAATATCCAAATCATATTCACGTTCCAAACGCTGTTGGATAATTTCCATATGAAGAAGACCAAGGAAACCACATCTAAATCCAAAACCTAATGCCGTTGAGCTCTCTGGTTCATAAAATAATGAAGCATCATTCAAGCTTAATTTAGCTAAAGCATCACTAAATGATTTATAATCATCAGAGCTAACGGGGAATAAACCAGAATAAACCTGCGGGTTTACTTTTTTGAAGCCAGGCAACGCCTGTATTGCAGGGTTACGAGCACCGGTTAATGTATCGCCAACGGGCGCACCGTGAATATCTTTTATGGCACAGACTAACCAACCTACTTCTCCACAATTTAGTTGTTGACGATCAATTCGTTTAGGTGTAAAAATACCTAAGCGATCTACATTATAAAGTTGGCCTAAACTAATAACTTTAATTTTATCGCCTTTGCAAAGGGTACCGTTTTTAATCCGTACCAGCGAAACAATACCTAAATAATTATCAAACCACGAATCGATAATTAATGCCTGCAAAGGAGCTGTTGGATCACCTTCTGGTGGTGGGATATCTTTAACCAGACGTTCAATTACGTCTTGTACGCCTAATCCAGTTTTTGCTGAACATCTAACAGCGTCATAAGCATCTATACCAATAATATCTTCAATTTCTTCAGCAACCCTATCAGGATCGGCAGCAGGTAAATCGATTTTATTAAGCACAGGAACAACTGCTAAATCCATCTCAATAGCAATATAACAATTAGCCATGGTTTGCGCTTCTACACCTTGCCCGACATCAACAACGAGTAATGCACCTTCACAAGCAGTTAATGAACGTGATACTTCATAAGAGAAGTCAACATGTCCCGGTGTATCAATAAAATTAAGCTGATAAGTTTCACCATCACTAGCTTTATAATTAATGGTAATACTCCTCGCTTTTATTGTTATTCCTCGTTCCCTCTCCAAATCCATAGAGTCTAATACCTGTGGTGGCCTTTCAGATTGTGAAAGACCACTGCAGATCTGAATAATACGATCTGACAGAGTAGATTTACCATGATCAATGTGAGCGATGATGGAAAAATTTCTTATGTATTTTATTTTCAAGGTTATATTTTCTTCTAAATGGATTGAAAAAATTATTTTTAGTAATAGTTTAGACCTAAAAAGCAAACACTAATAAAACATGTTATAACAATAGTGCTAATTTTACGTATAAGAGATAAATAACTAAAATAATCATTAATAATGAAAAAGTTATTTTTATGCAAAAGCAATGGTTTTATCAACAGTAGGAATCGTAGCAGATATTTATCTGCCCCGTATTGGTAGAACTGATGGTGCTGGGAGAAAGTAAATTATAATTAGCTTAGTAAAAGCCTATGATTAACCACCCTTAGGTAAAATTTTAAAATATCTTAAACAGCTATTAAAAAACTAAAAGTTAACTACATAAACCTAACCTTTTGTAAAAAATACAGATAAAACAACAAAAAAAAATTATACGCCAAAATTTTTAAACACCATCGTAACCGTAAAAATATTAGAAAACATCTAACCCAATTAGTAATACTAATTAATAACAACTAATAAATATTTAAACTATTTATTTAATAAAATAACAAAAATTAATATACTAACATAATTATTATATTGTTAATTATTCCTCTATTACTATACGTTGCTACTCATATATTTTAAAATTTTAATGCGACCCATAGCCTATAATAATAATAGTTAATTAAATTTATGAATTTAAAATTGCATCTTCTAAATTTATGAAGAAATATTATATTAATATTTAATTTTGTACTCCTTCTACCAACACCTGTGATTTTAATTAAAAGGGTATTTTGTGTTACATTTAAATAAACCTAATCACTTCTTAGTAAAAATTTGTCCATCATTGTTGGGGGATAACAGTGATTACCGAAAAATAAAATAAATACTACCACCATATAGGTGGTAGTATTTCAGCTGCTTATTTTACTTTTGACACAACTACCATCGCTGGACGTAGTAAACGACCGTTTAATGTATAACCTTTCTGCATAACATCAATAACTTGATTAGGTTCATGTTCTTCCGAATCGATCATCTTCATTGCTTGATGTAGTTCTGGATTGAAAGGAATATTCTTCTCAGCTAACACCTTAATACCGTATTTGCTAATTGCAGCTAAAAAAGAATTTAAAGTTAATTCAAGCCCTTCAAGCATTGACATCGATTCTGCATTTTTACGATCAACAACTTCAATTGCTCTTTCTAAATTATCAATAACTGGTAACAATTCATTAGCAAATCGTTCTAGGGCAAATTTATATCCTTTTTCAACATCCTGCTCAGTACGTCGCCGAATATTCTCAACTTCAGCTTTTGCACGCAGCAACACTTCACGCTCACGTTTTTGAGCTTCAAGCAACTGATGCTCTAATTGAGTAATACGCGGATCAATTACTTCATTAGAACTTACTATTTGATCTGTATTAATTACTTCATTAGAACTTACTATTTGATCTGTATTAATTACTTCATTAGAACTTACTGTTTGATCTGTATCAATTACTGGTTCTTTTATCTCATCTTTTTGTTTAGAGGCTTGCTCATCATCTACTTTATGATCTTTACTCATCATGAGTATCTCCACATTCTTTTTTAGAATTAATTCAAAATGTTAATTTATAGTGGGGATAAAAGTTTGGGATTCAAGAGAAAACGCAAACTTGTAAGAGTAATAAACCATGCTAACAGAAAAAATTATTTAAATCTATTGGTATTGTTGGTCATTCTATACATACAGAGGTATTGGCAACTCATGAACAACTTTATAATTAGCGAAAAAATATAAAATTATTGTTCTATATTGTTATCAATAACGCTAATTTTGGTGGTGAATGTTAAATGATCATAAACTATAATAGCTAATACTTATATTAGCTAGCCAGTTTTATAAAAAAACTAGTTAATACTGTATATTATTTTAAATAATATTTAATCTATAATTTACCATTATGGTTAAATAACCTAAAATATATCTGTATAGTTCACCATAGAGCAGCTCATATTAGAACTTTACCAATTTTCTATTATTAATATTCAGTATAAAAATATATTTAAAATTACTAGTTAAGTAACCATAATTAATCTTTGATATTTTATTAACAATAAACCCTTATTAAAATTAGGCGATAAAGAATACTTATTCAAATATATAGATAAAAAATTTAACAATTATTATTAGATAATTAGCATCAAAAATTTATCTTATATACTTACTTAAGAAAACCAAACTGCTGTCTTAGCTGAAATTAAATCTAACTATAAAATTAGCATCAAATAACTAAACGCCTATTGTTCCAACAATGGATTAAATATCTTTATTAAATAATTAGATGAATTGACACCACAAGAGCAAGAATATAAATAGCTAACTAAGCTGGAAAATTTATTCCCTTTAGTCAAAAGGAATTACTAATTCTTAATAAGAATCAGGAACAAAATATTAGCTTGATGCTGAATTTTGCAAAATAAAAAAATTAAAAAACTTACTTTACTAGATATGTTTAAAGAGGCATCAATCAAAATTGATAAAGTAAGTAATGAATTAAGTCATTGTGATGCTAGAACGGAAAGAACTATATTCTAGCTAGCTATTAAAATTATCACAACGTATCGCTAAAGATATAAATATATAACGTAAATATCATATTTTTCCTTAATTACTGGTTGAATTACACCAATACATCTGGTAGAATAAATTAGTAATAAGATGATGGTAATTAATTAAATAGTCAGGTTTTTAATATCAATATCTATAACTCAATTAAATACGGCAGTAATATACCAATTAATAACAAACAATATGCATCTAATCATAAATATTTATAAATTATAGGTAGAATTTAATGTTATAATCAATACTAAATAACAACATCAATCATTAGAAAGTTAATGAAGGTGTAGAACTTTTACGTATTAAGCTTATAGCCCTTAGGCAATTAAACTAAAATTATATTTATTACCTATTTAAATTTAGTTACAGCGTGTGGACATCATATTTTTATGCAAACTAATAATTACTAAACATAAAAGCAAATACCATTTTAGATAAAAAAACTAAATTACAATAAATTGCCCGATTACTAGATGGTAGTGTAATAACAAAAACATCCTATTTAATGTAAGAGATCTACTTAATACCTAAAAAAATCTTTAACTATACTATATATTATATATCATAGAGAAAAGGTTTTAATTTTATCAATATAATTATTATCGATATTCTTAAACTTAAAGAAAGATATGACTAAAAGCTCACTAAATAAATTAATTAGTCAATTAAAAATCAATACATAACTTAACTTTATAAGCATTTTAATTGAGAGATATAAATAACTAATTAACTATTTACCAAATATATTTGAATACTATTATTATCGAGTAATATATTCTGGGTAATAAAAGTATTACTAATACCTGCTTTAGTTAACTAAAGTATTATTAGCATGATTCAGAACCAAAATAACAGAACAAACCGGTAAAAATTATAGATATAAATTCATTAACTAAATTGTATATTTTATTAATACTATAATCTACTTATATAGATATATTAATTTTATTTATAAACATTTTTATTAAATAAATAAAAAATAATAATAATATTGATATATACTTAAAGAAAAATTCTAAATAGAAATTTAGCTTACACTTAACACCGAATAACAGATGATTAAAGTGCTATTTATCTATACGTATAGTATAAATAATTATGACAAATAAAAAAATATACAAACCTAGTTTGGCAATGATTACGCTAAATAAAAGAGCACGCTACGAATACTTCATTAATGAAGAAATTGAGGCAGGCTTAGCTTTGCTAGGTTGGGAAGTAAAATCACTACGTGCAGGTAAAGCAAATATTAATAATAGTTATGTTTTACTAAAAAATGGTGAAGCTTATCTTTTGGGCGCAACAATTACCCCGATTAATGTAGCCTCCTCCTATAATGTAATTTTAGATCATATACGTATTCGAAAATTATTGCTAAATCAGCATGAACTTGATTCGCTATTTGGTAAAATTAATTGCGAAGGACAAACAGCGGTAGCATTATCTCTTTATTGGAAAAATGCCTGGTGTAAAGTAAAAATTGGTATTACAAAGGGGAAAAAAGAGCACAATAAGCGTTCTAACATTAAAGAACGAGAATGGAAGTTAAACAAAGCAAGAATTATGAAAAACGTAGTGCGGTCGATAGGTAAATAATGACCTAAGTGCTAGCACTAGCACTATTAAGTTTTTTTATTATATTATTAATTAATATAGTCAACTTGGGGCTGATTCTGGATTTGACGGAATTCGCGAAACCCAAGGTGCATGCCGAGGGGCGGTTGGCCTCGTAAATAGCCGCAACACATAGTCGCAAACGACGAAAATTACGCACTGGCAGCTTAAAAAACTGCTTAATGCCCTCTCTCCCTAGCCTCGTCTCTTAGGAAGGGGATCAAAGTGAGGTCAAATAAAAGAGATCACGTGGAATACCTAGCCTGAGGTTGAAACGTTAAACTTAATCAGGCTAGTCTGTTAGTAGTGTGTCTGTCCACAACTATATGGCGAATATAAAGACTAGACTAAGCATGTAGTACCGAGGATGAAAGAATTTCGGACGCGGGTTCAACTCCCGCCAGCTCCACCAATATAAAATTTCATCGTAATTTAGGTAGATAACACAATTGCTTATCAAGCAATCTACCGTTTTAAAAAATACTAATTGATAAAATTTTAGCTATTACGGAATAAATTAATAATGTTGCCATTTATTTTGGTTAAATTGTTAGTTAACATGATGCTATAATTACTATTATAACAATAAATAGCATAATATCTAATAAATATATTATATTCATTAATATTATAACAAATAATAAATTTAATTAGTGGTAATAAATTTTTAAAGATCAGTTTTCTTACAAAGAAAAGAATAACTTATTGTATTATAACTGGATCAATATGTATCATTACATTTAAAATAAGTGGATTATCAAATAATTTTTTTCGCGCTAAAACAGCAATTTGATGGCCTTGTTCTACTGTTAAAAGACCATTAACTTCAAGATGAACATCCACTAGCAAATAATCACTAGATTTACGAGTTTTAAGATCATGAATATCAATAACGCCGTCCATTGATAACAATTGTTTACGGATATCGGCAAGTATATGTTCATCAGCTCCTTTATCCATTAGATCGTTAAATGATTTATAAGTAAACTTATACCCTATTTTAATAACTAGAACACCAACAACTAGTGCTGCAATAGAATCAAGAATCCTAACACCATATAAGCTACCAATGATACCAACAGCAACAACTAAAGATGAAGCTGCATCTAAACGTGCATGCCATGCATTAGCTACTAACATACTTGAATTAACCGTATTTGCGACATCAAGCATATAACGAAACAAGCCTTCTTTAACAAGAAGTGATAATAGCGCTACAACCAAAGCAATAATATGCACATCGGGAATTTTAGCTGGATTTAGCATTTTTTCAAAAGCATTCCATACCATGCTACCGCCAACTACTAACAAAATAGTTCCAAGTACTAAAGATGCTCCATTTTCATAGCGTAAATGCCCATAAGGATGATCAGCATCTGGTTGTTTATGACTATGTTTATTAGCGATCAATACCACAAAATCTGTCAATAAATCTGATAATGAATGAAGACCATCAGCAATCAAACCTTGAGAATGTGCCAAAACTCCAATAATAATTTGGCATAAAGATTGAAAAAAATTAATAAAAATACTAATAATAGTGCTTTTTTGGGCAGTATTAAATTTTATTAATTGCTCATTAGAAACAAAACGTGTGTATTTTTCTTCACGTTGTTTAGTTTGTGTCATAATCAAATTCTAAAATTAACTATTTTTAGTAAAAAAAATAAAAAAAGAAAAAATGAGAGTAACCATTTAAAAATATTGTTATCATTAATGCTAATTTTATTCAAAATTAATATTAATTATTAATCTATCTTCCTATCTCTGTGTTATACCAATAATAATCCGCAATAAAAATAGCTATAAATTATCTGCATTTAAGTTAAATATTACAATAGCTATAAACAGTTCTAATAATGCTATTTAACAGGCCGTAATTCTGGAAATAAAATTACATCACGAATAGTATGGCTATTAGTTAATAACATGATCATTCTATCAATACCAATACCTAACCCGGCCGTTGGTGGCAATCCATACTCCAGTGCAGTGATATAGTCATCATCATAAAACATAGCTTCATAATCACCCTCATCTTTTTTACTAATTTGTTCCTTAAAGCGCTCTGCTTGAGCTTCTGCATCATTAAGCTCAGAAAAACCATTCCCAATTTCACAACCACCGATGAAAAATTCAAATCTATCTGTAATAAATGGATTATTATCATTACAACGAGACAATGGAGAAACTTCTGCCGGATATTCAGTAATAAATGTTGGTTGGATCAAATGGCTTTCAGCTACTACCTCAAAGATCTCACACTGTACTCGGCCTAATCCCCAGCCTTTTTCTATCTCAATATTAAGTGATTTTGCAATAGTTATTGCTTTAGTTATATCATCCAAATCAGTAAGTTCCGTTTTGTAACAAAATTTTACTATTGCTTCTTTCATCGTAATTTTGCTAAAAGGCAGCCCAAAATCCAATAAATACTCACCATATTTTACCTTAGTTGTACCTAATACTTCTTGCGTTACCGTTCGGAATAACTCTTCGGTTAACATAATAAGATCTTTATAATCAGCATAAGCCATATACAATTCCATCATAGTAAACTCTGGATTATGGTGAGGTGAAATACCTTCATTACGAAAATTACGATTAATTTCAAAAACTCGCTCAAATCCACCCACAACCAACCGTTTTAGATAAAGTTCTGGCGCAATCCGTAAATACATATCAATATCTAACGTATTATGATGAGTAATAAATGGACGTGCTGCTGCTCCACCAGGTATAATCTGCATTATAGGAGTTTCAACTTCCATGAAATCTTTATTAATCATGAAGTTACGTAAAGTCGATAGTACACGCGAACGCGTAATAAAAGTCTGACGTGATTGCTCATTAGCAATAAGATCTAGATAACGTTGACGATAGCAAGTTTCCTGATCTGCTAGCCCATGGAATTTATCTGGCAAAGGTCGTAATGCTTTGGTTAATAAATAAATTTCATAAGCATGAATGGTTAATTCACCTGTTTTAGTTTTAAATAATTTACCTTTAGTTCCAATAATATCACCAAGATCCCACTTCTTAAACTGTTCGTTATAAATACCTTTTGGTAAATCATCTATTGAAATATAAATCTGAATACGACCACCCATATCTTGTAAAGTCGCAAAAGAAGCTTTGCCCATAATACGGCGCGTGATCATTCGGCCAGCAACAGATACGTTAATATTTAGTGCAGTAAGTTCTTCAGCATACTTTTCATCATATTTAACATGTAAATCGCTAGATAAATATTCCCGGCGAAAATTATTAGGAAAAGCAATACCATTGACCCGCAATCTGGCCAGTTTTTCTCGCCTAGTTTTTAATTCATCATTTAAATCAAAGGAATGCTCAGTACCATGTCCTTGACACATATTTTTTCCTTATAAGCCAGCTTTTAAACTTGCTTCAATGAATTTATCCAGATCACCATCTAGTACCGCTTGGGTATTGTGATTTTCAACACCTGTACGTAGATCTTTAATTCGAGAATCATCTAGCACATAAGAACGAATTTGGCTACCCCAGCCAATATCAGATTTATTTTCTTCTAATGCTTGTTTATCTGAATTTTTCTTTTGCATTTCTAGCTCATATAATTTTGCTTTTAGTTGTTTTAAAGCTTGATCTTTGTTCTTATGTTGAGAACGGTAATTCTGACATTGAGTAACCATTCCAGTTGGAATATGGGTTATACGTACTGCTGACTCTGTTTTATTAACATGTTGACCACCAGCACCTGATGCCCGATAAACATCAATGCGTAAATCTATGGAATTTATTTCAATATTAATATAATCGTTAACTTCAGGATAAATAAAAGCTGAGCTAAATGAGGTATGGCGTCGACCACTTGAATCAAAAGGACTTTTGCGTACTAACCTATGAACACCAGTTTCAGTTCTTAACCACCCAAAAGCATACTCACCAATAATTTTTATAGTAGCTGATTTTACGCCAGCAACGTCGCCATCTGAAACTTCAATAATTTCAGTTTTAAATCCTTTTGATTCTGCCCAGCGTAAATACATGCGCATTAGCATACTAGCCCAATCTTGGGCCTCCGTCCCCCCTGAGCCAGACTGTAAATCAAGATAACAATTAGCTTTTTCATACTGACCTGAAAACATACGACGCAATTCTAATTTTGCTAATTTTCCTTCAAGATGTGCTAACTCCACGGCCGTTTCATAAAAAATTTCTTTATCATCAGCTTCAATAGCCAGATCAAACAACTCAGATACATCATCTAAATCTTGTATCAATAAATCAATAGTTTCCACTATTGATTCAACAGAAGAACGTTCTTTACTCAAAGCCTGAAATATCTTAGGTTCGTTCCAGATATTAGGCTTCTTAAGTTCTGATTTTACTTTTTCCAATCGTTCCTTATTAGCATCATAGTCAAAGATACCCCATTAAGATCTTCATTCGCTCAGACATAGCTTGAATCTGATTTTTTATTGTATTAATTTCAAACATACCTTTAAATATTATTTATGTTATTTTCATTAAAAGTTTTTAAATAACCGCTGTATTATAAATATGCTTTATGATAACTTCTTTCACTAACCAAATTACCACATCTTAGTCAATAATAAGAATACTTTAAATATAATTACTAGCAAATTAGTAGCAGAAAATATTATTTATATTAATGGATATCATTGTTCCCATATACCTTTCAATAAAAAAG
Organism: Arsenophonus endosymbiont of Aleurodicus dispersus; assembly: GCF_900343015.1. Classification (GTDB taxonomy): domain Bacteria; phylum Pseudomonadota; class Gammaproteobacteria; order Enterobacterales; family Enterobacteriaceae; genus Arsenophonus. The sequence goes on along the minus strand of NZ_LR025108.1, from coordinate 380,138 downwards.
GTGAGCATAATAGTCTCAATACTATTCGCAATACCATAAATACTGAATTAGTAACCAAATGTTATGATTACTACTATACTCATTCAAATCAAGTTTATAAGTCAATTATAATATTATAAATACCATTCTAAAAAAAATACTAGATAATGGTTATAACATCCCCTTTAGATGAAAATCACCTTCAGTAGCCAAATGTTTCATTTAAAATTGGCTTAGGGATTAACTAGTTAGTCTAGCAATATCGAATGACAACTATTCATTATTAAGTTCATCATCACTTCAAATAATCACTTTAAGCATATTATTATCTAACAGTTTTACTATCAGATTAACAAAGTGATCTTGAAATTGATAAATTTCTATTTCTTTCTACAGAAACTATTACTTCTGACAAGACTATTTTACTAAAATAAAATAGATTAGCCATCTGACGTAACTATTACTTAACCCAACCTGTTTTATGCAAGCCATAATGAAATGCTAACATAAAATAAAAACTGACTCATACTGGTAATAATTAGCTAAATTATAATTATTATGATTAATAATTGCTTTTGCACAAAGCAGAGCTTATTCTTGCATATCAATGTCCAATTAATTAACATATACTAGGTTTTTTATTGATATCTATACTGTTAAATAACCTGAAAAATTTTTAAGAATAATTATTGATTACATAGCAAAATCTAGAATAGTAAATTCTAGATTAATATCTAAATTATTTAAGTAACAATTTAGTAAAAAATTATAACTTACTCAGAACTAAATACTTTGTATAAATAAATTATTTGAAATTAATTTTATTAGTTAATATTTATAATATTATTTGCTTTGTCAATTAGATATTTTAATATTATGATTATTTTTATCCAGTTTACTAACGGATGAATTAATGACAATACTAAATAAATTTACACAAGTAACTGATAAAATATACCATCAATTACCCTTAACACTAATGTTACTTAATGATTGGAGTTTCATCACAGTAGCAGGTGTTGATGCGAAAAAATATCTACATAGTCAATTAACCGCAGATATTACCAAATTAAATGCGCAACAACATATATTCACCGCCCACTGTGATGCTAAAGGCAAAATATGGAGTACATTACGGTTATTTCACTATAACGAAGGATTTGGCTATATTTTGCGCACTAGCGTGGCAGCAAAACAACTAAATGCACTTAAAAAATACGCAGTTTTCTCGCAAATAACATTAAGCCAGCAGAACAATATTATGTTGTTAGGTGTTACCGGCCAAGGAGCTCGTGATGCATTAAACAATAAGTTTCCTCTATTAGCAGATCAAAAAAATCCAGTTATTTATCTTGGACAAATGATTGTATTGCACTTTAGTTTACCATTAGAACGTTTTTTAATTGTTACTGATAGCGAGACTGTCGCTGAATTAACAAACTATTTCCATCAACATGATAACAGCCAGCAATGGTTAGCTTTAGATATTGCCGCTGGACTTGCTAATATTGATATTGAGAATAGTAACCAATTTCTTCCTCAAGCAGTTAATCTACAAGCATTACCGGCAAGCATTAGTTTTCAGAAAGGTTGCTATATCGGGCAGGAAATGGTAGCTAGAGCAAAATATCGTGGTGCCAACAAACTAGCTATGTTTTGGTTAGCAGGAGCTGCAAATACGCTGCCAAAAAATGGAGAAGCTATTGAGTGGAAAATAGGTAATAACTGGCGGCGTACTGGAACAGTATTGGCTGCTGCTAACTTAACAAAAGGGTTTATTAGTCTTCAAGTTGTCATGAATAATAACATAACTAAAGATAGTATTTTTCGGTTAGCTAGCGAAACTAATAGCAAACTAATGATTCAACCTTTACCTTATTTATTAACAGATCAGTGAGAACTAATATTTCTGTTGAATATCTTTAGAACAGATATTATCGCATGATATCAAGCTAATGCTTGGATATTATTACGTTAAGCATTCATGAAAATCTTGTCAAGGTTCATAATTTAGTTAAAATATTCTTAGTACTTCTACTTTCTGTTATCATGAATAGATAAGCTAACAAATTAGTTATGTTGAATAATGTGATCATAGTATTAATTTAATAAATTTTACTTAGTGGTAACCTTATAAAAATAAGATAATATAGATAATTAATTACTAATATAACCGGCTATAATGATTTATTAGCTCGTGCTTTATAGCTTACTTGGGCTATGTTTATTCCATATCACATAGTCAGCTTTCCTATTCCATAAGCTAATAGGAACTAAAAGTAATAGTAATTCGCCAAGTAATATTTATTTTTGCTACAGAATGTTATTAGAATATGATGCTTTAACCCCCATAATGAAAAATTTAGCCGTAAATATGAGTATGGTAACGAATACTGATAAAATAAATATCAGTCAGTAATCACTGCAATTAATTATTCTGTTGATAATAGACCTTCATAATATTCCATACTGTTATAATATTGATTATAATAAATTATTAATTTAACTGCATAACATAACCTCTAAAAAAGAGATAAATATCGATTAAAAACGCTATAATAAATAAAAATTAAATTGAAAATAAGATTTTTATCTTAATAAATCAATTAATATTGATAGTAAAAAATTAAATTTAATTGACGCTACTACCTTAATAAACTATCAAAACTTTTAGGCTTTAGCAGTTAATTTTTTTACTCCATCTAACGTTGCTAGCAAAATAATATCAGCAGCACGATTAGCAAATAACCCGACTGTAACAACACCAGCTATTGCATTAATTTTATTTTCAAGCGCTATTGGATTAAGGATTTTTAGATTATAAATATCAAGAATAACATTCCCATTATCAGTAACCACATTTTGCCGATATTCTGGCATACCTCCTAACTTTACTAATTGTCTAGAAACATAAGAACGTGCCATCGGAATAACTTCCACGGGTAATGGAAACTCACCTAATATATCAACCTGCTTAGATTTATCAGCAATAGCAATAAATTGCTTAGCCATTGCCGCAATGACTTTTTCACGTGTTAAAGCAGCGCCACCACCTTTGATCATCATTAAATCTGGATTAAATTCATTAGCCCCATCAATATAAATATCAACTCCATCAAGATCCTTACTATCGATAATAGGAATAGCTAATGATATTAATTTGTCTGTAGAAGCAACTGAACTTGATACTGCACCTTTAATTAAGTGCTTTTTTGTCGCTAAGCGATCAATAAAATAAGCAACAGTAGAGCCTGTTCCAACACCAACTACCATATCAGGTTTTATATATTCCAAAGCAGCACAACCGACTATTTTTTTTAATTTATCCTGTGTCATAATTAGTTGCCTTATTATTGTTTATTGCTAACAATTAATAATTAATAATTATAATTAAATTTTCACCGCTATTGATTAGTAAAATATTACATATTAATAGACAAAATAACATCTAAATTAAATTTTAAAGCGATATTGACGTAATTTTGGTGATTAAATACCCTTACTGTTCCGTTAACACTAGTACTGCCAGCAAAAAATTATGCTGCAGTTTACTCAATAATTAAGCAGCTTGAGAAACTATTAGGCTAGATATTATTAGTAATAGTTCCACTGCCTAAGCAAGGATAAAAACTACTTGTGTTATTACATCAATTTGAATTATTAGAATAATAATTGCTCGGGGAGGAAAGTTATAGCGCAACTACGTCGTTGACTATTAGTCATTGATCTAGTAATACTGGAAAATTATAGGGGTTGGGTTGCATCATATTCTTAATAATGAATAATATAAAATTACCTAACTTAAAATGAAATCAAGTTACTTAACCCTATGTTTAAGCTTTAGAATTGTTAATTACTATATTAAGTATTTAATCAAAATACAGTATAATTATAAGATTAATCATAATAAAAAAATTGAATAAAAGCTAACTAATGCCAGTTAATTAATAGATAGAGCAGTTACTAACCAATAAAAATATTGGTGTGAACAATTATCCACACCAAGATGATTAGCTATTTTGGTTTTGATATAAATGAACATCTATTTGTGGAAATGGTATGCTAATATTATGTGCATCTAACTGCTTTTTAAAATTTTCCATTAAGTCCCAATAAACATTCCATGCATCTAAGTTAGTTGTCCAAACACGTACGACAAAATTAAGAGAAAAAGGTGTTATTTCATGTAACCTAATAGTAAACCCTTTATCATGCTGAATACGTTCATCTGCTGTAATGACATCGCCTAACACTTTTTTAACACGATCAATATCTGAATTATAAGCTACACTAACCATGATTTGAGTACGACGATTAGGTTCACGAGAGGTATTAATAATATTGGCGTTAATTACTTTACTATTTGGTATAACAATAATACGATCATCAGCCGTACGTAATGATGTTGAAAAAATCTGAATATGTTCAACAGTTCCTTCTACCGAACCTAAAATAACATATTCCCCTGACCTCAATGGTCTAAAAATAACTAACAACACACCAGCTGCAAAATTTGATAAAGATCCCTGTAAAGCTAAACCAATAGCCAAACCAGCAGCACCTAAAACGGCAATAACAGAGGCAGTTTGCACTCCTAACTTACTTAATACTGCTATTAAGGTAAATGCAATAATGCCATAACGAACAATTGCTGATAAAAAATCTCTAATTGTCTTGTCTATATCACGTAATGACATTAATCTATTAGTGATACGACTAATCCATTTAGCTATAATCAAACCAGCAAGTAAAATAACTAATGCAAAAACAATATTTATCGCATACTGAATTAATAGATTCTGATGATTAATAAACCAACTCTTTGCCTGATATATTGTTTTTATCACACCATTTTCATCCATATCAATCCTCCCATCTAGAAATAAATAAAATACTAATCATATATCAAAAACTGTATACGGACATAAATAACCTTTAAATTGCTCATTCAACCAATAACTAATTGCTTCATTATCCATTGAAAAGCAAGCACTAATGTAGCTAGTAATATTTTGTCGAAATTTATAATCAATAGCTTATCTCATCCCTGTTCATCAAGGGTAATTTATATTTAAAATATATATCATTCTGAAGATTATCATTTTTATTTTTATGAAAAAAATTATTCTAGATGGATTATGTTTTATAATAAGATAGCTTTTTTATGAATACAAAAAAAATTAACAATATTCTTGACATAGCAATTTTTTGAAAAATAGTAACAAAAAAGGTTAATACCAGGAAAAATAATTCTATTACCGCATTCCAGAAATAATAGGATGTCAAGATTAAATTTATGCAATATTATATATTTTACATAATTAAATGTCATTTAATACACAATGATACTTATATAAATGAGTGAAATTATTTAACTTAATTTTAATAATAACTGCATAAGCTGCATTTGTTATTAACAATTGCTGATTAATAAACCATGTTAAAGAGTAATGTGATAGCCATAACTACCAAAATTATCTATTGCAATAATATTAGATTATAGCTATTCAATAGCTAATAGTTATTATGAATAATCCACTAATTAAACTGTTTGTTCAACTTTAAATGTAGATAATAATTCAATTTTAAATATTATACGCTTACTTTTAACCATCAATAAACCTTGTTGGAAATCACCGCAGCAAAAACTACTAACACTGAACTAGCAGGAAATAAGATACCGATAAAAAAATAAGTGTATAAATCACCACCAAGTTATAACTACGACCTAATAGTTAAATACTATTTAACCAACATCACAGGAACACAAAGAAACTCTACCACCAGAAATAAAAAAATATGGTATCATGAATGGTTACATCAATAGGCTTTGTATAAGCAGCAGAATGACAGACTACATAACAAAATCAGCTAAAAACTATATCTAAATACCTTAAGCTCATCTAAGCTAAAAATATTTACTAGATAGAAAATATTTTATTCAATTTTTTAAAAAAATTAATGGGCTGAATTACACTAAGCTTATAGAATTTAACTCCATCACGAGTATCTTTTATTCATCGCTGGTGAATATATGATTACCAAGCATAAGGTTATGGTAATTAATTATCCGCTTATTTATGGTGTGAATAAGAGGGTATATGTTTTTACTTTCACAAAAGTAGCTAAGAAGCTTAGTTTTCTATAAGCCACTTCATAAACACCAGAACTAATTGTATTAATAACAGATATAATATAAAATTATTTTCAGTTTAAGTAGATAGGTTATTAATTAAGCTAACTAAGTAAGTTAGATATTATTCTCTTCAATTGATTTTAATTTATATACCTAGCTGTTTAAATCTCAAATAAAAAATAAAGGTTATAGTCATAATAATTTTACTTATATCAATTATATCAAGAATTTAATATCTAGAATAATAGAATTTAATCATTTCATTAATTTATATACTACTAACATAAATTATTAGTAATAAATATCAATATTACTGCGGTAGTAGCAAAAATATTTTTATATAAATATGTAACAAATAGTTAATTACATTAACTAATAAAAATTTAGATTTTTTTAATAGCTCCTTGATTTAATTTTAATAAAGTAGCGATTAACAAATCGAATAATACTTACAACAAATTTATTTTGTTGGAATAAAAAAATTATTTTTTCTTTGCTTTTGGATTATATAAATCAGTAATACTTCCCTCAAATATTTGAGCTGCCATACCAATTGACTCGTATAACGTTGGGTGAGCATGAATAGTTAATCCAATATCTTCTGCATCACACCCCATTTCAATCGCTAAGCTAATTTCACCAAGTAATTCACCACCATTAATACCGACAACAGCTCCGCCAATAATGCGGTAGGTTTCTTTATCAAAAAGAAGCTTAGTCATACCATCTGAACAATCAGATGTAATAGCACGACCAGAAGCGGACCATGGAAAAGTTGCTATTTCATAACTAATACCTTTTTCTTTAGCTTCTTTTTCCGTCAAACCTACCCAAGCCACCTCTGGTTCAGTATAAGCAATCGAAGGAATAACTTTTGGATCAAAATAGTGTTTTAATCCTGAAATAACTTCAGCTACTACATGACCTTGATGTACACCTTTGTGAGCTAACATTGGCTGACCTACAATATCACCAATGGCATAAATATGAGGCACATTAGTACGCATCTGTTTATCTGTGTGGATAAAACCTTGATTATCTACTTCTACTCCTGCTTTACCTACATCAATTAATTTACCATTTGGTATACGACCAATTGCCACTAAAACAGCATCATAGCACTGTGGCTTTTTCGGCGCATTCTTGCCTTCCATTGTGACGTAGATACCATCTTTTTGGGCTTCTACCTTAGTAACTTTAGTCTTCAGCATTAAATTAAACTTTTTACTTATCTTTTTAGTAAAAATATTAATAATATCCTTATCTGCTGCCGCAATAACCTGATCTAACATTTCAACAACATCAATTTCTGATCCTAATGTATTATACACTGTTCCCATTTCTAAACCTATGATACCACCTCCTATCACTAACATACGCTTAGGTACTTTTCTTAGTTGCAAAGCAACAGTAGAATCCCATACTCGTGGATCATCATGAGGAATAAATGAAAGCTGGATAGGACGTGAACCCACAGCAATAATAGCATTATCAAAATTTATTGTTGTATTTTCTTTTTCACCTTTAACGACCAATGTATTAGCGCCAGTAAATTTACCTATCCCATTAACAACTCTAACGTTACGCTTTTTTGCCATACCTGACAAACCAGTTGTTAACTGACAAATAATTTTTTCTTTCCATAACCGTACTTTATCAATATCTGTTTTTGGGGCAGTAAATTCGATCCCATGTACCGCCAATGCCTTAGCTTCTTCAATCACTTTCGTAATATGCAATAATGCTTTGGAAGGAATACAACCAACATGAAGACAAACACCCCCTAATGTTGCATAACGCTCGACCAAAACAATATCTAAATTAAGATCTGCACAGCGAAAAGCTGCTGAATAACCAGCAGGGCCAGCACCTAAAACCACTACTTGGGTTTTAATTTCAGTACTCATTATGACCTCTTACTTTTGTTGTCCGGTTGGTAAGACGACAAAATTTATAACCACCGAAACGTGTGTACTATACCAACAGAATAACATCTTTAATAATGCTCTAACGTGACATAACTCTCAACCTATAGAATTAGTTAGAAAAAATTATGTATGTAATTACTAATAATAAATAAGTCAACATACAGTCAATATATTTATTACATAACCAACCGGCGAATATCACTCATTAACCATGCAATACGAGCAACAAAACGCGCGCCGTCTGCACCATCAATTACACGATGATCAAAAGATAGTGATATAGGTAATATAAGACGTGAAATAAACTCACTGCCATTCCATACTGGCTTCATTGATGAGCGAGATAGACCCATAATAGCAACTTCTGGCGCATTAATAATCGACGTAAAACTTGTAATACCAATACCACCTAAGCTAGAAATAGTAAAGCTGCCACCTTGCATATCAGACGGAGTTAACTTTCCGGCACGTGCTTTATTCGATACTTCCATTAATTCTTTAGAAAGCTCAATAATACCTTTCTTATTAACATCTCGAATAACAGGCACAACTAAACCATTTGGAGTATCAACGGCAATACCAATATTAACATATTTTTTCAATATTAATCGTTTAGTATCCACAGAAATTGAACTATTGAAACGAGGCATTTCTTCTAATACTCGAGCCACAATTTTCATGAAAAAAACTAGTAGTGTAATTTTTATTCCAGTTTTTAACTTTTCCATCTCTGTATTTTGCTGCTTACGGAAAGATTCTACTTCGGTAATATCAGCATCTTCCATAACAGTTACATGCGGGATCATAACCCAGTTACGACTTAAATTAGCGCTAGATATTTTTTGAATGCGACCTAGTTCAATTTCTTCCACTTCACCAAATTTACTAAAATCTACTGTTGGCCACGGTAACATGCTTGGCAAACCTCCAGCTGGAGTCGCTCCAATTGCAGAATTTTTTACCATCTCTTTTAAATAGTCCTGAACATCTTCACGCAAAATACGACCTTTACGCCCAGTTCCATTTACATTAGCTAGATTAACCCCAAATTTACGAGCTAAACGGCGAATAATTGGTGATGCATGCACATAAGCATTATTTTCAATAAATGTATTTTTAGTATCATAAATACCACTGGCATTTGTTGTGTATGAGGAATGAGGTAATTCATAATATGAAGCCTCTAATTTTGTTTCTATTTTATCGCTGTTAGCTTCCGCATTTATAGATGAAGAAACTCCAGTGACATCAACTGCAAAAATCATAATAAGTGAACCAGTTTTAACTTTATCACCCTTAGAAATCTTAATTTCTTTAACTTTGCCGGCAAAAGGTGCTGGTAATTCCATCGAAGCCTTTTCACCTTCTACGGTAATTAATGACTGCTCAACATTAACTTTATCGCCCACTTTTACCATAAGTTCAATAACTTCAAATTCATCTGCGCCAATATCAGGTACAAAAACTTCCTTTAATTGACTTTTTACTAGATTATCTTTGCTATCTTCTTGATCAGCATTTATCTCTGAGGTTGTTTTAGCGCGAGCTCCTATTATTTCTTCATCTGTATCAAAAATCATGATTAATTTACCGGTTGTTACCTTGTCACCAACTACCACTTTAATTTCTTTAACTTTGCCGGCAAAAGGTGCTGGTAATTCCATCGAAGCCTTTTCACCTTCTACAGTAATTAACGACTGCTCAACATTAACTTTATCGCCCACTTTTACCATAAGTTCAATAACTTCAAATTCATCTGCGCCAATATCAGGAACTTTAATTTCAATAGACATTTATTTTACCTCTTAGACTAAACGAGGGTTAATTTTTTCTGGGTTAATGTTATATTTTTTGATAGCTGCATCAACCAATTGAAAATTTATTTCACCACGTTTTGCTAATTTACCCAATGCAGCTACTACCACATAGGAAGTATCAATCTCAAAATAATGCCGAAGGTTTTCACGACTATCTGAACAACCAAAACCATCAGTACCCAAAACATGATAATCACTTGTAGGAATGTAGGAACGAATTTGTTCAGCAAATAATTTCATATAATCTGTTGAAGCAACTGCAGGCGCATCATTCATTATTTGAAAAATATAAGGTACAAGAGGTTTATCAATTGGATGTAACATATTCCAACGCTCACAATCCTGTCCTTCACGAGCTAATTCAGTAAATGACGTTACACTATAAACATCAGAAGCAATACCGTACTCACTAGATAAAATTTTTGCTGCTTCACGAACATGACGCATCATTGAACCAGATCCTAATAATTGAATTTTGCTATTTTCACCTTTTAGTGACTCAAGTTTATAGATACCTTTACAAATACCTTCCTCAACACCAGAAGGCATCGCTGGCATATGATAATTTTCATTCAAAGTAGTAATATAATAGTAAATATTTTCTTGTTTATCACCATACATACGAACTAAACCATCATGCATAATCACAGCAACTTCATAAGCATAAGCTGGATCATAAGAGATACAGTTAGGTATAGTTAGTGACTGGATATGGCTATGACCATCTGCATGTTGCAAACCTTCACCATTCAATGTAGTACGCCCTGAAGTTCCGCCAATTAAAAAGCCACGTGCTTGCTGGTCTCCTGCTGCCCAAACTAAATCACCAATACTCTGAAAACCAAACATGGAATAATAAATATAAAACGGGATCATCGGTAAGTTATTTGTGCTATATGATGTAGCAGCCGCTAACCAAGATGCTCCAGCCCCTAACTCATTTATTCCTTCTTCAAGAATTTGACCTTTTTTATCTTCTTTGTAGTAAGAAACTTGTTCACGATCTTGAGGGGTATACTGCTGTCCATTCGGACTATAGATCCCAATTTGACGGAATAAACCTTCCATACCAAAAGTACGTGCTTCATCAGCAATAATTGGCACTAAATGATCTTTAATTGAGTTATTTTTTAACATTATATTTAAAGCACGTACAAATGCTATCGTAGTAGAAATATCTTTATTTTGCTCTACTAATAATTTGCTAAAAGATTCTAGGCAAGGAATATCTAATTGTTTATCAAATGTAGGATTCCGTACTGGTAAATACCCACCTAAGGCCTGACGACGTTCATGTAGATATTTATATTCATCTGAATTCTTTTTAAAAGAAATAAAAGGCAATTGTTCTATTTGATCATCTGCTACAGGTACATTAAAGCGATCACGAAAATAACGAATTCCTTCCAGTTTCATTTTTTTTACTTGATGGGCAATATTTTTACCTTCAGCAGTATCACCCATACCATAGCCTTTAACTGTTTGAGCTAAAATAACTGTCGGCTTACCTTTAGTGTCTCTAGCTTTTTTAAAAGCTGCATAAACCTTTTTCGGATCATGACCACCGTAGTTTAACAACCAAATTTCATCATCAGTCATATCCTTAACTAAGGCACTTGTCTCATGGTAACGATTGAAGAAATGTTCACGAACATAAGCACCATCTTTAGAATTAAATGTTTGATAGTCACCATCCAAAGTTTCATTCATCAACTTAATTAGTTTACCTGAAGTATCTTTACGTAATAATTCATCCCATCGGTCACCCCATAGGACTTTAATGACCTGCCATCCTGCACCTCTAAATATACCTTCTAATTCATTAATAATCTTACCATTACCAATAACGGGCCCATCAAGGCGTTGTAAGTTACAGTTTATCACAAAAATAAGGTTATCTAACTTTTCACGAGTAGCTATCGTGATGGCACCTTTAGATTCAGGTTCATCCATTTCACCATCACCAAGAAAAGCATAAACAGTCTGAACTGTGGTATCCTTTAAACCTCGGTGTTGTAAATATTTTAAAAATTTTGCTTGATAAATAGCACTAATAGGACCTAATCCCATTGACACCGTAGGAAATTGCCAAAACTCAGGCATTAATTTAGGATGAGGATAAGAGGAAAGACCATTGCCACCAATTTCTTGCCGAAAATTATCCATTTGCTCTTCAGTAAGACGACATTCTAAAAATGCGCGAGCATAAATACCAGGCGAAATATGTCCTTGGAAATAAACTAAATCTCCACTAAATTTTTTATTTTTTGCCTGAAAGAAATGATTAAAACATACTTCATATAAAGTTGCAGAAGACTGGAAAGAAGCTATATGACCACCCAACTCTAGATCTTTATTAGAAGCTCGTAAAACCGCCATTAAAGCATTCCAACGAATCACAGAGCGAATACGACGCTCTAAATTTATGTTACCTGGATAACAAGGCTCATCCTTTACGTTAATATCGTTGATATAATCACAGGTTACAGAACATGCTGCGATACTAACTCCGCCCTTACGGGCTTGTTGTGACACTTGATCAATAAGATACTGAGCACGATCAACACCTTCTTCACGGATGACCGATTCTATCGCCTGTAACCAGTCGCTAGTTTCGATCGGATCCACGTCATTCTTCGACATATCTGACATGGCCTATTCCTTTTCCTTATCTATTTTTAATATAGTTATTCGGCTATCTTTTGAAGATATTTACTAAACCAGAAAGAAGAACAAAAGATAGTTACTACTTACTGCCGCTACTTTGTCTCTAAAAAATAAGAGGGATAATACCGCCGCAGCAATAACAAATCTGTAATTTTGATATTATTGTATTCTACGTAAGGGAATACCAACGTAGTATATAACCACCACTAATGTCCAACCAAATCTCCTCAATAAATGCTAAATAACGATGTGCAGTTACTTTAAGTTCACGTGCGATAGCAGTATCTTTACATTATTTTAATAATAGCTTCAATCGTGGTTTAACCAATGTTATTCTTCTTTTTACCTGAATTAAAAGTAATATATAAAATATTTGGTATTAAAATTCTAATAACAACTATATTGCTAATTACTATTCTTGTATTGTATTTTTCCATATTGGAAATATACGACAAATTTAGTTAAATAAGAACAAAAATATATCCTGTATTGCCATTTTATTTAAACTATACCTATTACCTAATATCAAGGTTAACATTATTGAAATGATTAAAACATGGATTTAAAATACTGAAATATCACGTTTACCATCATGCCATCTATTTTACTTATAAAAAATTAAGTAAAGTTTTTATTTCAAATAAATATAAAACAATAGAAATTATTTCTAGATCTAGACTGTTAATTTATTATCTTTTTAGCAAAAATATATGATTAATATCAAGATAACCTGATCAAACTTTAATATAAAATAAAATTAATTTAACTAACACTAATACTAGTAGTTGTAATTACTAGATTTGTATTTACTATGTATTTGCTAATTTTAAATTACTTCTTAACTAATAAATCTTTTAATAATATGAAAATATTATTATGTTAATACTTTTTTAAACAGGATTAAATAAAATATCTTGAAATTTACCATTCAATTTTATTGAAAGATAAGATACATGAGTTATATTGTTGCTATCACTGGCGGAATAGGAAGCAGCAAAAGTACTATTTTTGATAAATTTTCCTCCTTATGAGGAGCAATAATTGATGTAGATATCATTTTAAGCAAAAAAATTATGCCTAACACCTATGCTATTAATATGATTAAATAACATTTTGGGGTTGTCCCATTATTAACAATCTAGAGCTAACCGTGTGCTAGTAATTGACATAAAACGATAATAACAAATAGTTTGTATAATTAAGCGTGACAGAATTAGTAACAAAAAATATTTTATATAACTAAGTTAACCGAACAAGGAGCTTACAAAAAGCAGATGATATAATCAATAATCAAGATAAAACCTTAACAATTAATAAAAATATAACTAAATTACATCATAAGTATTTGCAATTAGCTATGAACGCTTCTTAGGAAAAACATAAAAATAATACTATTACTACTATTGTTTATGAACATCCATAGATAACTATATACTCAAATATATCCATATAACCCCAGTTTTTCTATCTCCTTTTTATATAAAAACAGTAAACATAGTATTTATTGTACCTGATAAGTTATCATTTAAATTACTATGTTATTAAGAGCTATTATGCGATATAAGTTATCTAGCAAGATAAGTAGTACTTATTTTGCTAGCAAATAATGTCAATCCTATTACTCTAAAAAAAATGTAAAGTTATTCTAAAATCTGGAAATTCATGTTTTAAAATCTGTAATAATTGACCTAAACTAACATGACAATACTTATATTTTTTCACTGATCAACATAAAAAATTCATTACTACACATTTTAAGCATTTAAAATATATTTGTTAACTTATACTTTGCTTAATATGCTTATTACATCATATTTTAAAGTTTCTAGCATATTAGAAAACATACCAAAAGATTCACGCTTATATTCTTGTTTTGGATCTCTTTGTGCATAGCATCGTAAATGAATACCCTTTCGTAAATAATCCATTGCAGCTAAATGTTCTTTCCATAATATATCAAGAGTTTGTAGCATAATACTCTTCTCAAAATTACGCATCATATCACTACCTATAATTTTCTCTTTTTCCTTATAAGCTACAATTGTTTTTTCTAGAATACGGTTACGTAAAGTTTCTTCATGTAATTCTGGTTCTTTATCCAACCACTCTTGAAGAGGTAATTCTAAATTAAAATCGTTGCTTAACCGCTTTTGTAAACCATACACATCCCACATCTCTTCTAAAGATTGGCGAGGAATATAAGCATCAATAGTTACGTTTATAACATCTTCACGAATACTGTTAATTGTTTCGCTAATATCATCAACATCTAATAAATCATTGCGCTGTGAATAGATAGCTCGACGTTGATCGTTATCAACATCATCATATTCCAAAACTTGTTTTCTAATATCAAAGTTCAGGCTTTCAACTTTACGCTGTGCATTAGCGATAGCTTTAGTTATCCAAGGATGTTCAATCGCTTCGCCAGGTTTCATACTTAATTTACGCATCATTCCTACCACTCGATCAGAGGCAAAGATACGCATTAAAGAATCTTCCATTGAAAGATAAAAACGGGATGAACCTGGATCACCTTGGCGTCCAGAACGTCCGCGTAATTGGTTATCAATACGACGAGATTCATGCCGTTCTGTACCAATAATATGCAAACCACTAGCAGCAATTACTGCTTCATGACGCTCTTGCCATACTTTCTTAATTTGATCAATTTGCTCCTTACTAGCACCCTTTAGTTTAGATATTTCTGCTTGCCAGCTACCTCCTAATACAATATCTGTACCTCTACCTGCCATATTAGTGGCAATAGTTACTAAACCTGCCTGCCCGGCTTCAGCAATAATATCTGCTTCCATAGCATGAAACTTAGCATTTAAAATATTATGGGTAATTTTAGCTTTAGTTAGCTCCCGTGAAATTATTTCTGATTTTTCTATTGAAATAGTTCCTACTAATACAGGTTGGCCTCTGCTAATATATTTAAGAATGTCATCGACAATGGCAGATAATTTATCCACTTCGGTTATATAAACTAAATCAGGTAAATCATTGCGGATCATAGGACGATTAGTTGGAATAACAATTGTGTCCAATTTATAGATACTTCTAAACTCAAAAGCTGCTGTATCAGCAGTACCAGTCATACCTGCCAGTTTTTCGTATAGACGAAAATAATTTTGAAAGGTAATGGATGCTAATGTTTGATTCTCATTTTTAATTTCAACCCCTTCTTTTGCCTCAACAGCTTGATGCAATCCATCTGACCAACGGCGTCCGTCCATTGTACGTCCTGTATGTTCATCAATAATAATAATCTGACCATCTTTAACAATATAATCTACATCAAGATTGAAAAGTGTATATGCTCGTAAGGCAGCCATAACATGGTGCATAAGTATAATATTAACCGGAGAATACAGTAATTCGCTTTCTTCTATTAAATTTGATTTTGTTAATAATTGCTCAATTAATTCTAATCCACGTTCTGTCAACGTAACTTGACGTAATTTTTCATCAACAAAAAAATGACCTGTACCTTGAAAAGTAGCTGAATCTTCTTTTTCTTGTTGTTTAAAATTAGGTATTAATTTATCTACTTTTTTATATATATCTGAACTATATTCTATAGGTCCTGAAATAATTAATGGAGTACGAGCTTCATCAATTAAAATAGAATCAACTTCATCGATTAATGCGTAATGGAGTTTACGCTGCACACGTTCTTCTGGGCTAAAAGCCATATTATCACGCAAATAATCAAAAACATATTCATTATTAGTTCCATAGGTAATATCGGCAGCATAGGCTTCACGCTTCAATAACGCGGACATACCTGGTAAATTAATACCGACTGTCATACCAAGAAATTCAAACAATAATCGATTATTTTCTGCATCACGTTTAGCTAAATATTCGTTTACAATAACAATATGAACACCTTTACCCGTTAAAGCATTTAAATATGCAGGTAATGTAGATGTTAATGTCTTTCCTTCACCAGTACGCATCTCTGCAATACATCGCTCATTAAGTACCATACCACCTAATAACTGAACATCAAAATGCCGCATATTGAATACTCGTTTACTAGCTTCGCGAACAGTTGCAAACGCCTCCGGCATCAAATCATTTAATGTTGAACCTGATTTAAGGTGCTGACGAAATTTATTAGTCTTTGCTTTAAGTTCTTGGTCAGACAATTTTTCAAATTTAGGCTCTAACTGATTAATAATATCAACAAATTTCCCTAAACGACGTAAAGTACGATCATTAACACTACCAAAAATTTTGGTTAGTAACTTAGTTAACATAAATATTTTGCTCAATTTTGGAACTATCTATATTATTTTGTTTGAACTAATATAATTAATATATTAAGTTAAATATATGGTTACTATAAGAATCAATATAACGTATATGAAATGCCCAGCTAGAATACCATGATAAAAGAACCCCATAACGCAGTTTGGTAGCTAATGTGATAGGAAGATTGTATTAATGAATAGGTAAAAATTTAATTATTAGAACAAATAAAATTAATAATATATTAAATAGTCTAAAGCCAATTATAAATTTGATGTGCATATTTAAATTAGTTTACAGCTGCTTTCATATATCTTAAACTAAAAACATAAAAGTAAACTTTCGAATGATATTAAGTAAGGCATGCTAATGCCATTTACGTCACAATTATAAAAAATATGATATTTACTAACTGCTATTAGATAATCTAATAATAAATTTTGCTTTACCTACAATAACTTTTGATAAAAGTTTCAGTATGCTACTAATATTAGGTGTGTTCAAAAATATTGTTTACTAAAATATAGCTAAATATCTAATATTCATTGAATATAATATATGACGTGGAGTAAAAATGCGAGACAGTTATCCCCAATCTTTAACTTTTTTGTTAAAAAAGAGCAATATTAAATTAAATACCTTAAAAACTATTCAACAACGTGCACATGCCTTAATTAAACTCAATAATACTGTCATTAGCCTACTTCCTCTCGAGTTAAAGGCTTGGTGTAAAGTAGCTAATTATCGTCAACATATTTTGATTATAGAGGTTACAAATGCTAGCCGAAAAATACGACTAAACTATGAACTTCCTAGGTTAGTATCAAAATTACGTAATACTAATTTACCATTTTTATCTTCAATCAACCTAAAAATTAATCCATCATTATCATCTAAAAAATCAAAAAATTACTTAGCAATTCAGCAAATAGCTATAACCCCACCAAAACAAATAATAAGCAAGCTAAGCAAAAAAAGTGCAAAGATAATTAGTAAACTAGCAAAAAAAAGTCCAAAAAAACTAAAAGAAAAATTAGAGCGACTAGCTGCTTTGACTAAATAGAATACTAAAGCGTCAACAAAAGTAACGTAATAGAGAAAATTATCCATTGATATACCATATATAGAATATTATGCTTAATTGTTGAGGTGGTTTAAAATTCAACTGGCATTGACGATTATTCTTATAACGTCACCATATATCAAGCAGATTATTTTAAATAAAAAAGACTGTAATAATTTGTTATTCAATGCATGAACTGATTTATACGCAGTAAAAACACCGATAATATTATAACCAGACATAAATAAATCGCTAATAGCATCTAGCATTTTATGCAGTACTAATTCATCTATCTAAAAAAACGCAAGTAATCTTAATTTAATACAATAGAATAACAAAAAAAATAGCAAACTTAAACATAACACTTTAGTTGGCTAATTTTATGTATTCACTTTACTTTGGTCACTATTTTATCGCTTACTCAAATATATAATAGAGGAATAATTTATTTAAAGATCAAGCTAATTTTATTATTTATAATATAACTTACTAAGTTATTAGCAATATTTGAGCTAACCATAAAATTAGTATGGAATAATGTTTTTATTTAAATATATAAAAATTAGTGGCGTAATTTATTATTTGGTAACTATTTTAATGAGCTAAAAGCTCTTACACTGTGTGGTATTAATGTAGTTAAATAAATCTTTAAAATGTGACTTAGTTAGGAGAAATAAATGTTAAAGCGTGAAATGAATATTTCAGATTATGACCAAGAACTATGGCAGGCAATAGAAAATGAAGTTAAGCGTCAGGAAGAACATATTGAGTTAATTGCTTCAGAAAATTATACTAGTCCAAGAGTTATGCAGGCTCAAGGTTCACAACTTACTAATAAATACGCCGAAGGATACCCTAGGAAACGTTACTATGGGGGTTGTAAATATGTTGATATTATTGAACAACTTGCTATAGATCGCGCCAAAACTTTATTTGATGCAGATTTTGCTAATGTTCAGCCACACTCAGGTTCGCAAGCTAATACGGCTGTTTATATGGCCTTATTAAAACCAGGGGATACAATATTAGGCATGAATTTAACACATGGTGGACATTTAACCCATGGCTCACCTGTTAATTTTTCTGGTAAATTTTATAATATAATTACTTATGGTATAGATGAAAAAGGTAAAATTAATTACGAAAATATAGCTACTCAGGCACAAATACATAAACCTAAAATGATTATTGGCGGTTTTTCCGCTTATTCAGGTCTGATAGACTGGGCTAAAATGCGTCAAATTACAGATAGCATAGGTGCTTATTTATTTGTTGATATGGCGCATGTTGCTGGTTTAATAGCGGCTGGTGTTTATCCTAATCCTGTTACACATGCACATGTTGTGACGACGACTACTCATAAAACTTTGTGTGGACCTCGAGGTGGTTTGATTTTGGCTAAAGGTGGTGATGAAGCGTTTTACAAAAAACTAAATTCTGCTGTATTCCCTGGTACTCAGGGTGGTCCATTAATGCATGTTATTGCCGGGAAAGCGGTTGCACTAAAAGAAGCAATGGAGCATGAGTTTAAAATTTATCAGCAACAAGTAGCTAAAAATGCGAAAATAATGGTTGAAATCTTTATTAATCGTGGTTACAAAGTTATTTCTGGTGGTACTTACAACCATTTATTTTTATTAGATTTAGTAGATAAAGAGCTAACTGGTAAAGAGGCAACCGCGGCGCTTAGTCTTGCTAATATTACTGTAAATAAAAATTGCATACCAAATGATCTTAAAAATCCATTTATTACTTCAGGTATTCGTATTGGTTCACCTGCTATTACTCGTCGTGGTTTTAAAGAAATAGAATCAGCAGAATTGGCTAATTGGATATGTGATATTTTGGATAAAATTAATAACTATAATGTGATCTACAAAATAAAACAAAAAGTATTATCAATTTGTCAACAGTTTCCTGTTTATACATAAATAAATTAAAATTTAGGAATCCACTTCAGCCTATTTTAGTTGTTATCTAACCCATGCTTTTTGCATATATAATTTTATATAATAATAAATAAATATTTTTCATTAACACGGTTGCTGGCGTTAAATTATTTCAATTATTTTTTTATGAAAAATTTTTGGCTTTTATCGTAATTTAGCTAAATATTCAAGGGATCGCTTAACTCAGTCTGCATTTCTGGCACTATTTTTTTCACTATACGAGTACTCCCAACTAGCAGATTGCCAGAAGTTAGATAATTATACCCGCCCCCAAAGTTGGTTACAACTCCACCAGCTTCACGAACTAATAGTTCTCCAGCCATAAAATCCCAAGGTTTCAAGCCAATCTCAAAAAAGGCATCGATACGGCTAGCGGCAACATAAGCTAAGTCCAAAGCTGCTGAACCAGCTCGGCGAAAATCAGAGCATTTATTAAATAATTTAGCAATAATATTAATATATGCTGCTAAATGTTGTTTTGCCTTGAAAGGAAAACCAGTAGCAATAATGGCCCCTTCTAGTTCATTATTATTTTTAATACGAAGACGGTAACCGTTTAATTGTGCTCCTTGCCCACGAACTGCAGTAAATAACTCATTAAGCATAGGATTATAAATAGCAGATACTTCTGTACGGCCGTTAATACGTACTGCTATGGATACGGCAAAATGGGGTAACCGTTTAGTAAAGTTAGTTATCCCATCTAAAGGATAAATAATCCACTGAATATCATTTTTTTCACTAAGTATTTGACCTCTCTCTTCCGAGAGAATAGAGTGAGTAGGATAAAATTTATGAATAACTTCAATAATAATTTGTTCTGCTTTTTTAGCAATATTGGTTAATAAGTTATTTTCACCTTTTGCCATTATTTCGATAATGTCAAATCTTTCATAGCTTTTAGCAAAAAAACTACCTGCTTGGCGGGCTGCTCGTATAGCAATAGTTAGCATTGGATGCATGGATTATTTCCACTAGAATGTTTTAAAAACAGGATTAAACTAATTCATTAGTATAACAAAAATTAGTTAATATAACTATGGGTTTGGTAATTAATTTCATTACTAATACCAAATAATGAAAATCATGCGAGAAAATAGTTTAATATTTTAGTTAAAACCTAAGATACCAAAAAAATTAGATCTCAGTACTAAGAATAGCTAATTTATATCTAGTTAATCCACTAATATTAACATATTCACGAATTATTATATTATCTATTGTTATTAATGATATTATTAGTTAAACAACGTGTCAATATTAAATCAAGCCTTGCTTAATACTTATTACAAGTATGGGCGTTAGTACTTTGTATCTGGATTTATTTTATATTCTGGATTTATTTTTATATTAAGCAACTTTTCTCAACTTCATAAAAACGAACTAGTTACCAGCTAACCCTAGCAGTGGATATTTATTAAGTTGATAAACTAAAAATATTTTTTATTGAGCAAGTTATTTCTGCTGTTGATAAATATATCAATCCAACTCCTTGTCAGGAAAGAAAAAATTTCAAGAGAGAGATCGTTATTTTAATCTTGTACTATGGACTAAGATAAGTTATCGTTTTACTAGTTTTCTTAGTAAAATTAACTTAGAAGAATTGTTCAATAACCAAGAAGTTGCTTATCTTCAAGATAATGATAACATCATTTCAAAGTGACTCATCAACCTAAATCAATTTATGGAGCTAGTTAGTTAATGAAACTACCAATTTATTTAGACTACTCAGCTACCACACCAGTTGATCCCCATGTTGCTAAAAAAATGATGCAGTGTATGATGATAGATGGTAATTTTGGTAATCCATCATCACGTTCTCATGGTTTTGGCTGGCGGGCTGAAGAGGCTGTTGATATTGCAAGAAATCAAATTGCTGAGTTAGTCAATGCGGACCCTCGGGAGATTGTTTTTACTTCAGGAGCGACGGAATCTGATAACCTAGCTGTGAAAGGTGTTGCCAATTTCTATCAAAAGAAAGGTAAACATATAATTACCAGTAAAACCGAGCATAAAGCAGTTTTAGATACTTGTCGTCAACTTGAGCGTAAAGGGTTTAAAGTGACTTACCTTTCACCACAAAATAATGGTCTTATTAATATACATGAACTTGAAGGAACTATGCGTGATGATACCATTTTAGTTTCTATAATGCATGTTAATAATGAAATTGGTATTATTCAAGATATTGCCTCTATCGGTGAACTTTGCCGCGATCACGGAATTTTCTTTCATGTTGATGCAACCCAAGCCGTAGGTAAATTACCTATTAATTTAAATGAACTTAAAGTTGATTTAATGTCTTTCTCAGCACATAAACTATATGGACCAATGGGTATTGGTGCACTTTATGTGCGTCGTAACCCCCGTATTAGACTTGAAGCCCAACAACATGGTGGTGGTCATGAACAAGGTATACGCTCAGGGACATTACCTGTCCACCAAATTGTAGGAATGGGTGAAGCTTATCGAATTGCTAAAGCTGAAATGGCGATAGAATCTGATAGATTAAGAGCTTTACGTCAACGTTTATGGGACGGTATTAAAAATATCAAAGCAGTTTACCTTAATGGCGATTTGTTAAATGGTGCACCTCATATTCTAAATGTAAGTTTTAACTATGTGAAAGGTGAATCATTGATGATGGTACTTAAAGATTTGGCTATTTCATCAGGTTCTGCGTGTACATCAGCAAGCCTAGAACCTTCATATGTGCTAAGAGCATTAGGAATGAATGATGAGTTAGCACATAGTTCAATTCGTTTCTCATTTGGTAGATTCACTACAGAAGAAGAAATCGATTATGCTATCCAACTAATCCATAATGCGATAAATAAGCTGCGTAATTAATATCAAATAGAGGAGATAGATAAATAGAGTATTAATAGTAAAAGATCATATAATAATTTTATAATATGTAATATTATAAAATAATAATTGATTATCATAAAAATATACATAACGTAATATGTTTTTATTATAATGATTTAACATGTGGATATTATGATAATAGGTGAATCTTAGTTTAGTTAAGTCATAAAACTATAAATTGATAAATCAAGTGAAGTTAAATATTTACAAAATATATAATTTAATTAGGTAAAGAATATACTCTAGTACATCAAGATTGATCTGAATTTTATATAGTGACATCAAATTATGTTAGCATAGATAGCATAGCTAATGGTAAGGTAAATGTTAACCATAGTATTTTTATCTTAATAATTAATTTAAAATTATTATAGTGATCTTGTTTTTACTTTTAGTCATACATGAGATGAGTAATAAGTTGCAAGCACATAATTAAAAGCTAATTAATACTACTTGCTCAATTTATATTAATATTCAACTCTAATATGATAAAGATAATTATTTTACAGTTATTAGAAGGGTTCAACCCGTGAAATATAGTTTGCATGAATATTATAAACGTTGCCCTAGCTTATGATAAATCACAAATTATTGCCTTAATGGGAACTATAATATCCTTTATATTCAGAAGAGCAAAAAACGTTCATCAATATATATAATTTTACAACTAAAAGGTGCTATTTATGGCACCTTTTTATTTATTTTTATGCTAAAAAGAAACTTTTACTAATATTAGTTAAGTTATGCAATTAATTTAAATTTATGTTTTCTTATGACAGGAAATTATCTGAATATATATTCACAATAAAAAAAATATTAATTAGCCTAATATTAAAGAAAAGAGCGCCTCTTTAAGCTTGATTTATTTGTGTTGATCACAGATTTACTAATTTAAATTAATCCAATTAATTTTTCTTAAATTATTTTAATAGCCTGATGATAAAATAATTTTATTTAGATCTTCTTCCACTTTAGAATAATATAAATTTAAAGATATTTATCAATATAATAGTAATAACAACTTTTGAATAAAAACAACAAGGAAATAGATGGTTACATAATCAGTTGACAATTCAATAAACTATCTTCACTCTGTAAAGGCAAATTAAAATGATGTGCCAGTATTAGAGCCGTAAAATTTTTCTTAAGATAAAATCCACGCGGTAGCGTCATTATCATTTGGCCGTGTCTACCTATTCCTTTGGTCAATGATTTATTATTGGCAGCTTTAGGGCGTATTTGTAGTACCTGACCATAGCTGGCGGTAAGACTTTCAACCTGACCTAATACGATCATATTCATTAACTCTTCCCAATCTCTTTTAAGCAATTGCTCTTCAATTGTATTTGGACTCCAAAGTAGTGGTGAAGCTACTCTTCGCTTTGCTAATGGAATTTGACGCTCACCTTCAATAGGTATCCATAAAACTCGTGATAGCTTATTACGTACATGACTAGAAAGCCAGGTTACTCCACTATTACCAGTTAAGGCTGCCACACAAACGAAAGTTGTTTCTAATGGTTTACCATAGTGGTTAATAGGGATGGTCTTAAGTTCAATACCAAGATGAGCAAAATCTTGTTCTACTTTGCTACCAGCATTTGCACCTAAACAATATTCTAACAACTGACCTACCCAACCTTTAGCATTTTTAAGATCTTTAGGGATTGCAATACCTGTATAATAAGCTAGTTCAGCCATTGTATAACCAGCTAGGTTTTTGGCTTTACTCAGTAAGCTTTGTTCATTTTCATGGTAAAGATGAGAAAATTGCATAATTTATACCTTGATAAAGAATTATCAATTAAATTTATACACATAGTAAAAATATTTAATAATAATTCATTGAAAATGAATTTATTTTATCAAAATTCCATATATTTTTTATGTTATGAACTTAATATAATAGGTAATAAATAAGATATTAGCTATAGTTAGTTATCCATAATTACACAAGATAACTATAATAAAAGACCTTTACTGGTCTAATTTAAAAATTTAACAGGATGATTTAGAAGTCTTATTATTATATTTAACAGGTAATCATAATTATTAAAATATATCAGTACTACCAGCAAAGTCATTTATCTATGTATGATGGATATTAATGATATTGTTAGTAGGTAAGTAACTTTTAAATGTATAAAATTTTTTGATGTACTAGCTGATGTAGTAAAACTAGGCATAGAGGCATGCTAGTAGTGTTTCAACAGGAGTTATAACTAAAATGTTTAATAACTATTAATTTGTTATCTAATAACTGCTGTTTGCAGGCCAGTGATTTTATTTACACAATTTAAAATTAAATTATTGCAGCTGTTCAGCAGCAATGTTTAAACTTAACTATAGTGAAATAATAAACCAAATTAATTAGATCAATAAAGGTTAGTGATGAGTCAGGTATATAATTTTAGCGCTGGTCCGTCCATGTTGCCGGTAGAAGTGTTACATTGTGCACAACAAGAACTTTGTAATTGGAACGCGATGGGTGTTTCAGTGATGGAAATCAGCCACCGTAGTGAAGCATTTATAGAGATAGTCAAACAAGCTGAACAAAATCTACGAGAATTACTCAAGATACCTAAAAACTATAAAGTCCTTTTTTGTCACGGTGGAGCTCGTGGGCAATTTTCCTCCTTACCATTAAATTTATTTCAGCCTAATGAAACAGTTGACTATATAATTTGCGGTTATTGGGCAAAGTCTGCGGCGCAAGAGGCAAAAAAATATTGTACTGTTAATGAAATTGATATTAGGATAGAAAAATCAGCTTATTTAAGCGTAAAACAAATGGATCAGTGGCAATTAACAAATAGTGCTAAATATATTCATTATTGTCCGAATGAAACGATTGATGGTATTGCTATTCATACACTACCAAATTTTTCAGATAAAAAAATTGTAATTGCTGATTACTCTTCAGCGATCTTATCGCGACCACTTGATGTTAGCCGTTTTGGTGTTATTTATGCCGGTACGCAAAAAAATATTGGTCCAGCAGGCATTACATTAGTTATCATTCGGGATGATTTGTTAGGGCGAGCGAGAAAGGAAACACCTTCAATCCTTAATTATACGATATTAGTGAAAAATAACTCAATATATAATACACCACCAACTTTTGCTTGGTATCTTTCAGGTATGGTATTAAAATGGTTAAAAAAGCAGGGTGGATTACAAGAAATAGAAAGACGTAATCAAGAAAAAGTCCGCTTACTGTATGATGTTATTGACAACAGCAAGTTTTATATTAATCAAATAGATCCAGTTAATCGTTCGTTAACTAATATTCCGTTCCAAATAGTAAAACCTAACTTAGATAATAAATTTATCAAAGCTGCAGAACAACAAGGGTTACTTTTTTTAAAAGGACATAAAACAGCCGGTGGCATGCGTGCTTCAATTTATAATGCTATGCCTTTGGCTGGTGTGCAGAAGCTCGTTGATTTTATGATTTATTTTGAACATCAAAATAAATAAATTAATTATATAATTCAGATCGTATAAACCAATAAAATTGGTATAAATATGATGTAACTAATTTATTAAACTTTGTTATTTGATAATCTACTGTAAATACCAGCTTTAACAATACAACCCATTTCTTACGTTGAAAGTACTGTCAATCTCCCTAGCTAGAAAATATTTCTAATCAACATTAACGTAAAGTAAAACTGTATTAAATAATATTACTGCTAGTTTGGTATCAAATATCAGTTATTACATAATCTTATTATATAAATAATATTTTACTAAAATAAATATTTTTTAGGGTAGCTACGCCGCGAATGGAAAAGCGCTCTATCAGCTTGAACTTATTATTCATAATATTTATAACTAGTGGTTTAAAAATAACTTATTAACTGCGATGGAGGTAGAATTAACATAAAGTATAAGAAAGACGGAACTATATTCGTATTTCACCACCTAAATTATTATAGTATGCCGAAATAAAAATTTATAATGATCATAGGATGAATGATATGTTTAACTTTTCTATTTGTTAGATAGACAAGTTTTAGATCTAAATTATACCACCAATCCTTTTCTAAACTATTTTCCTCAGCTAGAAGAATTAAATTCTAGATACTAGCGTATGTAATATTATCATAATACTGAAAGATGAGTATTATTTCTGTAAAGTTAAATGTGATCTAAACATCTCTTTATTTTCCTTAATAAAATTAATTAAATATAGTAGGGTACTGATTATCCTGATATAAAATTTTTGTTAAAAATATAATTTTATTTAAAAGGAGGAGTATAATGATATTTTTACCACCAGTTATTACGGTTGATGGTCCAAGTGGCGCAGGTAAAGGTACATTATGTCAAGCATTGTCAAATAAACTAGGTTGGCAGTTACTTGATTCTGGCTCCATTTACCGTGTTCTAGCTTTAGCAACGTTACATCATCATGTTGATATTAAATCTGAAGAAGTATTAGCGCTATTAGCAGCTAATCTTTGTGTCTGTTTTAAACCAAGAGAAAAAAAATTAATTGTTATGCTTGATGGAAAAGATGTTAGTAATGAAATTTGTAGCGAAGTTATTGGTAATACCGCATCTATTACCGCAACCTTTCCTCGCGTTAGAGAAGCATTATTGCTTCGTCAAAGAGCATTTCGTACTAAACCAGGTTTGATTGCTAATGGCCGCGACATGGGTACCGTAGTTTTTCCGGATGCACCGGTAAAGATTTTTCTAGATGCCACACCAGAAGAGCGCTCTCGTAGAAGGATGCAACAATTGCAGGAAAAGGGCTTTAATGTTAAATTAAGCAATATTTTAACTGATATTAAAGATCGCGATTATCGTGATCGTAATAGGATCATTGCACCATTGATACCTGCAAAAGATGCATTGATCCTAGATTCAACAAATTTGTCTATTGAAGTGGTAATTAACCAGACACTTGCTTATATAAAAAACAAATATTATCATACTATTTGATAGAGCTGAATTTGTGTTAAGTTAAGTAGGGCTTTGCAAAAATGATTTTTGCAAGTTATTTTAAATAACCCCATTTAGCCGGATGTTGAATGGCAGTTCAAATTTTAAAATTGTAAAATATTACTATGACAGAATCTTTTGCTCAACTTTTTGAAGAATCTTTACAGAGTATTGAAACCAGTCCAGGAGCTATTGTTCGTGGTGTTGTTATTGCTATTGATAAAGATATCGTGTTAGTTGATGCCGGTCTGAAATCAGAATCAGCTATTCCAGTAGAACAATTTAAAAATATGCAAGGTGAGCTAGAAATTCAAGTTGGTGATGAAATCGATGTTGCTTTAGACGCAGTAGAAGATGGTTTTGGTGAAACTATCCTATCTCGAGAAAAAGCGAAACGTCATGAAGCTTGGTTAATGTTAGAAAAAGCCTATGAAGATACTAAAACAGTTATGGGTATTATCAATGGCAAAGTGAAAGGTGGTTTCACGGTAGAATTAAAAGGAATTCGTGCATTTTTACCAGGTTCACTGGTTGATATTCGTCCAGTTCGTGATACAACTAATCTAGAAGATAAGGAGCTTGAGTTAAAAGTAATCAAATTAGATCAGAAACGTAATAATGTTGTTGTTTCACGTCGTGCTGTTATTGAATCTGAAAGTAGTGCAGAACGTGATTACTTACTTGAAAAATTACAGGAAGGCATGAAAATTAAGGGTCTTGTTAAAAACTTAACTGACTATGGTGCATTCATTGATCTAGGTGGTGTTGATGGCTTATTACATATTACTGATATGGCTTGGAAACGGATTAAACATCCAAGTGAAATTGTTAATGTTGGGGATGAAATAAATGTTCAAGTATTAAAATTTGATCTTGAGCGTATACGTGTTTCTTTAGGCTTGAAGCAGCTCGGAGAAGATCCATGGATAGCTATTGCTAAACGTTATCCAGAAGGCGCTAAGCTAACAGGACGAGTCACTAATATTACTGATTATGGTTGTTTTGTTGAAATTGAGGAAGGTGTTGAAGGTTTAGTACACATTTCTGAGATGGATTGGACTAATAAAAATATTCATCCATCTAAAATTATTAATATCGGTGATATTGTTGAAGTTATGGTTCTAGATATTGACGAAGAGCGTCGTCGTATCTCATTAGGCTTGAAACAGTGTAAAGTAAATCCATGGAAGCAATTCGCCGAAACACACAATAAAAATGATCTGGTAGAAGGTAAAATAAAATCTATTACTGATTTTGGTATTTTTATAGGTTTAGATGGTGGTATTGATGGTTTAGTTCATTTGTCTGATATTTCTTGGAATGTTCCAGGTGAAGAAGCTGTTCGTGAATACAAGAAAGGTGATGAAATTGCTGCTGTTGTCTTGCAAGTTGACGCTGAACGTGAACGTATTTCTTTAGGTATTAAACAGTTAGTAGAAGATCCAGTTAATAATTATCTGTCTTGTCATAAGAGAGGTGTTATCGTTACTGGTAAAGTAGTGGCTGTTGGTGTAAAAGGAGCCACAATTAAGTTAGCGGCTGGTGTTGAAGGTAACTTACGTGCATCCGAAGCTTCACGTGATAACGTGAAAACTACTGCTCAAATATTGAAAGTTGGCGATATAGTTGAAGCTAAATATACTGGTGTTGATCGCAAAAACCGTATCATTATCTTGTCTGTTAGTACAAAAGATGAAGAAGATGCCATTGCTTCTGTAAACCAGCAGGAAGATACTAATCTCACAAATAATGCTATGTCAGAAGCGTTCAAAGCAGCTAAAGGCGAATAATTTAATCATAGGGTAACTTTTTGTTGCCCCGTAACGGTAGTTTAGGGGGATGTGCACTATGACAAGGTATGAATTGATTGAAAAACTTATTAACCAATTAGCTCATATCCCAGGTAAAATTATTGAAGCTGGTGTGAGAGAAATGCTTGACTATATAGCAATCTCCCTTACTAAGGGAGAGCGTGTTGAGATCTGCGGATTCGGCAGTTTTTCTCTTCATTACCGTGCACCACGTATTGGTCGTAATCCTAAAACAGGTAACAAAGTGAATTTGAAAGAAAAACATGTTCCTCATTTTAAACCTGGTAAAGAATTACGCAATCGGGTTAATATTTAGGCATAAAAATTCAAAAATTTAATTTATTTTTTTTGCAAAAATAGTGTCTTAATTAAGAGACCATTTTTATAGTTATAATTTAAAATTTACTAAACCCGGTCTTTATTATTAATATATAATAAATATTTCTAAAAAATAAACTTTATTAACTCAAATTAGTTAGTAATCATTTCACAAAAAATTAAAATAGTAAAAAGGAGATAAATATTATTTAGGTGTTTTATATAACACATAATTTTTCTTTTTTGATAATATCAATTCTCTAATAAGCTCTGTGAAAAATATTGACCAATACTTTTTTATCTCAATTACCCAATAAATAAGTTGTAGTTTTTTTATTTTGGGTGAATTAATTTTATTTAACTAAATGTATTAATAATTTAGCTATAAACTTTATTAAAACATTTCAATTACAAATTTGTCGTATAAAATTGGTAAAATATTGCGATGGATTTATCTCTACTGTTAATTGCTGGAAAGATATCTATGTTCAGAATACCAAAAAAGAATAGCAAAAATGAGGCGAATGTGTTGAATTTTTAGTTATAGCATTGATGCGGCTGATATCATCACTTATAAATTTTAAGCTAATATTATTTTCTAATTTATCACATTACTGACAAAGAGCAGATATTAAAGTTAACGATAATGTATGCTTATGCTATTCTAGTTTCATCAGAAATTATGTTTTTAATTTTGATGAGGAATATATGGATTACCGTCTACTTGATATAATTGCTTGTCCTATTTGTCATGGAAAACTAGCCTATGATAAAAAAAATTTAGAGCTTATCTGTAAATTAGATCAGATTGCTTATCCTGTGCGTAATAATATACCGGTATTATTAAAAGATAAAGCTCGTAAGTGGCCTTTAGATGAAGAAAAGTAACGTGTTAATAGTAAGGTAGTATTTGATATTGTTAAAGCGTAGAAATCTTCATAACAAATTTTGCAAACTAATAATGCACTGAAATATTAGCCTAAGTTATTGAAAAATATAAATTTTATCATTAATTAATTATTATTTAATACCCCCATAAATAATTAATAAATTAGCTAGCAATCTAATGCTAAATAACGTAGGCATAGCAACATTAGCTACCCGAATAAGAGATCTATATCAAGCATTTAATCAGGCTATTATAAAAATCGTAATATCTAAACAAAGCAATGCATTTAGTTAAGTTAAGTACCAAATATCATATGGTGATAATCCAAAGATTATGTCTACTTTAAAAGCTTATTCTGAGAATCTATGAATTTATTTAGTTAAGCTAATTATAGCTGCTTCTAATATTAGCGCTATATTGTGGATTATTAAGCATTAATCATTAAATTATTACCGACAAGCTAGTTAAAATTAATTTAGTTACTGAATACTGACTGAGTAATGATTTTTTTCTGCTCATTTTTTTACTTTATTTTTCTAATTATATATTGACTTATCGCTACTTATGAGCTTTTGCACAGTAAAAATATGAGGATGACTTAATATAACTTTTAACCTTGAATACATAAGGCAGTTATAGATTTCAATATTCATATTGATAGTCGCTAATTATTGTTTAACATAACTTTAATTTTCATTTTTAGAAAAAACAGCCGATATCAACATATGTAATCCACGTCTTATTTTCCAATACAGAAATTAGAAAAAATACGACCTAATAAATCATCAGAACTAAATTCACCGGTAATTTCACTTAATACTTGTTGAGTAAAACGAAGTTCTTCTGCTAATAACTCACCTGAATGACCAACTACTAATTGTTGATAACCTTGTTGTAAATGCTCAGCTGCTACTTTAAGCGCTTGAATATGACGATGTCTAGCTAAAAATCCGCATTCAATATTATGATTAAACCCAATACTTTCTTTTAAATGTTTACGTAATAAATCAATACCTTCTTTGCTATATGCTGAAAGGCGGATAAGTGAATAATTACCAATCTTTTTTAGCTCTATTGGTTCATCAGTAATATCAACTTTATTTCTAATTATCGTAATAGGTAAAGATTTAGGCAATCTAGCTATAAATTCAGGACAAATATGATCAGGTTCAATTACCTCTGTAGTCGTACTATCAACCATAAATAATATATGATCTGCTTGCTCTATTTCTTGCCATGCACGCTCAATACCTATTCTCTCAACTTCATTTATTGCTTCACGTAAACCAGCTGTATCAATAATATATAATGGCATACCATCGATATAAATATGTTCACGTAATACATCTCTGGTTGTACCAGCAATATCTGTTACAATCGCTGTTTCATGACCAGATAGCGCGTTTAATAAACTAGATTTACCGGCATTTGGTAGTCCTGCAATCACAACTTTCATGCCTTCTCGTAATAGGCTACCTTGATAAGCTAGTAAACGCACACTATCCAAATGGGCAATCACATCATTCAATTTTGAATCTATCTTACTATCAGATAAAAAATCAATTTCTTCATCTGGAAAATTAATTGCCGCTTCAACGTAAATACGCAAGTTAGTAAGGGCTTCCACTATTTCGTAGATATGTTGCGAGAAAACACCTTGTAACGAATTTACTGCTGAACGTGCCGCCTGTTCAGTACTCGCATTTATTAGATCAGCAATAGCTTCCGCCTGAGCTAAATCTATTTTGTCATTAAGAAAAGCGCGTTCAGAAAATTCACCTGGATTGGCAATCCTGATTTCATTGATAGTTAAAATTCTCTTAAGTAATAAATTAATAATCACTTGCCCACCATGTCCTTGCAATTCAAGAACATCTTCACCAGTAAATGAGTTAGGAGCAGGAAAATAGAGTACAATTCCCTGATCTAACACTTTGCCATTATTATCATAGAAAGGCAGGTAATCTGCATAGCGCGGCTGAGGTAATTTGCCTAAAACAATACTAGCAACTTCAATAACTTTTGGCCCTGATATTCGCAAAATACCAATACCGCCACGTCCAGGTGGTGTTGCTTGTGCAATAATTGTATCATTAATATATATGCTCATTTCACTCTCAATTCTTACAGTAAATATGATTAAGGCGGTCATTAGACCGCCTTAATCAATTCTCTATTTTGTTATTTCTTTAATAAAAAAGAAAAAAACCTACAAATTATTTTTTATCGCTACTATGCAGGCCACAATTTTCCAATTCACGATAAATAATTTGTTGCTGGATAACTGTCACAAGATTACTAATGATATAGTATAAAACTAAACCAGAAGGAAACCAAAAGAAAAATACAGTAAAAATAACCGGCATATAGTTCATGATTTTCTGTTGCATCGGATCAGTGAATGTTGTTAGCGACATCTTCTGAAGAAGATACATCGTTAAACCCATTAACAATGGGAGAATATAGTATGGATCCTGAGCTGATAGATCTTGGATCCAACCAATAAAATGAGCATGGCGTAGCTCTACAGAACCCATCAACATATAATATAAAGCGAGGAAAATAGGCATCTGAATCAATAAAGGCAAACAACCACCTAACGGATTAACTTTTTCTGCTTTATAGAGAGCCATTATTTCTTGGCTCATACGTTGATTATCATCACCAATACATTCTTTCATCGCAACAATTTTGGGCTGCAAAAGACGAATTTTTACCATTGAGGTATATTGTGCTTTGGTTAATGGATACATAATACCGCGAACAATAAAAGTAATAATAATGATAGAAAAGCCCCAATTACCGATAAAACCATGAATAAATTTTAATAATTTAAATAAAGGTTGAGAAATAAACCACAACCAACCATAATCAACAGTTAAATCTAAATGTGGTGCAACTGTTTTCATTGCAGATTGTAATTCAGGACCTAACCACAAAGTTGAAGTGTAATTTATTTTACTATTAGCAGCTACTGTTATCGGTGAACTCTTATAGCCAATAATACCAATGGTTTTATCTAAATCAATTGTATAGAAGGTATTTTGGGTTTTATAGTATGGGATCCATGCAGTAACAAAATATTGCTGCAACATTGCAATCCAACCACCTTTAGTATTAATATTTAAATTATTACTAGTAATATCACTAAAACTATATTTTTTATAGTTCGTTTCATCAGAAGAATATGCTGCACCACGATAGGTATGTAAGGGGAAATTATGAATTCCTGTCCCACGCTCTTTTGGTAGTTCTACTGTCTGTTTTAACTGACCAAAAAATGCTAGCGTTAATGGTTTGCTACTGTTATTAGCAATATTGTTTTCAACAGAAATATTATATTTACCACGTTTTAATAGATATATTTTCTTATAAACTACGCTATCTTTACCAGTAAAGATAAGAGGAACACGCAGTTCATCTTTTCCATTTTGCAACACATAACTAGTTTTAGTTGAGAGATATAAAGGACGCAACCCATTATTATATCCAGAATCATCCGGACCATCCTCACCGATTAAGCCGCTCTGTGCTTGATAAATAAAATTTTTGCTAGTTTTCAATAAACAAAAAGGATCAGATGAGTGTAATTTCTTAGGGTAATGCAATAGCGCAGCTTGATCAATATCACCTCCACGGGTATTGATATGTAATTCAAGCACATCAGTTTTTACTGTAATAAATTTAGCTTGCTCATGAGCAGATTTGTTATTATAGCTTGACATATTTATTTGTTTTACTATTTGATCATTATTTATAGGTTGTGTTTTATAACTTTCCCATGTTTGCCAAATTAAAAACGAAACAAATAGCAAAGAGATGAATAAAAGATTACGTAGCGAATCCATCGTTAATGTTCTCTATTATAGACATTTTGTCTAGGTGGAACAGGATCATAACCGCCTATATGTAAAGGATGACATTTTAATAGGCGTTTCATCATTAACCAACTACCTTTTATCAATCCAAATCGATATAATACCTCGATACCATACTTTGAACAGGTAGGTTTGAAGCGGCAACGATGCCATAATAATGGACTTATTATCAATTGATAACATCTTATTATCAATATTAAGAGCCGCAATACAAACGATAGTGACGACGCCATAATTTACCTAAAATTTTGGTTATTTTTTGATTATCCAAATCAGCAACCCCTTTTCTTACTAAGATCACAAAATCCATTGAAGGTAACTCATGCTGATGTAAACGAAAATATTCTCTCGTTAATCGCTTAATGCGATTTCTTTCATGTGCTAGTTTAACATTTTTTTTTGTGATATGAAGACCAATACGTGGGTACCATAGTTTATTGAGACGTCCTAGAATAGTAATTCCTAGAGAACTAGCCCATTGTGGCTGCTGAAAGACATAATCATAATGTCTGGAATTTAATAATCTTAATTCCCTAGGAAAAGTAAGTATAACCACTTTTATTATTACTTCGAAGAAACGGTCAGACGAGCACGGCCTTTAGCACGACGACGAGCCAAAACATGACGACCATTTTTAGTGGCCATACGAGCACGGAAACCGTGAGAACAGTTCCGTTTTAATACGGATGGTTGAAAAGTACGTTTCATAGCGGTTTCTACCTAACTTAACAAAATAGTTATTATTTATTCAGGAAATTCATGGATGTTCAGTAGAACAAACAATACTGATATATCCAATTGTAACAACACAAATCTAGTAAAGAAGCCGGATTATAATAAAATATTGAGCATTACGCAATGCAGTAGATAAATTCAACGCTTTTCTCAGCAATTAGCTACGATAAAACTTAAACTAATAATATATTTTTTTTTACTTTCTGAACAAGAACAAGCACTAACTAAAAACTATAAAAATAACGATATCACACATAAGGTGCAAAATAAGATAGATTATCATATTAATCTCAAGAATGATGAAAAGATCAAAAATGTTTAGCTTTAAAATAAAAATTAATCAAAAATTTGCTTTAAAGTTATCTGTTACTTGGTGTTATACCTAACATATGTGCTAGTATTATTTTTGTTTCCTTATTAATTTTATATATTTTAATTCTAAATTCTGTGGATAAAAAGGGTTAACTATATGTAAAACAGTTAAGATCTTATTTAGATTTGGCGTTATTATTTAATATTTTGTAGAATATGGTATAGTTTTTTCTGTAAATTCTTTTCTAAAGAAAAAAATTTTTTTATTACCTATAAAATTTAATAATTTTTCATTAGTCTTGTTTTAGGTGAGTCCTTCGTGTCATTTTTACTTTGGCAGTAATGTCTTGCCCGATTGCTGGATGAGTTAGCTGCCACAGAATTTAGTATATGGATACGCCCTATCCAGGCAGAATTGAGTGATAATACATTGGCACTCTATGCACCTAACTGCTTTGTATTAGATTGGTTAAGCGATAAATACATCAATAATATTTAAGTTATTTTTGTAGTTCAGATATGCCTGCCTTGAAATTTGAAGTTGGTAATAAAAAGCAAATAACAAAAAGTGGAACTTCAACACATACCACAACAAAGAAAAAAATTTCTACGTCAATAAATTCAACAATAGGCCCTAGTTGGGATAATACACAAGTTCAACCTGAAATAGCTTATCGTTTAAATCTGAATCTTAAGTATAGTATACATTTAATAATTTTGTCGAAGGTAAATCAAACCAGCTTGCTCGTGCCGCTGCCAGCCAAGTAGCGACAAATCCTGGAGGTGCTTATAATCCACTTTTTCTTTATGGTGTCACTGGATTAGGTAATCCTCATCTATTTCATGCAGTAGGTAATCATATTATAGCACACAAAGCTAATGCAAAAGTGGTTTATATGCATTCTGAGCGTTTCGTCCAAGATATGGTAAAAGCTTTACAAAATAATGCAATTGAAGATTTTAAACTTTATTATCGCTCGGTAGATGCATTATTAATTGATGAAATTCAGTTATTTGCTAATAAAGAATATTCTCAAGAATAATTTTTTCATACCTTTAATGCATTACTAGAAGGTAATTAGCAAATAATTCTAACTTTAGATCGCTATCCTAAAGAAATAAATGGAGTTAAAGATTAATTTCATTTTAGCTGCTGATTGACAGTTGCGATCTAACTACCTGAATTATAAACGCGTGTTGCTATTATAATGAAAAAAGCGGATAAGAATAAGATCCAAGTAACTGAAAAATTATTTTTTTTTATTGCTAACAGTTGAAGATCAAAAATTCTAGAAGTAGAAGGGTCTATAAATAGAATTATAGCTAATAATAATTTTACTAGTGGTGTAATTACCATTGATTTTGTTAGATAAGTACTATGAGATCTACTATGATTATAAGATAAGCTTTATAGATAGTATAAAAAAAGTTGCTGAATATTATAAAATTACTGACTTGTTATCCAAGCGCCGTTCCCATTCTGTGGCGCGTAAAATTGCAATGTCATTATCAAAAAAAAGAACTGACAAACAATAGTTTGCCTAAAATTGGTGATGCTTTTGGTGTAATATATCATATAATAGTACTGCATACTTGTAGAAAAATAGAGCAATTGCGGGAATAAAATCATGACATCAAAGAGTATTTTTCTAACTTAATCAAATCACTATCATACTAATAATATGAAATTTACTATTAAACGTGAACAATTACTTAAACCACTACAACAAGTTAGTGGCACCCTTAGTGGTCGGCCAAGATTACCAATCTTAGGTAATTTATTACTACAAGTAAGTGAAAAAATACTTTCATTAACAGGTACAGATCTAGAAGTAGAAATGGTAGCTAAAGTTATACTAACACAACCAAGTGAAGATGGTTCAATCACGGTATCTGCCCGTAAATTCTACGATATCTGGCGTGGGTTACCTGATGGATTAGAAATCAAAGTTACTTTTGAAGGAGAACGTTTACTAGTGCGTTCAGGCAGTAGCAGTTTTTCGCTTTCAACTCTACCGGCAGCTGATTTTCCAAACTTAGATAATTGGAAAAGTAAAGTTGAATTTGAACTACCTCAAACTACATTAAAACGTCTAATTGAGGCTACCAAATTTTCAATGGCACATCAAGATGTACGCTATTATCTTAATGGCATGCTATTTGAAACTGAAGGTCAAGAATTACGCACAGTCGCTACTGATGGCCATCGATTAGCGGTCTGTTCACTTAATATTAATAAGTATTTACCAACTCATTCAGTGATTGTTCCTCGCAAAGGGGTGGTAGAATTTATGCGATTACTGGATAGTAGCGACGACTCACTTAAGTTGCAGATTGGTAGTAATAATATTCGAGCTCATGTTGGTAATTTTATTTTTACCTCAAAACTAGTTGATGGTCATTTTCCTGATTACCGAAGCGTTCTACCAAAAAATCCAGATAAAACATTGACTGCGGATTGTAATAAACTAAAACAAGCATTTTCCCGAGCATCTATTTTATCAAATGAAAAATTTCGTGGTGTACGCCTCTATATAAGTAAAAATAAACTTAGAATTACCGCAAATAATCCTGAACAGGAAGAATCAGAAGAAATTATTGACGTTAATTATCAAAGCCTGATGATAGAAATCAGTTTTAATGTAAATTATATACTAGATGTATTAAATACACTAAAATGTGAGCAAGTTAATTTGCTATTGACTAATTCAAATTCAAGCATACAAATCGAAGATGTAAATAATAATGCGGCAGCTTATATTGTTATGCCAATGCGATTGTAATATTAAAATTATATAATGCTTTCTCAGATCCTTATCCAAGTACTTTCGTCATATATAAAGTTTGTATCTACCATTATAAACTGGTTTCAATTTTTTTATTAGCCAAAATTGCAGCAGAAAAACAAGTATTATTTAAACTATCTAGATATCAGATTTAGCATTCAAGCAGCAAGTATTATTTTTCATCGATAAAATAATTTTTTTATATAGTCGTCTTGTTTAAAATAAGAATCGCTGGAATTCATTTTTGGTCTAATTAAATATCGTCATGGTGGAAGTAAAGTTCGTATTAATGGTAGTTATGGGCATAAAATTTTACCAATTCAATTAATAAATTATGACTATTTGATATTATTACAGGATGTACCTAAATATAACTAAGTTTTTCTTTTTAAATTTAGTAGTAAAAAATTTAACTACTATTAAAGCAACGTAATATAGCACCAAGTAACAAGTTATTAAGTGAATTACGAGCTAGTTATATTGTATGCAGGCAGGTATTATAAAAAATATTTAAAATAGCTGTAAACTGTGCTTATGAAGATATATTATTACGAGTGTAGTCAAAATTATTAATGTACAGATTAAAATAAATTAGCAGAAGATCAATATTCAACCAGACAGAATAAGCAACAGATGCTTATCTATGTTATAAAATTTATTTATAATTTAGATAAAAATTGCCGTTAATTTTTAATTAAACATCTTAAAACTACGCAAGTTAAAGTCTTTGTGAGCTAGATTACCATGACGTAAGTTAAGTGTTAGATGGAAATATTAGGATTTTTTGTAGAAAAAATAGCAAAATAGAAGTTCAATAATAGGATTAGAAATTAGCGAGAAACGTTGATGTTAAATACATATGACTCCTCAAGTATTAAGGTATTAAAAGGACTAGACGCGGTGCGTAAGCGCCCAGGTATGTATATAGGTAATACCGACGATGGTACAGGACTTCATCACATGGTCTTCGAAGTTATTGATAACGCTATCGACGAAGCCTTTGCTGGTTATTGCAACGATATTATCGTAACTATACATACCGATAACTCTATATCTGTTCTTGATAATGGCCGTGGTATTCCAACCGATATTCATAAAGAAGAGGGTATATCCGCCGCAGAAGTTATCATGACGGTTCTCCATGCTGGCGGCAAATTTGACGAAAATTCCTATAAAGTTTCAGGTGGGTTACATGGGGTAGGTGTTTCTGTTGTTAATGCTTTATCAGAAAAATTAGAGTTAACTATCCGTCGCGAGGGAAAAGTACATGAACAGATTTACCGTCTAGGTGTTCCACAAGCACCATTAATGATTGTTGGAGAAACTGATGATCGGGGAACCTATATTCGTTTCTGGCCAAGTTTAGAAACATTTAAAACAGTTACAAAATTTGAATACGATATTTTGGTAAAACGGCTACGCGAGCTATCTTTTCTTAATTCAGGCATATCTATTAGTTTAATTGATAACCGTGATAATAGAAAAGATCATTTTCATAATGAAGGTGGAATCAAAGCTTTTGTAGAATACTTAAGCCAGAATAAAAACCCAATACATCCAACTATTTTCTATTTTTCAGCAGAAAAAGATAATATTAATGTAGAAATATCCATGCAATGGAATGACAGTTCCCAGGTAAATGTTTATTGCTTCACAAATAATATTCCTCAACGAGATGGAGGAACCCATCTCGTTGGTTTTCGTAGCGCCATGACACGTACATTAAATAATTACATGGATAAAGAGGGTTATCTAAAAAAAATTAAAGTTAGTGCTACCGGCGATGATGCCCGTGAAGGTTTAATTTCTGTCGTCTCAGTTAAAGTACCAGATCCTAAATTTTCTTCACAAACAAAAGATAAGCTAGTTTCTTCCGAAGTAAAAACAGTTATTGAAACATTAATGAATGATAAATTGTTAGAATATCTATTAGAGAATCCTAATGACGCTAAAAGCATTGTTAGCAAAATCATTGACGCCGCCCGTGCCCGCGAGGCGGCACGTAAAGCACGCGAAATGACTCGTCGGAAAGGTGCCCTTGATTTAGCAGGATTACCAGGTAAATTAGCTGACTGCCAGGAGCGTAATCCAGCTTTATCAGAACTTTATTTAGTGGAAGGTGATTCTGCAGGTGGATCTGCTAAACAGGGGCGTAACCGAAAAGATCAAGCAATTTTACCATTAAAAGGTAAAATTCTTAACGTTGAAAAAGCTCGTTTCGACAAAATACTTTCCTCACAGGAAATTGTTACTTTAATAACTGCTTTAGGCTGTGGTATTGGTCCAGACAAATATGATCTTAATAAATTACGTTATCATAGCATTATTATCATGACTGATGCCGATGTCGATGGATCTCATATTCGGACATTGTTATTAACTTTCTTCTATCGTCAGATGCCAGAAATTATCGAACGTGGCCATATCTATATTGCTCAGCCACCTTTATATAAGGTGAAAAAAGGTAAGCAAGAAAAATATATTAAAAATGATGAGGCAATGAACGAATATTTGATATCAATTGCATTAGATAATACTGCTCTATACACTAGCTCTCATGCTCCGGCATTGAAAGGTGAGCTATTAAAAAAGTTAATCATTGAATATAATTCTGCTCAGCAAATTATCAAAAGTTTAGGATCTGTCTATCCATTTAATTTATTAAATAATCTTATTTATCTACCTATATTGGTAGAAGATTCTTTTACAGATAAATCAAAGATAGAAAATTGGATCAAAATATTAGTTAAGCGCCTATCTTCTAGTGAAGAAAATGGTAGTATTTATAGTTACCATATTAATGAAAATTATGAACGCCAATTATTTGAACCTGTTTTAAGGATTAAAACTAATGGCGTTGATACCGATTACCATCTGGATCTTGATTTTATTCATTGTATTGAATATACACGCATTACCAAAATCGGTAAGCTAATAGGTAATCTGATTGAGGATGGTGCATATGTGGAAAGAGGAGAACGTCGCCAGACTATTTCTTCCTTTGAAGACGCCTTGAACTGGTTATCAGAAGAATCACGACGTGGTTTGATGATACAACGCTATAAAGGATTAGGCGAAATGAACCCCAATCAATTATGGGAAACAACTATGAACCCGGATACACGCAGCATGATGCGTGTTACTATTCAAAATAGTATTGCAACTGACCAATTGTTTGCTACACTAATGGGTGATGAGGTTGAGCCACGTAGAGCTTTTATTGAAGAAAATGCATTAAAAGCCAAAAATATAGATATTTAATTTTAAATAATAAAATTAAAGTTCTATATTAAATTTTTGCTTTTAAAAAAATTCATTATTTGGAACAACTGGCATATTATAATCAATTAAGGCTAGTGGGCCATGTTTCAACTCACCGGCTGCATAAGCTTTAGCATGAATATAAAAATTTTATTTTATCTTTAAAATTTTCTGCATAAATGGAAATTATTTTTTCTGGCAATAATATGGTCTCAATACCAGCAGGGAATGCATGTAAGTAATGCCTGAACAATGTTTCGCTCAAGAACAATATTTTTATTATATAACTAGCTCAAATAAGCAACTAATAATAAAACGGTTAATTGGGTTGGGTAGTAAATTCTTTGGTGGATGGATGCTACGCTAATTTCTGTATCAGTTATTGTTATTAATGCAAGTAAAATATGATCAGCAAACTAAAGATGAGCCGAAAATATTACATATAGCTAAATATGTTAGATAACCAAGCTCTTTTGATAATCTTAATGGAGCTCCGCTGTTTTACCAAATTGATAAATAGTGATCAACAAACTATTTTTTCGCCGTACTGGTTTATGATAATTGAATTAAGAAGCAATTTTCACATATCCACAAGCAAAACATTAAATATGTTTTGCCTGAGATAATGTATTTTTAGTTTTTTTATATAATTTATTTTTAAAAACTCTATAATATGCAATTACAAAGTATTTTTTATTGCTAAAGGCTGTTAATATATAACCAAGTTCATACTGAACATTGGATTATATTAGTTATCGTTCAACTTATGAACCTTGTTGATTAAAAATACAAACTGTTAGACCAGTTACTTTAGCAATATTACCTTCATCTAAATAGATAAAGTAACGTGTGACCAGTAAAAGTGCTCATTGATAGATCAGATAAAAAATTTTAACACCTAACTCTATAACCAGAACACACAGCTACGCGGGCTGCATGCAACCTTTTTATAATTTACAATGTATTAAATAAACTCTAACTTCGGTATCAGTTTTGGAAGTAAAAAAATATTTTTGTGTTTAAGTTATTCACAAAATTCTTGATCACTTTCAATTATCTGATTATGAGGATGGGTATTTTTTACTTGGCGATGAGTAGCCCAACTAGTATGCGCAATACCTGTGCTACCAATTCCAGCATGTTTTTCTACTTTTTCAGCATCTGAACTTTACTAATTTCACTGAATCCTGTTAGAGTTTATTTATCATCAACTACAGCAAAACCTGCATAGTCATAACCGCGTTCGACTAAGCTCTTAATAATTTAAGCTATATCATATGCTACTCCACCAATAATTACACACATAAATTTTTATTATAAAATATAGGAAGTAGCATACTGCTTTTATGTTGTAGTAACCTAATTAATATAATCAATGGTACTATTCCAAATACATTGGTTTATTATTGATAATATCAATTATTAATCGTCACTATTTATTTTACAATTATTTTTCTTTATTGTAAGTTTCCAATTTTAAATATGCTGCTGTTTAATACGACTAATAACAAGTTCATTTTACTCAACATTATTAGTAATCGTAGTTATAGCACCCATATTAATATACCTACCCATTTAGGCATCACCTAAGTAACTTAAATGCCCAGCTTTAGCACCACCACCTAAAACTGCGTTTTAAAATTCAAAAAAATTACTAATATTTACTTTATATGCCAGTCTAGTTCCTGAACATAAACGAGCGCCTAAGCCGTAGATAATTTTAATTTCTCTATAACTGAATAAGCACTAATAATTTAATTATCATCTATCGTACAATTTTAAAATATACATCAATATGTACATTGTTACCAAGTACAACATTTACTTCTTCTTTGAGAAGAACATTAGTATCGATAATTACATTCAGACCATGCTTTAATGTACCACTAATAATATCTTTGCCTGTTCTTTTTGATAAATACTTTCAAGCACTGTAAGCATTATTATTAAGCTTTTTAAGCCATAGCTTTAAATAAAAGCAATTAGCAACTAATATCCCAGTATTAATTTTTACTTTATTTTACGTTGTATATTTTTGCTCAACGTTACCTTTTTAATTAATAATGCACCTGACGGCTTATTAATAATTGACAACCCTACGTTAGGCTTAGCTTCTATTAATTGTTGAAGTGTTTATTTTGTAATCAGTGGATAATCACAATAAAGCATTAAGATATTTTAATTCTTATCAAAATAAGGGGCGGCTTGCTGGCATGCCCTGTTCCTAACTGTTCTGATTGTAAAATCCAATTAACAGGTTGATTAACTAAAGCTAATTTTATTAAATCTACACCATTACCATAGACCAAATTAATATTAGTTGTTCCAAGTGATAATAATGTATCGATAACATGCTGTATAATTTGGTTACCTGCTAGTGGATATAAAACTTTTGGTAAGTCATAATACATGCACCTCTACCCACCTAGCGTATCACAAGATTTTTTGATTTTATAGACATCAAACCCTAATAACTCCATCAGTCAGGTAAAAATAACCATATTTGTTGAATAAATTAATATATATTTCGTTCAAAAAAAAACCTTACTTCCTATTTTCAGCATATACAACAACTAGATAATATGTAATGTAATTGCAGACATATCAACCTCCTATAAGCGATACAACAAATAAAGATAACGCCTGCTGTACAACTTATATTGGGGCATATTGTTTCTGTTTCAACAATTCTATCATTTACTGCCCATAATTAAGCTGTGTAGCTTCATCTAAATAAGATGCAAATTGCGAAAATGCAGCTAACTCACGATACTGTGCTAACATAGTATGAATACCAACTGATAATTTTTTGATAAGATTAGTTTAAGCAGAACTACCTGTGATACTGATATTCATGAACACCGGCATTAAATAAGTTAGATTCTAAAAAAAATTGTACATATATGATTGAAATAACATTAAAGGTACGCAGGTCCAACTGAAGATTATTTA
The DNA here is from genome assembly GCF_900343015.1 of Arsenophonus endosymbiont of Aleurodicus dispersus. Lineage (GTDB taxonomy): Bacteria > Pseudomonadota > Gammaproteobacteria > Enterobacterales > Enterobacteriaceae > Arsenophonus. Next base: position 335,570 of record NZ_LR025108.1, on the reverse strand, counting down.
AATGTACTATATAAATTCCATGAGTAAATACTTCTCCTGATGCATACATAATATCTTGTACCCTTTTTCCCTTTGCTAACACAGTTATTGTTATAATAACTTTTACTTCCTAACCAATAGTAAAAACTAATGTAATGTAAATAGTATTATTTTTTTCACTATAATGTGTTAATACATTAACAACATAAAGCGTTATATAATCAACAGACTAATTCACCAGCAAAAGCCGACAAGCCCTTTACTTTTTTATGTATAAATAAAGATACACTGAAGATTACAAACACTATTAACTAAAAGAGTAACAATTATAATAAAACTTTACTCTTGTATAGGGATAAAGACGTAACTCTTATATTATTACATAATTTTAAAATTTAAATTATTTAATTGGTATACAATAGTCATTGTTTTATTTAAAAACAATATTAATTTAAACCTCAAATTTCTCAACATCGCTGTTTATTAAAGCCAGGTAAATTTAACTAAATAATTTTATTTAGTTTAATATAAAAGTTGATCTTAAATTTTACGCAAAATTATCCTTTTTTCTGCTTCAGAAGAATTTAACACTATGAAATCATATACTGTACAAATATTCTGCTGATGATGCCATAATTTTTTTTTACCTATTTGTACTATTCAAAATTTTGGGGATAGTATCTATATTTTTAAGCATCATTTTAAAGCATCAATTAATATTATTTTTATCAAAAAAATCTAACTTATTTTCCCCAAACTGTCTAATAATAAATAACTATTTGTTCAGTTAATTTAACGGATGTTAAATTTTATTTTTTATTCTATTTATTTAACAAATTAATATAGGTAATGAGTTGTTGTATTTGCTAATTGGTAAAAATAATATTTGTTTTATCTAATAAAGATTTAAAATAAATGATTAAGCTCATTTTAAGAACTCTGCCGACGTAATAAACCTTTCTTTTTTAACCATACTAATAATATTGATATTGCTGCTGGAGTAATACCGAATATACGAGATGCTTGACCAATAGAACTAGGTTTATAATCACTGAGCTTAGTAATAACCTCATTAGAAAGACCTGTTATTTGCTTGTAATCTAAATTGATTGATAATTCCGTATCTTCATTAAGAAGCTTAATTTCTATTTCTTTTTGTTGACGAGTGAAATAACCTTCATACTTTATTTGAATTTCAACTTGACTTGTAACTTGAGGATCATCAATAGTAGAAGAAAAATAGTTTAAAGAAGTAAGTAATTTATAACTTATTTCAGGACGGCGAAGTAAATCTTCGCCATTTGCTTTTTTTGAAAGCGGAACATTTAAGAATTTATTAAGATCAGTAACTTTATTTGAATTAGGATATAACCAAAGATTACGTAGTCGTTGACGTTCTTGTTCAATTAATTCAACTTTACGACAAAATTTTTGCCAGCGATTTTCATCTATTAAACCAAGTTCGTACCCTTTTTCAGTTAAACGAAGATCTGCGTTATCTTCACGAAGCATAAGGCGATATTCAGCTCGTGAAGTAAACATTCTATATGGCTCTTGAGTACCTAAAGTACAAAGATCGTCAACTAAAACACCAATGTAGGCTTGATCACGACGAGGAACCCATCCATCTTGCTCAAAAGCAAGACGGGCTGCGTTAAGTCCAGCTAGTAATCCTTGAGCTCCGGCTTCTTCATAACCTGTTGTTCCATTAATCTGACCAGCAAAAAATAGCCCTTTTATATATTTACTTTCTAAAGTTGGTTTTAACCCTCGAGGGTCAAAAAAATCGTATTCAATCGCATATCCAGGTCGAATAATAAAAGCATTTTCTAGACCTTTCATAGAATTTACAATTTGCATCTGAACATCAAAAGGTAAGCTAGTAGAAATTCCATTAGGATAAATTTCATTACTGGTTAACCCTTCTGGCTCAAGGAAAATTTGATGTGTAGAACGATCAGCAAACCGCATAACTTTATCTTCAATGGAAGGACAGTAGCGGGGACCTATTCCTTTAATTATACCTGCATACATAGGACTACGATCTAAGTTATCTAGGATAACTTGATGTGTTTTTTCATTAGTATAAGTCATATAGCAAGGTAATTGCTGTGGGTGTTGCTCGACAGATCCAATAAAAGAGAAAATAGGTGTAGGATTATCCCCTAATTGTGATGCTAATTTAGAAAAATCTATAGTTCTTGCATCTATTCTAGGGGGTGTGCCTGTTTTAAATCGATCTACTCGTAAAGGTAATTCTCTTAACCTATGCGATAGGCTAATAGATGGCGGATCACCTGCTCTGCCTCCGCTATAATTTTCTAATCCTATGTGGATCTTACCGTTAAGGAAGGTGCCTACAGTCAGTACAACTGATTTCGCCAGAAATTTTAATCCTATTTTTGTTATCACGCCAATGACTTGATTGTTTTTTACAATTAGGTCTTCAACTACTTGTTGAAAAATCATTAGATTATTTTGATTTTCTAGTGCGATCCTAATTGCTTGCTTATAAAGTATTCGATCAGTTTGAGCTCTGGTTGCTTGTACTGCGGGACCTTTACTTGCATTAAGCTTTTTAAATTGAAACCCTGCTTTATCTGTTGCTATAGCCATAATACCACCTAAAGCATCAATTTCTTTAACTAGATGTCCTTTACCTATTCCACCAATAGCTGGATTACATGACATTTGACCCAACGTATCAATATTATGAGTTAGAAGTAAAGTTTTACGTCCCATACGAGCAGCAGCCATAGCTGCTTCAGTACCAGCGTGACCTCCACCAATTATAATTACATCAAATTTTTCTGGGTAAAACATGTATATCCCTTAGTGTTAAATATGAATTTATAAATAAATGTTCCTTAAGTATTTATAATAAATAAATTACATAATCTTGAATTTTTAGAAATTTTAAAGTTCATCATTTCTTATGAAATAAGAATTATGATATCTTTTATAAGTAGAGACTAAACTATTATTAGATTAATCTAAATAAGATCTTTTATTTAGATCTCGATATTATGTGGATAAGCTTAAATACCATAAGAATATTATACTATTAGCTATTATCTTTAGCTCTGTATGATAAGTAATCCTACTACGTATAAGCTGGTATTAACATAGTTACACACAACTATATTTGAGATTAAAGCTTATACTATAAATAACTATATTTATTTAGTTTTTATTAAGCTAAATTGATAATATTATCTTTCCACTTTTCAATCCAAATTTCTGCCAAATCTTCTGGTACTTCATGTTCTAAAATATTAATCTCTAATGGTTCTCCTATACGTTTTGCATGATGATTCTTTAGTAGTTGATCTAATTTATGGATTGCACCACAAAAAGTATCATATTCCTTGCTACCTATCCCAATAGCACCATAATTAACCTGACTAAGATCAGGTTTTTTTTCACTTATTTCTTTTGCTAGAGGTTGTATATTTTTAGGTAATTCGCCAGCTCCATGGGTAGAGCATACAATTAACCAAACACCCTTTATTGGTAGATCTTTTAACGATGGACCGTATGTGACTGTAGTGTTAAAGTTGTATTTTTCTAATATATCAACTATATGCTCAGCAATATATTCAGCTTTGCCCATAGTGCTACCTGTGATCAGTGTTACTTTTTTCATTATGAACTCCATTGTGTAATAACAATATATATTATATGCCGTTAATTAGTTGGTATTTATCTGTAGATAATACAGTTATTCTATTTTTTATGAATTGATAGTATGCCTTATTGTATTTTTAAAATAGATGAAGATTTAAATAGATTATATTTTATTAAGTTCTGTATATTATTAATACAGAAAATATTATAAATCCTCGAAGGAGCGACATATTAATATTTAAACTTGTTACGATAATAATATTAGCTTATTTCATTTTTTGACACGGATATGTATTGTACTAGTACTTAAATCAAAAAATTTAGATATTTTAGTGTAGGCGATCCATGTATTTCTTACTCGTGTATTAATTATATGATTATATAAATTATATATCTGATAATCTTCAACTATTTTAAAATAGTATTTTAAATTATTATTTGTTTTTAACGATTATATTTTAAATGTGATAAATTATAATTATTTTTTTTATTAAGTATATTTAGTTTATGACCTATTATATACTGGTATTATTATTTGTAATCATATATTGTAGAATTAATTTTAAATCTCTTCAATAGGTATTCGTATTGATACAGAAGCACTTAAATATAGTTACAGGATAAGCTATGCAGTTATTGCTGATATATTGTAATTATTTTAGTTAATCAACTTTTTAGTTAAAGTACCAGATATAATCAAAAGTATTAATGTAACGGCATAAAATTTTAGTTATTTAGTTTGATGGATTTTAATCATTTATACTAAATAATCAGTTAATCGTTGAGAAATAAAATATTAAATTAATTGAGCATAACCAATAACATTAAGTTAATAATAAAAATTATATATTTATTGTTAATTGAATTCTAATTTATGGTTTTAATTTTATTAAAAAATAAAATAATTATGATCAAGAAATATGGTAATGGAGCTAGATTGTTAATTTGATATTATAATTAATACTTTATTTAAGATAAATAATTAGGTAATTTTATATTCTTAATTACTGATTTTAATTTTTTTGTTTACTATTTTATTTAATAAATAGCTAAAATACTGTTTTTTTCTATTATCTAATTCTAATAATTTAGTTAAAGCAGTAACAAGTAAGTATACGGAAATATTTTATTCATCAAAGTTATTTATAAAACTTTTGTTAATTTTAGTTAATAAAATATTTAATATAATAAGGCTGTTTGTTTGTAAATAAAAATAATTTAGGTATCAATCGGCGCTATGGTATAGTTAGATAATTCATCGTCTAGCAATGTTATCGAGAAATTCCAGAAGTGGCCGAAACCAGTAGTAAATTTATTATCATGCTACAAAACATCTGAAGTAACAAAGGGACGTAGTTAATTTTAAATATTGCTCAGCACACTTACATATAATATCAGGAAATGATCTATGTTGTCCATATAGTTCCAGACAGATATGTAATGCTGTTGCTTACGGTGGAGGTGGCAGAATTTCTACTTTATGATGGTGTTAATGTGGAATATTAATTAGCGTGACTGGGATATTTTTGTTTATTTCAATGGGCATAAACATAACACCCTAGCGTTTAAGTATAAAGTATAGCTTAAGTAGACTTATTTAGCGGTAAAATAGGCTAAAAAGGAAAAGTTATGTCAAATCTGAGTCTAGTTGTTTGATAATAAGTAGTAATAAAATTAGAAATAAGATTAGTCTGTTATATTTTATTATTCATCTAGGAATAAGTCGTCTTAAGTTTATGTATGAATGCATGTTATTTCATAATATATCTACACTTACGCTAAAATTTGTTTTGTTTATTTTATTTTTTTAAAAACTCCTTTATATAGCATATGTAGCTATTAGTAATGATAATAATATTATTCTACTGTATATTATTTTCTACCCAATTAATATAAATAGCTATTATTTTCAGCGATTACGTTTTTTACATGCCATAATGAAATTAGAGTAAGTTAATATTCTTTTGATGTAATCTATAGTTCTGTATTGGTTTATATTACCATGCTTCAATAGATTTTAGGTACAAAACTAGAACTTGTTCATTAACAAAATTAAGGTGATTAAACTAGTTGTTAGAATTTACTTCATTAATCTGGGTAAATAGTTACTTACTACCTTATTGAGTAGTAAAATACTATTTGTTGATCTTAATTAAAATAACTTGGCATTATATAAGTGAACATATTAGTTGATGAAAATATGCCTTATGCAACTCAATTATTTGCAACAATAGGTAAAGTCAAGCCAGTTTCTGGCCGTTCAATTTCATCGTTACAGCTAGCAACAGTAGATGCTTTAATGGTGCGCTCTGTTACTAAAATCAATGAAGCGTTACTTAGAAAGAGTAAGGTAAAATTTGTTGGTACAGCAACAGCTGGATTTGATCATGTTGATAGAAAATGGCTAGCACAAGCTGGCATTGCTTTTTCTGCAGCATGTGGTTGTAATGCAGTATCAGTAGTAGAGTATGTTTTTTCAGCTTTATTGTTACTAGCTGAACTTGATTGCTTTGATTTGAGAGAAAAAATAGTTGGTATTGTTGGGGTTGGTAATGTTGGTAGTCTTCTTAATCAGCGTTTAAAGGTATGGGGAGTGAATACATTACTTTGTGATCAGCCTCGTGCAGATGCTGCTGATAATAGTGATCAATTTTGGCCACTAGAAAAATTAGTTAATCAGGCGGATATTTTAACTTTTCATACCCCGTTAAATAAATTTGGGCGATATTCATCCTATCATTTATTAAATGAAGATTTGCTTGCTGCTATGCCTGCAGGACGTATTCTGCTAAATACTAGCCGTGGAGCAGTTGTTGATAGTCAGGCATTATTGAAAGCCTTAGAAGGTGGTAAGAAAATTGACGTTATATTAGATGTTTGGCAAAATGAACCCTGTATTTCTCTATCTCTGTTATCTAAAGCTAGAATTGGTACACCACATATTGCCGGTTATTCTCTGGAAGGTAAAGTACGTGGTACTATTCAGATTTTTTATGCATTTAGCCAATTTTTAGGCCAAGTGCAGCAAATTAAACTAACTGATTTATTACCTATTTCAGATTTTAATGAAATTACTATTAGGGGTGAATTGACACAGGCAAATTTAAAACATTTAGTACATTTAGTTTATGATGTTAGTCGTGATAGCATGTCATTTAAAAAAATTGCCCATCTTGCCGGCCAGTTTGATCATATACGTAAATATTATCCAGAACGACGTGAATGGTCATCTCTGATGGTGAGATGTGATGATGTCAATGCCGCTAATACACTAAAAATGCTAGGCTTCAATACCAAATTAATTTGATTTAAAATACTAATAAATTGGAGAACACTAACATGACAAAAGTTTGGAATATTGCACTATTAGGTGCTACAGGTTCAGTCGGAGAAGCCGTATTATGTTTATTACAAGAACGTCAATTTCCTTTTGGTGAATTATTTCTATTAGACAGTGAAAATAGTGCAGGAGAAAGTATCCGTTTTAATGGTAAGCAATACATTGTTATTGATGCTCAATTATTTGACTGGACACAGGTGCAATTAGCTTTTTTTGTTGCTGATAAAGAAGCCGCCGCTAGTTATGCAGAGAAAGCGGCGCAAGATGGTTGTATTGTCATTGACAGCAGTGCTTTATTTGCGCTGGAACAGGATATTCCATTAGTCGTGCCGAGTATTAATCCCCATGTATTAGCTAACTATCGTAATCGCAATATTATTGCCATTGCTGATAGCTATGTTAGTCAATTGTTAGTAGCTGTTAAACCATTAATGAATGTTGCCGATATTAATCGTTTAATCTTAACTAATCTGTTTTCAGTTTCGATGCATGGTAAAAGTGCAGTAGATGAATTATCGATTCAAAGTGCTAGATTATTAAATGGTTTACCAGTTGATAATAAATGTTTTATTAAACAGCTAGCATTTAATTTATTACCATTATTGAGTGATGATGAAGGCTCTGTACCGCAAGAGCGGAGTTTAGTTGATCAAGTGCATAAAATTTTACAAAATGATAGGTTATCTATTGTTGTCAGCTTTTTACAAGCCCCAGTTTTTTATGGTAATGCACAAGTAGTTCATGTGGAAACATTACGTCCAATCACCGTAGAAGAAGCTTGGCAAGAAATTGCTCAATTTGATGATATCCATCAATTTTACCAGGATGATTTTCCAACTCAAGTAACAGATGCTTCAAGCAATGACCGATTAAGTATCGGTTGTATGCACCATAATTATGGTGCCCCAGAAATATTACAGTTTTGGTCGGTTGCTGATAATACTAGATTTGGCGGGGCTAGAATGTTAATAGAAACTGCAGAGCGATTAGTGCAGGAGCAATATTATTGATGTTGAAAAAACAACTTCTTTGTCGATGACTAAAATTGCGTTAGGTATTGAGTATGATGGTAGTCATTATTATGGTTGGCAGCGTCAACCACAAGTAAAAACCATTCAGGCTTGTTTGGAGTTAGCGCTAACAAAAGTTGCATATGAGTCTATCCATATTTATTGTGCTGGACGTACTGATGCTGGTGTGCATGCTACTGGACAAGTGATCCATTTTGAAACATCTGTTATACGTCAGGATGCTGCATGGACAATCGGTGTTAATAGTTTTTTACCATCGGACATTGCAGTACAGTGGTACAAAATTGTTGAGCCTGATTTTCATGCTCGTTTTTGCGCTACTGCGCGTAGATATCGTTATATTATTTTCAATTATCAATTTAGACCTGCTATATTAGCTGCTGGTGTGATGCACTTTTATTTGCCATTAGATTCGGATAAAATGCATCGTGCTGCTCAGGCATTGGTTGGTAAGCATGATTTTACTTCATTTAGAGCTGTTCAGTGTCAATCTAAATCACCTTGGCGTAATGTAAAGCATGTTCATGTCAACCGTTATGGTCACTATATTGTGGTTGATATTACAGCTGATGCGTTTGTTCATCATATGGTACGCAATATTGTAGGCAGCCTACTTATAGTAGGCTGCGGTGATCAAGATGTTAGCTGGATAGAAGAGCTATTAGCATTAAAAGATAGAACAAAAGCTGCAGCAACTGCAAAGGCAGAAGGGCTTTATTTAGTTTCTGTTGATTATCCGGTAAAATATAAATTACCTAAAATGAACATAGGACCATTGTTTTTATCAGAATAATAAATTTAATTTTGCTAATTATACAGCTATCAAATTCTAAGCTATTAGATCTTATAATTTATTATTTTTATTATACACATATAGATAATTATTGTTGCTAAGTATGACATAGCATTTTACCATATACATGGTAATACTATATTAATTATTATGTTTTTAAATAGTGACTAGCTATTATTTAATGGTTCGGTATTAAGAGCATTAGATAAGTATTAGTGACGTGGTGAATTAGGAATCCTGATTCTAAACTCTTGGGCTCAATTAAGTCCATTTATTATTTAATAATAGCGTTAAAATGATTAATTTAGCTATCTTTATAACTATTATCATAACTTTTACTCCATTTATACCTGGGATGGAGCGAATGTTATATTGGCATTTTGCTTTTTATAATGTATCTAGCGTTTTAATATAAGTTTTATTATTTATTAATTATTCTAATTTCTACTTTACCGGATATTATTGAGATTTTACGCTATCGTTAAACATCAATAAAAGAAAAAAGTGGTTAAAAATAAAAAATAGATAGTCATTAGCAGCTTTAGCGTAGTGAATAATAAAGCTAATGATGTAATTTCAGATAGAAAGGTCTATTTATGAGCTGGATTGAAAAGATTCTTAATAAAAGTAATATTAGACATACTAGAAAAGCTAATATACCTGAAGGTATTTGGACAAAATGTGATAATTGTAAGCAAGTACTTTATCGTGCTGAATTGGAAAGTAATTTGGTAGTATGTCCAAAATGTGATCATCATATGAGCATTTCTGCCCGTCAACGTCTAGCTTCTTTTCTTGATGAAGGAAAGAAGGCTGAATTAGGTAGTGAATTAGAACCTAAAGATATTTTAAAATTTCGTGATTCAAAGAAATATCAAGATCGAATATCAGCAGCACAAAAAGCAACACATGAAAAAGATGCTTTAATTGTGATGAAAGGCACGATTAAAGGTATGCCGGTCATTGTAGCTGCTTTTGAATTTGCTTTTATGGGCGGATCAATGGCTTCTGTGGTTGGCGCACGTTTTGTACGTGCGGTAGAGCAAGCATTGGAAGATAATTGTCCGTTAGTTTGTTTTTCTGCTAGTGGTGGTGCTCGCATGCAAGAAACATTAATGTCGTTGATGCAAATGGCAAAGACCAGTGCGGCATTGGCCAAGATGCAGGAGCGAGGGCTTCCCTATATATCAGTACTTACCGATCCAACAATGGGTGGTGTATCAGCTAGTTTAGCTATGTTAGGGGATATTAATATTGCTGAGCCTAAAGCGCTAATTGGCTTTGCTGGCCCACGGATTATTGAACAAATTTTAGGTGAAACATTGCCACCAGGGTTTCAACGCAGTGAATTTTTAATTGAAAAAGGTGCAATTGATATGATTGTTAGGCGACTTGAAATGCGGGATAAGTTAGCTGAAATCCTAGCTATGCTAACTCATCAAAATCTTTAAGATACAAGTACAATCAATATTATTACCTTAGTTGACCATGATCTAGAGCTTTCATATGATAAAAAAAACTAAATTTACGAAAATATGATCAATAGTGATAAGATATCTGAATACTTGATGATTCCAGGGGTAACATCTTCTTTAGCTACCTGGTTAACTTATTTAAACCATCAGCATAGTAAAATTATCGATATGGGGCTTGAGCGGGTTGGTGTAGTTGCTCGCAGATTAGATCTTTTATCTCCGGCCCCGAAAGTTGTTACTGTTGCTGGTACAAATGGTAAAGGTACTACTTGCCATGTATTAGCATCTATTTTAATCCAAGCAGGATTAAAAGTTGGTGTTTATAGTTCTCCTCACCTGTTAGATTATACAGAGCGTGTTATGATCCAAGGTCATATGTTATCTGAAGCTGACTTTTGTCAAGTTTTTGCTTACATTGAATCTAAACGCGGTGCAACAACGCTTACCTATTTTGAATATGGTACCTTAGCTGCTTTACATTTATTTAAACAAGCTAAACTTGATATAGTTATTTTAGAAGTGGGTTTGGGTGGAAGGTTAGATGCAACTAATATCGTTGATGCAGATATTGCGGCCATCACGAGCATTGCATTAGATCATATTGATTGGCTTGGTGACGATCGTGAGCAGATTGGCTACGAAAAGGCAGGTATTTTTAGATCAGGTTGTTATGCGGTTATTGGTGAATCTGATATTCCAAAGTCGGTTAATGATATAGCTCAAGTTATTGGAGCAAAATTATTTTGTTGTGGGAAAGATTGGCAATTTGAATCACAAAAGAATCATTGGCATTGGCAATCTAATAATCAATATTTTAAACAATTACCTTTGCCTAATGTGCCACTGGCCAATGCGGCAACCGCATTGGCCGTTATTGATTGTTTAATAAAACAAGGTGATTCTATTAGTCAGGCCATATCATTACAAGCTATTCACCAGGGATTGATTAAATCAAAATTGCCAGGACGCTTTCAAATTATCTGCGAGGAACCTTTTATAATTTTAGATGTTGCTCATAATCCCCATGCTGCAGCTTATTTAGCCGCTAGATTAGCAGGTTTACCTAGAAAGAAAAATACTAAAGTTTATGCAGTGGTAGCTATGTTAGCCAATAAAGATATAAAAAAAACTTTATCTCATCTAACTCTGCAGATTGATAAATGGTATTTAGCTTCATTAAGCGGGATAGGTGGTGCTGATGCAGCGCAATTAGCGCAGTATGTTAAATCATCATACCAATTTGCATCAATTAAAGATGCCTGGTTGCAGGCAATGGCCGAAGCTAATAAACATGATATTGTGCTGGTTTATGGCTCATTTCATACTGTTGCCGAGGTTATGAAATTGCAGAAAAAAAGAGAAAGTTGAAGTGGTTAGTTATTTTAAAACCCATTTAGTTAGAACGATTGTTATCGTTATAGTTAGTTTTATTGTAATACTAATATTGTTGGATGGTAATAAGAAATATAATAATTTATCTAGATTACTTTAGTGTCTAAACCTAGCGATGAATATGAAATTAAACTTATTGAACAAATTAATCCGTATGATACGCTAAGATAGCGCTGCGGAAACTATGATTTCTTAGAAAATTGATGGTTATAAGATCAAATAAGTATATGTCTGCATAACAATAAGTAAAGTTAAACCCTACAGTAAAAGTTTAACCCAGTGCTAAGGATAATGAGAAAATGCCAGCACAGTATAGGCTTATGTTATAAAGTTGGTAGTATTGAAAAATAATGCGGCAAAAGTGGAATAAATTATTTTCAGATTGCGTTTATCTAGCATTACCCGTTAATAGTTAATTGACTCAAATTGTTATTGGCAAAAATGTTTTGAGAGAAAAATTACCGTCTATTTTGTCGTAACTAAAAGATTTGACCTGCTTATAAGGTTAAATACATAGTTATAAACCTTAAACTAGTATGTACTAATAGATAAAAATATTGATATTAAATAGTAATATTAACTATTACTGGCTATTATGATTTATTTTTTTACCGTAACTTATTGCTTCTTTTCAGCAATAATATCTAGCGTAACCTTTTTCTTTTTCTGCTAGAATATTAATTAATGATCACGCTAGTAAGTTACTTTTTTGGATTAAAATTATGGTTTGGATTGATTACGCTATTATTGCCATTAATGGGTTTTCTGCTTTAATTAGTTTAATTCGTGGTTTTATACGAGAATTATTGTTACTTATTACTTGGATTTGTGTGTTTTTTTTTATAAGCAAATTTTATCCTTTTATGGTTACTTATCTAACTTATATCGATGACACGCTGATTAGAAATGTTATTGCCATTACAATTTTATTTATCGTAACGTTCATTGCGTATGCACTAGTCAATTATATCATTAGCTTATTAGTTGAGAGAATTGGATTCTATGGTACTGATCGCGTGTTAGGTATTTTTTTTGGTGTATTACGCGGTATATTAATTGTGTCGGTTATTCTATTTTTCCTGGATACTTTTACGCCTTTGCCCAAAATGCCAGATTGGCAACTTTCTAAATTGATACCCCAATTTAGTTATATTATTAGATGGTTTTTAAATTATTTAATAAATACATCAAGTTTTTTATCGGAAAATATCACTCCGCTTGGTTGATGAGGTAAAAGTTGATGTGCATAATTTTCGGTATTGCTGGTTTCACACCAGTGAACCAATCAATTTATGATGCGCTAACAGCGCTTCAACATCGTGGGTAAGATGCAGCAGGCCAACTGGATTCATCACAGCAAATATCTAATATAAAACTTAATACCATAGAAACGTTTTTCTTCATTCATACATCAAGGAATAGCTTACCATCTAGACATCTCAACTTTACCATCTAATTTGTTAGTTTTTCATAAATAAGTTGTAAAACTCCCAGCAAATTTCTATGATAATAGTAAATAACAGATCAACACCGGCAATCACTAATGCTTTAATACGTTGTTGATTATTCGCACCAGCACAGATCGCTGTTAAGTTCCGCTTTCTTAAAGTTTTTTACTGTTATCATACCAAATAGATGACATTTATTATAAACTACTAATATTTTTTCAATACTATTTTCCGGCAATTTTTTAAAAACTACATCATGTGACTCACATTCTTTGACCTTAATTAAATTGGGTTTAGTTGTTATAACTGCCGTAACCGTCTGATCTAAATCTGTTATAAAAAAGATGTCACGACTAGTAATGATACCAACCAATTCTTTATTATTTACTACTGGATAACTAGTAAATCCATTGCGCTTAGCCATTTCATCGACTTTACGAATTTTTGTTTCTGACGGTAGCTGGATCGATGCTACTTTCATACTTTTAAAATCATTTAACTTCTTCTGCCTGAGGCTCAATTGACATATTTTAAAATTAGGTTCTTTATTTAACCTTTAATCTAAATACATAAAGAACTTATACGTTGCTTAAACTGTTGAAAATAACATATTTATTATCATATATTTACCTTATGATAATAAACGTATTAGTAAATACATATACTCTTATGATGAAGTCTCAGTATTTAAAATACTATATGATCAGTTTAATATTGAAAATAAATCTAAAATTAATTTTTATCTAAAATAGATTAATACAATCAATAAATACCTACAAAAATGTAGCTTTCTGGATTAGAATATTATTCTAAGTTACCAATATTTAATTTATTCCTACTATGCTCTATGAAGGTGAAGTAAAAAATTATTTATATATAATCTGTTTGTAAGTTGATAAATTTTACATACTTGATACTTTTATTAGTAAGACTAAAGTAGTTGATGATGTGATAACTTTTCTTACAAGTGTATCATCATTAGATAATGATTAATTTAATTATCATATTTTTTCTTTATTAAAATATGATAAATATGAAGTATTATTTTGGTCAAAAACATAATTTATGATTACTTATCTTAAAAATTTTTAAGATTATAAAATCATTACTATATAATAGTATTAAAATTAAATAAGATGAAGATGAATAGGATAATATCTTGTACTAGCTGTTTTGATTTTATGGATAAAAAGAATAACTTATACCAATATTTTACTATTAATTTTATTTAAAGGTATTGCTAATTTGATATGTTAACTTCAGAAAATAGTAGAATTTATTTTGTTAGCCAACTTAATCAATTTGTTCGGCAATTACTTAACCTTCAAATGGGCAGAATTTGGCTTAATGCAGAAATTTCTAATTTTTCTCAACCGGCTTCCGGCCACTGGTATTTAACTTTAAAAGATGAAAAAGCCCAGCTCCGAGCTGCGATGTTTCTTAGCCAAAATATATTGGTCAATTTTAGACCAAAAAATGGTCAACAAGTGTTGGTTCGAGCAACTGTTACCTTGTACGAGCCAAGGGGTGAATATCAATTAATTATCGAAAATATGCAACCTGCAGGTAACGGATTATTACAACAAAAATTTGAGATATTGAAACAGAAGCTTTTAACTGAAGGATTATTTGAGCAACATTATAAACAATCGTTACCTATGCCGGCAAAAAGCTTAGGTGTTATTACTTCAGCAACCGGAGCAGCATTACATGATATTTTAAATATATTAAAACGCCGCGATCCGTCGTTACCTATTATTATTTATCCTACCGCTGTACAAGGAGAAGATGCCCCGCGACAAATTATTAGAGCTATTGAGTTGGCTAATCACAGGCAAGAATGTGATGTACTCATTGTTGGCCGTGGTGGTGGATCATTGGAAGATTTATGGGCTTTTAATGATGAAAAGGTTGCTCGAGCTATTTTTGCTAGTAAGTTATCGATTATTGCTGCGGTTGGCCATGAAACTGATGTGACTATTACCGATTTCGTCGCAGATTTACGAGCCCCAACACCTTCAGCTGCCGCAGAATTAGTAAGTCGTAATCAGCAAGAATTACTTCGCCAACTACTTGAACAAAAACAGCGATTAGAAATGGCGATGGACTATTTCCTGGCGCGTAAGCTACGTGTTCTTAGTAAATTACAACATAAATTACAACAACAACATCCTGAACTGCGGATAACGCGCGAAAAAAATTTTCTTATCCAACTACAACAAAAACTTTTTACCACTATACAACAATATTTACAACAAATTAATCGTCAGCAATATAACGTTGAACAACGGTTACTACTATGTGGTCCGCTACCACAACTACAAAATTATTGTCAACATTATATTCAGCAACAATTTGAATTAAAACAATTAATTACTAAAATATTAAGCCAATATCGTGAAAAAATTAGTGTTGATTGTTCCCGTATTGAAGCAATAAGTCCATTAGCAACCTTAGCACGTGGTTATAGCATCAGTGAAGCACCTAATGGACAGGTTTTAACTAAAACACAACAAATTAATATTGGAGAGAAATTTAAAACTCGCTTACAAGATGGTTGGCTTGAAAGTAAAATCTTATCGATTAATTAAATCGCTTAATTCAAACAAATTATCATATCTAAAAATAAACTTATCATCCTTATATTAATACTAAGGATGATAAATTTATTGGATATCAATTATTTTTTCTTGTATTAGCTCGTAGCTCATATAAACAAATTTTTCTAATTTATCCTTAGTTTTTTTATCCCATAAGCGACGGCTATCTGGCGAAAATTCATCAACCAAATAAAATGATTAAATTTATTATTTATCATTACTTTATTTTCAAATTCCTATAGATGATCTAGTGCCGATGTTTCATTGCTAAATTTTAACAATAATAAATTAAGATGATCTATAAAATAGATGGTTTTCGTTTTTCTATTAGATAGCATTTTAATAAACTCAGTATTATAAATTAATACTCAGTTTACTAAACAGATATTTTAATACTGCTGTATATCATAGTTTTATTTTTTGTTAAGGTTATCGTTTTTACTATTTAAAATTGCAGATTACTGCAATTACTACTAGTTTTCATATTAATAACGTTGATACCATAACTTTGGTATTAAGATTTTTATTTATTTAATGAATAGCTAATTTAGCATTAAAATATTATATGTTCTCTTCACCATTCTTTATACCTTCATTAGTTACCATGATAACTATTTGACTATTTTTTTCTAGTTGAGTTCTTTGCAGAGTTTGTATAATTAGATCTTAATTTTTTTGTGGCTAGGTAATCCAATCTATAATCAAGGATTAATATAGATTATATTCTAACTTTAATCATTTTTATGATAAAATAAAGAGCGTTATTTTAAGCTGTTTTACTTTTAAATAAGCTACTAGTTGTTAGCTTATTTTAGTATTCGTGTTATTAAGTATTTGAATAGGAATATCCAATGCTTTACCTACGGCACCATTTTTATTAGTTGATGGGATATTATATTAACTGTTTTTAACAGGTAACTAAATATTTTTAGAGATCGTTAAAATTTTTAACAGAGGGGTATTTAGATATGAGTAGTAACAACTGATTTTACGCTAATAATATTGATTACTACTATAAGCTACCAAAAAGGCAGTAAGCAACATTCCTATCAGTTTTACAATATTAATATTTTAATATTTGTACAATAATGTAACTATTTAATTTCATTAAAATATGGTTAGTTATTAAAGTCAATAAGGCTACACGATAGCAATTACTAAAATTGCTAAAACTAATAATCAGGCTGATAAATAATGTAACGATTTTAGGTTTTTTTCTTATAAGAAATTATGTTAATTTACATATTATCTACTAATGTTTTTTTTTATAAAAAGTATAATTTAACCACATAATGAAGGTGAATTAATACTTCATTATTGCATTACTTACTTCAATCGCTGTTCACAGAAACTAGAATAACGTTAATTGAACTTTTTAAACTAATATATTTAAATAAATTTATTCTAATAATATTATTATTCATAACTAAATTATCTACATGATTCTCAATCAGAATATGTACCACAGACAAAATAAAAAGTTTAGAAAATAAAGTGTTCTTAATTAAAAACATGGCACTATAATAACAGTGGTTAAATTAACTTTTCCTATTTTAAATAATAAAAATATCTGGAAAACTATACCAAGTAAGATAGTAATAATTGCTAGGAAGCTACTAAAAACTACCTAATCAATAATATTGACTAGTAACACTATTATAAGTAATATCCTTGATAGGATTTAGATTAAATCATCATGGTGACTATATTGTACCCAATATAATAAATTGATGCTAAAAAATAATATAATAGTATTAGATAATATTTATTCTAAATAAAAAATTAGCAAATTTAAAATTTTATTAAATTATCTTAATAGAGATATATCATTCATTAATCAATTAAGTTTATTTATAAAAATAAATATATTAGTTCAAAAAAATGAACGTACTAAATTGAGAAGAATAATTATTAAAATTTTTAAAGGTTAGTATCTCAATCAAATTTTATTAGCTCTTAATTACTCTAATTAATTAAAAACAATTTTAATAGTAAATATTACTTGGTACCAAAGATATTATCACCTGCATCACCTAAACCAGGAACAATATAACCATGTTCATCTAAATAATCATCAATAGATGCGGTATAAAGTTCAATATCTGGATGGGCAGATTCTAGAGCATTAATACCAGCAGGAGCTGCTACTAATACTAATATTTTGATAGCATGACACCCAGCTTGCTTAAGTAAATCAATTGTAGCAATCATTGACCCTCCAGTTGCTAACATAGGATCAACAATTAATGCCATGCGTTGATTAATATTTGAAGCTAGTTTTTGAAAATATGAAATAGGTTCCAACGTTTTTTCATCACGATAAATACCCACAACACTTATACGGGCACTGGGAATATTTTCTAACACCCCATCCATAATTATTAATCCAGCACGTAAAATTGGTACTACGGTAATTTTTTTTCCTTTTATTTGCTCTATATTTACCTTACCGCACCACCCTACTGTTGCAATTGTTTCTGTTTCTAAGTTTGCTGTTGCTTCATAAGTTAATAGACTGCCAACTTCTGAGGCCAATTCACGAAACCGTTTAGTACTAATATCTTTATTCCGCAATAACCCTAATTTATGTTTAACTAACGGGTGTTTTACCTCAACGATTTTCACGCTACTCACCTTCAGTACAAACGATATAAAAATACCAAATTATTAAATTATAGCTCTTTTTCATACCTGTTTCACTTATATATGAAGGTTATCAATGCATGGAATTGATTTTTGTTCTGGTTTAAATTTTATTATTAAACCCAAGATAAGAGTATCGAAAACATTTTCTTTGGCTGGTATAATTATTATTATATATTTTATTATATGCAATAACCTTGGGAGTTTGCTGTGCCAGATAAAATCTCTCTTAACTATAAAGATTCTGGTGTCAATATTGATGTAGGTAATATACTGGTCGAATCTATTAAAGGTGCTGTTAAAGAAACCAGCCGCCCGGAAGTAATGGGCGGATTGGGGGGATTTAGCGCCATGTGTGCATTACCACAAAAATATCGTGAGCCAATATTAGTTTCAGGGACAGATGGTGTTGGAACAAAACTGAGATTAGCAATAAACTTAAAACGCCATAATACCATTGGTATTGATCTAGTTGCTATGTGCGTTAATGATTTGATTGTACAAGGTGCGGAACCACTTTTTTTTCTAGATTATTACGCAACCGGGAAACTAGAGGTTAACACAGCGACCAGCGTCATTAAAAGTATTGCCGTAGGCTGTAAACAGTCAGGTTGTGCCATGGTTGGTGGGGAAACAGCAGAGATGCCTGGTATGTATTCTGGTGAAGATTATGATATAGTAGGATTTTGCGTTGGTGTGGTCGAAAAAACAAAAATTATTGATGGTAGTAAAGTTGAAGCCGGCAATGCAATAATTGCTTTAGGCGCTAGCGGTCCACATTCTAATGGTTATTCATTAATTAGAAAAATTCTACAGTTAACCCAGATAGATCCAACTAGAATACAACTAGAAAATAAGTCAATAGCTGATCATTTATTAGTACCAACACATATCTATGTTAAAACTATTTTATTATTAATTGAAAAGCAGAATATTAATGCCATTATCCATATAACCGGTGGTGGTTTTTGGGAAAATATTTCGCGGGTCTTACCTGCAAATACTCAAGCGCAAATAGATAGCTCTAGCTGGAAATGGCCAGTAATATTTAGTTGGTTACAAAAAACTGGTAATGTAACGACCTATGAAATGTACCGCACCTTTAATTGTGGTGTTGGTATGTTAATTGTTTTACCAGCAGAAGAAGTTTCTTACACATTACAGTTACTAAATCAACTTGGTGAGAAAGCTTGGCAAATTGGTAAAATTGTGGCTATCAACTCTAGTGAACCACAGGTAACAATCATAAGATAAAAAATATTGTAGTATTAATTCCTGGCAATGGCGGTAATTTACAAGCTATTATTGATGCTTGTAAAAAACAAAATATTGTTGCTAACATTAGTGCTTTTTTTAGTTATAATCCAATTGCTTATGGTTTAGAATGGGCTAAAAACTCCGCGATACCAACCATTGTGATGCAAAAATTAGATTACGCAACTGCTTTACTCATGACTGAAATAGCACAAGATCATCTATATTAGATCATATTGGCAGGTTACATGCACATTCTTACACCAAGCTTTGTCAGATATTATTCAGGTAAAATAATTAATATTCATCCATTTCTAAGTATCCAGGATTAGATAGTTACCGTAAAGCGTTGGCAAATTGTGATAAAGAGCACGGTACTTATATTCACTTTGTAACTAGTAGATGTAGGACCAATTATTTTACAATCTAAAGTGCCTATTTTCACTGAAAATAAACAGCAAGATATTATTGCGTTAAATACCAAGAATATAGTATTTATCCATTAATTATCAATTGGTTTGTTAATGATAGCTTGGCTATGATGAATAATTCAGTTTTACTCGATGGTTGTAAATTACCTGAATCTGGTATTGAAAGCTAAGTTTATTACTAAAATATCATTGCTCTCATTTATCACTTTTCTTGATTATCTTATTGATTAATAATTAAATTAATAACAAATAAAAAACATACAAAAGAACATACATAGTAACTATTTTAATATAGAGGTATTCAATGCTTAGTGGTAATTAAATCTGCTTAATTGAATTAGTAGAAATAAATTATATTCATTGTTGAGCGAAAATTAGTATTATTTTTGATCTGTCTTCAAGGCAAAGGAAATTTAACTAAAGACATTAGCTTAGCCATGAATTATGTATTTTGGGTATTAAATCTCTATAAAGTCTACTTATAAAAAATTAGCGTTGAAAGTTGCATTTTTAAGATAAAAAACCATAATTTATCCGTTCAATATACGGTTTAGTTTATGTTTATCTATGCGAATTAGTTTAATTAAATTTTATCAATCGTCTATCTGATTAATTTGAAGTTCATAATATAAGTTGGTAGAATTATCTACTTAAAGACTTATAATATTAAGAATAAGTACTAACTTGTTATTAGATTAAGAAATTATCATGTTTAAGCCAGAATTACTTTCTCCCGCAGGTTCTCTGAAGAACATGCGTTATGCTTTTGCTTATGGGGCTGATGCTGTTTATGCTGGACAACCTCGCTACAGTCTCCGTGTTCGCAACAACGAATTTAATCATGAAAATTTAGCTAAAGGTATTAAAGAAGCCCATGCAATGGGAAAACTGTTCTATGTAGTTGTTAATATTGTACCACATAATGCTAAATTAAAAACTTTTATTCGTGATCTTACTCCAGTTATTGAAATGCAACCAGATGCATTAATTATATCAGATCCTGGCTTAATTATGTTAGTCATGGAAAGATTTCCAACAATAGATATCCATCTTTCTGTCCAAGCAAACGCAGTTAACTGGGCAACCGTAAAATTTTGGCAACAAATTGGATTAAGTAGAATTATTTTGTCTCGTGAGCTTTCGATTGAAGAAATTGCAGAAATTCGTCAACAAGTACCTAATATTGAATTAGAAATTTTTGTTCACGGCGCTCTTTGTATGGCCTATTCTGGTCGTTGCTTACTCTCTAGTTATATTAATAAGCGTGATTCTAATCAAGGAACGTGTACTAATGCTTGTCGTTGGGAATATAAATTACAAGAAGGAAGAGAAGACTTAATTGGTAATGTAGTTCATTATAATAACCAGATTAAGATGAAAAATATTCAGCCCTCAGTAGGTAGTGGTCACCCTACTGACAAAGTTTTTTTAATGAAAGAAATTAAACATAATAGTGAATATATGACCACTTTTGAAGATGAGCATGGTACCTATATTATGAATTCTAAAGATCTACGAGCAATTGAACATGTTGAACGTTTGATTAAGATTGGCGTTAACTCATTTAAAATTGAAGGTAGGACCAAATCTTTCTACTATTGTGCTCGAACTGCACAGGTTTATCGTCTGGCTATTGAAGATTCTGTTGCTGGTAAGCCTTTCAATCCTATATTATTAACAGCATTAGAAGGATTAGCTAACCGAGGTTATACTGAAGGTTTTTTACGTAGACATAACCACGATGCTTACCAAACCTATGAATACGGTTATTCTGTTTCTGATAGCCAACAATTTGTTGGTAAATTTACTGGGCAACGTAAAGATGGATTAGCAGAAGTGGAGGTAAAAAATAAATTTAGTATCGGGGATAATTTAGAGTTAATGACACCAGCAGGGAATATTCAATTTACCTTAACTGACTTATTTAATAAAAAATTTTTACCTATTCAAGTTGCACCAGGCAATGGCTATAAAGTTTATCTACCCATTCATGAGGAGATTGAGCTACAGTTTGCTTTATTAATTCGCAATTTGGCCGGGACAACAACCAGAAAATCTAACATTAAGTAACCAATTTAAATAATAAAATAAGGTTAAAAACTAAATTATAATAATAATGAAAATTCAAAAAAATTTCTATTTTTAGTATTTTTAATCTTTGATCTTTTCATTATAGATAATAATCTCTCAAATCTAGTATTATGTTCTATTTAAACTATAATTGATCATTGTATACTACGTAGGTATTGGCTATCCTTTCATTCTTCCAGTAGATTAAGGTGTATAATATTAGGCGCTGCTTTTAACTAAGAACGGTAAGATACTAATCTTATGAAGCTAATTACGTAATCAAATAATACTGTTATTGCTATATAAGCAATAATAATAAACTTACTAATTATTGCTCAAGATAAAATAAGACCATAATTTTTATTTTTCTGCTTCAATTTTTTATATAAAAATATTAATTAAAATTAATATTAGCTTTAAATAAAAAATAGTTTCTTATTTTGATTAAATTTATTTAACCATCATATTTATATAATAAATATTTAATCTGAATAATAATAATTTATTACTTATTTTATTTTTCTCTTTTTTGATATAACAGAATAAACTCGTTTAAAGTTAACAAGTTATGTTATTTTTTAATATTAAAAAATTTATATTAGCTTTTAAATATTTTAATTATATTTAATATTAAAATTGTATAGGTTTATACTATCTACTATTTATATTTTTTATGAACTTTTAAATAATAGTTTTATTTACTAAACAAATGTATGACATACCATTTACTAATTTTATTCAAACGTACTTTAACTACTTTATACTAAAAGTTACTGATTATTTCACTAGAGTGCATTTCTGTAAAAATATTATTTAGTACTGGAATATACTTATAATTTATGATGTTACCATCTATGTTAGTAACTTGGTGCTTAAGATAAGCCTTAATAATGTAATTTAACATTAAATACTAACTAACCTAAGCTTAAAAGCTAGTATTTTAAAAATATGTTAATTACTCAAATCAAAATTTGCCGATATCAAAAAACTAATAATTATCATTACTTATTTGCTGTTAAATTTCAAATGTTAAAAAAAAGCCTAAAGGTTGCTTTTTTATAACTTGCTGGTAACTAATAAGTTTTAGCCCTGGTGCCCAGGGCGGGACTTGAACCCGCATAGCCTTAATGCAGAGGGATTTTAAATCCCTTGTGTTTACCTATTTCACCACCTGGGCTAAATGGAGGCGCGTCCCGGAGTCGAACCGAGGTAAACGGATTTGCAATCCGTGGCATGGCCATTCTGCCAACGCGCCTACTCAATCTAGTTTATACATTGGAGCGGGAAACGAGACTTGAACTCGCGACCCCGACCTTGGCAAGGTCGTACTCTACCAGCTGAGCTATTCCCGCATTTTCACTATATCTTAAGTTAGTTTATTAAATTTATTATTTTTTTATGTACGGTATTTTACTTGTTTCCTGTATTTAGTCAAGACTATTATTGAGTAGTTTAGTTCGTTCATTGGGTTTTTAACTATTTCTATTAAGCTGTATTCAAATTTTTCCAAGCTCTAGATAAATATTTAAACATAGACCAAAACGTTAAAATAGCGGAAAAATAAAGTAATATGATAGCAATAATCTCAATTTGGATGTTAGGATGCCATAATAATCCAACTAATGAGATCATCTGTGTTGTTGTTTTAAATTTCCCAATCCAAGAAACAACTATACAACTACGAGTTCCTACCCTAGCCATCCATTCTCGTAATGAGGAAATAATTATTTCACGTGCAATCATGGTTACTGTAGGTAATGTACCCCACCAGGAATGATAATATTCGGTCACCAATACTAATGCGGTTATTACCATAATTTTATCAGCTACTGGATCTAAAAATGTACCAAATTTAGTTGTTTGTTGCCATAGTCTAGCAAGAAACCCATCAAGCCAATCGGTTAACGCAGCAATGATAAAAAGAAATGCACAAATAAAATGAGCCCAATAAAAAGGAATATAAAAAAATAATATAAAAAATGGAATCAATATGATACGAAAAATTGTTAACCAAGTTGGAATATTCAATTGCATCATGCTCTATAATTGTCTATACAATATAAAATATACAATTACACTACGTTTATTGCTTCAATGCATTAGAATTTTTTTCTGCTAGTTAATATGAAATTGTTAGTACTTTTGTAATTTCATCAAGCCTGGCATTCCGCAAAGCTTATAAGCCTCCCATATATTTAATTTAATTCTCCTTATGACAATAGACTCTTAGGTGGTAACCAACGACCTTTGCTATCAGGATTTTTAAAAAATTTTAGCTGGCTTTGTAATGGTGTTTTTTTGCTACCTATCTTCATTTAGGTAGCATAATGTTCTAATCTGCATTTTATATTTGGAATACATTCATTACTTGGGCTAATTTTTTTTCTACCATTAATAAAAATAATATCTGCTACCTTATTTTGCTCTATATATTTATTATAATTTTTTGTTAACCCAGGATATATAGCGGAATAGTTATTCACCAGACTTAATATTATATTCTTACGAAGATATTCAGAATAGTCATGGTCCATTACTATCAAAAATTTATAATATTAATATAAAAAATATATTCTAAATAATTAGAATTACTATTCTAAATTTACAGGATATAGTTTAATTATTTTTATCATAACAAGTGGAAATGAACTAAGAAATATTGGTTTTTAATAAGCTATTACTAATAGTAATGAGTTACTAACCTAATATTTATAAATAAAACATCGTGATTAAAATAAAAGATAAAACCATATATAACTATTTTATTACCTAAAATAGTAAATTATCGCGATGATAAACATCAATAATTAAATTATCTTCATATTTTTATGATTATTATTTAATATTAAATTTATCAGTTTAGTAATTATTTATACTAAATTTAAGCTAAATAAAAATAACAAAAAATTATTAACTAATTAATTATAATTTTAAATATAACTTTATATATAAGGAGTGAATCGAGATTTTAATGGCATTCTTTGGTCTATTCTGACTTTATTAATCATAATGTCTAGCTCAGTAATTTTATAATTATTCCATAAATAAGAATATTCTTTAACTGCTTCAGGCCATCTGTTGATAACAGAGAATTTTCTTTTGAGACATTCTTGATGTAGTAAATTGTATCGCAAATATAAAAATAGTAATTTATCCCTAAAAAATATAATATGTCCTTTACCTAGAGTATATGAAGTTAACGTCGACAATATAACATTACCTTTTTTTTTTACAATATAGTTTGGTATGCGAATTAATTCTCTATGTTCAGCTAACAAATGCTGATCACATAGTTTACTAGGCGGAATTACATTTATTCGCGTCATAATTAATTAATAAATAAATTTTTTATGTTAAACGTTTGATTATATCTATTTTACTAAAATAATTTTTTATTTTTTACTCAATGTAGGACCTATAAAACATTTTAATTATATTATTTTAGCTTATAAATTTTATAATGATTAGTAATAAATTTCATAAATTAAATATTAGTTCAGGTTTAGTTAATATACAGGTTAGCCGCCACTCAATCTTATTAGTAAAAATGTTATTTTAAGGTTAGAAGAAAATTAATTATTGGTTAAAACATAGGGAATAGCATCTAGTGTAAATTACATAGATATATATTAGCTGATTAATCTTATTAAAAGGTTAGCAATAGCTTATTTTCATTTTTCTAATTAGCAAAAAGTATAACTCATTGAGTTATAATCTTGCTTTAGTTTATTTTTTAGTATTTTAATTAGTAATGTTATAGTAAATTAATTTAATAAAAAAATATTTAATTTTATTGGATCATACTAGTAACAGTTGTATACTAATGATAGTCTTAAATGTTAATTTTTTGTCCTTTAAACAGAAATTTTATCATTTCTTGCTCTAGCAATTTCCGGTCTTGATAATTCAAGGTGCTAAGTTTTTTTTCATTGATTAGTATTGTTTGCTTGCTTATCCATTGTTCCCAGGCTTCTTTAGATATTTGATTAAATATATATTTACCTATTTCACCAGGATAAAGGATAAAATCTAACCCTTTAGCTTCACGTTGTAGAAACATACAAAAAATAATTCTACTCATTAAGTAGATCCTAAAATTAATAAAGTTAATACCTAAATTATTTAAGTAATTTTTAATTGGTATAGATAAGCTAATTGTTATATTTTGTTATAAGTTATACCAAATTTAGGGCTTTCTATAAATGCCAGAAAAATTAATTAAGATTGTTATCTATAGGTATAACATCTAAATTAAAACAGTTAAAAGTATTATATGTAATTAATTACTTAACTGTATTATATACAATACTGGAATTATTTCACTACTTATTTAGTGCATTAAGCGTATTTAATTGTTGGGAAATATATAATATTTCTCAAATTCCAGTTAAATTTTAATATTTTATAATAAAACCTAGCAGCATTTAGTAGTAATTGGTTATCTCGTATTTTTTTAGAAAACTTTATCATCTATGATGTTTAAAAGCATAGTAACCTTTTTGTAACTGGAATAATTAGCATTTATTTACTCCGCCGATAGATTAGGGCACCAATATATATAATATCCTGATTAAAATATTAAGTATTATTTGCAGTGATTAACATGGGATTAATCTTTGATAAGAGTATTTTTTTATTTATCTCACCTATAATTGTTATAGTAACAAATAATAACGCGTTTTACATTACTCTCTAGTATCAGTAGATATTTATTTTTTGATAAAGCTAAAATATCGCCGGCCGTGGAGTTTTTGATACTAGAAAGTTAAATAACTTGTTATAATTTATTAGGTAATGAGCATAATAAAATTATGCTACTTTATAAAAAATACTAATTTTAGTGTAATGAATGAGTCAAGTACATCCATAGATGTAAGATTTTATCTTGCTGGGTATTTATTAAATAAGTTAATCAATTTTTAAAAGTAGTAGATTACTATAGTAATCTATGTTTATACCAATATTATTTTAGACAATCAAACGTTATAAATAGATCTTTTATTGGAAGGCGATTGTTTACGGCCTTAAATATGATAACAATTAAGTATAGAGTAATAAAATTGCAGTGTATCCAGATAACAAGTTTTTACCTTAAACATGGTTATAAAAAGTTGCTTTTGATATGAGCAATGGTATTATTATTAGTTGTATTTTATGCAAGGGACATATATTTACTCTTTAGTTAGATATTAGCTTTTATGAATTTTTTAATTCTATTAATAGAGTATTTATTTAAAACTCCAAGTTTCATATTTAACGGTTCGTAATATAATTGTTACCATTATTAATAATGTTCATTAGGAAAAATAAATCTCAATACTTGTTATGAAAAGTGTTATTACTCCAGAAATTAATGAAGATGGCAAAGTAATACGTCGTGTTCGTAGTTTTGTTCGCCGTCAGGGAAGATTAACTACTCGTCAAGAAAATGCACTAAAAATGTTATGGCCAAAGATGGGGGTAGATTTTACCGGCCAAATTCTATCATTTGATTCCCTATTTGGTAATAATGCTCCGGTAACTTTAGAAATTGGTTTTGGTATGGGGTCAACGTTAGTTACCATGGCTGAACAAAATATAGCTCAAAATTTTTTTGGTATTGAAGTCCATATGCCTGGAATTGGGGCTTGTTTAGCAGCAGCAAAAGAAGCCAATATTAGTAATTTACGTATTATATGTCATGACGCAATTGAAGTATTGGAGAAAATGTTGCTAAATAGTTCATTAAATATGGTACACCTTTTTTTCCTGATCCATGGCATAAAGTAAGGCATAATAAGCGTAGAATTTTGCAGCATTCTTTTGCTAAGCTTGTTTTACTTAAATTGGAATTAGGTGGTATATTTCATATTGTAACAGATTGGCAGTCTTATGCAGAGCATATATTAAGTGTAATGCATGAAATCAGTGATTATCGCAATTTATCAGCAACCGGAGATTATGTTCAGCGACCTACTACAAGACCAGTTACTAAATTTGAAAAGCGTGGCCAACAACTTGGCTACAAGGTATTTGATCTTATGTTTGAAAAAATAACATAATATATTAATAGCCTAGCTATTAATTTAATTTTATCATAATTGTTGAGTGCATTAATTCTGCCTCGGTTTAGAATTTTTTATCTGGTTGAGAAAAAGCTATACTTGCTCGTAGCATGCCTTCTTGATGCATATTGTATGTTAGTGGGGAAAAAAAATTGCCAATTTATATTACATGCACCCATCCCATAAGTGAAAATTATCCTGAAAATAGAATAAATTTTTCAACAATATCCTATTCATAAATTTACGCCGGGAGGGAGTATTGATAGATTATCCGGTGTGATACGCCATTGTCCACGTCCGTCACCAGTACGAAATTTAACAATCACAAAATCGCCTAACTAGGTAAATAACTGTGGCCATTGTGTTTGATTGTTAGTAGTTAACGATAAAAAATCTAGCAGTTTTTTTGTAGCAAACGATCGGCCAGTTGTTGGAAGATATCAAGATTAATAAAGCTAGGCGGGCGAGCTAATTTATATGATCTGTAATTCTTTTTTTTGCTAGTTGGGTGTACGATGAGCAGAAATAATTTATATATGATAGGGTGAGTATATCGGCTACATATTTCATGGTGCTCCAGTTGTTTTTGTAACCTATTACTATAGTAATTTTAGTATTATAAGGTGAAAAATTTTGTGACTGAAATTACGCGATCATTAATTTGTTGCTAAGATATTTAAGTCATGTATTGATAGAAAATTAAGTGAAATAATTTCATTATATAAAAGGAACCCGGTTGCCTAAATTTTTCATCACAGAATTAAATTGATCTGAAAAAAGTTAATAAAAATGAAAATAAAGAAGCTCAATGGTTTTAGGTATTATTTTACTCACTGAGTAATTTTGATTCCAGGTAGATAAACTAATCTGTATAATACTTTACTATTAATATTAATTTTATAAATAGCCAGTGCTATGCATGCATATGTCTGTAAATCATCGAATAAACTTAATTTTGCTGTTATTACGCATTATTTCAGCTAAATACTGGCTAGTCAGATAAGGGAAAATTTAGAAATAGCAGCTCCAGCAATTATATACTAGTTTTCTATAAAGCGGATAATAAATATCTTCAGTATAAAGTGTATCAAAGTGTAAAATACGGATATAGTGGCCATGTAGCGTTAATACTTTCTTTGTTAAGAAGGTTAGATAAAATTTTTAGCAAATTTATTACCTAGTAATAAATTATGATTATCATGAATAAAGTAGCAAGTAACCACAATTATTTTGCTGTTTAAAACTAAAATTTATAAATTTGTTATTGGATAACATTAATAAAAAATTGTGCTGTTGCTGAATGAAGATTATTATTTCTAGCCATCGGTAGCATCCTAAGGTTATTTTAAAAGCTGTTATTTACTGAATTTTTGATTAAAATTTTATTTGTTTTTTGCTGCATTCAGTGTTTGAATCCTTCACTTATGGATTATAAACACTTTTATAACACTATGAAAAGTTATGTTATCATAAAATCTATCATTTCAATAATTGTTTAAAATTACTTTTATAAGTAATCTTTCATTAAATATATTAATGATAATATAACCTAAATTTATATGAAAAGTTACTATAATTATTATTCTGATAAATTCTTATATGTAATTTACACCTCAAAGTAATCAATTTAAAGTAGATTAACTATTTTATTAAATGTTGTGCTGATTGCCACAGTATTTGTGGAATATTGAATAATTTCCTTGTACCTTATAGTTGCATAATTAAAAATATAGGCCCCAAATAGTAGGGGTTTTTAGTAACAAGAATATTCTGGATATTATTATAATAAAAATAAACTATTTACTGCATGTGCAGACTGATGATGGAAAATGGTTCAATGTTAAAAATTTATAATACACTAAGTCGTAAGAAAGAAAAGTTTAGACCGATTATTCCAGGCAAAATTGGCATGTACGTGTGTGGCGTTACTATTGATGATTTATGTCATATTGGCCATGGTAGAACCTTTGTCTGTTTTGATGTGATCACCCGTTATTTGCGTTATCTTGGTTACGATTTGACATATGTACGTAACATTACTGACGTTGATGATAAGATTATAAAAAGGGCAGCTGAAAATAATGAAACATGTGACGCTTTGACATCACGTATGTTAGTTGAAATGTATAAAGATTTTGCTGCTTTAAATATTTTGATACCTGATTTTGAACCACGAGCAACGCATCATATTAAAGAAATTATTGCCTTGACCGAGCTACTAATTAAACGTGGTCATGCTTATATTTCAGATAATGGTGATGTTATGTTCGCTATAAATAGCAACCCTCATTATGGACTATTATCCCGCCAAGATCTTGATCGGTTACAAACTGGATCACGGGTTGAGGTTGTAGATACCAAGCTTAATCCATTAGATTTTGTGTTATGGAAGATATCTAAACCAAATGAGCCAAGTTGGTCTTCCCCTTGGGGAAGAGGAAGGCCAGGTTGGCATATTGAGTGTTCTGGTATGAATAATAAGCAACTGGGTGAACATTTTGATATCCATGGTGGTGGTTCAGATTTGATGTTTCCTCATCATGAAAATGAAATAGCTCAATCAACTTGTGCTTATAATGGACCCTATGTAAATTATTGGATGCATACTGGAATGGTTATGGTTGAACGGCAGAAAATGTCAAAATCATTAAATAATTTTTTTACTATTCGTGATGTATTGATGAGTTATGATGCAGAAACAGTGCGTTATTTCTTAATATCAGGACATTACCGTAGCCAATTAAATTATACGGAAGAAAATTTAAAGCAAGCTCGCACTGCACTTAAGCGTCTTTATACCTCTTTACTAGATACTAATCCTAATCATATTAAATCTACTAATAATGAAATATTTAAGCTACGGTTTATGCAAGCCATGAATGATGACTTTAATACGCCAGAGGCTTGTTCAGTTCTATTTGATTTAGCAAGAGAAATTAATAGATTGAAAGTAAATAATATGGCAATGGCTAATGGGTTAGCACTACAATTACGTAAATTAGCTAATATATTAGGTTTTTTATCACAAAATTCTGAAAAATTCTTACAAAGAAGAACACAAGTTTCTGATAGCGCTGACATAGAAAAAATTGAGTTATTAATTAAGCAACGTAATGATGCACGCGAAAAAAAATTATGGGCACAGGCTGATTTGGTGCGTGATAAACTGACTGAAATGGGCATTATATTAGAGGATAGTTTACAAGGAACCGTATGGCGTAGTAAGTAAAATAGGTAAGTTTAGTTTGTTATTTGGCATTAATATTATCTTATAGTTATGTTATTTTAATATATTCATCATTTATGTTGTTAAATAACACTGAACATAGGTAGAATTAATTAATAATGTTATTGTTTATAATTTAACATATAGTTGCGACTTAATATTTTATGGCCTATTAGTTAGTATTTTGATTATCATGATATGCTTCACAAGCTTGCAAGGTATTTTGCATTAATGTAGCCACTGTCATTGGGCCAACGCCACCAGGCACAGGGGTGATCCAACTAGCGCGTTGTTGTGCTTCTTGATAGCATACATCACCGGTAACTTTGCCATCTTCAAGTCGGTTAATTCCTACATCCATAACAATAGCACCAGGTTTTATCCATTCACCTGGAATAAAATTTGGTTTCCCAATAGCAACGACTAGTAAATCAGCTTGTTCTACATGATAACGTAAATTAGTGGTAAAGCGGTGGACAATGGTAGTAGTACAACCTGCTAGTAGTAATTCTAGACTCATAGGACGGCCTACAATATTTGAAGCACCAACGATAACTGCATTTAAACCAAGTAAATTTATCTTGTAGTGCTCAAGCAAGGTAATAATACCGCGAGGTGTACAAGGACGTATTCTTGGAGCTCGTTGGCAAAGACGACCTATGTTATAAGGATGAAAACCATCAACATCTTTGTCTGGATTTATATGTTCTAATATTTTGATATAGTTAAGATTTTCTGGCAGCGGTAATTGAAGCAGGATGCCATCAATTGCCTTATCATTATTAAGTTTATCAATTAATTGTAAAAGTTCATACTCAGTGGTTTTCCAAGCTAAATTATATGAGCTAGAAACAAAACCAACTGCTTCACAAGTACGACGTTTATTGTTTACGTATATTTGTGAAGCTGGATTATTACCGATTGAAATTACTGCAAGTCCGGTAGCTCGCTTGCCTAGTGAAAGTCTAGATTTAACTTTATCAGCAATTTCCTCTCTGATTGTTTTAGAAATCATTTTTCCATCAATAATTTTTGCTGACATTTATTTCATTAATCCATCAAATATTGTGATAAAGTTATTTAGTTATAAGCTATGCTGTCAGTTTTATTAATAGCTAGAAAATGAGCCCCCTGAAAATAAGTTGACTCAGTGCTCAGTCACCATATAATCTAACGATATAATTTTATTATTTAACAGGCAAGCTTAAACGCCCTTAGCTCAGTTGGATAGAGCAACGGCCTTCTAAGCCGTAGGTTACAGGTTCAAATCCTGTAGGGCGTACCAATAAAATTCAGTGGTTACGAATATTTTTTGATATCTGCTTAAAAAGCAGAGCAAATAAATAGGTAAATTTAGTTATTTTCTTATTCAACCCAAAAGTTCCCTCTAGCTAGCTGAAGTAGACCATAGCCATACATAAACTTATATTTAGGCAATTAACCTTTTGCTATCTGTGTTACTTTAGCTGGATTTATGTGCATATTTAGCTTGGGTTCGCAGTTTACCTGGCTATTAATGTATCTAAAAATATTAGGCTAGTTTATAGTTACTTTTAGCACTTATAGCACTTACTATACTTGCGGTATAAACTAACTAAAATATAAGTAGAGTTTGAGTTGATAGGGTAGACATATTTAACATATTCTACTAGGGTAATGTGATAAATTTCATTTAAATTAAATCAAGCCGCTGCTACGTTCTTCATAACATAATGTCGCGCATGATAGATTATGTTATTCTTAGTAATGTTTTTTGTAATAGAAATCAATGTATTTTACTTGATCTCCTTATGAAAATAAAATACGGGCATAATTTTAAAACAATAGCTGCCAATACTGATGCAGAACGCACCAACATAATATTTGGTGGTCCTTGCCGCCTTTACCACCTCAGCGGTATAAGAAGAGATATATTATAAATGACCATTCTTTTTTATCTACCTGTATTAATTTAGATAGTCCTTCATCGCAGCTTAAACATCACTATTAGGCAATGTGATACTTTTCATCATTCAAACTACTCACAATAACCAGATAAGTTAATATGAGTAATTTTTCTTCATCCCATGTTATATATTTAACTAAGCCAGCCGTTCTTATTATGTATATCTATTATATAGCTTTGAGGAATAATTATAACTATTGATTTCTATGAACTTATCATATCAGTATTAAGCTATATTTTTATGCATTGATTATTATTCCAACATTTCAGCAAAACGTAAAACTGAGCTTCTTGCTCGTGGGTTTTCAATAACTTCTCTTGCTGTCGGTTTTATTTTACCTAAAAATTTTAATTTAGGGCTACCAATTGCTTTTAATTGCATATTTGTTAATGGTAATCCGATCGGAATTTTGGGTCCTCTGCTATGTTTGTAGATAAAATGTTTAACCAGTCTATCTTCCAATGAGTTAAAACTAATAATGGCCAGCCTTCCCTTTGGTGCCAATATTTTCAATGAACCATCTAGTGCTTTTGTTATTTCATCCAATTCACTATTGATATAAATACGAATTGCCTGAAACGATCGCGTTGCTGGATGTTTATATTTTTCTTTGAACGGACTAACTTTTACTATTAATTCTGCTAGTTGTTTTGTCCGTGTTAATGGCTCTTCTGCTGAATTATGGTTACGATCTACAATTGCTTTTGCAATTTTTTTTGCAAATCGTTCTTCTCCATAAGTTTTCAATACCCAAGCTATATCTGCTTCTTCCCCCTTCATCAACCAATCAGTAGCAGATTGACCTGTTGTTGGATCCATCCGCATATCTAATGGACCATCCCGCATAAAAGAAAACCCTCGCTCTAGATCATCTAATTGTGGTGATGAAACACCTAAATCAAGCAGTATACCATCAATCTTTCCAACTAATCGATCTTCTGCAATTAATGTTTTTAACTGAGAAAAAGAACCATGAGTAATTGAAAATCTGTTATCAGTAATGAGCTTTTTAGCTGCTACCACAGCATGTGGATCACGATCTATGGCTATAAGACGCCCTTGACTGCTTAACCGAGAGAGAATTAATTGAGAATGCCCCCCTCGGCCAAAAGTACCGTCAACATAAATGCCATGTTCTTTTATATTTAATTTATTAATTGCTTCATCAAGAAGCACACTAACGTGTTTTAATCTACTTTTTGCCATATTAAATAAATAGATCTAGTAAATATTAGTTTTATATTGTACTTATTAAATACTAGATCTGCTAATCAATCCTATAACTTAAATTTATTCATTTAACTAAATAACGTAACTTAAGCCCTTAATGTAGACCCAAGGTATTAGCTAGTAAATATCTATCCTACATTCATTGCTATGTCAAATTAATAAATGCTGAACACAATGTTTAGCTAGATTTATAGTAGAAAGTTGTGACAGACAATTTATTCAAAAATGTATAAAGTAATAAAAATCGCTGATGAATGGCTATAGCAATCATATTGCTCTTTATACTATTATTTATGCATACCATGCATGATAGAGCGTAGGAACAAACAGTTAACTTCCATTTGCTGCAGATACTTACGAGTATTGCAACATATAACGTCTTTGCATTTATATTAAATCACCATATTACTCAGCATGTACTATATAGTTTACGACTGGAAAAAAAATATATGATAACGTTATGTTGATTATACAAGTGTAAAATAACATTTGGTGGACATAATTGGTACAAAAAAATCACTATATTTACATAAGAAAATTACTTTTTAAAAAGTTTAAAACTATAGAATAATGAATAAGTATATTCATGTTATTACAATAAAAAATAGCAATTTATTTCAATAAAAGCTCTAGTTTAATATAGAAGAAGTCTCTTGGTTAAATCAAGTGCCAAATGTCTGGTAGGTTCATATTAGTAATCTATACTGTCCTTTATTTTTTACTAACGATGTGTCAGTAAAAAAGCTACATTACGCATTGGGAGAATTTTTTTAACGTTTAGCAATATTGTCTAATATCCTAATGAAAGATGGTTTGCGATAACATAGGATGAGCATTTAACTGAAGGAATATTAGACGTAGATGAATATAATTAGTAATCTGTATGTGTCTAATGAATGGCATGTCATCAGATAATACGCAAAATTAAGCACAGGTTCAGGCATTATTAGATATCTTTGGGTGGGCGTACCAGTATTATTACTGAGCTAATCAGCTTGCCTGTTGCATGTTATGAAGCGCTATCCTGGTGTGAAGCGGTAGCTAAATTAGAAGTGTTTCCTATTTTATGTGTTGATTATTTTACTGGAATTATTAGTTCTTGCGGTTGGCAATGGGAATGGAGCCACCTAAGTATTTGTGAATTAAAATCAGTGCTAAGCACTGGCCGGTGGTTATTTAGTTAGCACAAGCGCTACTGTTGGTTAACTATAGAATTTAATTATTCGCTATTTATTCTCGAGCTAACTAATTATTATCGTTGTCTATAAACATTACTGCAATTAACTCAAAAAACTTAGCATAAGTATTTTCAATACTATTAAGCTGTTAATAAATTAATCTTTGTTGGACAAAACTTTTATTTAAACCATTATTTTACTGACATTTTTTATGATCTTTCTTCCATAGATAGTGGCATTCCATTTTTATGTACTTCTACAGTCTGCTATTAAGCTGGTTAACATAACTGTAGCGTAACTGATGATTATTTATTTCTATCTATTTGCCAGTTGTGCCCAATGAAGCGTCGTGATCTACACGTGACCTAACCAATGGTTGTTACTCCTAGCATGCACGCAATTACCATTAATAGTCAGTAATACACAGTTAATAGCTTGATCAGGAATATTAATTTCTAAGTTAGTTTGGTATTTAGTGTCTTACAGTCGTTAGGCTATTGGCATCGTTGTGTATGAAGGCTGTGTTCATACTAGGTATTTTAGTTTTTTTAGGTCAGCTTAGTAATAAGTGCCCCGTATTTGTTAAACATATTTAACCTACATTTTAAAAACTAAAGCATAAGCAAAAATAACCTTAACCAATATAGGCTAATCCCTTCATGTAGGGACGTAAAACTTCAGGTACTTCAATACGGCCAGCTGCTTGCTGATAATTTTCCATCACCGCTACCAAGGTACGGCCAACAGCTAAACCAGAGCCATTTAAGGTATGCACAAATTGCAGTTTTTGATTTTTTTTATTTCTAAACCGTGCATGCATGCGACGCGCCTGAAAATCTGATGTATTTGAACAAGAAGATATTTCGCGATAAGTATTTTGAGCTGGCAACCATACTTCTAGATCGTAGCTCTTACAAGCCGTAAATCCCATATTGCCAGTACATAAAACAATTTTACGGTAAGGTAATTTTAGTAGTTGCAATACTTTTTCTGCATGGCCAGTTAATTCTTCCAGTGCCGCCATCGATTTTTCTGGCTCTACTATCTGTACTAACTCAACTTTATCGAATTGATGCATCCTAATCAGCCCACGCGTATCGCGACCATAAGAGCCTGCTTCAGAGCGAAAACATGGAGTATGCGCTGTCAAGCGGATCGGCAAATTATCTGCTGCTAAAATCTCATCACGAACTAAATTAGTCATCGGTACTTCAGCAGTTGGGATCAAGATATATTGCTGATTTAATGTCTGTTCTTTCAATGGTTGGGTATGAAAAAGATCTTCACTAAATTTAGGTAACTGGCCAGTGCCATAAAGTGTAGTATGATTAACTAAATAGGGAACATAAGTTTCCGTATAACCATGTTGTTCTGTGTGTAAATCTAACATAAATTGTGCTAAGGCCCTGTGCAAGCGCGCAATTTGTCCTTTCATAACCACAAAACGGGAACCAGTAATTTTTACTGCTGCCGGAAAATCTAGACCACCTGTTAATTCGCCTAATTCTACATGATCTTTAATAGCAAAATTATACTTGCGTGGCTTACCCCAACGACTTATTTCTATACTTTCTGTTTCATCTTTACAGTCTGGGACACTATCATCTGGTAAGTTGGCTAAATTTAAAGTAATATTCTGAATATTATCTTGTATTTGCATTAGCCTCTTTTTAGCGCTATTCAGCTCTTCACCCAACTGGTTCACTTCCTTACGTAAAGCTTTAATATCTTCACCACGCGCTTTTGTTGCCCTAATATTTTTTGAGCAGGAGTTTCGTTCTGCCTGCAAGCTTTCCGTTTTAATTTGTAAAAATTTGCGTTCTTGTTCTAGTTTGCGCAACTTATCTACATCAAGAATAAATCCCCTACGAGCTAGTTTTTCAGCTACTACGTCTAGCTCACTACGGAGTAAATTTGGATCTAGCATGCTTAACCTGTAAAATTATTAACGATAGTATTTTGTTGAGTTATTTTAATCTAGTTGTTTCAGCCAGGAAAAATTTTAGCTAATTTTTATTTTTAAAACAATATTTGATGGATAATAATAAAGTGTTTCTTGCATCATCACTTTTTAAAATTTTTCTAATCTTCTACAATAGCAAAGTTTAATAAATATTCTTATAAATGGAGTGTCTATGAATAAAACTAATCATAGTAGAATTATTATTCTAGGATCTGGTCCAGCTGGCTATACTGCTGCTATTTATGCGGCACGAGCAAATTTAAATCCGGTATTAATCACTGGCTTTCAACCAGGAGGACAATTAACCACCACCACCGAAGTTGAAAATTGGCCAGGAGATCATACCGATTTAATGGGTCCGATATTAATGGAACGGATGCTGCAACATACTAAAAAATTTACTGAAGAAAAAAATATTATTAATGATCACATTCATAAAGTTGATCTACAACAACGGCCGTTCCAACTATCTGGAGATAAAGAAATATATAGCTGCGATGCACTTATTATCGCTACTGGCGCCTCAACTCGCTATCTTGGATTACCTTCTGAAGAAGCCTTTAAAGGTAATGGTGTTTCTACCTGTGCTACCTGTGATGGTTTTTTCCATCGCAAACAAAAAGTTGCGGTTGTCGGGGGTGGAAATACCGCTATTGAAGAAGCACTTTACCTATCAAATATTGCATCAGAAGTATATGTTATTCATCGCCGTGGAGAGTTTCGTGCTGAAAAAATTCTCATCCAACGTATGATGGAAAAAGTCAAAACGGGAAATATTGTGTTATATACTAATTATACTATCGATAAAGTATTAGGTAACGATAGTGGTGTTACTGGAATAAATTTACGTTCAACCCAAAATAACAATATAGAGACACTTTTTGTTACTGGCGTATTTATCGCTATTGGGCATATGCCGAATACAAGTATTTTTATAGATCAGTTAGTATTAAAAAATAGCTACATTCAAGTTAAATCTGGTACTAAAGGCAATGCAACCCAAACCTCAGTTGAAGGTGTTTTTGCTGCTGGTGATGTTATGGATCATATTTATCGGCAAGCAATTACTGCTGCCGGCACTGGTTGTATGGCTGCTCTTGATGCTGAACGTTATTTAGAAGCTTTATACGGTAAATAAATATTGAGAATTATAATAATCTTATAGAAGGTGCTGTATAAATAGTGACTTTTATCTATAAAACTCCGATAAAAGGTAATATAGGATAAAATTAAAATCAATTAATGATAATAATTGTCTTATCAGCAGTATATAAAATTATTTTTATGGATAAATAAAAATCTGGCGACGCTGCTTATCCATGTTACTATAAATTAGTAGTGGCATACTAATCGTTATGCAAGCATTAATTATAGGTAATATACCTAGAGAATAACTATTTATTAAATTTGTATTACTTATTTGTGTCTTTACTGTAAGAACTATCATTCATTAATTTTATTCGGGAAAATATTGGCTCAGTTTGTGGTAAAATTGGATCATGGTGCTAAATAAACTTAATCAGTTAGGGGCTGTTTTGGTTAAAAATAAGACTGCTAGAAGTTGGGCATCCTAATTTACCTCAAATGTATTTAGTAGCTATGATTACTATTATCATTCTTATTATGATTTTACCAATTAACTGGGTGGCTCGCCTAATTTTATTGATCACTGCACCTTTAATCCCATTATTTATAATCTTAGTTGGGTAGGATAGAATCTAATAGGTAAAAATTTATTGCTTTAGCCAGCGATATTTATTGATCTTTAGCTTGGATTATATCCTTTATTACTTTACTTTATAGTATGGAGATATTACACACTATCGCCAAGGAGATATTTCTGGTAGTTGATGTTGAAAGTATTGATCATTTGTATTTCTTGGTTCTGTCTTCTATTTTGTCTGTTTTAGTTATTATTATTTTGCTCACCTTGGAGTTAAGCATATTAGACTTATTTTTTGCTTTTATTATTGGCTCAATTATGTTGTGTTTGTTAGTTACATTACCTTTTTTATTAGGCATGAAAATTTATTTAATACGATCTAATTATCTTTTTTAGCCAAGATAGTACTTGTTTAATCAATATTATTCAGAAATAAGCAGAACTAACTTTTTTTTCCCATTGCCTCGTTTTCACACAGGATTCACTGATATAGAATTTAACTGGATAAAAACCCAATAGTAGCAATCTAACTTAACTGAGCTATCACAATATATTATGATTTTTATCTCTGGCCTTACCGCAATATTACTAATTTGGATGGATGGGATGACTGGGTGGTATTAGTGAGCAGCATAAACCAGGTGCTATTATTGCCCTATTGGGATTTTATCCCTTATCTGCGTTAAAATTTCTTTGGACAGTTGCTGTTGCATTTCAATATTTAGGATAAGTTTTTATTTCAGAAAATCTTTTTATGGAATTAATTAATCATAAACTAGTTGTAACATTTACATATTTAAACATAATGAAAAGTAATCAGGGTTACATTTAATTACCAGATTATCCCAAACAGACCAAATTGATATTACAAAATATCTTTTTAAAACTCAAAGCAGGTGAACATATTGCGCTATTAGGTAAAATTGGTTTTGGTAAATCCACTATGTTACAGTTATTAACTTGTGCATTGGATATAACCT
Organism: Arsenophonus endosymbiont of Aleurodicus dispersus; assembly: GCF_900343015.1. Classification (GTDB taxonomy): domain Bacteria; phylum Pseudomonadota; class Gammaproteobacteria; order Enterobacterales; family Enterobacteriaceae; genus Arsenophonus. The sequence continues at coordinate 295,257 of NZ_LR025108.1, read as the reverse complement.
CAATACAGATATTGATAAAATGATAAAACATTACCTAAATTTATGTCAGTATTACCACCACGAACTTATATATTTAGTAATAACTTAAAATAATGAGAAAAGCACCTTAAGTAATTACGATAAATTATAACTATAGGTTATTGCTACTAGTGCACAATGACTAGAATAAGCTTATATAAGCTACTAAATAATAAAAGTCTATACTGTTTTGCATCCATTTAGGGTTACTATTTTTATTGCAGTTTAGCATAACGTAAAATAGATTGCTGAACTTTGCGTTATTAAAAATTTGGCTGTAGATCACTGTTTATTGGTATAATTGCTATTTTAAAATATGCACTTATTCTTTTTTATTACTATTTTCTGCGTCTATATGATAAACTATTTGTATAATAGATCAGCAGGTGTAATTTTACAATTATTTATATGAATATAGTTCTAAAACTATCAAAAGGCAACAGATAGCTTATTTGGCATTAATTTTAAATTAATGGAGTTTTTTCTGCATTACCTTACCTGATCAGTAAAAAATTAAGTAATTAGCTTAGAGGATTAGATGGCTAAAGAAGATAATATTGAAATGCAAGGTACAGTATTAGATACTCTACCTAATACCATGTTTCGTGTTGAACTAGAAAATGGATACATAGTTACTGCTTATATTTCTGGTAAAATGCGTAAAAATTATATCCGTATTCTTACTGGAGATAAAGTAATTGTAGAGTTAACTCCTTATGATCTCAGTAAAGGCCGAATTGTATTTCGTAACCGTTGAGCGCCTATTCTATAAATTTATTACCGTATAAGTAAGGCAATATTTTGTTAAAATACATTGTAATAAAATATTTAACATATCAGATTATATTTTTTTATTTCATCTAATAAAATGACTAAATAAAGATAGTTTATAATTATATCTGTCAATAAAACTCATTTATATTAAAACAAAAAAGTTTAATATTTATTTTTTATCAGTTATATATTAATTTTAGTCTTACCTACACTTGTTATCCCAGGCATAAAAATATACCAATAGGTCTGTGATAACTTCACTTGATTTATTTTAAATCTTTGTTATTGATAGATAAATTATCTTTATAGTTTATTAATTATTTTGTTATATAACTATAACATATAATAAAAAATATAAATTAAACTATTTTTTGAGAATTAATAATAATATGTTTAAGTTATATAAAATTAGTTATATTTAGTTTTTTTTATTAAAAATTAATAAAAGATATTTAATTAGAAATTTTTATGATTTATAATTCATTATCTATTGCTGGAACTGATCCAACAGGTGGTGCAGGTATTCATGCGGATTTGAAAGTATTTTCAGCATTAGGAAACTATGGTGCCGCTGTGATAACAGCATTGGTTGCACAAAATACTTGTGTAGTACAGTCAATTTATAATCTTCCTGGCGAAGTTGTAGCTTCACAACTTGAATCAGTATTAACTGATGTAAAAATTGATAGTGTAAAAATTGGTATGTTATCAAATACTACAAATATCTGCGTAGTAGCAGCATTACAGAAATATTCATTATCTTTTATAGTACTTGATACAGTGATGTTATCTAAAAGTGGTATATCATTATTAGATATTAATGCGATTGATAGTTTTATTAATATTTTATTACCTCAAGTGTCTCTTATTACGCCGAATTTACCAGAGGCGGCAGTGCTTCTTAAGTGTGCTGTGGCGAGAAATGAAAAGGAGATGATATCTCAAGGAAGAAAAATATTATCATTGGGTTGTCCAGCTGTACTTATGAAGGGTGGTCATCTTAATAATAAAGAAAGTCCAGATTGGCTTGTTACCGAAAGTGGTGAATGGCGATATTCATTACCTAAAGTAAGAACACAACATACTCATGGTACTGGTTGTACATTATCTGCAGCGTTGGCGGCACAACGTCCTTACTTTAATAACTGGCATGATACAATTATTGCAGCTAAAGATTATGTGCAAAATACCTTGAAACATGCTAATAGATTATGTGTTGGAGAAGGTATTGGGCCTGTTCATCATTTTTATGCCTGGTGGTGATTTTAATTATGGGATATGTATTTGATAGTATACATTTATTAGTTTTTTATCAGTATTTAAAATAAATACTATGAATAAATTTAATAATTTATCAAATAAATTGTTTAGTAGTTTTAAAGTCATAAATTTTTTAAAATATAATTATTGAGTAGAGTTACAAAAGTTTGTAATGTTATTTATATAATATGCTTTTATCTTTTTTATTTATTAATTAGTTAGTAATTATTATAGCAACCATTGATATATGAACATTTAATGCTGTTCTTTCATTATCTATTAATAGTTAAATCTAAATTAATAGCTAATACCTAATCATATAGATTTAAGCAAAAAGCATACAGCAGTTATTATAGGTTAAATACCAACGCTGTTTGTTGTGCAGGAGGAAAAATATCTATTTATTGAGTAATGCCTATAACCGTTTAATGTACTAAAGATAGAACAACTAGTAAATGCAAAAATAAATATTAAAATAACTTTTTTAAAAAAGTTATTATGATTAATGTAACTAAAATAGTATCCCATAATAATTATGCTGAATAAGAAGTAATAGCAAAACTACTAATTTTAATAATATCTTTTAAGTAGCTATTATTAACGACTTTAATCATTAACCCCATTACTTAATATTAAGTTTAATAGTTTTAGTACTAGGTTTTACTTAATCTTCTGCAGTTTAGTAAAACTAGCATGGGACAGGACAATGCAATGTATCCAGATGATGGATACAATATGTTTTTTAAAAACATACAATGGTAAAAAATAATTATTCATAATAAAAATATTTAATATAAGCATTATACCTTATTTAGGATGAAAATAATAATTAAATATATAATATTTAATTATTATTACTATTTATTAAATATAAATAAACACCCCCAATAGTTATTAATAATAATACAAAACCTATATTGGATATACTCTGTTCATATATACTTACTTTGGTATATCTTAAATAAGATAAATAAAAGATAAGCACATTAAGAATAACAGGAAAATTGATACTACTTATTTAGGTTCGTTTTATTGTTTTAGATATAATATTTTTGCCATTGGTTAAGTAAGATGATGAGAACTTATAATGAAACTTATTTCTACTTATTTATTAGTAATAATAAATAAATTTTATTATTACTAAATATAATTTAATATTTTAAATTTTTATTTAGAATTTAATAAAATTAAATAATTTAATTGATCAAAAATATATATAATTAAGTTTTTTTTTATTTCTTGTAATAGAGGTAATAGTGTTGATAATTGATAGTTAGATGGAACTAATATCGCACAAATAGCTAATAAGATAGCTATAGAATGTTCTAATTTTTGATTAGAATTATTTCCTAATATAGGGAAACAGAAGTTGATTCTTGTTGGCCATAAGAAAGGTATTCCTTTTGCTGTTAGCATATCACCTACTAAATGACTGAAATATCCTAATAAAAATGCCTGAACCAGCGTATAAGAAACCCAGTAACTAGTAGTAAGTTTAGTTGATAATAGTAAAATTAGTACCCATGCAAGTAAACTATGTGTAAAACCACGGTGTCCACATAAACGCCAAATTGGTACAGAAATAAAACGAAATAAACGGCCAAGATAAGATAATGGATGATCTATATCTGGTAGTAGCGCGCCAAGTAATGTACCAGCTAATAAATGAAGTCTATCACCATAGACGAATTCAGGTGTAATTGACAGTTTATGTACAAGTATTAATGATGATACTGAAAAAAATAGATGTCCGGTAGCAGTCATATCACATAATATCCAACTATTTGTTTATATAGTTGGTAAACTATAATAGTTTTAGTTTAAGTTTAGTAGTATAATGGAAAAATATCTTATTTTAAATTAAGAAAAGCAATATTACATTAGTTTAGCAGTTTACTACAGTAGTAAACTGTTAATAGATGAAATCTAAAATATAATATATATTTAGTTAGCGTATTAAGTTTAATATATCCTAATGCCCAACATTTATTAGGTTAAGTAGTAATTTTTTTGAGGAACACTAGGTATACATGCAAATTTTAACCGCAATCATACTATGGAAAGAGTATTAAAAAATTATATAATATGTTTATATCTAGCAGTTTAGATTTTTATGTAAATATCTAGATTAGTATTCTATGGTAATGGTATTATTGATATCTATCTAAAATTAATCTTAATGTTAAATATAATAATAAATTATAAAATTTATACTTTAAAAGATCAAGTTAAAATAATTAATAAATTAAGATTTTAGTATAACTGCGGTGTATGTGTAAATTTTAGTAATAAAAGATTTTTTTGATAGAGAATTATAGTATTTCTGGAAAGTTATTGGTGATAAAAGTATTAATGCTAAGTTAACTATAGTTAATTTTGCTTAGTTATAAAGTTTTTCATAATTAATCAATAAATTTTATATGTCAAACATATCAGTTTTGATAGATATTTTTATTAGATATTAATCGCCCTGGTATTATTTATCAATATCTATATTTTAAATATATAATTATATGGATTTAACTGTAGTATGAATTTGTTATTATAATAAACTTTCTAACTAATATTTATTTCAAATTAAAAATATTTTTTAAAATACCTTAATATTAAATAATTATTTAGCTAAAATATAAAAATTAGCAATTAGAAGTAATTTTAACATCAATAGCTTATATTACCAAATTAAAAATTTTACTATATATTATTAGGTAAATTAGAAGAAATAGTATAATTTTAAAAATTATTAATTAAAAATTTTTTGAGAAGATCTTGTAATGATTTAATCCTGCATTATTATTTGTTAGCATATGCAGAAAGTCTTTCTCAGGAAAGAGGTTTACTATCTTAAGAAGCGATTGCTATCGCAATGAACGATATATTCGATGAGCAATAAATGCTTTTATTATACCTAAGCGAGCAGCTTACTTCCTTAATGCGCGATATTTGGTAATTATAATTTAAATTACCTTGGCTCCAAGTGAAAAAAGTAAACAAGCTACTTGAACATCAAAAATTTCTGGCTGCTGTTGCTATCCTAGTGCTCCAACGTAGAACAAAGACGTTAATTAGAATAATTAGCTCAGTTGCTTTATGATACGCTGAAATCATACTAACCGTAAAAAGATAAAAAACAATAGAGTAAATTAAATTATGGAATGTGTTTATATCTCCATTGGTAGTAATCTAAATGACCCATTACAACAAGTACAATGTGCTATTAAAGAATTACAGCAATTACCGAATACAAAGCTAGTTGCGATTTCTTCTTTTTATCGAACTAAACCTATGGGGATACAAAATCAGCCTGATTATTTTAATGCTGTTATCGCATTAGATACTGAGTTATTACCAGAAATACTACTTGAATATACCCAAGAGATTGAATTAATGCATGGGAGAATACGTAAAGCTGATCGTTGGGGGCCAAGAACGCTTGATTTAGATATTATATTATACGGCCAACAGATTATTCATACTGCACGTTTAACTATCCCCCATTATGGCCTTAAAGAACGCGAATTCATACTTTATCCTTTAGCAGAAATTGCCCCTAAGTTACGTTTTCTAGATGGTGAGTTATTAAGTGATAGATTACTACTAGTTGCTAAAAATGAATTGACTTTATGTTAAGTTAGTCAATAGCTTATTCTAAACTACCTATTTCTGATAAACACTTACCTATGATACATTACTTTAATTTTAGATATTATAGTCAAAATTTATTATAAAATATCAAAAAGGTGCTTGGTCATGAATAAAAAATATGATTGGTAATAGCAGCAATAATACCAACCTATTTATAATTCTAAAAACTTAATTTTTATTTGGTAATCAAGTAATCTTAGGTTAACACGATGAAAATTATTTGGTAACACTATACTATAAAATAAGTTAACCTTATGATATTTATATAGTTTAGTTGGTAACAACAATAATTTACTAATTAACATAAATTTATAAAAAGCTGCGCTAAAGTGCTACTTTTATATTTGTTTTTAAAATTGTACTTTAAAATCATCGCTAAGCGACAATTAGAACTGGTAAAATAAGGCTAAACCAACCAGGTTTTATTTACCAAGACCATATTTGTCGGTAAATCTATTGTGGTTATTGATTAAGTTAATTTTGGAATCAATAACTGCGGTTAGTTTTTTTAAAAATAGTAGAAAGCACCGATAGAAAAGTATTTTTCTAAATTTTTTTTTTACAAGTAGTCAGTTAAATATTTGCTTTTAAACTGCATCTAAGCAATAGATTTTTCAGACAAATTTAATCAAACATATACTGACCAACTATGTTAAATTTTTTATTTTTATTATCTACTTGTATCATGTCGGTATTTACACAATTGACTTTGATGGTCCTACTAAATTTCTGCATATTACGAGTTTTGCTGTATATTGCTGCCAGATTTTTAGTATCATATTTTATACCTTCGTTCCATACCTTAGCACTATTAATGCAATTTTTGGTTAAAATTTTATTAGCATGAGTGATATACTTAGCATATATTTAGCAGCTGCCCTAAATAATTTATTTTAAATACTACTTAATTTTTTATGTATTTTTACCTTGATACTTACTGTCTGGCGAAATTTAATCCATCAACCAGACTAAAAAAATCATTACTCAGTAACCAGTTTACGGCCTGTCAAGTAGCTGTCAGCCTTATAATGAACCAAAGTAAGCAATTTTTAAAACAGCATAGGCTAGATGATTTATATTGTTGTTTTCAATTTTACTTTTATTAGTTTGAATTTTCATTCAAAACAACAAAACCACATGAGTTGATCTAATATTTTATTATCTGCAACTGATATGTACAAACAAATCATCGTCTTCATAAGCACTAACTACTCCTTTATTATTACCTTTATTGTTCACCTGACATTGTTAACAATAAATTCTTAACTATTAGAAATTATTTTAAACAATTTAGTGCTGTTTCATTTCTACTTATCATGTTCAGTTGATAAATATTATTATTTTCTCTGAAATAATACAAAAATAACAATGTATTATAAAATATGACTATCAGTAAAAATAAATAGTACAGTAATAAATACTTATTTATTTTATTAGATTAAATAGCTAAAAGCTCGCGTTACGCGGAGAACGTGGAAATGGTATGGTTTCCCGAATATTTTTTACACCAGTGACATAAGCAACTAGACGTTCAAATCCTAGACCAAATCCGGCGTGAGGTACGGTACCATAACGACGTAAATCGCGATACCAGTTATAATTTTGTTGGTTAATCCCCATTTCTTCCATACGAGCATCTAATTTATTCAGTCGCTCTTCACGCTGAGAGCCACCAATAATTTCACCAATACCGGGCGCTAATACATCCATTGCAGCAACTGTTTGATTATCATCATTTAGACGCATATAAAAAGCCTTAAGATTTTTGGGGTAATTTTTGACCACAACTGGTGCTTTAAAGTGTTCCTCAGCTAAATAACGTTCATGCTCAGAAGAAAGATCTACACCCCAATCCACATGTTTTTCAAAAGATTGACCTGATTGCTTTAGTACTTTAATGGCATCGCTATAGTTAATTTGAACAAAATCAGATTCTACAAATTTTTCCAACCGGTTGATAACTTCTTTATCGATCCGGTCAGCGAAGAAGGTTAAGTCATCATGGGATTCTTGTAACCCTGATTTTAAGATATATTTCAACATTTTTATGGCAAGGTTGGATATATCGTTTAAGTTAGCAAAAGCAACTTCAGGTTCAACCATCCAGAATTCAGCTAAATGGCGGCTGGTGTTAGAGTTCTCAGCGCGAAATGTTGGGCCAAAGGTATAAATTTTACTTAATGCACAAGCATAAGCTTCGCCATTTAGCTGACCTGACACGGTTAGAAATGCTTCTTGACCAAAAAAGTCTTTATCAAAATTAATATCTCCTTTTTCAGTTCGGGGAATATTTTGGAAATTTAATGTTGAGACACGAAACATTTCACCTGCACCCTCGGTATCTGAGGCAGTAATAATTGGTGTTGAAACCCAAAGATAGCATTCTTCATGGAAGAAACGATGAATAGCTTGAGCTAGGGTATTGCGGATACGGGCAATGGCTCCGATAAGATTGGTGCGTGGACGTAGATGTGCTACTTTACGTAAGTATTCAATACTATGCTGCTTTGCCGCTATTGGATAGCTATTAGGGTTTTCTACCATACCGATAAATATAACCTTAGTGGCTAATAATTCAAAATTTTGTCCTTTACCTTCAGATGCTTTCACGATCCCGGTTACTTCAACTGAGCAACCGGTGGTCAGGTGTAAAACGTCTGTTTCATAATTATCTAGTTCATTATTTACAATAGCCTGTAATGGATTAAAGCATGAACCATCATAGACTGAGATGAATGAAAAACCAGCTTTTGAATCTCTCCTTGTACGTACCCACCCACGAACGGTTACTTTTTGGCCTACCGCTACACAGCCTTGTAGTACTTTGACTACAGTCGCTATATTCATAAAATACTCTCTTTTGCCATTTAGTTATTTAAAATTATTTGGTCCTTATTATACAAGGTCTTATATTCCTTGTATTAGCGTAATAAACAAGTAAAAGTATCAAGTTTATAATTGGAATAAACAGATGAAAATATCTTAATAAGAATAATTTTATTCACCCTGTAGTAAGTTAAGTTTATTATCAAGGTTACATATCAGGATCCATTAGGATTAATTGACTGGGTTGATAAAGTAGATGTTTTTGGCTAGATAGGTTTACCTCCCATAACAAGGGATAATTTACCTAAATTACGCTTTATTTAACTAAAAATAATTAATTATCCACCAGATTGATAGCCTTTGGATATTGAAATAATTAAAGTATTCAGATGAAGCTAGTGAAGCAGTCGATTGGTGTAATTAAAGAGTACTTTAATTGTTATTTTATTAGCCAAATAATTAATGCGGTTGTATTGGGATAATAATTAAGTGTATTATTAAAAGAAGCTAATATAATTAGCTGTTGCATTATTTATCTATTTAGTTGGATTTATATTTCAAAAATGCCAATATATAGATAGTACCATTAAAATTTGCTGATTACAATATTAATCCAATGGTCAACGCTATTATAATAGATTAAGTAAAATTAGTTAAGTCATTAGATAAAATTAATAGTATGCCAATTAAACCTATGATAATAAAAATAATAGCCACAACTACGCTAGTAGTAATTCAAAAAATTATCTTTTAAGCAAAATGTACTTTCTAATTTGCCATAGACTTTGCTTAAACTAATCTAGTTATGTTTATTTTCTTTGCAAGTATGGTCTCCTGTTTATATGATTTATATCATATGTAGCTTCCTGACTACTTGTTAAGGTATATTCAACTGCTGATCAAGACATGTAATGCACTGTAGTGATTTAAAAATGAATCAGATAAAGAAAAGCTCTTTGTATAGATAAATAAGTGAATTATGTTAATGCAAGTAATCATAATTTATATTTTATTTTATATTTGTTAAATAGATTTGATAGTATTAATTTTTTTTATGGCAGTTGTTATGATGGTAAAGTAATTACCCAAGGTAACTAGATTTATAAAAGTAAAAATATAGATTTAAGTATTGTATTTTTAGTAATATCTAAATGGTTATTTAGTATGAATTAGTACGTTAGCATAAATCTGGACTCAAGATTTATAATCTATAGATAGATAATTATATTGATGGTATGAATATAACATACCTACATCAATTAGATTGATAATCTAAGGTATTTTAAGAAAAAAGTTATAGCTTTAAAAACTGTTAGTATCTTGAAATAAACCAACTTTTAAATTTTTTGCTGTGTAAATATACTTATCATCAACCAATACTTCACCATCAGCCATACCCATAACTAATTTTCTATTAATAACACGTTTTAAATGGATACAGTAAGTTACTTTTTTTGCGATTGGCAAAACTTGTCCAGTAAATTTAACCTCACCTACGCCGAGAGCTCGGCCTTTACCTTTATTACCTAGCCATCCCAGGTAGAACCCAACAAGTTGCCACATTGCATCTAAACCTAAACAACCAGGCATAACTGGATCATTAGTGAAGTGACAACTAAAAAACCATAAATTAGGTTTGATATCAAATTCAGCTTCAATAAATCCTTTATTATACTTACCGCTAGTTTCAGTCATTTTGATGATGCGATCTATCATCAACATATTACCGGAAGGTAATGGCGGCCCATTTTCGCTAAAAAGTTCACCTCTCCCTGAAGCATCTAAATCTTCTTTACTATAAGAGCTGTGTTTATTAAACATTTTACTAAATAGCCTTGTTAAAAATAATAATGCTAAATAATAGCTTACACTTGTAAGCTAAACAACTTTGGTCAGTTATTTTAAATTTAGCCACTTTATAAATCTCATGAATTTTGGTTTTTCTTGTTTATTAGCCAGAGTAATGCGTTTATGTATTAAAGCTAACAGATGTAAGTTTTTTGTATCATATTGCTGCTTATAATAAGCATGTTTTGTTAGCATGGAAATTGCTTCTGAAACGTGTTCAACAGGCCAAATGTTAAAAACTCTGGATTTGACTGCGGCAATAAGATCTTGATTTAAACATAAATGACGAATATTAGCCGCCGGAATAATAACTCCTTGCTGCCCAGTTAATTCCCGTTGGAAACAGATATCAAAAAAACTTTCTATTTTGGGGTTAATACTCCCAATTGGTTGTACATAACCAAATTGATCTACTGAACCTGTAACGGCAATTTGCTGATCTATAGGCTGAAGAGAAAGTGCACTAATTAATGCACAAAGCTCAGCTAATGATGCGCTATCGCCATCAACTTTATTATAAGACTGTTCAAATACAATTGAGGCGGAAAAAGGTTGTGGTTGTTCAAGGTTTAATTCATAATTGAGATAGGCGTTCATAATCATCATACCTTTAGCATGAATATTACCACCCAGCTCAACTTTACGTTCTACATCAGTAAACTCACCCTCACCAAGATGAGCAACACAAGTAATACGTGATGGTTCACCAATAATTTCTGGATGACCTGGATAGTGTATAATAGATAATCCATTGATTTGGCCAATGATTTTACCTTCAGTTTTAATAAAAACTTGTTTTTTTAAAATATCATCTAAATTGCGTTTAGCTAGGTAACCGTGTTGCCATTTGCGTTGCCGCATTGCCGCTTGGCATGATTTTGTAGTTATTTGGTTATTTTGTTTAAATTTATTTGCCTCAGATAAATAACGAATAAGCCATCTTCTATCTAATGGTAGAATAGATTTGTCTTCAGTATATCTAATTGCCTGAGTAATCAAGGTTGGCCACGCATCAGTAGTTAAAGCAGGTAATTGGCAATCGGTAATAATTTGTTTAACAAATTGCATCCATAGCGATAGTTGACTACTATGTTCAAAATTTAAGTCAAATTCATATTCACCATACGTAGCTTGAGAAAAAAGCTCAGGCTCTTTTGTTTCAAGTTCATCAAGACTAAAATTATCTCCTACCAAAATAAGTTTAACATCCAGGGGCATTGAATCAATTGGATAGGGTAAAAATTGATTATCATTTACTGGAAGCCACTCAAACTGTTTTTGTATTACCATTTGTTTTAACCGCTGCCACATTAATGGCTGCGCTAATAATGTACTAACAGAAAGTAATAATACTCCACCATTGATTTTGTGTAATAGTCCTGGCTCTAAGTGAATACTATTTTTATACTGATGTATACTACCAAATAATTGCGGCATTTCTATCCAATTACAGAAATAAACTGAATTACAAGTAGTAAATGATCTTTTGTTGTTTGGTTGCCAATAAAATTTTCCATTTGATTGTTTATAATCGCCTGTGATAGCTACTGAAGCTGGAATAATATTTTTAATGCATTTAGCTAATTCAGATAAGTAGCTTTGGCATTCTAATGCTCTAATTATAGCAAAAGGAAAATATGTTGGTGTTAATAAAAAACTTTCGAGACTATTATATAATCTCGGTTGAATAATTGCTAAAGTAGCATTTTCTAGTTTATCAGCAGAAGCAAAAAGATTAATATAAGGTTCATAATCAGGTGCTAAATTCTGCCATAGTAATTCGTTACTAATCACGCTATTTTTCAACTTATAATTTAGATAAAAAGTTTATAAATTATTCTAAATATCCTGGTTATATAAAGTAAATATAGAATATATTTTCTAATATATACTACTATGGTGTTATAAACATAATTAATTTTACGGTATATTATGTTGGTAACGTTTATCATGTAAAAAAAGCAGCTATATATTATTATATTTTGTATTATAATCTCAGTTACTATATCTGAATACTTGTTTTATAGATTATAAGCTAGCTATTTATCATTTTCCGGTAGCAAAACTAAATTTGATGGCTTATTTTGAATATTATTTTATTAATATAGTTCATTGTCTAATGAATGTTACTCATTATTTTAATAATGAGTGACATTCACAACATATTATACCATTAATAATTTTTATTTAAGCAAATAAATAACTAATAATTTTATGATGATAAATAATCACTGTTAAATTTACTTTTAAATGAGTATTATTTTAAATAAAAAAGAGACTATAAATATTTTATTGTATTATTTTTATTGGAAATTCGCTGTAAGTTGAAAAACTAATACTCGCTATCAAAAATTAAAGATTAATTCTATGCCTAGAATAATAGATTCCATCAATTGGCTTAAATTTATAGATATTAACTAATAACTAAAGCAATATGCTAACATTCATTCATATTAACTATACTTGCTATAAAATATAGAGACTTAGTTTAGGTTTAAGATGATATACTAATCATATTCATTAATTTGATTTTACAATTAGTTAATTACGCAATTGTGGTGTTCTAAGTTGAGTTTTAATTGATTCTGATAATTCATCTAAAGATGATTGTTCTGGGTGTTCGTTGGAAGTTTCATAAGTAATCTGAGCTTCAGCTAGATAAGTATGAATAGGTTCACCATTATCATCTTCCATAACTACATGGTACCATGGAGCTGAGCGTAGAGCTGCATTAGTAGCAATATCGTTATCTTGTGGCTTATCAAGAGAGTATTCTGGGTCAACGTCAACTATTACTCCAAGATATCCTAGTAGTTTATGCCTTATTTGTTGTCCAATACTAAATTTACTGGTAGTCATCATAGCTAGCTCCTAGAAGCCTTTAAGGAATTATATGTGAGTAATAATAACAATTTTAATAAAGTCACTCTGTTACGCTAATTTATTAATAACTTTAATCTAGGTAGATTAAAATATTTATTTTATAAGAGTATCTATCATTGACATAAAAAACAATATGTTGGAGTTATTCTTTATTATAAAAGATAAAAGTTTAAGATTTTATTATCATCCATTATCTATGGGGATAAAAATATGTACTATATAGTAATATTTATTATTGATGTATTGTTAGCATAAAAGTTTTATTTATATTACTAACTATATGGTGCTGGTTGGCCGGCCCATTGGGTGCTAAAATTGAAGATGATAGAAAAATCAAGAATATCCTTTTTGAAAAGAGTTTGTAGATTTTACTATTAGATACTTACTGTAATAACTCAAATACATTTTACAGGTTTAGGTAACCCAGCAAGTTTTGTTGCTTGTTTCGCCGGTCCTTTTGGAAAAAGGTGATAAAGATAGCGGCTATTACCAATATCCTCACCATATTTTTTAGCAATGGCCTTTACTAACATACGGATAGACGGCGAGGTATTGAATTCAATATAGAATTCACGAATGAAGCGAATTATTTTCCAATGTTGTTCAGTCAATATAATATTCTCTTGTTTAGCTAATAGATATACCATGGATTCACACCATTCTTGGCTACTTTTTAAATAACCATCAGCATCGGTTTTAATTTCACGACCTTCAAATATAAACATCTTATATTTCTAATTTTAGACATATTTATGGTTAATTTAACTAAATTAACCTCTTTACCTAACTATAAATTTTGATCTAATTTTTTATTGAACGCTCAACGCTGGCAAAAATGTAGATCAAGATAGTAATAGTTATCGCCTTAGTAGTTTTGCTAACATTAATTATAGATTAGTAGTATAGTATGCATGCAGCATGCTGGTAAATTTTATTTGAGAGATAAAAAAAATTTTTATCACTTAATAATTTTCATTTAATAATTTTCCTTAATTTTATAATATACCACACTATAAAATACATTGGTAACCAAATTATATTGGTTTATTTTTTTACTTACCTCACTTGATATTTAAACTATTAGATCTTATTTGTATATTACTCAATAGTACATAATTTAAACGGCAAGTAATAATTACTATGATAAAAAATAGTATTTTTGAACTTCGCGTAATTTTATAAAAAATGGTTAACTATATTTAACTATAAGAATTTTATATAAAAATAATTTATCTTATCTAATTATTTTTTCTAAGCATAGTTAGTTTTCTCATTAATAGATCATGGTTAGTAAATTAAATTACTAGTCATTTATCATAGCTTGCTTGCTGTAGGATTAAAGCGAATAGCTTCGGTATAATCAGTATTACCTTAATAAACCTATTTATACATAAATTAGTTCAGTCATTAATTTTGTAGAGCCGATGTTAATTTCTAAATAAAATTATTACCAGTATTATTAATAATTATACTACTATAAAAGAGGCAAGTATTAGCTATGGGAAGATGGCCTAATACCATAATCGTGATTTGGTATATACCATAAATTTTTTCTTGTTTGTGGCTGCTTATCATGTTTTTTATATTGATGCTATCAAGCATAAATATATTAGATACGCAATCTTTTTTGAATTTGCTATCAATCTATTACCTAATTTATTTGGTAAAATAAATACCATGATTTAATATCTTAAAGATATGATCTATAATTTATATCATTAGAAAATTAATTTCTATGCCAACCAATTCAAAATTATATTAGTTATTTATGATGTTGTCTTGCATTTATAGTAGGAATGAATAGTTATAAATTGTGTTTTAAAACTTTTTAAAAGTATTTAGATCAAAGCGAGTTATTAGTTAATAGATAATAGTACTAGATAGTAATAGTTATCTATCTAAATAGATAATAGTATATTATATGCTTTTCAATAAAAATTTGTAGATTATTATAATCAACTGTATTGTACATAATAATTATTAAAAGCTAATTTAACATTTTAAAATTATTAATCTGATTAATGGTATAGTTAATATTATATTAGCTAATATAATATTTTATAAAAATACTTATCTAAGTGATAGATAAATAAATAGTTAGTATTTAATTTAATACTTACTACTATTTTAGTGTTTTTTACTAGTAAATTTATATAATTTATTTTTTAAAAAACTATTTTAAAATATTATATTCATTATTTTTCTTAATTTTATTAGTTTTATTGTTTTTTTTACATAGTTGGTTAATAAATAACTTAGCTAATACATAATGTTATATTAAGTATTAATAATATTTTGTTATTAACATAACACTTTAAGAAAAAATTATATCTAACTATATAGTAGATAATTATATAACATATATTTTCCAATTATTATTGTTTTTGCTTAAAATAAATTAAATAATTTTCATCTTAGAAATTTTTCTATTTTACAATTACTTTTTTATATATAAGTTCAATAAACCTTTTATTAACTGGTAAGTTATAAAACTGAAGATTTTTTAATAAAAAATAATTTATAATTTTTCATTATATTCTTTTAAAACAGTTGCATAACTCGTAAAAAAATATAAACATTTAAAATCTTAATATAACTACAGGCATTTTTTATTATGATACTTCATAATTATAAGTAGTCATTGTATTAGCTATATCCAGTCTACCTCTCAACATATTTATACTACTGATCTTTTAAAATATTTTGCTACCTTAATATAAATAACTAGCACTATTAATTTTAGCATAAAAATTTCTAGAACCAAAATTTAGCTAGTATAAAGCATAACTAGTTTTAACATAAAACTGTTTTTAGAATAAATATTCTATTCATCTTATAATATCTTGATTTTGGTCATGAAATTGACTACAACTTAAAATAAATAACAAAAGAGATTAGTAGTTAGCATGCTGACTAGATATTATTAAGTAAAAAAGTAAAACAGCTATATTAAATAGTATATTGATATATATTAAACTAATAAGTTATAATAATAGAAAGCATTAGCTAAGATTGTTTGGCTCCTCCAACTGGACTCGAACCAGTGACATACGGATTAACAGTCCGCCGTTCTACCAACTGAACTATGGAGGAATTATCAATCATAAAAATTAGCCGCATAGTAACTATGTTCTGAACTACTGTCAATGTTTAAAATATAATATTTTACTGTTTGTTTATAATGCAAACACATTATCTAATGAGGTGATTATGTAAGTATATCTATTTTCTTAAATACTTTTTTATTTTTTTTTTGATAAGATTTTTTAGTTTGGTTTTTATTGTATTATTAATAGTTAGTTCAGCAAGTATTTTGTTAATAGCTACATTTGTTACATATACGTAAATTAAATATTTCAATATCTTCCAATATTTATTTTTTTTGATATAAAACAGTAATGTAGTATCCAGCAAAATAGCATGAAGTATATTATATAGTATATCCAAAAGTAGTGAGTATATTAAGTAATATTAATTTCTACACATAGGAATGTATAACTAGTAATAAACTGCTAATCTAGATAATGTATATTATTATTTTTTTATATTTAGCTGATATTTTCACTTATAGTTATTTTTATTGTATTCATGATATTTATCTTAATTGATTAGATTTATAGATAAATATAAATAGCTTTAACTAGCAATTAAATTACTTTAGCCATTAAATATCTATTAATTAGAAATTATCTAAAATATATAAAATTAATATTTATTATTAATTAAATTAAAATATTTTTTTTAAAAGAAAAGCATAAAACTATTGATATTATTAACTACTCGTGCGTTAATGATAGTAAGCCTAATAAACGAATCTATTTTATTTACGACATTTAAGTTAATGTGTCATGAGTAACGTGATTATTGATAAACTTTAGACCGTTTTGCTGAATGCTTCTATGAAATTAGATAGTGATGTAGGCTTTTGTATACCTGCCGAAACCGGCGATGTTTATTTGTTATATAGGAAAGGCAAATGTCTCACAAAATGAAGGGTCAAGTAAAGTGGTTTAACGAATCTAAAGGCTTTGGTTTCATCACTCCTTCTGATGGTAGCAAAGATGTATTCGTTCACTTTTCTGCCATTCAAGGAAATGGATTCAAAACCCTGGCTGAAGGGCAAAATGTAGAATTTACCATTGAAGATGGATCCAAAGGTCCAGCAGCAGCAAATGTAACTGCTATTTAAGATTAGAAATGGATTTCTTGAAGCCTGTTGTGTAAGCTGCAGGCTTCTTTATTTTATCAGTAAAAACTTTTTGCACAGTATTTAATTTTTAGACATAACTAATAAATATTAATAATTTATTATCTAAATTAGAAGTTATAATTACCTATAATTAGTTATTATATAACCGTACTAATAAAAAATAAATCTGAATTAGTTGTAGGTCTTTATATTATATCAAAAAATATAAATTAATGGTTTCATTATTATATTATTAATTAATATACTTGTCATAGTAATACTATTGAAAATTATAAAAAAATATTAATTAAATGAATTTTTTTATTTCGTTATTTTCTTATCTAAAGAAGATTGGTTTAACTTATTTAATAATTTAGCTGGTTTTTAAACTTCATTTATCCAGGATAATAGTAAATTATGTGATATAGCTAAAATAACTGGACCAATAAAAAGACCAATTACTCCAAATGATAAGATTCCACCAATAACGCCAATCAAAATAAGTATCATTGATAAATTAGCCTGTTTTTTTATTATAAAAAGACGTAATACACCATCCATTGTTGCTACAATTATGCTCCATATAATCATAATAATTGCCCATCTGGTATTGTCTGACCAAAATAACCATATTATCGAAGGTACCATAATCAATAATGGCCCAAGTTGGGCAACACAACATACAAAGATAAGAATCGTTAATATTGCAGCATAAGGAATATTAGCTAAAGCTAACCCAATACCACTGCTAATTGCTTGTATTAATGCTGTTACAACTACACCTAATGCAATAGCACGAATTGATTGGCCAGCAAGTAGAATAGCAGTATCTCCTCTTGTGCCTGCCAGGCGAATAGCAAAATGTCTAATACTTAATATAACACTTTTTTCTTTCAGATAGAGTAATGCACTAAATAGTAACATGATGATAAGATGAAACATAAAATGCCCGGCATTAATAGCTTGCGTTAAGAACCAGCTGGTTGCTTTTCCAAGATACGGTTGAAGTTTAGTAATTAATATATTACCGCCATTAGCTACCAATGTATGCCAACCATAAAATAGTTTATACCCTATAAATGGTATATTTTTTAACCATAAAAATTCTGGTAATCTAATTTCAACTGGCGATTTTGCCCATTTAATTAATGGACCACTATTTTGTATAATACTACTAATTAGTATGGCAAAGGGAATAACAAATACTATTACTACTATTAATATCATGATTATACTTACTAGCCATTTTTTATTCCAAAGTTTGCTTTCAATTATTTTAAATAATGGCAATGTAGCAATAACTACCATGCTTGCCCAAAGAAACCCAAGTATGAATGGTTTTAATACCCAAAAACATGCCGTAATCATCAGTAAAATAGCAATTATATTAAAAATAAATTTGGGTAGATCACCAAAATTTTGTGTTTTTTCCACTATATTAGCCTAATTTTAAATAATAGATAAATATTATCTATTTCTATTAGATGATTAATCAAATTTTTTGTAACTACTAAAGGTAGGGAAATAATGTAATTTATATTTTTAATAAAAAAATAATTGTCAAGTATAATTTTGTATGTATTTATTATTAATCTAATATAGTAGATAAGAGTTAACATTATTTTTAAAAAATAATTATAATAATGATTTTACATATAGGACTTACTCATAAAATTAGTAATGTCAACAGGTAATAGTATATATAAATTTACTCTTCAAGCTTTTATTTATCTACGTTAGAATAACAATATTAAATTTTTAACAAAGCAGGCTAATGATAAAAATTTTAAGTTATTAACCTTTTATACCTAGTTGGAAAAAAGGAACCAATGGTTTAGTTTGATGGTATTGTGATTGATATATCGTGATATATGCAAAATATTTTGTAAATTAATATGGCACAAGAATACGCTATAATTGAATATGGCGTGATAAAGGATTAACTTACTGCTAAGTAAAACTTGCTTATTATAGGTAGAACACGTTAATAAGTTTTCTATTTACCTTATAGCTTAAATTTTGGAGCGCAAATTTTTATCAAAAATTATATCAAATTAAACCAGCAATAATACCTTTAATTAATTAAAGATAATAATATCATTGATTAATAGCATACATATTATGCAGCGTTATCTTATAAAAAATAAATTAATAATTATATTTTCTAGATCATAAGTAAAAAAGTTTTTACCATATTATGGTATATAATATTAATTATTGATGCTTTAATTTAGATGTTAATACTTTAATGTAGCCTTTGATTAATTTTCAGCAGCAATGAACTCATTCGCCAAAAATTTCGCCCCTATAATAAGATAGTATTTAAGATTATAGGTTAACCCTAATGTTATTTGCATAATATATGAGTAATTGTACTGATATTGTCAGCAAAAAATAACACAACAACACAATAATCTTGTTAACCAAGATTAGAAAATATAAATTTTTACATTAAGTAATTGATATTCTCCATTTCAGAGAAAATATTTTAGTAGTCTATTATAGCTATAATTTAGGACCTATTAGTGACTATATTATTTCATAATATGAAATTTATTTCATTACTTATGAAGAAATGCCAGCGCTGGTTTACTTTTATGTTAAAGTAATGGTGGATACATACAAACTTATTGGTTACAAGGTGATTGTATTAACGTATTTTTCTTATTTTTTTACAAAATTGGAGTAAAAAAATAAGGAAAATAGTTAATGTAGCATTATCTCTTTCATGAGCGTAAATATAAAGCTTAGTAGAAGATACTGGTAGCTAATTTATTTTTTCATAAAATATTTATTTACCAGATATTTTAATGTTAAAATTACTATTTTTTTCTATTTAATTTTAAAATTAGGTTATTAGATGAATGTGGCAAGTTTTAGGTTTATTAGTTAATGAGTAGCTAATAATAGTATTAGTACCCGTACCCAAAATAGTATTGAAGTTAACAGCAAGTTATGCCTGCTGTAGTTAAATAAACCAAATTTAACATGAAACAATGATGCTATCTATCGAAGCAATAATGCCAGTTGATCAAACGTACTATGTAGCTATTTTTACTACTACATAACTTCTATTAGTAGAATAGTTTTGCTCTATAGCTAGTTATTTTTGTACTAAAGTTAACTAAAAGTATTTGGTACAGAGATTAACGCTACCCATGTTAAGCAGTACCTTCAGTAAAATTATTTAGCTTATGTAGTGCGATTTATATCGGTAGTTAGTAACTATTCAGTCTAGTAGATATATTTTAAAATAAATAATTAATACTAATTTGTATTTGCTATTTTATAATAATCATAATTAAATTGTTTAATCTTAAAGATAAGTAAAGCATTTACAATTAATGTAAATTTATTTAGCTATATTTTGTTTGTAATTTTACATATTATAGTAAATTTTTTTAAAATATTTATCAATAGTTTAGTTTAATGAATAAATAAACAATTTTGATATAAAAGTAAAATAAATGATCTTTTACTGAAAAAGTATTTTTATAGAAATATCAATTACTATATATAATATAAAGCAAAAAAGTATATTTAAAGTATAATCTAGTATAAGTATTAGTTGAGTGAGGTCAATAATGGCAGAGCATGTTGATACTTTTTATTTGAATGAAATAATTTGGAAGGGGGTTACCATTACCGATAAAGCAGCTGATCAAATTCGTAAATTAATAAAAAAAAATCCGGACAGTGATGGGTTATCTATTAATATCAAGCAATCAGGATGTGCTGGTTTTAGTTATGTCATTGAATTTATAGATAATCCAACTGATGAATATTTACTATTTGAAAATAATGGCGCCAAAATTTTTGTTCTTATAAAATCAATGCCATTTATTGATGGCACTGAAGTTGATTATGTTCGTGAGGGACTTAATCAAGTATTTAAATTTAATAATCCGAAGGCACAACACGCTTGTGGTTGTGGTGAAAGCTTTAGTATTTAAGTGAATTAAATTATGTCACAGCGTAATGATGATGTTCATCAATGGTTATTAGAGCATAGTTATAAAGAGGGGTTTTTCACTCAGGTTGAAACAGATAAACTAGCTAAAGGTATCAATGAAGATGTCATTAAAGCTATTTCAGCTAAACGTAATGAACCTGATTGGATGTTGCAGTTTCGTTTAGAAGCTTATCAACATTGGTTAGATATTGAAGAACCTCATTGGCTTAAAGGTTATTATCCTAATTTAAACTATCAGGAATATAGTTATTATGCTGCTCCATCCTGCAATAGTTGCGATGATAATTGTAACATAGAAGCTAATTCTTCAGCAGAGGTAGGAGATAAGCATAACAATAATTATCTTACCGCAGAAGTTGAAGAAGCATTTAATAAACTTGGTGTGCCAGTGCGTGAGGGTAAATCAGTTGCTGTTGATGCAATTTTTGATTCTGTTTCTGTTTCAACAACTTATCGTAGCAAATTAGCAAAACTGGGTATTATTTTTTGTTCTTTTGGTGAAGCAATACAAAAGTATCCTGAGTTAGTAAAAAGATATATTGGTACAGTTGTTTCTAATCGAGATAACTTTTTTGCTGCATTAAATTCTGCTGTCGCTTCTGATGGGACATTTGTTTATGTGCCAAAGTTTGTTCGTTGTCCTATGGAATTATCAACCTATTTTCGTATTAATGCAGCTCAAACCGGTCAGTTTGAGCGCACTATCTTAATTGCTGATGAAGGTAGTTACGTTAGTTATATTGAGGGATGTTCCGCTCCGGTACGAGATAGTTATCAATTGCATGCTGCTGTAGTTGAAGTTATTGTTCATAAAGATGCTGAAGTAAAATACTCTACCGTACAAAACTGGTTTTCAGGTGGTGAAAATAAACCTGGTGGCATTTTAAATTTTGTCACCAAACGTGCCTTATGTGAGGGTGAGAATGCCAAAATGTCCTGGACGCAGTCTGAAACAGGATCTGCTATTACTTGGAAATATCCTAGTGTTATTCTTCAAGGGGATAATTCAGTAGGAGAATTTTTCTCAGTGGCATTAACTAATGGTAATCAACAAGCTGATACCGGAACAAAAATGATCCATATTGGTAATAATACTCACTCCACTATCATTTCCAAGGGGATTTCAGTAGGTCGTAGTCAAAATAGTTACCGTAGTTTAGTAAAAATTTTACCGACGGCAGAAAACGCTAGAAATTATACTCAATGTGATTCTATGTTAATTGGTACTGAATGTGGTGCACATACTTTTCCTTATATTGAAGTAATGAATAGTAGTGCACAGTTAGAGCATGAAGCTAAGACATCCAGTATTAGTGAAGATCAACTTTTTTATTGTTTACAGCGTGGTATTGGGGAATATGATGCTATTTCTATGATTATAACCGGGTTTTGTAAAGATGTCTTTTCTGAATTACCATTAGAGTTTGCCGTTGAAGCACAAAAATTATTAGCAATTAGTTTGGAACATAGTGTGGGTTGACGGTTACTTTTAAAATAAGACTAAGTTATTCAAAGGCCAATAAAATGTTAAGTGTTAAAAATTTAAATGTGTGTGTTGAAGGTAATCAAATTCTTAACGGATTAAATCTAACAGTAAAATCTGGTGAAGTGCATGCACTTATGGGGCCTAATGGATCAGGTAAGAGTACTTTATCAGCAACCCTAGCTGGACGTGAAGAATATAAAATAGAGCAGGGTGAAATTATATTTAAAAATAAAAATTTATTTGAGTTATCACCGGAAGACCGTGCCGGGGAAGGTATATTTTTAGCCTTTCAGTATCCAGTCGAAATTGCTGGTGTAAGTAATCAATTTTTCTTACAAACCGCCATTAATGCAGTTAGAGAGTATCGTAAGCAACCACTGCTTGATAGATTTGATATTCAGGATTTTATTAAAAATAAAATTGAATTGCTTGATATGCCCAAAGATTTACTTACTAGATCTGTTAATGTAGGTTTTTCTGGTGGAGAAAAAAAACGTAATGATATTTTACAGATGGCAGCATTAGAGCCTGATTTGTGTATTTTAGATGAAACTGATTCAGGTCTTGATATTGATGCCTTGAAAGTAGTTGCTAATGGTGTAAACTCACTACGTACCCCTGAAAGAGCTTTTATTATCGTTACTCACTATCAGCGCATTTTAGATTATATCCAGCCTGATTTTGTTCATGTTCTCTATAAAGGTAAAATTATTAGATCAGGTGATTTTTCATTGGCCAAAAAACTGGAGGTACAAGGCTATGGCTGGCTTATTGACTAAAAGTTACAGAGCAGAAAAACAGCATCAAGTCACAAAGCTAAATCAACAGGCGCTAAAAGTGTTTAAGACTATTTTTCATGGTAGTAAAAGAGCGAAAGAAAAACAAGCTAAGGCTTATTGGGAGAAGGCAGAAAAAATTGGTTTTCCACCATTTGGTCATGAAGATTGGCATTATACTCCGTTGGCAAAAGTACTTAACACTCAATACCAATTAAATAATGATAAAGTTAACACGATTACTGCTGATAAATTAAAACAGCTAGCTATATATCTTGATGGTTGGAATATTATTTTTTTAAATGGATATTTTATTCCGGCACTAAGTAGTAATAACTTTAACCCTTATCAAATTCAGATGATGGATACGCTGGCACAGGAATTTCCGGGTCCTATCGTGAATGATGAAATATTTCTGTATTTAACTGAGAGTCTGGCTGCTCAACCCCTATTTATTAAATTGGCAGATAATCAACAGGTAGAAAAACCGCTTTATATATTGAATATTACCTCTGGATTAAATCACGGTGATTATGTTAATACTAGTCACTATCGCTATCATTTAGCGATCGGTGCTAATTGTAAATCGCAAGTTATTGAACATTTTATTTCTATTGATGATAAGCCTCATCTCACTGGTAGCCGGTTGACCGCTAATATTGGTGATAATAGTTATTTTAGTCATATTAAACTTAGTGTTGAAAATAATCAAAGTAGCCATTTTGCCCATAATGACATCTTGTCAGGTACAGATTGTCAAATAACCAGTAGCGGTATTTTTATTGGTTCAGCATTATTTCGTCATCATACTAATGTGAAGTTAAATGGAGCTGGTAGTAGATTAGCGCTTAATAGCTTATTATTGCCACAAAATAGACAAATTGTTGATACTAGAACTTATATTGAACATAATAAACCATTTTGTGAAAGTCGCCAGTTGCATAAAACTATCGCGCAAGATGCAAGTAAATCTATTTTTAATGGGATGATTAAAGTGGCGCCCGCAGCACTTAAAACAGATGGCAAAATGATAAATAACAATTTGTTATTAGGTAAACAATCAGAAATTTATACTAAACCGCAGTTAGAAATTTATGCGGATGATGTGAAGTGTAGTCATGGCGCGACAGTAGGCTGTATTGATGATGAACAGCTATTTTATTTACGTTCACGGGGTATTAATATTAATAATTCAAAATATATGATTATGGTTGCTTTTGCGGATGAAGTAATTAAAGCTATTGATAGTGAAGGTATAAGTAATAAGGTAATGAATATTATTCAGCAGCGCTTGGCAAGGGTTTAATATGACATTTTCAGTGGCGTCCATTCGCAAAGATTTTCCTATGCTAGCAGAAAAAATTTACGGTCAACCTTTGGTTTATTTAGATAGTGCTGCTAGTGCGCAAAAACCACAACAAGTGATAGAAAAAGAAAGTAAATTTATTTGTCATCACTATGCGGCAGTACACAGAGGGATCTATAGTTTGAGTAGTAAAGCAACAGCTATGGTAGAAAATGTTCGTCAGCAAGTAGCTGATTTTATTAATGCAGCTGATGCTGAAGAAATTGTTTTTGTTAAAGGAACAACGGAAGGCATAAATTTAATTGCTAATAGTTATGGATATAGGTTTATCAAACCAGGAGATAATATTATCATTAGCCAAATGGAACACCACGCTAATATAGTTCCTTGGCATCTGCTTGCATGCCAGATTCGTTTTGATATTCGTGTATTACCTATTGATAATGCAGGTAAATTAATTTTTGAACAATTAGATAAGCTAATAGATAGTCGAACACGATTACTCTCTTTTACCCATATGTCTAATGTTTTAGGAACCGTTAATCCAGTAAAAAAGATTATTGCCTATGCGCGCCAATGTGCTGAGAAAAAAAAAGCACAATTACATATTGTGCTAGATGGTGCGCAAAGTATTATGCATCAAATGATTGATGTCCAAGATTTGGATTGTGATTTTTATGTTTTTTCTGGTCATAAACTGTATGGGCCTACTGGTATTGGTGTTTTATATGGTAAAAAGATATTATTAAATGCTTTACCACCTTGGCAAGGTGGTGGAGCTATAATTGATAAAGTTAGTATGACGTTAGCTGAGCCATCAATAATAAATATTACTTACGAAAATGCGCCATGGCGATTTGAAGCAGGTACGCTAAATATTGTTGGTATTATTGGCTTAGGTGAGGCATTACGTTATGTAAATAATATTGGTTATCAACAAATATCGGCCCATGAAACATCATTAATGCAGTATGCTAATCAGCGGTTAAGTACGGTAAAATCTTTGCGTTTTTATGGCTCAGATGAGCGCCAAGGGGTTATTGCCCTTAATTTAGGAGACCATCATGCTTATGATGTCGGGAGTTTTTTAGATAATTATGGGATTGCAATACGGACAGGCCATCATTGTGCGTTGCCGTTGATGAATTTTTATCAAGTGCCAGCCATGTGTCGCGTTTCTCTAGCAGTTTATACTACTAAAGAAGAGATTGATATTTTGGTTGAAAAACTACAACATATTGAAAAATTACTTGGTTAATCCGTTATAAAGTACATATAAGGGTAGAATGATGTCAGCCTTACCTGATGAGAATAAATTGTTATTTAATTTTTCACGTTGTAAAAACTGGGAAGAGCGATATCTTTATTTAATTGAATTAGGTGAAAAATTATTACCCATTAGTGATATACAAAAACAAGTAAAAAACTATGTCACAGGTTGTCAAAGTCAGGTTTGGATTGTTATGGAGCTGAATAGTGACGGCAAGATACAATTTGCTGGTGATAGCGATGCAGCTATAGTAAAGGGATTAATTGCATTAGTAATAATTATTTTTCAAAATAAAACTGGACAACAAATTTTGTTCACCGATAGTAACTCATTCTTTCAAAAGTTGTTATTGGAGCAGCATTTAACACCATCAAGAAGCCAGGGATTGCATGCTATGATCAGATCAATCCACCATCGAGCTGAACAAATGATCTAATTAAGCATTTAAACATTTAGTTAACTACTGATATTCATCAGAAAAGCCCCTTATTTTACTTTTTATGGAAATAAGGAATTTTTTGATTATAAATTACTAATATTAGGTATTAGCTTTCTAATTTATTTCTTAAACAAGAAATAATTAATTATAAGAATCTTTATTTTATTTATATTATGTTATTGTATTTAATAATAATTATTAGATCTAGAAATTTTAGGTATTTATTTTAGCACTCATGCATCTGTTAATGATAACAGAATATTTAAGTTATTAAAGTAAGGATCTGTGCTATTAAAAATGTTTGCGATAATTTTTATCGCTTCGATAGAAGATTTTAATTTTACTCTTTTCTAGATAATATAAATGTATCAGTACCATGCAAAATAGAATTATATCATCTAATTTGACACATAAGTATTTGATCATACAATCAAATATTGGTGGGACCCAATGATAATTTTGCAGGTAGCCACTTATTATCAATCAAATGTGATTTAGATGCTACTCCATGCTGATTTTATTAGTGCCAAATTTAATCTTCTTGCATAATGGCCTGCAATGCAATAAATTTAACTGTATGACATTAACACCAGCATTAATGTAGTTAGTTATAAAAATTAATCTACATATTTTAGATGAGCATTTTATTAATTCACTGTTGTGTTTATATGAGATTTTTTCTTTGATATAGGTTGTAAGCCATAATAAATAGCTAAAAAGCTACTATAATTTAATAATTATAAATCAAATAACTATAAATATCATGTGTTATTATTGTAACAGACTATTAATTTGTCACTTGTATCATTAAGTAATATATAAATCATTACGATAATGTAGTTGGTATGATTCATGCTATCAACGAAAAATAATACAAAAGTAAGCTCATTATCAGAATATTTACTAGCAGTTAGTAGTGCTATTTTATCTGAAATGCTAAAATATGGATATATTAAGAATAATGTTATTTATTTTAAATAAAAGTAAATGATTTGTATTTTATTTTTTTTTATAAAATTTAGATAAATAATTATAAAAAATTCAA
The DNA here is from genome assembly GCF_900343015.1 of Arsenophonus endosymbiont of Aleurodicus dispersus. Lineage (GTDB taxonomy): Bacteria > Pseudomonadota > Gammaproteobacteria > Enterobacterales > Enterobacteriaceae > Arsenophonus. The sequence continues at coordinate 267,519 of NZ_LR025108.1, read as the reverse complement.
GGATGATATTTATGTTTAATCATATTAATCATACTCAATAATACATATTGCTGTGTAATATTTATTGAGATTGGTAAATTTTGCGGATATTACTATTCTTTTATAGCCGTTAATCAGTTGCTAATTAGCATAGCAGATGCTAATAGTTAGTAATTATGATAAATAGAGCAGTATAATCTAGTGTGGCGCCCTTAACTTAAATAGTATTAATGTAATTTATTAATTAATTAGAATGTTATGAACATTAGCCAATTTCTTGCCGAATTAGAGCGTTAATAAGCATTTTAGCCTAGAGGAGTATTGAATGAATACTGAAAAAATAGGATAAATTTTACTCTTCATTTTGATGATATGATAGCAGGCTCAGGCTCTAGCAAAGATAGTAAGAAGATTTCAAAATTTAAATATTGATGATACAAAAACAATAGAATATCAAACAACGGGTTCTGATTATGTAACTTAATAGTACTTAAATAGTTTTTAACTAGAGAGCAAATTAAAATTGATGATCCAGCAATTAACTGAAAATAGATAAATTTTTAAGAGAAACCCTAATACTTAATCAGCTACCTGATTTTAAAAAAATAAAAATATTATTAATATAGTAAAAAGTAAAAATAATATAATTTAATAATGTTTAATAACAGCCATAACTAAAATTTAGTTATGGCTGCATAAATTTTAACTATTTTTCAAATAAATTTTAGTAAATTATTGCAATAAATTATGTTCGACAAATTTCCAGTTAACCAGTGACCAAAATTTGTTCAAATATTCAGCTCGTGCATTACGATAATCAATATAGTAAGCATGCTCCCATATATCAACAGTTAGTAATGGTTTATCATTACCACTGATTGGTGTTACGGCATTTGAAGTATTAACGATAGATAGTTTATCGTTGGCTTGTTTTACTAACCAGGTCCATCCTGAACCAAAATTTTTCAGCGCTGCATCGGTAAACTGCTGCTTAAAAATTTTAAAATTAGCAAAATGCTGATTAATGGCCTCAGTTATTTTCGCGGTTGGTTCTTCACTGGCATTAGGCGCTAAACAATGCCAATAAAAGGTATGATTCCAAGCTTGAGCTGCATTATTTAAAATTACTCCTTGTGCGCTTTTTATAATTTCTTCTAATGATTTAGTCTCAAAGTAAGTATCTTTAATTAAATTATTTAGATTATTTACATAATTATCATGGTGTTTTCCATAATGATATTCTAATGTTTCTTGAGAAAGATAAGGCTCTAGAGCATTTTTAGCATAAGGTAATGGAGGTAATTGAAAAGACATTGCAGACTCCTTTTTTTATTCGTATTGTATAATAAGTTGATAAATAAACCATATTGTAATTATATTTTTTATATAGATAAATTAGTATTTTTTTTTAAAAATTATTTATTATTCTAATAATAGCAGAAAATTATTATTAAGTATTGATAGAAAACGGTATTACATACTAATATTATGTTTGTTTAGTGTAAAATAGATCTAATTTTAAAGGAAGTCATAATGACGACAATAGAAAAAATTGAACGCCAGATAAAAGAAAATTTAATTCTTTTATACATGAAAGGATTACCTAAATTTCCACGTTGTGGGTTCTCTGCTCAGGCGGTACAAGCCATTTCTGCTTGTGGTGAACGTTTTGCTTATGTAGATATTTTACAAAACCTTGATATTCGCAGTGAATTACCTAAGTATGCTAACTGGCCAACATTTCCTCAGTTATGGATTGATGGTGAGTTAATAGGTGGTTGTAATATAATTATTGAAATGTATCAGCAAGGGAAATTACAGCAATTGATTACTGCAACTGTCAATAAATATCGGCAATCAACGACCTAATTTTTTATTTATTAACAATTTAATAAAACAGTAATATTGTAAAGTGCGCCATGCGATTGTTTTTCGTCAAAATAGTAAGCTTTAGCTAAAGCTAAAATTATTTAACCAAAAATTATCCTACTGAATGTTGCTGTATCAAAAGTTGCAAATGGAATAGATTACTTTTAGATTTTATCAGTGTTGAATTTGTGATCTAGATCACATATCAAACTATGACTACAATTAATATTGTAGGCAACAATAATTTCCTAGTTCCCATGAAAGCGAATGCAGTGGTTTCTATATTTGCAGCCGTAAACGCTCCAACATCAAAATTTAGTTTTTTATAAATCTCTAACTAACTCTAACTACCTTGATACATTTTAACATATATATGTTAATGCTAAGCTGCTAACCTTAGCAACAATAGATGAAATTAATTATAAGCTTGGTTCTAGATATGCTTAAGTCATTGATAACCTACCTATTGAAACAACAATTATTATCTGCTGCATATAGTACTGCAATAGAGTGTAATGAGCAAATAGTTTAGTACCAACCTACTTAATGTCATTTTACTATACAATTGAGAGATAAAATTATAGTTTTTCTGTTAACTAACATCACCGTAGTAGTAAATTTTCGCCGTATAGATAGATATAGCTTATGGTATGCAAGGATCGCACTTTTGTACTTAGTTTTCATCATTAGGTTATTATATTAAATAATAGTGGCATTACTAATCTTACTACTTTATTTAGTAATTTAATAGTTGATGATGCTGTACCAGAAAATATACTGTTTGATATCTGTAATACTCAACATTTTAATAACCCTTATGATAATACCGGACCGTAGATTGGGTGCGATTATATATAGCAGGTAAATGAGTAGCTTATGACTAAAATGCTGGTGGATTAATTACTATTTTAAGTAGCTAGCTTCTAACCGTACTAGTAGAGAATATTTTCTGCTTAGTTACAAAAATATCTTATATCGTAAGTAAACATCCATTCAATATTTGATAAATTTTTACTTTCAGGTTTTACTTTATGACAAAGTATATTGTTTATTCGTTTGTGGGAAAGTAGCTAAAATAACTACCATGTGACAAGATTAAGTTAATTATTAATTAATATTATAGTATTAGGTGCCATTTATATGGTCAATGATATGTCACATGATATCTATTATCATAATACAGAGGTAAAAAATGGCAGAAAAAATTAAGTTAGATATTGCTAATTTAAGACGTGAATATACTCAAGGGGGGTTAAGACGTAAGGATTTAACCGACCAGCCATTAGTTTTGTTTGATCGTTGGTTAAAACAGGCTTATGAAGCAAAAATAGCAGATCCAACAGCCATGTGTGTTGCAACGGTAGATAACTATGTACAACCGTATCAACGAATTGTATTACTCAAACATTATGATAAAAATGAACTCATATTTTATACTAATTTATCTAGTCGTAAAGCACAACATATTGATCATAATAATAAGGTCAGTTTACTATTTCCCTGGTATCAGTTAGATCGTCAAGTATGCTTTCTAGGTGAAGCAGAAAAACTTTCTTCACTTGAAGTAATAAAATATTTTCATAGTAGACCAAAAGATAGTCAAATAGTAGCCTGGGTTTCAAAGCAATCAACCAAAATTTCAGCTAGAAGTATTTTAGAGCATAAATTTTTACAACAAAAACAAAAATTTAAAAATAGAGAAATTCCTTTACCTAGCTTTTGGGGCGGATATCGCGTCAGATTTCATAGTGTCGAATTTTGGCAAGGTGGTACTAAACGGCTACATGATAGATTCTTGTATCAATGGCAATATGATCATTGGCATATTGATCGCTTAGCGCCATAATAGGAAAAAAATTTTTTTAACTAGCACTTATTTGCCTAGTGTTTTATCTTATTACGGTTATTTATATTATATCTATCCACAAAATTGACGAAATAAAAAATTGATGGAGTTATTGATGTTGAGCAAGAACCTAATTGAACAATTGCAAGAGAGGGGTTTAATAGCCCAGCTGACAAATAAAAGGGGCTTAATAGAGAAACTATCCCAGAAATCAGTGGTGCTCTATTGTGGATTTGATCCAACTGCTGATAGCTTGCACTTAGGACATTTGGTTCCTTTGCTATGTTTAAAGCGTTTCCAGCAGATGGGGCATCAACCGGTAGCTTTAGTTGGTGGGGCGACAGGTTTAATTGGCGATCCAAGTTTCAAAGCCACTGATCGTAAGTTAAATACTTACGAAACGGTGCAACAATGTGTAGAAAAAATTAGTCAACAGCTTTCACAATTTCTTGATTTTGATTGTGGTAAAAATAGCACTAAAGTAGTTAATAATTATGATTGGTTTGAACAAATAAATATCTTGACCTTTTTGCGCGATATTGGTAAATACTTTTCAGTTAATCAAATGATCAAGAAGGAGGCTATTAAACAACGTCTTGAACGTGATGATGTTGGTATCTCTTTTACTGAGTTCTCCTATAATTTGATCCAGGCTTATGATTTTGCCAAACTTTGTCACCAATATAATGTTGAATTACAGATAGGCGGTTCTGATCAATGGGGCAATATTACTTCTGGTATTAATCTCACTCGTAGGTTACATAAAAAACAAGTTTTTGGTTTAACAGTGCCGATAATTACTAAATCTGATGGAACTAAATTTGGTAAGACGGAATCTGGTGCTGTTTGGTTAGATCCGCAAAAAACTAATCCATATAAGTTTTATCAATTTTGGGTTAATACTGCCGATGCAGATGTTTATCGTTTTCTTAAATTTTTTACCTTTATGCCAATTGAAGAAATTAATGCTTTGCAAGAAGAGGATCAAAGAAGTAGTAAAGCCCCGCGAGCGCAGTATGTATTAGCGGAGAAAGTTACCCAGTTAGTACATGGTGATAAAGGCTTACAGGATGCCAAGCAGATCACAGATAGTTTATTCTCTGATAGGATTACTGCATTAACCTCAATAAATTTTGCTCAGTTAGCGCAAGATGGTATGCCAATGATTAAATTAAATTCAGGAGCAGATTTACAGCAGGCATTAGTTGATGCTAAATTTGTGCTTTCGCGCGGCCAGGCAAGGATGATCATAAGATCAAATGCGGTAGCAATTAATGGTCATAAATGTGTCGATCCTGAATATATTTTTACTGCAGAAGATCGTCTATTTGGACGTTATTCTTTAATTAAGCGTGGTAAAAAACATTATTGCTTAGTTAATTGGCAATAGTCAGTATAAGCTTTATATAACACAGCCATTAATTTTAAATATTTAAATTCTTGTTTAGAGTACAACTATTTTTTTATTACAGCAAGTAATATCAAAAATTACATGAGTATAATATTATTAGTCACATGTTATTTGGGGGAATGCAGGTAATAGTAACGCGGTTTTTACCATCTAAAGAATGGTTATAGATCTTTGGTTACTGAATTTTTTGTAATTTTATAATTATACCCAATTATTAACAATAAATAGGTAGTGTTATGTTACCTTAGTATTTAATAGGTATTGTTTAATATTTAGATTTACTCATTAAAACTGTTTTATGTAGTTCTTATGGTTTTTATTTACTCTGCATAGCCAGGAAAATAAATTATTTATATTGTTAAACATATAACAATAAGTAATCCTACTGCTTGGTATTTTGGTGATTAAGTGATGCGATCATGCTGAAAAGCTTGTATTGTTGCTTAATAATTACCTAAATTAGGCTTTACCTGTCTGCTAAGTTACTAATCTATTAGATCTAAAATATTTTTTAAAAATTAATTATTAATGTTGAACAATTGTTATCAGTCAGTAGCTATTTAATTGTGTTAAAAAATCAGAAATGGGAAAATAAGATATTTAATATTACTTAATCTCAGTACATTACTTTAAAAACTAAATTAAACTTGAAGAGTAATAAACAAAGCTTATATCAGATTAAACCTTCATTGTGTTGACTAATTTTTTATTCAATCTACTGTTTTAGATGTTAATATTAGCTAAGGTAAATATTAACTACCGTCGCTCAACAATAGATAGTAAATAGATCTGCAATAAATTTACCCTTAATCAACAAATGTTCGATTCCTTAAGATAAAAGGGTATTAAAAATATTATTTTTCAATACATAACTTTAATTTTTTTAACAGGAAATAATTTATAACCTGTTTTTAATAGTTGAGTCATATAACAAACTGCGATTTAAGGCTAAAATAACCGGCTCTTGGTGCTGGTGCTGCTTTCTTTTGATTTATTTGTGAGACATAATTACTACTTATACAACTAACTTTATTAGCAGATAACATGAAGTAAAACTTACTGTCAATTATGATGTTGATTATAATGAATATTAATAGATCAGCAAATTCATTATTGCGTACTTTATTGTCATAAATTACCCATGAAAATAGCATACTTATTTTCAATAAGTATCAACAACCGGGTAATTTTTTCCAATTAACCTCATTACGTAAATAAACCGGTTTAGCTTCTTCAGCGTCAATTGTTTTACCTTTTTGCCACTCTTTTAAAGCTAAAATCAACATATCTTGTGCGTCAGGTAAATAAATACCACTTTGTAATAAATTTAAATTGGTCATTCCTAATATAGGATAGGCTGACCAACCGGTTCCTGCAATAACCCATTGTCCGCTTAAGCAATTTATTCTAGCTAAAAATTGCTCTGGCTTGAGTACTGCTTCAGTATCTTCACCTAGCCAATTGCCATCTGGTTTAAGTTCATAACAAGCAGAATAAATTGCTCCCATTCTAGCATCTATCGCTACTAATACTTTTTCTGCACCTAATTGGCGATAAGCTCCTTGCCCTATAGTTAACAGAGAAGAAATACCTATCATTGGCAAATCAGCCCCAAAGGCCAATCCCTGAGCAATACTGACAGCAATACGAACGCCTGTAAAACTACCTGGACCACGCCCAAAAGCTAAAACATCCATATGTTGTAAATCCAAATTTGCATCAATAAGACACTGTTCTACCATCGGTAATATTATTTTGGTGTGCTCCCGCGTTGAAACTGCAAATTTAGTAAAAATTTTTCCATCTCGCCAGAGGGCGACAGAACACGCTTCAGTGGCGGTATCAATTGCTAATATATGGGTTGCCATATTTAAAATCCTGGCTATTTTTATGAATAAATAATTGCTAATATTAACATAGTTAGTTGAATAAGATGGCATCATCAAGAAAAAACTTGTATGTTATGGCTACAGTTATTTAACTAGTTAATTACGTTTTTGTTAAAAAGTCAATCGTTGCTTGCAAACTAAGCGTTCTAGGTAAGGCATTAAACTATTCAAAAAATATCCCCATAATGTTCATGAGACTAATGCCGGTCAACACTTTACTTTAAATTAAGAACTGCATCAGGTAATTTTATCTCAGAGAATGTATTTATGACTTTTAAACATCACCCCATTACTTAAAAATAATGATTGCTTGCGTAGGTAAATTATCGTAACAATAGCTCTTTACTAGTTTTTTACTGCATTTAAACAGGTTAATTTAAACAATTAGGATTAATTATCTTGATTATTATTAAATAATGATTATATTTAATACATTTATTTATTAAAATAAAATTATTTATTTTATCAATTATAAAAATATTGATGATAAATTAAGTTTAATACCACTATTGGTATCATATTAAAAATCAATAATTTCTACTTTGCTAGTATTGATATTTTAAATATAGGTGTAGCTATCAGTAATTAAGTCCTCAGATTCATATTCTCACTGAGATAAAAATTAAAATATATAGCTTTGTTATTTTCAATTATGATAGCTACTATTTTTATTTTTAACTATTTTAGCGCTATACATGAGATTTGATTCATATTATAATAAGGCTACAATGAACCACGACTATTGTTGAGTTATAATAATACTATTTATAGTATAACAATTGTAATTAATCAAATAATTATATGAAATTTAAGCTAAAATAAAAATCATGGTAATATACTAAGGTATATTATACTATTAATTTAAAAAACTATTTAAACTTATTCCACGAACGACCATCTTTTGTTATCATCGCATCAGAATCCTCAGGTCCCCATGTTCCTGTCTGATAAAGTTTAGGCGGTTGATTATCTATTGTCCAAGCCTCCATAATAGAATCCACCCATTTCCAAGCTTCTTCTACTTCATCACGACGTACAAAGAGTGCTTGGATACCACGCATAGCTTCTAGTAATAAACGTTCATATGCATCTGCCCAATAAATTGGATTAAATGCTTTAGAAAAAATTAGATCTAATTTTGTTGTTTGTAAATGATGTTTATGCTCAAGACCAGGCTCTTTGGTTAAAATTTCAATATCAATTCCTTCATCAGGTTGTAATCTAATAGTTAATTTATTTTGCGGTAGATCTTTATAAGAATCAGAAAAAATATTTAATGCTGGTTTTTTAAAAAAAACTACTACTTCAGAATATTTTTCCGCTAATCGTTTGCCGGTTCTTAAATAAAATGGCACACCAGCCCAACGCCAATCATCAATATCAACTCTAATTGCTACAAAAGTTTCTGTTTTACTTGATTTATTTGCTCCTTCCTCAGCAAGATATCCAGCCACTTTTTTCCCTTGAATAGAACCTGCTGTATATTGACCTCGGACGGTTTTTTCATGCACATTCCGATAATCAATGCGACGTAATGAACGTAATACTTTAACCTTCTCATCCCGTATACGATCTGCAGTTAAATCTGCAGGTAGTGGCATGGCAATCATAGTAAGAATTTGCAATAAATGATTTTGGACCATGTCACGCATCTGACCAGTTTTGTCAAAATAACTCCAACGTCCTTCGATACCAATCTCTTCAGCAACCGTGATTTGTACATGATCAATTGCTCGATAATCCCAATTATTAATAAATAAGTAGTTAGCAAAACGTAATGCCAATAAATTTAGCACTGTTTCTTTACCTAAATAGTGATCAATACGATAAATTTGGCTCTCTTTAAAATACTTAGCCATTTCATTATTTATATTTTTGGAAGAAGCGAGATCACTTCCTAATGGTTTTTCAATAACAACCCGATTATGTTTTTTATTAAGGCCAGCATAGCCTAAACCATAACAAACAGCACTAAAAGTCGTTGGCGGCATAGCAAAATAATATATAGCAGGTTTGCTATCACCCTCAAGATATTTTGCTAGTGAGTTAAATTTATTTATATCTCGAATATCTAAATTTAAAAAATCAAGACGCTTACTTAATTTTTGCCATACACTAGGCTCTATTTTTTCATTTAAAAAAGTTTCTAATGTTTTTCTAGTTTCCCTTATATAGGCGACAGCATTCCATTCAACCCGACCAATACCTATAATACGCGTATCAGGATGTATATAGCCGGTTTTTTCCAATTTATAAAGGGAAGGCAATAATTTGCGGCGAGCCAAATCTCCTTTTGCGCCGAAAATTATTAAATTACATGGATGAACAACTTTATTAATTGTCATAATATATGATTATCCTTAAATACCAATTTTGTAGTGGTATGATAGCTTTAATAGAAAAAATAAATGTACTTTTGGTACCAGGTAAACAGAACTACGATATTTTATTTTTTTCAAAAAAAAATTAGCAATAAATTTGTTTAGTTATAACTAATTTTTATTTCTTTAGATTTATAATGCACAGTAAATTAGATGATAGTTTTATTTTGAATAAAAATTTAGCAATTGTTTCATTACTGACCAAAAAACTAGGAATAAATCTCAATTTAAGTAACAATATTCAACCGTCAGCAATATTAATAAAATATGTAGCTGTTCAGTATGAACATGTTAGAACTAATAAATAATAGCTTTTAATATATCAGTAAATTAGATAAGAAAGTTGCTTATTCAATACTTGAAAGTTAGCAAAAATAGATTTATCTAAGTATTGCAACTTTAGCTAGGTTAGCTATTTTTTTAGCTAACCTGTTGTAAATTATTTTTTCCTTAGAATGGATAACAAGGGGTTTCATGAACTTAAATTATAATGAGCACAAACCATTATCCATGAAATATCTTATATGAGTATTTAAATTTATCAATATGAAACTGTCAGTTCCTAGTTCCTATATGCCAAAATTGGGTCAATTATATATTGCTATATTAGGGTTTTTAAAAAAATAGCATAACCATTAATAGCTTTATTGATCTATTAACCAAAGTAAAGCAGCAGTTATCCATTATATTTTGAGTAATTTTTTTTAAATATCCCAGTGGTCTATTTGGATGATGTCATGTTGCAACTCATATATTGTATTAACTTTCAAAGTGGTTATGTTGTAGTTTTAATTTCTTATACTGGCCGCCCGAAAAACTTGGTTGAACAAGCTAAACTTATGATGCAATTATAATTGCTATTACCATCTTTAATTGCCCTCTAGCACAAATTGTATATTTATCTCCTGTGATTGATATATATGAATATACTCATATTTATCTATCGATGGTATAGATCATAATTGACATTAATGGATATTCTAATAACTAGATTGATAACTTAAAGCGCTTAAAAGGTATATTACATAATGCATATCTTGATAAAATCTAGTGATATCTGCATTTAGTAAACATATTTAAATTAGCAAATTGTAGATTTATTAATTTTAACAATAAGTCAACGGAGTCATAAATGTCGATACTACTCAGAAGAACTAAAATTGTTACGACTCTAGGTCCAGCAACTGATCGTGATCATAACTTGGAAAAAATGATAAAAGCAGGCGTAAACGTTGTTCGTCTAAACTTTTCTCATGGATCAGTAGAAGATCACTTACAACGTGCGCAAAAAGTACATGAACTTGCGAAATCTTTATCAAAAAATATAGCTATTCTTGGCGATCTACAAGGCCCTAAAATTCGCATTTCAACATTTAAAGAAGGAAAAATTTTTCTTCATATAGGAGATAAATTTATCTTAGATACTAATTTAGCTAAAGGTGAAGGGAATCAAGAAAAAGTTGGCATTGACTATCAAGGGTTACCCAATGATGTGGCATTAGGTGATATTTTGTTACTTGATGATGGACGTGTTCAATTAAAGGTTCTTACGGTAAAGGCTCATCAAATTTTAACTGAAGTGACTATTGGTGGACCACTATCAAATAATAAAGGGATAAATAAACTAGGTGGTGGGCTATCAGCAGAAGTTCTAACAAAAAAAGACAAAGCTGATATCGTGATAGCAGCGCAGATTAATGTAGATTATTTAGCGGTTTCTTTCCCCCGATCAGCAGAAGATCTAAATTATGCACGTCAACTAGCTCGTGAAGCTGGTTGTGATTGTCAAATTGTCGCTAAAGTAGAGCGAGCTGAAGCGGTTGCCAATGACAAAGTTATTGACGAAATTATTTTAGCCTCAGATGTGATAATGGTTGCTAGAGGTGATCTTGGTGTTGAGATTGGCGATCCAGAACTAGTCGGTGTACAAAAGAAACTGATATGTCGGGCACGCCAATTAAACCGTATATCCATTACGGCTACTCAAATGATGGAATCTATGATCATTAATCCAATACCAACTCGTGCTGAAGTGATGGACGTTGCTAATGCAGTGCTGGATGGCACTGACGCCGTTATGTTATCTGCCGAGACAGCAGTAGGCAAATATCCTGCTGAAACTGTTGAAGCAATGGCTAAGGTTTGTCTTGGAGCAGAAAAAATGGCTAGTATTAATATTACTAAACATCATCTCGATGAGACATTTTATAGCGTTGAAGAAGCGATCGCTATGTCAGCTATGTATGCTGCTAATAATTTAAAAGGAGTAAAAGCTATTATTGCCATGACAGAATCAGGCCGTACTGCGTGTATGATGTCTCGGATCAGCTCATGGTTACCAATATTTTCTATCTCTTGTCATGAAAAAACATTGAATCAGTGTGCTCTTTACCGTGGCGTAACCCCTATTTATTGTAATAAGGAGACTAACACGATTAATGCCGTTAAAAACGCAATTCAATGCCTAAGTAAAAAAAATTATATTGAGTCGGCTGATTTAGTCTTGGTTACCCAAGGCGATCAGATGGGTAAGATTGGTAGTACTAATACTTGCCGAATATTAAAAGTAAAATAATTTTATACTGTTAATATATTTAACCACGTTATATTGGTTTAAATTATAAAAAATATCACTAAAAATTTTTTATTTAATATTTTATGATTAAGTCACGATGGTGTTACAATTAATTTTTAAAAAATTAAATTTATTAATGCATATTGTAGCATTATTGAATATATTAATTATATATTTAATAAACATTACAACTAAACATTTAATTAACTACCAATATACAGTTATTGTATGATATAATTAAATTCATTATAAGATTAAAAACTAATAACAGATGTATTGTATTACAATATTTGATAATATCATTAGGTAGTGTTTTTATCATTGTATTAATTTTATACAAAAATTTAATACGTTACTTATTTAAAAGTATTTAACGTAATAATTATATATTTTATATAGATTTAATTATAATTAAATTATAATTACTTTATTATCAATATGAATATATAATACTTAAACTTATATAAATTTATTTAGATATCAAAGTATATCATATAATCTATGTTCAAGCAAGTAATGGTCAGAAACATAAATTATTGATGATAATTATTTCTAACAGCCAATATACTAAACATAAAAGTTATACCTGCTAAAATTATTATGGTCAATCCTATCCTCATGGCATTATCTGTTTTTTATCTAGTTATAAAACTAATATTTTATATTAATATAACTATTATTACACATATTAAAAGTAATATACTTACCATCGGTAAAGGTATATCAAAGGAACTTCCTGATCAAAAAAGCAATTAGATTAACGAAATTTAAAATTAGTTTTAAAGCTCCTTACAATCTACTGATCTAGATAAAAAATATATATAATGAAACTATAAATAAGTAACCGGTTACCAACTTTAATATCAAGCTATTGTGTAAAATCTACCATTAGTTCACCAATATAGATATTTCAGTTGTTTTATAATTATAAAACAACTGAAATAACGAAACAATCTCCGCCTGACATACCTTTATTCACCTTCCTACTGATTGAATAAACCACAATTACTTATTACCAACCCAAGGTGTTGATATTAATGCACCGAATAAAATTATGCTATTTTTATAATCTAAAATTATCTTCATCTTGTGATGGTAAAAGCTATAAAGTACTATGTGTTAATAAACCAATATGCTACTTGTCGACTATAATCATCATCATTAATGTGATTTAAATAATCATATTAATGAATGATAAACATACAGTGAACTATCATGATTTAACTACGGCTATCTGGTTGGTTAGCAGGTATGTTGTTACCCATTGCCGCATCACCAAAATGTTAATCTGTTTTATGCAATTATTCCTATCATGCCAAATTATCTTAATTTTATGATCCTGGCTACCTAACACTAAGCTAAGGTTATAATCTCTATTAGTTTTTTATTTTTATAAAGTTTATTTGTTAAAATAATAAACAAATTTATCAACATGTTAAACTAATCTTAACAAGATCATTATCAATATAAATGAATTATAATTTGTGATAAGTTTTATTTAGCTAACCAGATTATAACCGGTCACTAACACCAATAACCCAAGTAAGAAATTGGATATTTTAAAATAATAGCATTCAATAGAAGAATATTTAATTTAATAATCTTTGCAAGATACGTAATAAATCTATATATAAAATTAACCATTTTTATAAAATTTATATATACTAAAAAATTAAAAATTAAGCTAAATATTTAGTGATATAAATTATCAGCTAGCTCAACTAGGATCATAATAATTTTTATTAATTCTAAAATGTCGGTAGGCGTGATCAGTAGCTATACGACCACGGGTAGTACGCTGAATAAATCCTTGTTGAATAAGAAAAGGTTCAATAACATCCTCTATGGTTTCTCTTTCTTCACCAATGGCAGCAGCCACATTGTCTAATCCTACCGGTCCACCCATAAATTTATCAATAATAGCTATTAATAACTTACGATCAAGATAGTCAAATCCAGCTGAATCAATATTCAGCATATCTAACGCCTGTGAAGCTATGTTGCCATCTATCATCCCATCGCCTTTTACTTGGGAAAAATCTCTTACTCGCCGCAACAAACGATTAGTTATCCGCGGCGTTCCCCGTGAGCGCATCGCAATTTGTCTAGCACCGGCATCAGAAATTTTTAACCCCATAAATTTGGCACTACGTAATACAATAGTTTGTAAATAATTGACATTATAAAATTCAAGACGCTGAACAATACCAAAACGATCTCTAAGCGGGGATGTAAGTGAGCCGGCTCTGGTTGTTGCACCAACTAGAGTAAAATAAGGTAAATCAATTTTAATTGAACGCGCGGCTGGCCCTTCTCCAATCATGATATCTAATTGGTAATCTTCCATTGCAGGATAAAGGATCTCTTCTACAACCGATGATAACCGGTGTATTTCATCAATAAATAGTACATCATGTGGCTCTAAATTAGTTAGCATTGCTGCTAAGTCCCCAGCCTTTTCTAAAACTGGGCCAGAGGTGGCGTGTAAATTTGCTCCTAATTCATTCGCTACAATGCCTGCTAATGTAGTTTTACCAAGTCCAGGTGGGCCAAAAATTAGCAAGTGATCAAGTGCTTCCGCACGTAATTTAGCTGCTTGGATAAAGATTGCCATCTGTTGGCAAACTTGAGGTTGCCCGACATATTCAGTCAGTAGTTTTGGTCTAATATCGCGTTCAATCACTTCTTCATCCGGTAAATTTTCACTAGAAACTAAACGATCAGCATCAATCATATATTGGTTCCTTATTTATTATTTATAATTATAATGCCGCCCGCAATGCTTCGCGGATCAATGCTTCACAGTTAGTAGCCTTAGCAACTTTGCCAATCATACTGCTTGCATCTTGCCGGTTATAGCCTAAAGAAATTAATGCAGAAACAGCTTCTGCTTTAATATCATGACTATTTTGTTTTGCAGCTCCATGTAAATCTATCGTACTATTATTAAATAGATCGCCATTAAGTTTTTTAAAACGGTCTTTCATTTCAACTACTAGTCGTTCTGCGGTTTTTTTACCAATACCAGGTAATTTTACCAATTTAGCAATAGCTTCTTGTTCTATCGCAGAAACAAATTGATAAGCCGACATACCGGATAAAATTGCCAGCGCTAATTTAGGACCTACCCCATTTACCTTAATTAATTCACGAAATAATGTTCTTTCTTGATTATCATTGAAGCCATATAGCAGCTGCACATCTTCACGTACGATAAATTCAGTCAACAGGATCACTTCCTGACCAATTTCTGGTAATTTATAAAAACAGGTTATTGGCATATGAACTTCATAACCTACACCATTTAGTTCTAGTAAAACAATAGGTGGTTGTTTTTCTAAAATAGTACCTCGTAAGCGACTAATCACATCTATTTCCTTTTTTAGGTTTTCTGTTAATGCTTATATTATTAAAATTACTTAATTTATATTAAGTTATTAACGCAAGCGCTTTTTAGCCAATGATAGTCCTGGCTTACCCATTCGAACTAAATTTTGATTAAAATGAAAATGCGTGATCGCAATAGCTAAAGCATCAGCTGCATCAGCTTGAAGATGCGATAACAGTTTTAATACTGAGCATACCATATGCTGAACTTGTTCTTTTTCTGCAGCTCCAGTGCCCACAACAGATTGTTTTACTTGGCGCGCAGCATATTCAAAAACCGGCAATTGATTATTAACTGCAGCTAAAATCGCAACTCCTCTTGCTTGACCTAATTTTAGAGCAGAATCGGCATTTTTTGCCATAAAGACCTGCTCGACAGCAAAACTATCGGGTCGATACTGGGTAATGATTTCAATGATACCTGCATAAATACGTTGTAAGCGTGTTGGCATATCGTTTGCTTGAGTACGTATACAACCACTACCTAAATATATCAACTGTTGACCTTGTTGACGAATAACACCATAACCGGTAATACGAGAACTAGGATCAATCCCAAGAATAATTGCCATATTATTAACTCACTTAGTAGATTGTTAACCATGCAAAAAACCATATTGATACGCAGTATGCTATCTCTTAATATAATTAAGAAGTTAATTTCATTTAAAATTTCTTCATTATGACACATTTTTTGTACATTACTTAAATTACTATCGCATTGATTAAAATCATGGAACTGTATGATTATCACTTAAGCATTCAATGTTGTCATTGTTATCAACTATCAATTCCATGATCCATTGATCAATTTAACGTCTCTAATTTTCAATGACCGCACGCAATCGTGGATTTAATATCGCTCAGCTGCACCTAGCTGCGGTTCCAATTTCACGAATAATTTTATTAAAATTTTACTTCGTTTTGCGTTGCTTTATGGTATTTGATATTATTTGCTATAATTAGTTAAAAATTTTTTCTAAAATACATCAATCAAGTTTTTTTAGAACAAATCCTTCAATCACCTCACCTAAGAGGTTCTCTATTGACATTGTCAATGCAACTGCCTGAACAGCAGGTAACTAAGGTTTGATAAATGCCTATCTCTTATTTAACTTCAGTTAATTTCGTATATTTGGGTGTTTTGTTATCCTAAATACAACTCATTGCTCAAATCGGGATAATCATGGAGCTGTAGCATCAGTACTTGGCTCCTTAATTGTACATAAACTATAACTTATACTGATTCTGGCTATTTATATTGAAAATTATTTATTTAGTTTTTGGAGCAACAGTTATCTCTAATTCAGCTAATGCGACCTGATTAGGCATACTCGGTGCATCTGTCATTAAACAAGCGGCGGCAGTGGTTTTTGGAAACGCAATTACATCGCGAATATTTTCTGTTCCTGTTAATAACATAACCAGTCTATCTAAACCAAATGCTAAACCAGCATGTGGAGGCGTTCCATATTGTAACGCCTCAAGTAAGAAACCAAATTTATCTTGCTGATCTGATTTGCTGATATTAAGAATGTTAAACACAGCTTGTTGCATCTGGTTATAGTGAATACGTACTGAGCCACTACCAATTTCATAACCATTAATGACCATATCATAGGCATTAGCAACTGCTGCTAAAGGATTTGCTTGCAATTGTTCTGGGGTAAAATTTTTCGGTGCAGTAAAAGGATGATGTATAGCATCAAGATCACCATTTTCATCTTCTTTAAACATTGGGAAATCAATAATCCATAACGGTTTCCAGCTATTATTTTGTGTGATTGCTAAATCACGTCCTATCTGCAACCGTAACGCGCCCATAGCATTATTTACTATATTTTGTTTACCGGCACCAAATAATAAAATATCACCAGCTTTAGCTTTGGTACGTACTAATAAATTATCAATTACTGATCTTGGTAAAAATTTAGCTCTCTGGTTTTTAATATCTGCCTTATCTTCACCTAGTGAATTAACTTTCATCCAGGCTAATCCTTTAGCACCATAAATAGTAAAAATATTAGCATAATCATTAAGTTTTTTACGTGTTAATGTAGCTCCATCTGGAACACAAAGTGCAGCCACCCGCCCTTTTGGATCATTAGCAGCTTCAGAAAATAGTTTAAATTCAACTGCATTAACCAAATCAGCAATATCAACTAATTCTAATGGATTCCGTAAGTCTGGTTTATCTGAACCATAACGTTGAATGGCATCAGCAAAAGTTATTACTGGAAAATCTCCTAATTCAATACCTTTGTTTTCCTGCCACAATTGATGTATTAAACGTTCCATCATTTCACGAATTTGCTTGGCAGTCATAAAAGAGGTTTCTACGTCGATCTGAGTAAATTCAGGTTGGCGATCAGAACGTAGATCTTCATCACGAAAACATTTTACTATCTGATAGTAACGATCAAAGCCAGACATCATCAATAATTGTTTAAACAGTTGTGGTGATTGCGGTAGGGCGTAAAACTCGCCTTTATGAACACGGCTTGGAACAAGATAATCACGCGCACCCTCTGGTGTTGCTTTGGTGAGAATAGGCGTTTCAATATCAACAAAACCTTCAGCATCCATAAAACGACGGACAAAACTGGTAATTTTTGCGCGCTCTCTTAAGCGCGTCGCCATTTCAGGACGCCGTAAATCAAGGTAACGATATTTTAATCTAATTTCCTCAGAATTTTGTTGATTGCTATCTATCGGTAACGGTTTAGAGCGATTAAGAATTGTCAATTCTTGTGTAAGAATTTCAATATCCCCGGTTGTAGTTTCTTTATTGACTTGTTCACGTTCTCGCACAATACCTGTTATCTGGATACAAAATTCGTTGCGTAACTGTGATGCTTGGGTAAAAAGTTCGGCATTATTTTCTTGCACAAAAACAATTTGAATTGAACCTTCATGATCTCTCATATCGATAAAAATTAATTTACCTAAATTTCGCTGGCGATTGACCCAGCCACAGAGAGTTACTTTTTGTTCTATGTGAGCAACATTTAATTGTCCACAATAATTTGTCCGCATACTATATCCTTTTATTGATATTAATTTTAATATAATCAAAAAATGTTGCTATTTTACCTAAATTTATATTGAAAATAAGTACACTTTATCATATTGGCTTGATAACTTTTCTCATGATATCTCTAAATTAGATTTAGTACTTTAATATTTCTTTAGTTATATTTTAAAGTTATTTAGAACTGATGATCAAGTTACGGTGACGGTGGTTTTTGTGAGTGACAAACAACAATATGTGTGAATAGTAATGCGATTTAGTATATTCCTCTATATATCTAGGAAATAATTATTAATGATGTGTTAATTGTACATTTGTTTGGGATATTTATCTTTTAAGAAGATGATAAAAAGAAATCCTATCTGATATTATTTTTTTACAATAGAGTTATAGATCAAATAGTGGATAGTAGAATAGTTAATTATGATATAAAGTTAGCAATTTTTATAACAACCATTATAGCTGTATCTTACGAAGTTGCACACAACAGCTATCTTAATTATTAAGGTAATAAGGTGAATATTCTGGCTCTTCTTTCAGAAAAAATTATTAATGCATTAGTTGCCGCAGGTGCTCCTAAATGTAGTGAAGCACATATCCGCTCTTCAATAAAATCTAAATTCGGTGATTATCAAGCCAACGGTATCATGTCTGCTGCTAAAAAAATAGGTATTCCTCCACTTCAGTTAGCTGAAAAAATGCTGCCACTATTAAACCTGGAAAATATTGCCAGTAAAGTTGAAATATCTGGACCTGGTTTTATTAATATTTTTCTTGATAAGCAATGGATAGCTAAACAGATTGAATTTAACTTTCAAAATAAAAAATTAGCAATTAGCGATGTTACACCACAAACCATCATTATTGATTATTCAGCTCCCAATGTAGCAAAGCAGATGCATGTTGGTCATTTACGTTCTACTATCATTGGCGATGCTGTTGCTCGTACATTAAATTTTTTAGGTCATAAAGTAATACGTGCTAATCATATCGGCGACTGGGGCACCCAGTTTGGTATGCTAATTGCGTATTTGGAAAAAGTTAAATATAAAAATACTAACGATATAACTTTAGCTGATCTAGAAGCTTTCTATCGTAAAGCTCAAAAAAATTATGATGAAGATGAAAAATTTGCTGAAGTTGCGCGTAATTATGTTGTAAAACTACAATCAGGTGATGAATTTTGTCGTAAAATGTGGCGTAAATTGGTTGATATTACCATGGCGCAAAATCAACGAATCTATCATCGTTTGAATGTTACTCTGACGGAGGACGATGTGATGGGTGAAAGCTTATATAATGATATGCTGCCTAATATTGTTGCTGATTTAACCGCTAAAGGTTTAGCAGTTGAAAGTGACGGCGCAATTGTTGTCTATCTTGATGAATTTAAGAATAAAGATGGTGATATCATGGGGGTTATCATCCAGAAAAAGGATGGTGGCTATCTTTATACTACAACAGATATTGCCTGCGCAAAATATCGTCATGAAATATTACACGCTGATCGGGTATTATATTATATAGATTCACGACAACATAAACATCTTATGCACGCTTGGGCTATTGTACGCAAAGCAGGTTATATTCCCGCTACAATGTCATTAGAGCATCACATGTTAGGTATGATGCTAGGTAAAGATGGTAAACCTTTTAGAACTAGATCCGGCGAAACGATCCAACTTGATGACTTACTTGATGAAGCTATTGAGCGGGCAGGTGCTCTTATACGGCAAAAAAATCCAGATATGCCAGAAAAGGAGTTACAATCGATTAGTAAAGTAGTTGGTATTGGTGCTATTAAATATGCTGATCTATCTAAAAATCGTACGACTGATTATATTTTTGACTGGGACAGTATGTTAACCTTTGATGGTAATACCGCACCTTATATGCAATATGC
This sequence comes from Arsenophonus endosymbiont of Aleurodicus dispersus, assembly GCF_900343015.1. GTDB lineage: Bacteria > Pseudomonadota > Gammaproteobacteria > Enterobacterales > Enterobacteriaceae > Arsenophonus. Next base: position 247,248 of record NZ_LR025108.1, on the reverse strand, counting down.
CTATGCCAGAGTTGCTTCTATTTTAAAACGGGCTAATATTAATCCCACTGCACTAAGCGAGTTGGTTATTTTAGAAAATGAGTATGAACAATCCTTGGCGATACGTTTATTACAATTTGAAGAGACAATACTAACTGTTGCTAACGAAGGGTTACCATATATTATGTGTGCTTATTTATATGATCTAGCTAAATTATTTTCTAGTTTTTATGAACATTGCCCAATTTTAGTCACAAAAAATATCGCTTCAAAAGAAAGTCGGTTAAAACTGGCATTACTGACGCAAAAAACCTTAAAAATTGGGTTAGATATATTAGGTATTGAAACAGTAGAAAGGATGTAGTAAGCAACCACCAGATTAGATATTCGTTAAAAATTTAACTATACTCAATCCATTGGTTTATTAACCACATCTAATTTAGTCCCTTAGTCGAGAACAACTATTTTAGTCAAGGATATAAATTATCTTCTTTGCAATTAGCATCAAAATATAAATAAGTATATTTACAAATATTAGCTCCCCAAAAGGTTGATAGTTTACTTGTCATGTTGTACCTTCTCCAATGGGATGAAGATGGATACTGCATGTTGATAACGCATGACACATAGTCTAGGAAAAATGAAAATTCACTGTTTTGGTAGTTGGCATATACATGGTAACTTTGATTAAAATCCGGTTTAACTCGGTTATTAACCTGTTTTACAGCCATCTAATACAACTGAATAACCATAAATTGCGTGTATGCTTAAACTTATGACTATTATGAATGCTATGTTAAAAAGAAATGTAGTTTTATGAACTATTGTTCATGACAGTTACTTATTTGTGCTCAGGAATGATTTATGCTAAAATAACATAAACAGGGCATAAATCCTATAGTAGATAAGCTATATATATAACTAAAAAGCCGCTTTTTTACAAAAAAACCTACCGCTAGGGTTATTTTTTGCTGCAAATATAGCAGCAGTGGTTTATTTGCTAATCCCCTGCTAGTAACTAGCGGTATTATGGATACCACTGTTATTCCAATACTAATCAAAAAAGAAAAATTTAGTTTATTATGCAATCGATAGATTTTTAATAAAAGAGTTATAACAAACTATTTTATTATTAATCAAATAATAATCAATATTAATAATATCAACATATTTTTTAGTAAAAAATTGAGTTTAATTAGGATTATATTTTCCATATATAATGGAGTGTATTGATGCTAACTTCTTTAAAAGAAAAAATTGTATCAGTTTTTGTTTAATAAATTTTATGATTTTAACAATCACTTAACCTAATTAAAATAGCATGACAACTTGTTTTAAACAAATTTTATAATTATTTTTTTGGGGCCATTATCCGCTCAACAGTTTCAACTACTGCTTGGATATGAGCATCAATTTCAATATTAACTTTTTCACCAATACTCTTTTCTGCAATTGTAGTACGCGCAATGGTTTCTGGTATCAGATGGACACAAAAAAAATTATTAACCACATTCCCTACTGTTAAACTAATTCCATCTACACCGATAAAGCCCTTATGAAAAATATATTTCATTAATTGTTTATCATGTACATAAAAACAAATTTGGAGATTATTTTCAGCTTTTAAAATTTTTGATATTTCGACGGTAGTAATGATGTGACCAGACATAACATGTCCCCCAATTTCATCACCGTATTTTGCTGATCTTTCTAAATTAATCATATCCCCTATTTTTAAACTTCCTAAGTTTGTCAGTCGTAAAGTCTCCTCCATTAAATCAAAACTAACGAGATTGCCATTAATATAGGTAACTGTTAAACAGCACCCATTGTTAGCAACAGAGGCCCCTGTTTCTAAACCGCCGAGTAATTCACTCGGGAATTGGACGGTATAAGTACGAAAATTAACGCTATCTTCCACAGCAACTAATGTTGCTTTTCCTTTTACAAGACCTGTATACATATATTTAGTTCCTAATTTTAATAAGATATTAAGAGGTATTTTAAGCTAGTTATGCTATATAATCACTCTAGTAAAAATCAATATGTCAGTTTTATATATATTTAGCATTATAATTTTCCCAAATAAATACAATAATAAAATTTTAAAAGTATTAATTAATTTTCTGATTTCTATTCATTTTAAATAAGCTTTTTGTCGATATAGTAATAGCAGACAAAGTCAGTGAAACTAGTAACCTCTATCTTGTTACCTACTATTTTATTTGGTGACCGCTTATATTGTGCTACATCTAGTAGCAAAAGGTTTTGGATCGGTTTTGTTATCAGCTTAACAGTATCTTATATTATGATACTTTATTACATATTACAGCTTCAACGTCAGCTATAATAATTTTTATTACAGTATTTTTATGCTGAATAGTATTAAGTACAAGCAGTTAGATGTTAAATTTTGTTTTTTCTCTTGCTAGAATGGGAACTGCCTATTAATATTAGTTTCTATATTATTGTCATAGCAATTTTTATTGCGTCCGTAACTCAGTTGGTTAGAGTACCACCTTGACATGGTGGGTGCCAGTGGTTCGATTCCACTCGGACGCACCAATTATTACCAATACTGTTTCTAGTATGTAAAGTGAGTGAGTTTTATTACGCAATGAAAATTCTAGTTTATGCTTTTTCAACTAATAAATAATCACTTAACTAGAGTTATTTGTTATTAGTTTAAATCAATAGCTAGGCTAGCTATGAAAATTAGCGTAAATTAAAAAAAATAATGTAGCAAAATAATTTATTATCCCTGTAAAACTCAATATGAATAACTGTTTAATCCCTATTATGATATATCTTTTTATCCTACTGCATAAAATTTAATATTTACAAGAATAACTGTACTATAACAATTAAAGCGACGATTAATTTGAGCAACAATTGACCCATATAAATGTATAAAAATTACTTAACGATGTAATTGCCAATAAATAGGTTTAAAGTATTAAAGCCTTAATACATGTCGCTAAACAGATTGATAAGGCTAATCTAACATGTTTTAGCTGCCCAATAAAGGCAAGGTTCATTAATTAAAGGTAATAATCGCAATTTTGACTGGTGTTTGAATATCTTGTTTTTAATATATATAATCCTATCGTTTTGAGTTATTATAGCATCGTAAGCAGTTAAATAGCCAGTGCAATAGCGCAAGCGCTAATAAAAATTAAAATCACCGGATATTCCTAATACCCTCAATAGTATTAATGATTAAATAAATATGATATAAGCACCGGTGCAATGAATTTTATTACTCGCCACACACTTTTCTTATTAAAAGAAATACTAGGTAACACTATTATATCAATCTTTTGTAAAAAAAATAAAGATAATGTATACAGACAGCAACGGTAAAATACTGGAAGCAAAAACTCCCACCCAACACTAATGCTATAATAGGTAGTTAATAATATGTTACTAACAACAGTACTTACATAATCATACTAATATTAACAAAGTAGGTGTAAAAGCAGTAATATAAAATAGTTAAAATTAGTTATAATAGCACTAACTAACCATAATAAATAGATTATTAAAATATAAGGTAAAGTGATTATCAATAAACTAACAATTAAATAAAATTTATCTGGAATATAGATCATTCTGGAGGCATATAAATAATCCTAGGTGCTTCTCGGAACGATGGCTAATCAGCGAGTGTTAAGCATAACAATGAATTAGAATAACTATTTTTACTTAGCAAGTGAAAATAGATCATTATTATTCTGCTTTTGTTTGGTAAAAATTACCCTGATTATTATTTATAATTAGTGAGATTAAAATATGATGTAGCCATTAACAATTAATTGTTAAATAAACTTTTACATATCCTTCTTGGTTGAAACATATCTTTTTAAGTAAATTACCACGGCAATGATTATGTGGTATATAATTTGCTATGATTCTAGGCATCAGGTGCTGAACGTGCATATAAATTGAGTTACCAAGATAGCAAGGTTTAAAATCTACTATAATAATAGTACTAAAATTAATTACACTAATAATTTCATGTTTCTGTTTATCTCAGAATAGAAAAAGCCCTTTTAAAAATTTTTATTCAGATGATAATAATCATCCAAACTACAAGCATATAATCTAGTTAGGCAACTAAGCGTAGAAACAAACATTCAGTAATAGAATTACATTATTACTTTCTGGTTCAATATTGGAAAATAGTATTCATTAACAGGATATTTGAATATCCATCTATTTATTTTTTGGATCAAGATGGTAGGTAGTTTTTATTTATTATTATTGATGCAATATAGTACTGATACTGTTCTTGTTACTATACTCGTTGTCTTGCTTTTACTATATTTGATACATGTGCAATCATTTTTATTATCGCAAATTTTTCAAAATACTAGATGCTATCTTTCTATCGTATCTATACTCTCTACTAACCTGATATTGATCCTTCTAGGTATCAGTAAATTTTTTGCTATCAACGCTTTTTAAATATGTTTTTATTCTCACCAGTTATTTTATTGTTTACTGGCAACTTATGCGAATATTTCTCATTATATTAATGAAATAACTAACTGCTATTAAATAACAAATAAATGTATGCCATTTAACCATTAGATCTTTAATTTATCTGATTAGAATCAAAACTATTTTCGCTTCTTACAACGGTTCATGACTCGGTTACTTATCAGAATCCTAGAAATACCAACCATTTAGTTTATCTATTTTAAATCAATATGTTTTAATTTAGGTACCATCACCAGTTGAATCAGCTAGTGAATAAGCGTTTTATTGGCAGATCCACATGCTGGCAGCAGTTATAAGATTGGATTTACAGACACTGACTTGGCATATCTATAGGAAAAAAATTAATTATGAATAACTTGTTTGCAGGAGCACTATGCTCATGCGATCAATTAACAGAATTAAGGATTAGTGAATATAATATTAATGACTATCTAGCTAACCATATACACTATAGTGTTTGCTAAACTTGCTAATGTCAATATCGATCTAGCCAATTTTTCTACTCAAATAGGTCGTCCTGAACCAAAATTACCCTAACCGGAGTAGCTAAAATTAAGCTTGAAACACTATTAGGCTCAAAATATGCAGAAGTCTCTTTAACTATCACGTCACTACCCTATTTTAACGCAGCTACCGGTGATATCTATTAAAAATTTTTATAATTTTAGATCACAAAATTACCAAGCATTAAAATCATATTTTGAAAAAAATCCAGTCTATATATTACAACCAGAAAAAAATAAATCATAAGCATTAATAAAAAAAATTACTAAAGTACTTCAAGTTAAACAAGGTAAGTTAGTCATACTATTAGTAGAATAAACAAATTAGCAACTATTAAGCAGCTAAAAGGTTGCCTTTGGCAAACGATTAAATAGTGCCCCTAGCCCCTAGCTAGCATTAATAACGTAAAATTCATTTATTTCAAACTTATGCTATGCATTTAATAATTTTACTGATTAGTAAGAATAATAAAATATTGTCTGTAATATTAAATATATTGTTCTTTATTTATCTTGTTAACTGCAAAAGAAATAAAAGTAATAATATATTATTGACGGTTAGTCAACTTTTTTCTATAGTATCCTATGTAATTTTAGTATCACTACTATAGTGATAAGCGGTGAGGTATCCAAGTGGCTGAAGGAGCACGCCTGGAAAGTGTGTAACGGAAAAACGTATCGAGGGTTCGAATCCCTCTCTCACCGCCATATAAAATATATTATAACAAACATTTTTAGTTTCCTGATTTGCCAAAGATTTGTACACAAATCTGAGTAAGGTCTAGCTACACTACAGAGCAGCGCATTAGTACAAATACGATGGATTATCACATTTTGCATTATCCGGATCATTATGCAGAACTAATGAGTTACCGTTAAATACAACCGGGGAATAATTTGATATATTCACCATGAAATAAAACCATAACATATCTAACAATAAATTATAATAACCAAAGTTTACTCCACGATAACAGAGAATAATTTTTTTATTACCGGCTTCTTTATGAGTTTGACGTGCTAATAAAGCCGTACGATTTTTTATGATCAATACAATATAATCTGCTGCTTATTTATTGAGGATAAATGACTACATTATTACATTCAATATAAATAAGACAAGTCATTATAGATTTCATCTTGATGATCAAAAAAGCAATAATTTTTGCTAAATTATTAGCTCTTGTTACATTCTTTCTTCCATTAACCGTTGCTTTTATTGTACACAAACGTTTTGTGTATAATAATTAGATACGCAGTTTATTTTATATCTTTTCTTTTTATTAACATAACTAATTTACCCATTCGCTGATCCCCATTTATGGGGGTTACCAATAAGTACTTTCTTGAGAACACCATAGAATAAGTTTAGTTATAAAAATAATATGCATTCCCAGCAGTAGCTCAGATAAGCTAGTAAACTTCTATTACACTGCTAAAAATCCAATCTCTATAAAGTAAATTTAGTAATATATATACTTGCGTTTCTATATCATCATCTTATATTGTTTATCTTGCTTCCGCCACTAAAAGCAAAAGTTGTGCATTAACTTGTTAAACAGGATAATCTAGTCGAACAATCTATGAAACCTGTATAATAAGCTCAGTGGTGCTTTATTAAATTTGAAATCAGCGATGGGTTTCATCACATTTCCATTTACCTGCTGTAATACGACTATTACCTCCATAATCCTTAAAAGTTACTACCTGTTGATAATTATTATAGTAAAATAACTGCCTTACTTGCCTTCCCTGCAACCACCCGTGTTCGAGTAAAAGCCATCCATTATTAGTTAAATAATTACACGATTGTTCAATTATCAATTTAATATCAGCCAACCCATGATTAGCCGAGATTAATGCAGTTTTAGGTTCAAAACGCACATCACCTTGTTTTAAATATGGATCATATTCATCAATATAAGGTGGATTACTTACAATCATATCAAATTGCTGAATAGGTAGTGAAGTAAACCAATTACTTTTGCAAAATATGACATTATTCATCACCAAATTATTTGCATTAAGTTGGGCTAACTCAATTGCAGCATCACTAATATCAACGCCGACTATCTGCGCTTGTGGATACTCTGATGCTAATGCTAACGCAACAGCGCCGGTACCAGTACCAAAATCTAGTATTTTTACTCCTTGTTTTTCTGATAAAAATTGTAATGCGCGCTCAACTAAGCATTCTGTATCCGCACGAGGTATTAATGTAACAGGTGAAACTTTAATTGGTAAAGACCAAAACTCTTTTTCTTCTACTAAATAGGCTATAGGTTCACCCTTAGCTCGACGATCTAATAGATATTCAAGCTGTTGTTGTTGCTTAGTGGTTAATTCTGTTTCGTTAAATGCAATAAGGAAAGTACGTGTTTTTACTGTTATATATTGCAATAAAATTTCAGCATCACGTTTAGCACTATCACTATGGCAAAGTTTATTAGCAGCATAAGCTAACCAATGCTGATAATTCATTAATCCTGCTCCGATAAAGCAGAAACTTGATCTGCTTTATATTGGTTAATAATGGGTTGAATCAACATATCTAACTTTCCCCCTATCACTTCATTTAAACGATAAATAGTTAAATTGATACGATGATCGGTAATGCGACCCTGGGGAAAATTATAGGTTCGGATCCTATCGGAGCGATCACCAGATCCTAGTAAATTACGGCGCTCAGATGCTTCTATTTCACGGCGTTTCTGTAGTTCTAATGCCCGAATACGGGCAGCTAAAACAGACAGCGCTTTGGCTTTATTTTGATGCTGCGAACGTTCATCCTGACACTCTACTACAATTCCAGTTGGAATATGGGTAATACGGATCGCGGAGTCAGTGGTATTAACGTGTTGTCCGCCTGCCCCTGATGAACGAAAAGTATCAATTCTTAAGTCACTAGGGTTAATATCCTGTAATTCTGTTGCAGATATTTCAGCCAGAATGGCTACTGTGCAAGTAGAGGTATGAATACGTCCTTGAGATTCTGTTTCCGGCACTCGCTGGACACGATGTCCACCTGACTCAAACTTTAGACGGCTATATACATTATCACCAGAAACTTTAGCTATAATTTCTTTGTAACCACAGTGTTCTCTTTCAATCGCATTTATTACTTCAATACTCCAGCGATTAGAATCAGCATAGTTGTGATACATTCTAAAGAGATCACCGGCAAATATTGCCGCCTCATTACCACCGGTACCAGCCCTAATTTCTAAAAAGCAATTTTTTTCATCATCTGGATCTTTTGGTAACAATAAAATCTGTAACTGTTTTTCAAATTCATGATTACGCTTTTTCGTTTCTTTTAATTCTTCCTCGGCCAGATCGCGCATTTCCGGATCATGCAGTAATATTTTAGCTATCTCAATATCTTTCTGAAGATTGCTCCATAACTGAAAACATTTGGTTACATCAGTTAACTGCGCATACTCCTTAGATAATGCCTGAAACCGTTCTTGATTTGCGATTACTTCAGCATCAATTAGATGAGCTTGAATTTCTTCGTAGTGTTCTTGCAATGCTTCTAACTTAGCAATTATTGAAGACTTCATTCGTTATTTTAGACCTTACTAATGTTCAGTTTAATTTTGCTCTAGTCCTTAGCTATCTTTTAAAAGATTAAGATAGTGGACATATGTTACTGCTTAATTGATTTGGTTGGTGAGTGGATAAAGCAATTAATTAACAAATTTAGCAATTAGTTAATTAATTGCTCTCTGTCTGCACTATTTCGCAGTAAAGAAAGCTCTTTTTTGATCTATTTAGTTATTCAGCTTTATGTGCACAATAGTGATGCACTCTATAGAGATAAATATTTAGTTATCAATATATAATTTAATATCTGATAGAACAACCATATCAATCAGCAACATCGGCTTATCACACCTACCATGACTAATGATTGGTAAAGTTCTAGCAGTAGAACTAATAACAATATCTGCGCTAAACGGATATTAATTTCAGCTAAAGTGATAATTTTTGCAATAACTTGATTAGCAATCACTTCTCTAGCACTCCCAGTAAAATAAAAAATCTGATAAGCTAGCTTACATGCTATAAAAAAACTTAATCTAAAAATAAGTGCCGAAATAAAATATCCCATTTAATAGATAACTTTTTATAGTTCTGAGATTTAGAAAAAGCTTGTTTAAGCTTGATATAAAATATTTAGTTAACTTAAAACTGATAAATCTAATCAACTGGCAATATGAATTAAGTGGCTAACAGCAACATTATCTTAGTGCCAATAAATACTTACTATGACATCATTTTAATTTAAATGATAATCAATTAATTTATCTTATAGTGATTATTGTTAGTCAACAATAGAGATAAAGCTCAACATGTAGAGAGCACAATGCTATTATGAACAAGTTATTGCTTAAGTAAATTATTCAGTGCGGTTTCAGTTCTTTACAATCTAAAAGTTAACAGGTTACGTCATGTTATATGCTTGATTTTATACTTTATACCTAGTATAGATAATATCAGATTAACTAATCTTAAGGAACTTAATGTTTTCTAAATATTTGTTAAGCAGACTAAAATAAAACTAATAATTTTAATCAGTAAATTATGAATAGAAAATATTTCATGATGCTGATTTACAAGTAGTTTGCTAGTTTATGTGACTATTTTGATAAATTTATTCCGCTAGTTCCTTTTTAAAAAGGATTTATAAATTTAATTAACAACTTTTAAATAGCTTAATAACTTATCTATTATAAAGCTAACAAAATTTTAACCTAGTGGTATTTTAACTTATATTAGTACGGATAATAAAACCTATGCAAAATGCTTTTAGCAATAAAAATAAAATTATAGCTTAAGATAATACCTAATGTTCTTTAGTTAATGGATAGAGAATGTAAAAAATATGTTAAATATTCTTTAGCACTGTTAATTTATCAATTAACAGGTATGGTGATCATGATTTAAACAATGCCAGATTGGTAATTTGGTTGCTAACTAATTGCTCATCATTCAAATTTATAAGCAAATGGTCCGTTAAAAACCATCTAATATAGTAAAAATAGCGAACCTTGTATTTCAACGACCTTCCTTACAGCTAGGTGCAGATGTTACGGTATTCGTAATAGGTCATGCAGCCTTTGCACAAGGGATCGATGATTAAATTTTGCCTATTAATCCAGTATAAAAATAGTATTTAGTGGCCCACTCTGGAATAAATATCTTTACCCAACAAATTTTTATTGATCCAGAATTAAAACTAAATTCAGAAACCAGCTCTTTGCGGTCATTATTACAAGGTAAATATAAAAATTATTGTGAACCAATTGCAAGAAAACGTTTCTCTGAGGTTGAAGAGCTTATTTCATGGCTGCTAGAATATACATCATCGCCTCTTACCGGCACAGGTGCTTGCTTTTTTGCTGAGTTTGAATATCTGCTGCCCGTAAGGTGTTAAATAAAGCACCAGAGTGGGAAGGGGTTAACCAGTATCCTTTGCATACATTCCGCGCTGGTATTTCTCGATATTGAACCCAATAAAATAATATTTATGGTAGATAATATCTTTATAACCGCAAGCCTGAGGTTTTTTACGTGCTGGATATGAAGCTTTTTGCTGGTAATGCTACAATAGAACTTGCTCAACTTGTTGCTAATCGCCTTTATACTAATCTTGGTAACGCTGCGGTTGGTCGTTTTAGTGATGGTGAGGTGAGTGTACAAATTAATGAAAATGTCCGTGGGGGTGATATTTTCATCATACAATCAACGTGTGCACCAACAAATGATAATTTTATGGAGCTTGTTGTTATAGTTGATGCCCTACGCCGGGCATCTGCTGGTCGGATTACTGCTGTAATTCCCTATTTTGGTTATGCACGTCAAGATCGCCGCGTACGTTCAGCACGCGTGCCTATTACCGCTAAAGTAGTAGCTGATTTTCTTTCCAGTGTAGGTGTTGATCGTGTCTTAACTGTAGATTTACATTCAGATCAAATACAAGGTTTTTTTGATGTGCCTGTAGATAATGTTTTTGGTAGTCTAATTTTATTAGAAGATATGTTACAACAAAATCTATATAATCCGATTGTTGTTTCACCCGATATAGGCGCAGTAGTACGCGCCCGCGCTATTGCTAAATTATTAAATGATACAGATATGGCCATTATTGATAAACGTCGGTCACGGGCAAACGTTTCCCAAGTTATGCATATCATTGGTGATGTTGCTAATCGAGACTGTTTACTAGTTGATGATATGATCGATACCGGTGGTACCTTATGTAAAGCTACTGAAGCACTTAAAGAACGAGGGGCTAAACGGGTCTTTGCTTATGCTACCCATCCTATATTTTCTGGTAATGCCGTAGCTAATATTAAAGATTCAGTCATTGATGAGGTAATTGTTTGTGACACTATTCCATTATCAGCTGAAATAAAACAGCTCAATAAGGTTCGTTCTTTAACTCTATCAGGTATGTTAGCTGAAGCAATTCAGAGGATCAACAACGAAGAGTCAATATCAGCGATGTTTGAACACTAAATAATAAATTAAGCTCATCAAAATTTCGTATTATTCAAATTATGGTATTTATCACTAAAAACATAATTCAATATAGTATCAAGCAATACTGATAACAGTAATTTTTATACCAATTAATATTAGGTAATTTTAAAATAGGAAGTACTGTTTTAATTTTATCTCTTATTGTTATATGAAAATAATAATATTCCCTAATATAGGTTAATATAATTAACCTATTCTACTATCATTAAATTTAACTTTTGTACTATTTTGGCAGAAAAGGTAAACTATATTATTTAATTAAAACTACTCAATAGTACAATCATATTGTGAGTAATATAAAACTAATAGTTGGTCTTGCTAATCCAGGTTATAAATATGCGCTTACTAGGCATAATGTAGGCGCCTGGTATGTTGAATTATTAGCCAAACAACATAATAAATCTCTAAAAGAAGCAAGTAAATTTTTTGGTTATACAGCGAAGATCCAGTTGTCAGATAATGACGTTCGCTTACTAATACCGACAACATATATGAATCTTAGTGGAAAATCAGTATTAGCATTAGCTAATTTTTATTGCATAAAGCCAGCTGAAATTCTTATTGCTCATGATGAATTATATTTAATGCCAGGTACAGCAAAAATAAAATTAGGTGGTAGTAATGGTGGACATAACGGAGTTAAAGATATTCAAAATAAACTGGGCAAAAATTCTAATTTTTACCGTTTACGCATCGGTATTGGTCATCCAGGTGATAAAAATAAAGTTGTCAGCTTTGTTTTAAATAAACCATCCCTCCAGGAACAAAAATTAATTGATAATACCATTGTTGAAACCATACGTTGCACACATATTCTCTTTAATGAAGGAGTTAATAGGGCAGTAAACCAGTTACACGCTTTTAAGGTATATATATAGTTAATGCTATTCTTCAGCAATATCAGGTTTACGGTTATAAAAATTGATAAATTTATTTATATTTATCAATTAGCGAGATGCAATTTAACATATAAAAATTAATGGAACATATTTATGAGATTTAAATGCGGTATTGTTGGGTTGCCCAATATAGGAAAATCAACGCTTTTTAATGCACTTACTAAAGCCGGAGTTGAGGTAGCAAACTTTCCTTTCTGTACTATTGAGCCTAATATGAGGGTGGTATCGATGCCTGATACTCGTCTTGATCAATTAGCGAATATTATTAAACCACAGCGAGTATTACCCACCACCATGGAATTTATCGATATTGCTGGACTGGTAAAAGGTGCGTCTAAAGGAGAAGGTTTGGGCAATAAATTTTTAACTAACATCCGTGAAACTAAAGCGCTCGGCCATGTTGTTCGCTGTTTTAACAGTGATAATATCATCCATGTTGCTGGTCAGGTCAATCCGTTAGCAGATATTAATACCATTAATACTGAATTAGCATTAGCTGACCTAGATACCTGTGAACGCGCTATTCATCGTCTTAAGAAAAAAGCTAAATGTGTAGACAAAGAAGCAAATATTGAATTAGACATTTTGACAAAATGTCTACCGTATCTTAAAAAAGCAGAGATGCTAAGAACTTTAGCGTTAAGTAAAGAAGAAAAAGCGGCCATCAGCTATCTTAGTTTTTTAAGCTTAAAACCAACCATGTATATTGCCAATGTTAGTGAAGATGGGTTTAACAACAATCCGCACCTAGAGGTAGTACGAGCCATTGCTGAAAAAGAAGGATCGGTTGTCGTGCCAGTATGCGCTACTGTTGAAGCTGATATTGCTGGACTGAATGAAGATGAACGTGAAAAATTTATGGTGGAGTTAGGTATTGAAGAACCAAGATTAAATTATGTAAGGCGAGCCGGTTATAAGTTACTTAATTTACAAACTTATTTTACTGCCGGGGTCAAAGAAGTTCGTGCCTGGACCATTCCAGGTGGTGCCACAGCACTACAAGCTGCCGGTAAAATTCACACTGACTTTAAAAAAGGGTTTATCCGTGCTCAGACAATCTCATTTGCTGATTTTATTCACTATAACGGCGAGCAAGGTGCGAAAGAAGCAGGGAAAATGCGCGCCGAGGGGAAAGATTATATTGTGCAAGATGGCGATGTGATAAATTTTTTGTTTAATGTTTAATTCACTTTAGTAATTTTAAAAAAAAATTAAAATAATAGATAAAGATCACAAAAGATTTAAGACCCAAAATAACTTACATGGACTTTATATTTGTTAGAGCTCAATTTTAAATTGATAGATTAATCAAAGCCAAGTACAAAAGTGAATCTTATTATTACAACCATTGGTTATGGTAAAAATAAGTGTAACAGCTTTTCAAAGCACATCACATTGCTCTACTACGTTATAGAAGATAGGATCTGTTTGATAATATTTATTCTTTACTATTATGACCCATAATAATAGTCTAATTATAGATATCTATAAATTGATTACTAGTTCAAATTTTTTGTACCATTTCTGATAAAAAACAATTTTTATACCTAGGTTCAATATATTCAAGTTATCTATATATTATGTTTATCTATTTCTAGTGTAGAGCTAAATATTATCATTGCCCTTTCAAAATTATTAATTTATTTTCTGAATTTATTATAACTACTCTTAGTTTTATTTTTTTTATCAACTAATTACCAGGTGAATTAACCGCTCAAAAATATATTATAATACCGGGTAATTTTGCCAATTAGTTAATTTTTAACTAGAAATTGTCTATTCCTGGTTATTAGCTTGACAATAGTAAGATTATATTAGCTATACTTATAAAATAATAATACAGGTAACATGTTTTTTTACTTTATTTTCAACTGGTTTAGCGGCGAATCATCTTCGGCCTTATCGCATAATCTTGTGGAGATAAAAATCTATATTAGGTTGGTCGGTATTATCTTAATGATTAAGATAAGTGCCCATACGTAAAGCTTTAATACGTTTATCAATAGGGGGGTGAGATAAAAACAACTCACTAAAAGATTTAGTACGTCCGTTGATGCAAAAAGCTATTATACTGCTAGCTTCCTGCGGTTCATAACTTATTTTTAGCCGCTGTAGAGCCGAAATCATTTTTTCTTTACCTACTAAATTAGCTGACCCTGCATCAGCGCGGAATTCACGATAACGTGAGAACCACATAGTAATAATACTAGCCAAAATGCCGAATACACTTTCTAACACTATTGATACCGCAAAGTAAATTAATTTATTACCCTGTCTATTTTCACTGTCATTGTTATTATTTGATAAAAATCTAGATGCCAGCTGAGCAATTATACGCGAAATAAAAATAACAAAAGTATTTACTATCCCTTGTAATAAAGTCATTGTGACCATATCACCATTAACAATATGACTTATTTCGTGCGCTATAACCGCTTCTGCTTCATCCCTATTCATACTTTTTAGTAAACCCGTGCTAACAGCAACCATTGCCGCATCACGATAAGCTCCAGTAGCAAAAGCATTAATATCTAGTGCATTATAAATAGCTACTTCTGGCATTTTAATGCCAGCTTGATCGGACTGAAGTTTAACAGTATTTAACAACCAATGATCTATTTCTGTTGTTGGATTTTCAATTACTTGACCATCGATAGAACGTAATGCCATCCATTTTGACATTAATAATGAGATAAATGAGCCACTAAACCCCAAAAGTCCAGCCATAATTACTAGCTCTGAAACGCTTTGTTCCTGAATACCGGTTAAACTCAAAATAATTCCAAATACAAACATTACCAATAAGTTTGTAAGTAAAAACAAGGCTATTCGCATCATAAAAATTTATTTCCTTTATTAATTAACAACAATGAACATTAAATTAGTAATATAAATAATGCTTTGAAAATATTTTCCTAAATTGTTATTGGGTATAAAAACTACTCAACTTTACATTTTTATAAAAAACTAGTATTTATATTATATTTAAATAATAATTATTATATAATTTATGGGTTTCTATAAAAAAACTATAGTTAAACACTATACAAAATAACTATAATAAATTATCTGGTTGTTGACAACCTATAGTTACTCAAGGAAAAATATAATATTTATATTAAATTAATTATACTAACCATTTTTAGATAAAATAATTATATATCAGAATATAAATTTAATATTTAAACTTAATATTTAACAATTAATTTAATTAAATTAAAATATAAAAATAGTTTACTGATAAAAAACAAACTTAATTATGTTAAGGTATATAATTAAAATTTAATGTCTACAATCAAGCATTTAAAATTAATGTAACTGTAATGTTTATTAATTTGTCGCTTTTTTAGTAAAAAAAATAAAAAATACCTAATTACCAGCATAATTTTATTTAAATTTTAGCTGTTATTTTAAAATAATTTTCTGAATTAATTAATTTTTAAAAAGTTGTTGCTGTAGCAACAACGATACACTGAATTAAATTTAAAAGTTATTTTAACCTGTAATAAACTATATGTACTAAAAAACTAGCTTTTGCTAGTTTTTATTTTAAGTAAAAATAATTTTTTTATTATTTTTAGCCAGATACTAAGCTTGTTAATTTTAAGATCAACTAAAATTTTACTATTTTATCAAACGATGTATCTGGTAATTTATAATTTTTAGGTAAATTATCTTTAATAATTATTTACTTTGTTAAACAAAGTGTTCATTAATATTACTTAATTTAATTGTGTCAGCTTCTTTATTTTTAATAACATCTATCATTAACTTACCTGTTTCGCCCACACCAATTATCTTATTGCTAACCTTTAATAATTTAACTTTTCCTGCTGGGCCACCCATTTAGTTGATAAGAATATAATCTTCCTCTTGCCGTGCTCCTATACCTATACCTTCTAATGATAAACTTATTTTTTAGTTAAATTGTTCAGTTTTTAGGGGATAAAGATAGTTAGTATGTTGATCTATTTTTTTTGCAAAAGCATCCATAATTAATTGAAAAACATCTTCACTTTACTTTTGCGCAAGCCGTTTAAATGCCAAATTATAGCCTTTTCCTTTTGTTAAACTTAGTTTAATTTCTATATTATTTTTACCAGATAATTTTAGCTTTAACCAATCAAATTTTACTTTAGCATTCCATAGATTATTTAACTAATCAAAAGTTTTAGGCCAATGAGCTTTACTTCTATCAACTTCAATGACATCGTTTTTAGTAAAATCTAGCGGCATATAAAGCAAAGCATACTAAAAAAGCTCATAGCGCCGCTGTTGTGCTCAATTAAATATCTCACTCATATAGCTGTCCTACTTTTATTTTCTCACTAGTAAATTTATTAATATCTAATTGTAAAAAAAAATTATGGATATAAGCCAATAGATTTAAATATCTAGCAAAAATCTTACTAGAAAAGTTTTGATCTAAATCAAATTGAAGATAGTCAGAAAGTGTAAATAGTAATGGTGTTCTTGTTTGAGATGAGGAAGCTTATGAATTGCTACAGTATCTCAGTAAGAATGAATTAGTCATTGCAGTTATACTAAAAAGCAAGTTGAATATAATTATTTATGCTGTGATTAGCCTCCGTATCATAACTTTAAATGCTCAGTGCGTACAATCATTACCAATCCAGTTGGTAATTGTACCCGAACACTATCTTTAGCTATATCAACTACTGACGCATTTATAATAATTTGGCCAACCATAACATTTAATTCTTGCCCAATTTTTAAGGTAGAAATATCCTTTATCGACTGTAATTTCGCTAGATTAGTTCTCTTACTATTATGGGTTTTGTTAGCTTTATTTTTAGAATAAAAATAATGTTTATTTTTTTTATTTATTTTTTTAGGCTTTGAGCAAGAAGGCTCGCTTATATTACTAGAACTTCTTAAGAAGATCTTTTTTTTATCTATTTTCTGCTCCTTATGTTTAAATTCTTCTTTTATTAATTTTTGTTCTGTTCGCTTAGCTTTAATACGATCTTTTGTATCCATTACCTGTTTACGCGCATACTCCACATGATCTAATTTTAAATTACCACAATTATTACCACTTAAATCAATACGTTTAGCACCTTCTTTGATACCATATAGATAGCGACAACTAGAAGTATACATCCTCAAAGCATATCGCAATTGGGTTTTACTGATACCATCATCTTCAGTCAGTTTATCTAGAATATCCTGAAAGATGCCAATCTTTAGTGGACGAGCTTCACCTTCAGCAATAAAGCAGTTAGGAAAACGTTTAGCCAAAAAAGCAATTATTTTTTTACTATTATTTAACTTAGGTTGATTTTCCATGAAATTTCCTGATTACAACTAGTTTGCTAACTAACGCAGGCATGAACAGGCAATATTATAAGCGCGTTACAAACAATTTCCATGTAAACAAATTTTACAATTATGTTAATTTTTGTATATTTTGGTATAATACAAAGTATTATAGGTCTTTCAGACTATTTCACTCCATTTCATCAAAAGGATTAAAAATAGGATTATCAATCTCTAATACGCAAATTAATTTTTTATTAATTCCCATCTTAAAAACTATCTATTAATAACTGATGCTATCGCATAGCAATGTGCCTAGTCCTCTGTTTTTTATAAAAGTAGTCCTAAAATAAACTTTATTTGCAAGTTAGGATAGTTTAATAATAGCATTTAAAAGATATATCGTTAATTCTAATACTAGGTATTAGTAAATTTATCTAGAGAGAAGTGTATTAAAATTTATCATAGAGATTTAATAAAATGTAATTTTATGGCTAGCTGTTAATTATAAATTAAACTATCTATAAAAAATATTTACTATATTAAACTAATATTAATTTTTTTTATAGTAAATTGATCTATCTCCTTAAATTTAATTTAAATTAATCATTATTTATTATCAATTTTTAATATACTTAATATATTTTATTGATTTTTATTAAACTATAAAATAACTTTTTTAAAAAATTATTATTATATAAATAATAATGGCAACTAAATCTATTTTGAATAGATATTATAAATTCAGCTATTGATTTAATTTTTTTACTGTTTATTTTTGTAACATAGTTAATAATTAGTATATTATTACATAATAATTTTATTTTATTGCCTCAACGTATTTATCCTAGTAATAAATATTTTGTATTTAAAATAAAAAATACTGTTATTTAATCAAATTAGTTAGGCTAAAATATTTTTTTAAATAAAAAAAACTATATAAAATATTATATAAATAATATAAAGTTACATCTTCATTCTAGTACAATCAGCATGTTTGAATAAAATTATTTTGTATTTTTGCTTTAATTTGCTACTTGGGTAAATTATTACAATTGCTAAATTTAGCCATTCTTAACTAATTAATTTCAATACCCTGATATTTTTTTAAAATACTAATGTTTCTAATTTAACAATAAATAACATAAAAAGTCTCTTTATCAATTTTGCATTTACTCTTTTAAAATTTTTTAAGATTAGTAAGTATAATTATATGTATAAAACAGTATTAATAATATTAACAATATGCTATGAAGTAAAAATGTTATTTATCTTACTTTAGGTTGCTAATAGTTTGCTTTTGCGCATATTTCGTTATTGAATAAAGCAATCTCAACTACTCATCCCTTGAGCTCTCAATTAATTAATAAGTTCAATAGCTTCTTGTTACTATTTATGATTTAACGTGGGCATATATTAAGCTATTTATTTTTCAATGATGTTTTACATTTTTTAATATCATTATTAACATTAGCATAGTTTGGCTTATGAAAAATATGGTAGTATCATTAATTAATAACCATTATTGTATTTTAAATAAATAATATGAGCATCCAAACAATCAAATTAACTTATTCATTAGGTGTAGCTTTAAATTATTTTAATGCTATAGCTAGCCAGCCATGGGCGATGTTATTATATTCAGGTAATGCTATTCACCGATATAATCGTTTTGATATTATTGTCGCTGACCCAATAACTACGTTGGAAACGAGAAACAATGTAACGCAAATTAACCGTAAAAATGAAAAAATTAGATCAAAGCTTGATCCTTTTGAGCTATTAAAAAATGAACTTAAATATTTAAATTTAGTTTTTGAAGTAAATAGTGATCTACCTTTCCAAGGTGGTGCTTTAGGCATATGGGGCTATGATTTAGCCAGACGAACAGAAATTTTACCCGAACAGGCTGAGAAAGAATTAAGCTTTCCTGATATGGCAATAGGTGTTTACCTTTGGGCATTAATTGTTGATCATCATAAAAAAATAGTAACTTTGCTGAGTTATCAAAATGTTAAAAAACGCTTGTTTTGGTTAGAAAATCAAATTAAAACACCAACTAAAGAGTTTAAAATGTGTGAATCATTTCAAAGTAACATGTCAAAACAGCAATATCACCATAAAATTAGTCAAATTCATCAATATTTACGCGAGGGTGATTGTTACCAAATTAATTTAGCGCAACGTTTTAAAGCTAAATATCAAGGTAATGAATGGGATGCATTTCTTAAACTTAATCAAAATAATCATGCTCCTTTTTCTGCCTTTATTCGTTTAGAACAAAATTGTGTAATTAGTGTATCACCAGAACGTTTTCTTTGGCTTCACAACGATTCAATTCAAACTCGTCCAATTAAAGGCACATTACCTAGGCTGAAAGATGCCCAAGAAGATCAAGAACAGATAAAACGGTTACAATCATCAACTAAAGATCGTGCTGAAAACGTAATGATAGTTGATTTATTACGCAATGATATTGGTAAAGTAGCAATACCAGGAACAATCATGGTTCCAGAACTGTGTGGAGTAGAATCTTTTCTAGCTATTCATCATTTAGTCAGCACGATTGTTGCACAGTTACCATCTCACTACCATGCTACTGATCTATTAAGAGCTTGCTTTCCAGGGGGCTCGATTACCGGCGCACCCAAAATACGTTCAATGGAAATTATTGATGAACTTGAACCTCATCGTCGTCATAGCTACTGCGGAGCGATTGGTTATATTAGTTTCTGCCGTACGATGGATACTAACATCAACATACGTACCTTATTAACTGAAAATGAATATCTTTATTGCTGGGCAGGCGGAGGAATTGTGGTAGATAGTACAGCAGAAAAAGAGTATCAAGAGATTTTTGATAAACTGAGTAGAATATTACCTGTATTAGAAAATAATTAACATTAATAAATATATTAATTTATTTTATTTTTCTCATGGCACAACTTAATATGTTAATGTTTATAGCACAAAAAGGGCTACCGTGCTATTATATATTTTTTTACTAAAAAATTAATAACTTACGCTATCATGATAGTTAATTTTTTTCTTTTTTGCGCTTGTAAACACGATGATTAATAGTTTAATTGCAATTGCTTTACACTAATATAATTTCCGTTATGGGTGCTATAACCGCACACAATAATAATGATGCCGCAGGCATCATTGTAGCTCTTACTATAATAACTATATAAAACCGGTTATACCTGCTATTTATAGTTGTTACTTTTTATTTTCAGGAAGCAATTTTTATTAATTTACAAATGCATCAGGTACCGAAGTAAGTGCTAAGGTAAAGTAGCATTTGCATGTTTAATAGCAGCTGCTGGGTTAGCTTAATTAATGGGGATGGTGGATAATCTAGAATAAGTATGTCTGTATTTAAGATAAAATTAGTATGGAGCATAATTTGTGATTAAGTTGTAGAACAAGTTCAAGTTTCTTGTATTAAACTTAATGCGATTGATTCATTATACATATTAAAATATATTCCTTTAATTTTATATTAAATTATTCAATTAATTTTTAAACTATCCTTTAGTAAAGGATAGTTTATATCTGTATAATAAAAAATTATATTTTATTATTATTTCATACAAGATAATAACGACTATAATTAAATTAATTGATGAAATTTATCTTTTTCTAAATATATTTAGATGTATTTTACATTTTCTTATTAGCCGCATATTTTTCTCATATTTAAATGATAATATATAAAAGTAATTAATTAGTTTCAATTATGGTGAATGCTTCATAATATGAAAAACTATTCATCTATCAACGGATGAACTTTAACGATTATTTTTATTATTAAATTTACTTATTAAGGGGAAAAGTAGTGAGTGTAGCTATTATAATTATCACTCATGGATTTGCTGCAAAACAGTTGCTAATGACCACTGAAATGTTAATTGGCAAACAAAAAAATATCGCTTCTATTGATTTTGTTCCAGGTGAAAACGCTGATACATTAATTGAAAAATATAATAAGAAGCTTAATGAGTTTGATGTTTCTCAAGGGGTGTTATTTTTAGTAGATATGTGGGGAGGCAGTCCATTTAACGCTGCTAATCAAATTATAGAAAGTAAAGATAAGGATAAATATGATATAGTTACCGGTGTTAATGTCCCGATGTTAGTTGCTACGTTACTATATCGTGATGATGAGCCGACTTTTAATGAATTAGTTAGCACTGCTATTGAAATGGGCCGCCGCGAAATTAAAGCGCTCAATAGTCAGCATATTATCAATAAAAAGCAAAATAACTTTCCGCCAACTTCCCTATTACAGGTAGCAAATTCACCTACACAAGGCAATATGGTTATTGCCCTTGCACGTATTGATGATCGTTTAATTCATGGTCAAGTAGCTACTCGTTGGACTAAAGAGACCAACGTTAAGCGTATTATCGTGGTAAGTGATGAAGTTGCTAAAGATCATGTTCGTTCAAATTTATTAAAACAAGTTGCACCTCCGGGTGTTATTGCGCATGTTGTTAACATAGAAAAATGTATTCGTGTACTTAATAATCCTAAGTATTCTGGTGAACGTGTTATGCTTTTATTTACCAATCCAACAGACGTTCTACATGTCGTAGACGGAGGTATCAAAATAAAATCTGTTAATATTGGTGGCATGGCTTACTGTAATGGTAAAACACAAGTTAATAATGCTATTTCGATCGATAATGAAGATATTGATGCTTTTAATCAATTATCTAAACGAGGCATTGAGCTTGAAGTGCGTAAAGTTTCTAGTGACAGTAAACTAGATATGTTAACTCTTATCAAAAAAGTAAAAAAATGAGTTTTCTGGTTTAGTTATCCGTTCAAGACTTTAAAATAGATTTACCAATTTTGTTGATTACAGGAGACAATAAATGGAACTTACTGTTGTTAAAATCATACTCGTTTTCATTGTTTCCTGTATTTCAGGGATGGGTTCTGTTCTAGATGAATTCCAATTTCATCGTCCTTTAATTGCTTGTACATTAATTGGACTTGTACTAGGTGATGTAAAAAAAGGGATAATTATTGGCGGAACCCTTGAAATGATTGTACTCGGCTGGATGAATATCGGCGCTTCCATGGCACCTGATGCTGCTCTAGCTTCAATTATTGCTACTATTATGGTTATTGCTGGTGGGCAAGGTATAGGTACTAGTATTGCTCTTGCCATTCTTTTAGCTGCCGCAGGACAAGTATTAACAGTTATTGTTCGTACAATAACTGTTGCTTTTCAACACGCATCTGATCGTGCTGCTGTATCTGCTAATTTACGTGCATTAACTATCATTCATATCTTAGCCATGTTATTACAGTCTATGCGTATTGCTATTCCATCTTTAATTGTTGCTATCTCTGTAGGCACTTCAGAAATCCAACACCTACTGTATTTAATTCCAGAGGTTGTCACTAAAGGATTAAATATTGCTGTCGGTATGATTGTAGTTGTTGGTTACGCTATGGTAATCAATATTATCCGTGTAGGTTATCTTATGCCATTCTTCTACTTGGGCTTTGTAACTGCTACCAATTTTAACTTAGTGGCGCTTGGTCTTATTGCTATTATGATCTCTATTTTATATATTCAACTAAGTCCTAAATACAACCAATCAAAAGTTGATGTTTCTACAAATCATAGCAATAGTGACTTAGATAATGAATTAGATTAATTAAGGAATTGAATAATGGAATATACCACTTCAGCAAACCAAACAAAACAAAAAAAGCTTACTGTTGGTGATATTATAGGAGTTTTTTTACGTTCTAATCTTTTTCAGGGATCGTGGAACTTTGAACGTATGCAAGCACTTGGATTTTGTTTTTCATTGATTCCAGTGATCCACCGTTTATATCCTGAAAACAGTGAAGAACGTAAACAAGCCATTAAACGCCATCTTGAGTTTTTTAATACCCATCCTTATGTTGCAGCCCCTATTTTAGGTGTCACCATAGCGATGGAGGAACAAATAGCTAATGGTGCAGATATCGATGATTGTGCAATTAATGGTATAAAAGTAGGTTTAATGGGACCTTTAGCTGGCGTTGGTGACCATATTTTTTGGGGCACAGTGCGTCCAGTATTTGCTGCTTTAGGAGCCGTAATGGCAATTTCAGGTAGTTTACTAGGACCTCTACTATTTTTTATTTTATTTAATTTAGTTCGTTTACTAACCCGTTATTACGGTGTTACCTATGGCTATAAAAAAGGGCTAGATATAGTTCATGACATGGTTGGTAGCTTTTTACAAAAAATGATCGAAGGTACTTCTATCCTAGGTCTATTTTTTATGGGCGGATTAGTAAATAAGTGGACTAATGTTAATATCCTTTTGGTTGTATCAGAGATAAAAAATATCACTACTGGTGAAGTGGTAATTACTACTGTACAAACTATTCTCAATCAATTAATGCCTGGTTTAGTGCCATTATTACTAACTTTTTGCTGTATGTGGTTGTTGCGCCGTAAGATTAATCCATTATGTATTATTATTGGGTTATTTATTCTAGGTATTGTTGGCTACTGGGCTGGAGTTTTAGGCTAAACCACTAAATATATTAATTTTAAATTGCGAGAGTTTATAACCTTAACCTCCAGGATTTTATTTTATCTTTATAGTAGAAGAATAATTAATTTGATTTTTTGCTCATATATTTTTAATATACTTATTTATTAATGATAACATATATTATTTCTTTTTATTTAACATTTATTTTTTATCCAAAGATGTAATATTTATAGTAATTTTATCCCACCAAATTTTATTGCTGTTAAAAGATTTGATGATTTAGCAAAAAAATATAAATAATTTTTACCATTGCTAATAAAATTTATTAATTGAAAAAATTTCAATATTCTTGTTGTTTACAAAACAATAGGATACTTTGTTAAATTATTATATATATAATATATTATATTATATTAATAATCATTATGATTATTAATATAAAAAAGCATTTTTTGCCTATTTATCAATATCAAAAATTATATAATAGAACTTATAAATAAATGAATAAGTCTTTACAGCTAGGCTATTTACCTACTGATTTTGGAAGATGAACATGTCGGAAAATGTAATCAATGATATTGTTAATTGGTTAGAAAGCCAATTGCAACTAAATGAAGGCATTAAGATTGATAAAATTGCTAATAAAAGTGGTTATTCTAAATGGCATTTACAACGGATATTTAAACAATTAAAAGGTTGTACATTGGGTGAATATGTACGTAAACGTCGTTTGCTTGAAGCGGCTAGGTTATTACAGGAAGGTCAATCTCCTATTTTAGATATAGCTCTAAAATACGGGTTTAGTTCCCAAGCTACTTTCACCCGCGTTTTTAAAAAACATTTTAATACTACACCTGCTAAATTTCGCCAAAATGGGCAGTTACCAGACTTCAATCAATTCATGAACTAATCCAATTAATTCTTAGACATTAATTATTATCTGAAAGTACAATAAATATCATCATTAACGAATGCTTATAATTGTAATTATTAATTTTATTATGGAAACTATTTGCCAAAACTGGTCTCATTAATAAAATACTGAACTAGAATAAGAACTAATATTAAAGTTATAAATATCATAGTAGCCTATTCATCAACGTATAAACTAGATAGATCTAAACTTAAGTTGTTAGTATCTCAAGCACACCTTGACTACAAACTATTTGCAACTACTTATTAGAAACCAGTGTATCAGTTAATTTACCATGTGATTTTTCTAGTGGTACTCCATTGGACAAGGTCTTTGGTTACCACTCGTACTAAGTTATTAACTTCCGCAGCAGATAGATTTAGACCAATAAATTAAACTATATTCAGCTCTATACAGGCAAAAAGAGGTTGCCTTAAGCAAAAAATAAACTACGTTCATGAAACTGTAGCATCTCATATGTCATATGTCTATATGGTATTAATTATTTTCTACAAAGATAGAAAAATTTTTTATTTCTTCTAATTTTTTTTGAAAAAAGACTAGCTTAGCTCCGAAAAAATGTTATTGATAGCATCAATAACGTGTTCAACATATTGAACACGCATATTAGTGAATAGTAGCAATGAACACAAGATATTCGAGTTCTATTAAAAATTAGGTAGATAATAGATATAGATAATATTTATATGTATAAACCACATAGTAAATGCAGACTGTACGAATATTATCCTCTTTTCAGCATATCACTATTAATACTACAGGCAGCGGTTATAATCATAAAAAAATTATTGGCATGTAAATAAGGATAATTAAGCACATTCAATAGCTTGTCAAGAATAAGCTTGTGCTAACTTTTTTAGTTGAACAATAACCATTACCGCATGAATATAATAAAGTAAAATCCACAACAACCCTGTGCTGGTTACGGCCTTGTATTTGTCGATTGAAGAAATCTAAATATAAACAATTAAATTTTAAACATCGAATACTTGTGACGAAATCATTATAATAAGTAGCAACTAAGTCACCATCAGCACAATTGATATTTTAAATCACATGAAATAAAAAATGACGGGGCTCTTACTAATTATAGTGAATACCTACGTTATGAGTCTAATTTTAAATTAAGAAAATATTTTTTATTTCATAATGTACCGGAATAATTGCTTTTGTTTTTAGGGTTAATTACTTTATACCACCGGTATGAACAATTTAAGTTATGAACAATTTAAGTATCACAGAACTATATATGATCAGCTAACAAGGAGATCATGTGTAAATCTATGTAGGTGGTAATAACTTAAGAAAAAATTCCTGAAGCCATATATATTATATGCATACCCTCTTTTAACTAAAAAAGGTATTGTATACTGACAACTAAATTGATAACATAATTATTGCTTATTTTTTGATAAAAATAGCAATAATTTTTTATATTTATATTGATATTAAAGTAGATGTAGATAAAACAGCTATTTTAGAAAAATAATTCATTATTTATGAGTCTTTATCTTTTTAACTAGGACTTTTAACTTTTGCCCTGGTCGAAAAGTAACTACTCGACGAGCAGTAATAGGAATATATTCTCCAGTCTTTGGATTTCTACCCGGGCGTTCACTTTTATTACGCAGATCAAAATTACCAAAACCTGAAAGTTTTACCTGCTTCCCATTTTCTAATGAACGAATAATTTCTTCAAATAAAAATTTAACTAAGTCTTTAGCATCACGTTTACTTATACCTAGTGTTTCGAACATACTTTCTGATATTTTATTTTTTGTAAGCGCCATAGTTTTAGTTCCTCAAGGAGGCTTGGAATCGCAGTTTTAACGCAGCAACACATTTATCAACAGTTGCTGTAATCTCTTTTTCTTCTAGAGTACGATTTGTATCCTGTAAGATTAAGCTAATAGCAAGGCTCTTATAACCTTCCGCTATACCTTTACCACAGTAAACATCAAACAAGTTTATGCTAACTATATTATTTATAATAACTTTCTTGCATTCAGCTAAGACGTCCGCTGTTGCTACCTCTTCTGGTACTAAAACTGCAATATCTCGTCGGTTAGAGGGGAAACGTGAAATAATATTTGCTTTAGGAATAACGCGTTCCGCAACGGCATCCCATAGCAATTCAAAAACAAGTGTTCGACCATTCAAATCTAGCTTATTTTCTAGTTCAGGATGAATAACGCCTACATATCCAATATAATCATTATTTAGATAAATACCAGCGCTTTGTCCAGGATGAAGTGTAGGATTATAGTGATCCTTATAAATAATATTGTTTAATTTTCCTGTTAATGACAGGATTGTTTCAACGTCACCTTTAATATCAAAAAAATCCACCTCGCGTTTTTCTTGTGACCAGTGCTCTTCATAGCGATTTCCCGTAATAACACCGGCTAACATCAATTCTTGCCTAATACCATGTTCTGCTGTTAAATCAGGTATAAATCTGAATCCTATTTCAAATAATCTAATTCTATTTTGTTGACGATTTTGATTATAAATTACGGTCGTTAATAAGCCTGGCAATAAAGAAAGCCGCATTGCTGACATATCAGTTGAAATAGGATCAGGTAAAATTATTGCATCTGAATCTGGATGGATCAGGAGCTGAATTTTAGGATTAACAAAACTGTAGGTAATAGCTTCATTGTAATCACGATCAATTAATAAAGTTTTAACTCGTTTTAATGGTAGAACCGACTCACAACAGGTGTTCATGATTAAATCAGCATGTAAAGATACACCGGGTATATTATTATACCCATAAATCCTGGCTACTTCTTCAATCAAATCTTCTTCAATTTGCATATCAAAACGCCAAGATGGCGCAATTATCTTCCAATTATCTTGTTCACCAATCACTTGGCAACCTAAGCGCTGAAGGATTTGAGTAACTTTAATATCTGAAATACTATGACCAATCAAACGATCTAGTTTTTTCCTAGTTAGGGTTATTTTTGCTACTATTGGTAAGTTTGGTTTATTGCTAACATCAATAATATTTCCCACTTCGCCACCACAAATTTCAACTATTAATTTGGTAGCCCGTTCTATAGCTTGATATTGTAACTGTGGATCGACACCTCTAATAAAACGGTGTGAAGCCTCAGTATGTATACCATAATGACGTACCCGGTTAGCAATCGCTAATGGATTGAAAAAAGCACTATCTAACAGTATATTAGAGGTATTTTCATTGATACTGGAGTGCTTACCGCTCAAAATTCCAGCAATTCCTAAGATATTTTTTTGATCTGCTATGACTAAAGTATCTTGTTTCAAAGTTACCTTGCTGTCATCAGGTAAAACTAATGTTTCATTATGTTTAGCCATTCGAATAATTATAGCACCATTTAATTGATCCAGATCATAAGTATTTAATGGCTGACCTAACTCTACTAATACAAAATTAGTAATATCAACTATAGAATTAATAGCACAGATCCCTCCTCTCCGTAATTTTTCTCTCATCCAGTAGGGTGTTTGTGCGGTAATATTAATGTTTTTTATTACCCGTCCTAAAAAGCGTGGACATGCCATAGGTGCTTCCACTATAATAGGAAAAATAGTAGCATCAGTGCTTTTAATTGGTTTAATCTTTACCGTATTTAACTCCAAGTTATTGATAGCTGCAATATCGCGAGCGATACCTAATATGCTTAAGCAATCAGCACGATTCGGTGGCGAATTTATTTCTAAAATATTGTCATCCAGTTGCAAATAGTTACGAATATCGATACCAATAGGCGCGTCATGTGGTAGCTCAATAATGCTATTATGGTCATCTGAAATATCAAGTTCATAATAAGAACAAAACATACCTTCAGAAAGTTTACCATGGATTTTTGTTGCTTTTATTTTAAAATTTTCAGGTAAAACCGCGCCAATTATTGCCACAGCGACTTTTAATCCTTGACGACAATTTGGTGCTCCACAGATAATATTGAGTAAATGTTCAGTACCAACATTGACTTTTGTTAACCGTAATTTATCTGCATTAGGATGTTGAATACATTCAACGATCTCACCGACTACCACACCTTGAAATTGACCGGCTACAGGTTTAACATCATCAATCTCCAAACCAGCTATTGTCATCTGCTCTGATAAGGCTTCACTGCTTATAGCGGGATTTACCCATTCACGTAACCAAAATTCACTTAATTTCATTTTATAATTATGCCTTATCTAAATTGTTTAAGAAAACGAAGATCATTTTCAAAAAAAGCACGTAAATCAGTCACGTCATAGCGTAACATCGTTAAACGCTCCATTCCCATTCCAAAGGCAAAACCAGAATATAAATCAGGATTAATGCCAACATTTTGTAATACATTTGGATGTACCATGCCACAACCTAATACTTCTAACCATTTACCATTTTCCCCCATGACATCAACTTCAGCTGAAGGTTCAGTGAATGGAAAATATGATGGCCGAAAACGAATGTAGGTTTTTTCTCCCAAAAAATGATTTAAAAAATCATGTAGTGTACCTTTTAAATTAGTAAAACTAATGTTGTTACCAACAATTAAGCCTTCTGTCTGATGAAACATTGGCGTATGGGTTTTATCATAATCATTTCGGTACACACGACCAGGTGCAATAATGCGAATCGGCGGTTGTTTACCTTTCATGGTACGAATTTGCACACCAGAAGTTTGTGTGCGTAATAGACGCGTAGTATCAAACCAAAAAGTATCATGTGAAGCACGAGCTGGATGGTTAGCAGGGATATTTAAAGCAT
This sequence comes from Arsenophonus endosymbiont of Aleurodicus dispersus, assembly GCF_900343015.1. Lineage (GTDB taxonomy): Bacteria > Pseudomonadota > Gammaproteobacteria > Enterobacterales > Enterobacteriaceae > Arsenophonus. The sequence goes on along the minus strand of NZ_LR025108.1, from coordinate 217,327 downwards.
CAAAATTGTGATAATCATCCTCTATTTCAGGTCCATAAACAATAGAAAAACCAAGTTTACCAAAGTATTCTTCAATATGATCAATGGTGCGAGTTACTGGATGAAGACTACCATGTTCTATTTGACGACCTGGTAATGAAATATCTATTTTTGCTGCTGCTAATTTAGTATTTAATATCTTATTTTTTAACTGTTTTTTACGTATATTCAATGAATGCAGAACTTCTTGTTTCACCTGATTAATCACTGCTCCTGCGGCATGGCGATCTTCGGCACGTAGATTACGCAATGTTGACATCTGTAGTGTTAAATAGCTTTTTTTACCTAAAAACTCAACACGAACTGAATCCAACGCAGCAACATCCTGAGCTTTTTCTATGGCTGCTTTTATTTGCGCAACCAATTCAACTAGTTGTGGCATCTTTTCCTCTTCTACCAGTTGGCCAAATCATTATTGAAAATAATAATTTTTATTAATTACTAACAAAAAAGCCTCCAAATGGAGGCTTTTCTCGATTTTACGTTTCTTTTCTTAAATCAACAATAATTTTGGTGCTAAATAAAAAAAGAAACTAAAAAAGCAATTTTCATCTTTAAGCGGTGATTCATAAAATAATATAACTGGTCATCATCAATAAAAATGATGGCGGCTATGCCCACTTAGCTTTCACTCAAGATAACGCGCTCTTTGCTTTATCGACTAATGCTGCAAATGCAATTTTATCAAAAAAAGCAATATCAGATAAGATTTTACGGTTAATTTTAATTGAGGCTTTCTTCAGACCATTAATGAAATAACTATAAGATAAACCATGCTGACGAGCAGCGGCATTAATACGTGCTATCCACAATTGACGGAACTTACGCTTACGCTGACGCCGGTCACGATAAGCATATTGACTAGCTTTAATTACTGCTTGTAAAGCAACACGATAAACACGCGAACGAGCACCATAGTAACCTTTTGCTTGCTTTAATATTTTGTTGTGACTTGCGCGGGCTATTACACCACGCTTTACGCGTGTCATATATACCTCCTATCACTTCTAATTAGATTTGATAATTTTAACCAACTAAAAAATAAAATTTATGCGTATGGCAAACAAGCTACTACCATACCTATATCACCTTTATAAACCATAGCTTTTGGTCGTAAATGACGTTTACGTTTAGTTGACTTTTTAGTCATAATATGACGAAGGTTAGCATGCTTATGCTTAATACCACCACTGGCAGTTTTTTTAAAACGCTTTGCTGCACCACGTATTGTTTTAATTTTTGGCATTTTAAATATCCATTTCGCATTCTTAATTATAACTAGCTAGGTGATAGTTTTAGATATAAATAAAATCCTATTACTTGATTGCCTAACTATTTCTTTTTCGGTACAAGCATCATGGTCATCTGACGGCCTTCGATCTTGCTTGGAAAAGATTCTACTACTGACATCTCATCCAAATCGTTTTTGATACGATTAAGCATATCAACACCTATTTTTTGGTGCGCTATTTCACGACCTCTAAACCGTAACGTGATTTTTGCTTTATCCCCATCATCTAGAAAGCGAATTAAGTTTCGTAGTTTGACCTGATAATCACCTTCATCTGTACCAGGTCGGAATTTAATTTCCTTTACCTGAATAACTTTTTGTTTCTTTTTTTGCTCTTTTAGTGATTTACTTTTCTCATAGAGGAACTTGCCGTAATCCATTATACGGCAAACTGGTGGCTCGGCATTTGGACTAATTTGGACTAAATCAACACCAGCTTCCTCTGCTTTTTCAAGAGCTTCTTTTAGACTTATGATACCAATCAGCTCGCCATTTAAACCAGTTAAACGAACTTTGGAAGCACGAATATCCGTATTAATACGATTCGGTCGTGCTGTTTGTCTTTTCCAGCCTTTAATACTTTATTCCTCCAGTTGATAAATACGACGAGTGCGAATTTCATAAAGCACTCTTTCTGCAAATTCTGTGACGTCAAATTTTCCTAAATCTTTACCATTACGAGTTCTAACAGATAACTTATTCGATGCAACTTCTTTATCACCACAAATTAACATATAAGGAACACAACGCAAAATATGCTCACGAATTTTAAAGCCTATTTTTTCGTTTCTAACGTCGGCTTTTGCCCTAATACCCAAATTACTCAATTTTTCTACTACTTTTTGTACAAAATCAACTTGTGCATTCGTAATATTTATTATTACCATTTGTAATGGTGCTAACCAGGTTGGGAAGAATCCAGCATACTGTTCTGTTAAAATACCAATAAAACGTTCAAGTGAACCTAAAACAGCACGGTGGATCATTACTGGTACTTGACGTTTATTATTTTGATCTATATAGTGAGCACCTAAACGACCAGGTAATGCGAAATCTAGCTGTACAGTACCACATTGCCAAGCTCGATCCAAACAATCATACAGGGTAAATTCAATTTTAGGCCCATAAAATGCACCTTCCCCGGATTGATAATCAAATACAATATCCTTTAGTGCCTTAGCAAGATCTGCTTCTGCGCGATCCCATTGAGCATCAGTGCCTATTCTTTTTTCTGGTCTGGTTGACAATTTAACTACAATTTTTTTAAAGCCAAAGGTTGCATACACATCATAAATCATTTTAATGCAACTTCTTACTTCAGTTAGAATTTGATCTTCAGTACAAAAAATATGCCCATCATCTTGGGTAAAACAACGCACGCGCATCAAACCATGTAAAGCACCAGATGGTTCATTACGGTGACAACTGCCAAACTCTGCCATACGTAAGGGTAAATCACGATAAGATTTTAAGCCTTGATTAAATATTTGTACATGCCCCGGGCAATTCATCGGTTTTATACAATATTCTCTGTTTTCCGATGATGTGGTAAACATATTTTCTTTATAGTTTTCCAAGTGCCCTGTTTTTTCCCAAAGAATAAGGTCCATCATTAATGGACTTTTTACTTCTTGGTATTGATATTCATTAAATTTAGTACGGATAAAGGTTTCTAATTCACGAAATATTACCCAACCATCATTATGCCAAAAGGTCATCCCGGGTGCTTCTTCCTGCATATGATAAAGATCAAGTTCTTTACCTATCTTGCGATGATCTCGCTTAGCTACTTCTTCTAAACTTAACAAATAAGTAGCTAATTGTTTTTTATTAGTCCAAGCTGTTCCATATATCCTTTGTATCATCTTATTTTTACTATTATCACGCCAATATGCGCCAGCCACTTTTTGTAATTTGAAGTAATGACAAAAGCGCATATTAGGTACATGCGGACCACTACAGATGTCAATATATTCTTTATGAGAATAAAGTGTAGGATGATCATTTTTATTAATATTTTCATCCAAAAATTTAACTTTATAATCATCACCTCTAGCAACAAACGTATTCCTTGCTTCCTCCCAACTAACTCGCTTTTTGATAACATCATAGTTTTTTTCAGCAAGTTCGTGCATGCGTTGCTCAATTTTTTCTAGATCTTCCTGGTTTATAGCAGGATCTAAATCAACGTCACAATAAAAACCATTTTCAATGATCGGGCAAATTGCCATTTTAGTCTTTGGCCATAATTGTTTAATAGCATGGCCCAGTAAATATGCGCATGAGTTACGAATAATCCCTAAACCCTCGAAGTCTTTACTAGTAATAATATATAATTGAGCATCATTCTTGATTACATCATTCGCATCAATAAGCTTACCATTAACACGACCGGCTATACAGCCTTTAGCAAGGTCTGAGCCAATATCATTCGCAATATCCATTACTGAAACAGCATGCTCATATTCACATTTACTGCCATTAGGAAAAGTAATAACTGGCATTTAATATCCTTGATTTAAAGTGGTTATCAATATGCAGATCACATATATATAAATATATTTTTATTAAAAGTTAGTTAAAGCTATTTTTACTTAATCTGGTAAGTAATTTACGTGCTAAATTAGCACGAAAGGAACAAGTACTTGCATTAACTTAGCAGATGATATTACCATCATGTAGATCTAATTAATAGATTTTTATTGGATAATAAAAATAAAAAACTAAACACCCAGTGACAAAATAATTATTAGCTAGTTTAATTTTAATTAATTTAGTTTAAATTTATTTTTAAAGATACAGTAAAATAGTAATAAAATGCCAGATTAGTTTGTCACTAAACTTTTATTCAAGTTGAAGCAATGTGATTTTTAGTAAAAAATGTATTATGATAATAATGGCAATCAATTTTCTGATTATAAATCAATAATTAATCAATTGAATGAATGATAAGTATTTTTTATTTTCTATAGATAGCGTTGGTTATTAGTATTAAGATATTTTGTTTGAATATGTTGATTAAACTATTTTATTTTGCTATTAATTTTATTGATTACAATATGATAATTTTTATTTAAAATTAGTCGTAATACTCCAACATCATTAATATAAGCAACTATAGATATATAATCTAGTATTTTTATATTATGAATATAAAACCAAATAAATATTATTTACAGGATCTTTAAGTTAGTGGTTGGTAGGTAGCTATTTTTTAGCTTGTAACCAATAAATAACTATCATGATCAGCAGTCAGTCCTATAGTGTAGGACTGACTTACTACATTAACCTAAAAATTAAATTTAATTTTTATAATTGCTATAATTAAGGTTTCATTAATAGTATCGTATTATGCCGTATAATTAAAAATTCTTTTTATGTTGACAAGATAACTTCAACCTACGATAAAGCTTGTTACTATTTTTGAAGGTATCAAAGGTGCCCAGAGGCGGAATTGAACCACCGACACAAGGATTTTCAGTCCTCTGCTCTACCAACTGAGCTATCCGGGCAACAAGGTAAATTAGACCTTATTTTACATAACTAGTCAATATATTTTCTATAAAAAATACGGAATCATACTTATTTGCTGTTATTTTGAACTACAAAATGTTGATATTAATGTTTAAATATGAATTAGCTCCTATTTGAAATAATATATACTGTAAATTTATCCATGTCCTTACATTTATTTAAAATTTAGTCAAAGGCATTAATAATCAGATCTATTTATTAGCATAGAATGGTTTTTAATTCTTTATTTACCATTACTGCTTATTCTTAAGCATGACAATTCTATAAATAAATTTAGGTACATGATGAATACTTCTATCTATAATTAGGTTTCACCATATATATTCATTATATTTAAAATTAATAACTAAGATTTTTTTCATAACTATGATATTTTTTCTTAAGTAGTAGTACTTATAATAAGTATGGCATGCTATACACTTGAACTAATTACATATTATGTATGTAATCATATTGATGATAATTCATAAAAAATATTTTTTATCATGAAAATATATACTAGATCTTAATTAAGATTAATATTAGGAGAATTGTATGCGTTGGTTCCCATTCATACTTTTATGCCTGTTAATTTATCTGGAAACTGTTATTTTTGTTAGAGTTGCTGAGAGCATAGGTGTATTAACCACTTTAATATTAGTTGTTTTAACTTCATTTTTGGGAATTTCGTTAGTAAAAAGTCAAGGGGTTAAGAACTTATTTTTAATACGTAAAAAATTAGCTGATGGGGTAAATCCAGCAGAAGAAATAATTAAAAATATGGCCTTAGTGATTGCTAGTATTCTATTAATATTACCTGGATTTTTTACTGATTTTTTAGGTTCGTTACTACTATTTTCTTCTATCCAAAAATTGATATTCATGAAGCTTATGCCGCATATTTATTTTTATTCTACCTGGGCAGCTAACGATAATTTTAATAGCTTTTCAAAAGGGCATACCTATGAAGGCGAATTTGATAAAAAATATGATTATCTATCAAACGGTATGAAATATGGAGATAAAATTTTTAAAAAAGATGATCATAAAGATAAATAATCTTGATTATTCTGTTTTTTAACTTATAAAGAAAAAATAAAAAATTTTTATACTCACCCCTTGAACTAATTTTAATTGGCCCCATGTACTTACATAAGATACTAGTTTAATGAGTACGTACTAGTATCATCCTTATTTACCTTATATAGATTTTATTTATAGGAGATCTATTAATGAAAATTCGTCCATTACATGATCGGGTTATTATCAAGCGCGATGAAGTTGATGCTAAATCAGCCGGTGGTATTGTTCTTACGGGAACTGCAGCTGGTAAATCAACTCGAGGAAAAGTGCTAGCTGTTGGTAACGGCCGCATGTTAGAAAATGGTGAAAATAAACCATTAGATGTTAAAGTTGGCGATACTGTAATTTTTAACGATGGCTATAGCGTGAAGACAGAAAAGATTGATAACGAAGAGGTCTTAATTATGTCAGAAAGCGATATTCTGGCAATTGTTGAAAAATAATTTCTCATGTTGAAAAATAATTTCTCACTTAGATCTTCTGAATGAAAGAATTTAAAGGAAAGAAACAATGGCAGCTAAAGACGTAAAATTTGGTAGTGATGCACGAGCTAAAATGCTTCGTGGAGTTAATATTCTTGCTGATGCAGTTAAAGTTACTTTAGGTCCGAAAGGGCGTAATGTAGTTCTGGATAAATCTTTCGGTTCACCATCAATTACAAAAGATGGTGTTTCTGTTGCCCGTGAAATTGAATTAGAAGATAAATTCGAAAATATGGGTGCTCAAATGGTAAAAGAAGTTGCATCTAAGGCTAATGATGCAGCAGGTGATGGCACAACGACAGCAACAGTACTAGCTCAATCGATTGTTAGTGAAGGTTTAAAAGCAGTTGCAGCCGGCATGAACCCGATGGATTTGAAACGCGGTATTGATAGAGCAGTTTCTGTGGCAGTTAAGGAACTTGGAAAATTATCTGAGACTTGTACTGATAATGAAAAAATTAAACAAGTTGGTACTATTTCTGCTAACTCTGATAAAACAGTTGGGGATTTAATTGCTAAGGCAATGAAAAAAGTTGGTAAAGAAGGTGTTATTACCGTTGAAGAAGGATCTGGTTTAGAAGATGACCTAGACGTTGTCGAAGGTATGCAGTTTGATCGCGGTTATTTATCTCCTTACTTTATCAATAAACCTGATACCGGTTCTGCTGAATTGGAAAATCCCTATATCCTGTTAGTAGATAAGAAGATTTCTAACGTTCGTGAATTATTACCTGTATTAGAAGGTGTAGCTAAAGCAGGTAAACCGCTATTGATTATTGCTGAAGATGTTGAAGGTGAAGCATTAGCTACATTAGTAGTCAACAATCTACGTGGTATTGTAAAAGTTGCTGCTGTAAAAGCTCCAGGCTTTGGTGACCGTCGTAAAGCGATGCTACAGGATATTGCTATCCTAACTCATGGAACTGTTATTTCTGAAGAAATAGGGATGGATTTGGAGAAAACTACTCTTGAAAATTTAGGTCAAGCGAAGCGCATCGTCATCAACAAAGATATCACAACTATTATTGATGGTCTCGGTACAAAAGAGACGATTAAAGGCCGGATTGAACAGATTAAACAACAACGTGATGAAGCATCCTCTGATTATGATCGTGAAAAATTACAGGAGCGTATTGCTAAGTTATCAGGCGGTGTTGCCGTGATTAAAGTTGGTGCTGCTACTGAAGTTGAAATGAAAGAGAAACGTGCTCGTGTCGATGATGCATTGCATGCAACTCGTGCCGCAGTAGAGGAAGGCATTGTGGCTGGTGGTGGTATTGCTCTAGTTCGTGTTGCAACTGAATTAGATAAGTTGAAAGGGGAAAATGAAGATCAAACTGTTGGTATTCGTATAGCCTTACGTGCGATGGAATCACCAATGCGCCAGATTGTTGAGAATGCTGGTGAAGAATCTGCTGTAGTTGTTAACAATGTTAAGCAAGGTAAGGGCAACTATGGTTATAACGCTTTAACTGAAGCGTATGGAGACATGCTTGAAATGGGGATTCTAGATCCAACTAAGGTTACTCGTTCCGCTTTACAATTTGCTGCATCAATCGCCGGTCTTATGATTACCACTGAAGCGATGGTTACTGATTTACCAAAAGAAGATAAACCTGATATAGGTGCTAATGCTGGTATGGGTGGCATGGGTGGTATGGGTGGTATGATGTAAGATATTATAATCTTAATATTATTATCTTTATCATAATCATAAGAAGGACCCTGAGTTTAATTTTAAACTCGGGGTTTTTTATTGTTATATTTTATCTGTTTGCTATTTTAAATATGATTTAACCGATTATTTTTACTTAAATAAGGTTAAATATTTTTAATGTGCTAGTTATAGGATATTAATGGTAAAATTATTTTACTAAATATTATTTTATTTATTTTTGATAAAAATCAAAACTTATTCATAACCTGTTTAACAACTAATAAATTACTAACCAAAAGTAATTATCTAAGTGGCGTAATTAATGAATATAGTTGATTGTGTAGTTCAGCTTACTATTTGGTTAAATAGTTATTGTAATTTTAAATCAATTTGTATTTTACTTAGTTTTCCACCTATTTCTCTAGTTAATCTCGGTACCAGATATCCTGAGATACGAGTAAGTAGTTCTTTCATTATAATCCTAGCCTCTTCATCCGTTACTATAAAATGGGCCGCTCCTTGAACTTTATCTAATAAATGTAAATAATAAGGTAGTATTCCATTTTCAAACAGTTTATTACTTAATTGAGCTAGACAGTCAGCATTATTATTAACACCACGCAAAAGCACACTTTGGTTTAATAAGGTAACATTTACCTGTTTTAATTGTTTCATTGCGCTACTAAACTCGCTGTCAATTTCATTGGCATGGTTAATATGAGTCACCATAATAACCTGTAGTCGAGAAACATTTAAGCGTTGGCAAAGTGTTGTGGTAATACGAGCAGGAATAACTACTGGTAATCTGCTATGTATCCTAAGTCGTTTTATATGAGGTATAGCTTCTAATTTTAACATCAGCCAATCTAACTCATGATCTTTTGCCATTAAAGGATCCCCACCTGAAAAGATAACTTCATTAAGCTCAGTATGCCGTTGAATATAATTTAAGGCATTCTGCCAGTTTTTTTTGTTTCCTTTGTTTTTTTCGTAGGGAAAGTGCCTGCGGAAGCAGTAGCGGCAATTAACAGCACAACTTCCTTTCACTAATAGTAGGACGCGATCCGGATATTTATGTAATAGGCCAGGAATTGGAATATTTTTCTCATTTAGTGGGTCAGTAGAAAATGTTGGTGTAATATTAAATTCAGTTTTTACGGGTATTACTTGCCTTAAAAGTGGATCATGTGCATCACCGATACGCATTTTAGCAATAAATTTGTGGGGTACGCGCAGCGGAAATAAAGCCCTAGCGGCACTTCCAGCACGCAATTCAGGATTATTTTGTAGTGACAGTAATCTTAGCAATGCGTCAGGATCAGTTATAATTTTGGTAAGTTGTTGTAGCCAGACTTCTCTGGTAAATTTTTTTTTAGTTACAATATTGAACATTTTTGAATATGCAATTTTTACTTTTAAAATTTAAAGGATTTATATGATTATCTATAGTACCAATGAATTTCACTCAGGTCTTAAAATCATGTTAGATAGCGAGCCTTGTGCAATTGTGGAAAGCGAATTTATCAAACCAGGCAAAGGTCAAGCGTTTGCTCGCGTAAAAATTCGTAAATTAATTTCTAATAAACTATTAGAAAAAACATTTAAGTCAACTGATTCTGTCGAAAGCGCTGATGTTATAGATCTGCACTTTATTTATCTATACAGTGATGGATATTTTGGGTATTTTATGAATAATAAAACTTTTGATCAACTAGCTGCTGATAAAAAAGTGATAGGTGATAATACCAAATGGTTAATTGATCAAGCTGATTGCGTTGTTACATTATGGAATGGACAACCTATTGCTATAATACCCCCTAATTTTGTTGAACTAGCAGTGGTTGAGACGGACCCAGGGTTAAAGGGAGACACTGCAGGTATGGGCGGAAAAGCTGCAATATTAAGTACAGGAGCAGTGGTAAAAGTTCCGCTATTTATTAAAATTGGTGAGGTAATAAAAGTTGATACTCGCTCAGGGGAATATGTTTCTAGGGCGAGATAATAGTTAGCTAATTTAGCATTTTTACTTGAAAGTGGTTTATTCACCATGAATGGAGTGATATAAGCAGTTATTTTTTATTTCTAATAATAGTCTAAAAATTTTAGGCTATTATTGTTTTAGTGATATTTTTTATTTTCTTAGTTCTTGTTTGACAATTTGCTATTATCCATCGCTTAATCCTAGATTGAGGTATAAATTATTTACTGTGAATTGACGATAATTTTCTCATAATTATTTTTAATAGGTCCATGTTGTACTAACGGTTTAATATATTGGTACAACAACATATTTTTATTATATTATACTGTACAAAAATATTAACTAATAAAAAGGTTATCCACAATATGTTTAGGTTTAGGTGCTATAATAGATGTAAAAATTATAAATTTAAAATAAATTTAAGCAAAATTAGTCTCTTCTATTGCATGATAGAAGCATTCTCTCACTATTAATTATTAAAAATTATGGTGCAAATTGCAGAAAACCCATTTATCTTGATTGATGGCTACTTTTATTTTTATCGTGCATATTATGCTTTTCCTCTATTAACTAATATGGCAGGGGAGCCAACCGGTGCTATGTATGGTTTTCTTACGATGCTGCGTAGTTTAATTACGCAATATCAACCTAGTCATATTGCCGTAGTATTTGATGCCAAAGGAAAAACTTTTCGACATGAATTATTTGATCAGTATAAATCTCAAAGGACCCCAATGCCGGATGATTTACGTGAACAAATAGCTCCTCTACATGAAATTCTTACTGGCATGGGTATTCCCCTATTAGTTGTTGCTGGTGTAGAAGCTGATGATGTAATAGGGACATTAGCTTTACAGGCCAGTAAGAAAGGGTTGCCTATACTGATAAGTACAGGAGATAAAGATATGGCTCAATTAGTAACCGCGGATATAAAACTCATTAATAATATGACAAATACTATCTTAGGGCCAATAGAAGTTATTGATAAATATGGCGTGCCACCTGAGTTGATGATTGATTTTATTGCTTTAATGGGCGATTATTCCGATAATATACCAGGTGTCCCTGGTATAGGAGAAAAAACAGCATTATCTTTGTTGCAGGGAATTGGCGATTTAGCAACTATTTATAACAATTTATCTGCAATTTCTATATTAGGTTTTCGTGGGTCGAAAACATTAGCAGCAAAAATGGCACTAAATAAAGATATTGTTTTTTTATCTTATAAATTAGCCACAATTAAAACTAATGTTAATTTAACTACAGATTATGATGGATTGGTTATGCAGGCGCCTGATATTGAAAAGTTACATGCGCTTTTTAGTCGTTACGAATTTAAGTTTTGGTTAGCTGATTTACCAAATTGTGGTTGGCTAACAAAAAAACTTAATAAATTTCCAACTACTATTTATATTAACAATATCGATATTTCTTTGGCTGAATCGCCTGCATCTGTTCTATTAACAAAAAGTTATCAAACTATATTGACCAAAGTTGATTTGGTGCAATGGGTTGAGAAATTACAATCGGCAAAGAGTTTTGTCTTTGATACTAAAACTGACAGCCTTGATACGCTATCAGTACATCTGGTTGGACTATCTTTTGCCATGGAAAATGGTAAAGCAGCATACCTTCCGCTAGGGCATAATTATCTTGATGCGCCACAACAGTTACCCTTAGATGAGGTATTAGAGGTGATAAAACCTGTTTTAATTGATGAAAATATTCAAAAAATTGGTCAAAATTTAAAATTTGGGTACTCCGTGATGGCAAATTATGATATTGAATTAAAAAATATGGTTTTTGATATAATGCTGGAATCTTATATATTAAATAGTGTCGCTGGACTTAGTCATCAAGATATAGATAGTTTGGCACAGCGGTATCTCAATCATAAAACTATATCTTTAAAAGATATAGCTTGCAAAGGAAAAAAAAAGTTAATGTTCAATCAAATCCCACTTGAACAAGCGTCAGCTTATGCAACTGAAGATGCAGCAGTCATATTATTATTAAACCAAACGCTTTGGCCTCAACTTGAAGCAGAACCTAAATTAAAAGAAATTTATCAACAGATAGAAATGCCTCTCGTTCCGGTATTAGCCCGTATGGAGCGGGTTGGTGTGCTTATCGATGAAAATAAGCTAGCTAAGCAATCTCAAGATATTGCAAACCGATTAATTAAGATTGAAAAAAAAGCTTATGATATCGCTGAGCAAGAATTTAATTATGCATCGCCTAAACAGTTACAAGCTATTTTGTTTGAAAAACTTCAGCTACCAGTATTAAAGAAAACGCCTAGTGGAGCACCTTCCACTAATGCAGAAGTTTTAGAAGAGCTAGCCTTTAGGCATGAGCTTCCAAAAATTATTTTGCAACACCGTCGCTTGTCAAAATTAAAATCTACTTATACTGATAAATTATCTATGATGATCCATCCAAAAACAAAAAGGTTACATACTTCTTATCACCAGGTAATAACGTCAACTGGTAGACTTTCTTCCCGTTATCCAAATTTACAAAATATTCCGGTTAGTACTGAGGAAGGTCGAAGTATTCGTCAAGCGTTTATTGCTCGTGAAGGTTATAAAATTATGGCGGCAGATTATTCGCAAATTGAACTACGTATTATGGCCCACCTTTCTCAAGATAAAGGATTGCTTGATGCTTTTGCTGAAGGAAAAGATATTCATAGAGCAACAGCGGCAGAGATTTTTGGTGTATTTTTGACTGATGTAACTAATCAGCAACGACGTAGCGCAAAAGCAATTAATTTTGGTTTAATTTATGGTATGAGAGCTTTTGGATTGTCACGCCAGTTAGGAATTACTCGTAGCCAGGCACAGTATTATATTGATCGTTATTTTGAGCACTATCCTGGTGTTTTAAGTTATATAGAGCGTGCCCGTAAGGAAGCTGCAGAAAAAGGATATGTGGAAACGATAGCAGGACGTAGACTTTATTTACCTGATATTAATTCTCGTAATGCAATACGACGTAAAGCATCTGAACGTGAGGCAATTAACGCACCAATGCAAGGAACCGCTGCAGATCTAATAAAAAAAGCTATGATCGCATTAGATAAATGGATTGAAACTGTAAAACCTGATCTTTATATGTTAATGCAAGTACATGATGAATTAGTCTTTGAAGTAAAAGAGTCTGCAGTTGAGGAGTCACAAAAAAAAATACGTCAGTTAATGGAACAAAATATGCAACTAGCTGTTCCATTAACAGTGGATGTTGGTATTGGTAATAATTGGTATGAAGCTCATTAAATAATAAAATATTAAAATATATTGAAATAAAAATCGCAATTTTTGCTATTTGCTGATAAAAAGTTCAAGCTATTTAACATGTTATATTAGTTATAATATAACATTAGTCGGTAATAAATTGCTTTTTTAGCATGATCTATTAAACTAATTTTAGTTAGATTATATATTTATTATACCTAATAATGTTTATTATTAATTAGTTATCTCCTAAAATTTTAGCTAAATTTAGCATTAATTATATCTAATTATTTTATCGCCTAAATTAAATGAACAAGAAACTTTTTTAATAAAATCTATTACTTTAATCTGCTATAGTTAGATAATTAACTAAAGCATTATTTTATTTGTATATAAAAATATATAATGGTCATGATAAATAAATTATTATAATTAATTATCCACAAACCATTCATCTAATGTTAGTTGTAATTTATCAACACCTATTTTCTTCAATGAAGAAAATGGTTCAACTTGTATATTATAAGCTACTTTTTTTAATCTATTACGTACTGCTATAACTTGATATTTTTGTTGATTAGATACTAGTTTATCTGCTTTATTTAGCAAGATCAGTATCTGTCTATTCTTTGCTATAGACCATTCAATTATTTGAATATCCATATTTTTTAATGGATGACGAATGTCCATTAATATTATTAACCCTTTTAAACATTTTCTTTTTTGTAAATATTTAACTAATGCTTGTTGCCATTGGTATTTAATAGATTTAGTAACTTCTGCATAACCGTAACCAGGTAAATCAACTAGTCTAATACCTTCTGCAACTTCGAATAAATTGATTAACTGTGTTCTGCCAGGTGTTTTACTAGTACGGGCTAGATTTTTTTGTTGGGTAAGGGCATTTAATGTGCTTGATTTACCAGCGTTAGAATGTCCAGCTAAAGCAATTTCTATACCATGATCTTTTGGTAACTGGCTAATATCTGGCGCGCTTATGATAAATTTTGTCTGGTGATAGTTGTAATTTTTGTTTGTCATCATTTTTTATTGTTGATTTCTGCTTAAAGAATAGAAATTATTCCTGTAAGTGGATAAACTAATATAGTGTACATCAAAGCTATCTGATTTTTTGTTTAAATTTTTATTTTAAAATATTTATTATTATATAATAAATATAAACTGGATCTAAAAAATATTGTTATTTTATTAAGTTCATTTAGGTCTGTTATGTATTTTTTATTAATATATAATTAATCTATCTTTTTATTAATTGAGGTTATTATTTCGTTGCTAATGATGAATGATTGACTAATCAAACTATTACCTAATTGTCATAAACTTATTTAAAATGTTATTAACTTTTAAATAAAAAAATTCATTTAAAACCTTACTAAAAAGTAACTCCTTATTCTTTCGATAAATTATTAAGGGTAGTCTGTAATTATAGCAAATAAAAAAATTATAAAATTTGATAATTATCATATTGATAATAAATTTAATGAAGTAACTAAATATATTTGTGAAATTTATCGATATAGATAAATAACATTAAATAATCTAAACCCTTTTGATTAATTGTCGTAGTATATATTTTTACAGTTATAATATGATAACTAACGTTATTGTTATTGTATAATAATCTGTGCAATTGTTCCTTAATAACAAGGCTTACAATTAGGTTATTTTTATAGTAAAAATAATTTGGATAGCTAGTTATGCTTTTGATAATTGATAATTATGATTCTTTTACCTATAACCTTTATCAATATCTGTGTGAATTAGGGGTCGATGTTTTAGTTAAGCGTAATGATGCAATAACTATCTCGGAGATAGAAACATTAGCGCCGATATATTTGGTTATTTCACCAGGTCCATGCAGCCCTAATGAGGCTGGTATTTCATTAAATATAATTTCATATTTTTCTGGTAAAATTCCAATTTTGGGTGTTTGCCTTGGTCATCAGGCTATTGCTCAGGTTTTTGGTGCTTCTATTGTTAAAGCAAGAGAAGTAATGCATGGCAAGGCATCAGCCATTTATCATAACCAAAAAGGTATTTTAAAAGGATTAAATTGTCCATTACAGGTTACTCGTTACCATTCATTGGTAATCGATGCCGTAACTTTGCCAGCTACGTTTGAAGTTACTGCCTGGACGCTACATGATGGAGAGATTGATGAAATCATGGGTATTCGGCATAAAAAACTACCTATTGAAGGTGTTCAATTTCATCCAGAGAGTATCTTGAGTGATCAAGGCCATCAATTATTAAATAATTTTCTAAAGTATTAATTTAATATAAATTAAATTACTTTTGGCATTTCAATGAAAAGTAGAATTATTAACGTTAAAACAATATTTTAAAAATATAAATTTTAATAGGAGAGTGTATATATCATTGATAAAAAATGATAAATAGTACAATATAATCGGTTGCAAAAGTATTTATATAGGCAAAAACTGCTGGTATCAGGATATTGTTTGATAGTATATTGCCTAAATTTATTTGATTTTTTATTACTGATATTAATTAAATATTCATAATTGAGGTATAAATAAAGGTTTATACTCCCTAAAATTAGGTAGTTGGTTAACGTGTTTCTTAAAACAGAATAGTTTTACTGTGAGCGTTAATTATATTTTGCTATTCTAGCATTTTTCCTACTGTTTTTCGGGAGCATCCTACTATTTTACCTATTTCTTAACTATAAATTTTAATGTTAATTCCATCCATCTGGATGCGTCATTGCTTCAGTTTGTTTTGCTAAATTTAATAATAAAATAATTATATTTTCAGCAAAATATTTATAGTTTCATCTAATTCAGACCAGACAAGCACAATACTTCCTAATTGTAATTGCTGCTTAATATCATTAACTTTTTCTTCCAGTGTTTTCTCATCTTTACCATAATCAGTTCCTTCTCGTAATACAAAGCTTTCAATCAAATTATTTAAAGTATCAGCAGCTAGCTGTTGCCATGGAATAATCATAAATTACTGCTCCAGATAAAGTTAAAATCTAATAGATTTGTTGATTTTAGCTTTGTATTATCTCACGATCGAAACACTAATAATGATGTTAAACAATTTTTATCTAAAAAAATTATTTTATAAATTTTACTAACTATTAGAAACGGATCTAAGCAACGAGATCAATTTATTGATAGATATTTATTTTATAATTTTTTCATTCATAACATTAATAAGATTACTATTTTATTCTTTAGTATAGACTAAGATTAATAAAAAATTAAATTTTGTTGAATATTAATTCAACAAAATTTTATCTATTAATAAATTATTGTAATAAAGAGATATCTGCTACTTGTAAAAATAAATCACGTACCTTCTTTAGTAAGGTCAAACGATTAATTCTAACTGCTGGATCAACATCCATTACCATTACATTTTTAAAAAAAGCATCTATAATATCACTTAGTGATGCCAATTCTATTAATGATCTCTGATATTGCCAGTCAGCAAATAATGGTGCCAGTTTATTTTGCAAAATAACCATATGAGTAGCTAATGTTACCTCTTCTGGTGATTTTAATATTGTTGTAGTAACATTATCATTGAGTTTCTCATCTGACTTATTCAAAATATTTGTAACCCGTTTATTAGCCACCACCAGCGCTTTTGCCTCGGATAAAGTACGAAAATATTCAACTGCTTTTACACGAGCATCAAAGTCTGCAGGTTTAGTTGGCCGTCGAGCTAAAACAGATTGAATAGTATCAATGCAGTACCCTTGCTCTTGATACCAGGCACGAAAACGTCCAAGCATAAATTTAACAACATCATTGATAACATTTTTATTAGTTAGCTTATTACCATATAATTTAGCCGTTTGCTGCGTTAATGTCAATAAATCTAGTTTGTAACTTTTTTCAACAATAATACGTAACACCCCAAGTGCCGCGCGACGTAATGCAAAGGGATCTTTATCACCTTTAGGTGGTTGGCCAATACCCCAAATACCTACCAGAGTATCGATTTTATCTGCTAGTGCTAACGCAATCGCGACATTATTAGAAGGTAATTTATCCCCAGAAAACCGCGGGTTATACTGTTCTTTAATTGCGACTGCTACATCTTCAGCTTCCCCATCTCGACGGGCATAATACATTCCCATAATACCTCGTGTGTCGGTAAATTCGAACACCATATTGGTCATTAAATCACATTTAGACAACAGACCAGCACGGGTAGCATGATTAACATCGGCACCAATTTTAGCTGCGATCCATCCGACTAATACTTCTAAACGATCTGTTTTATCCCGCAATGTACCAAGCTGTTTTTGGAACAAAACTGTTTCTAGTCGTGGTAAATATTCTTCTAAACTCTTTTTACAATCGGTTTTAAAGAAAAATTTAGCGTCTGCTAGACGTGAACGGATCACCTTTTCATTACCAGCAATGATTTGCTGTGGTTCAAAAGATTCAATATTGGCGACAAAAATAAAATTAGTCATCAAATTACCAACCTGATCATAAATTGGAAAGTATTTTTGATCATCTTTCATGGTGTGAACTAAAGCTTCAACTGGGACTGATAAAAATTTTTGTTCGAATTTTGCAGTTAATACTACCGGCCATTCAACTAATGAGTTTACTTCTTCTAGTAAATTATCGGATAATTCAACAATACCGCCTAATTGCCGTGCTATCTTATTTGCTTCATGCTTGATTAAGGCTTTACGTTCTTCATAATCAGCAATAACTTTACCACGTTCACGTAATCTTGCAGGGTATTGTTCAGCTGAATCAATAGTTAGTTTAGCCTCTCCCATAAATTGATGACCACGGATCATGCGGCTACTCTGAACACCCAATACTTCACCTTCTAGTAGTTGATCACCCAATAACATAATTAAGGTATGAACAGGTCGTACAAATTGCGTTTGCTTGTCTCCCCAGCGCATCAGTTTTTGGATCGGTAACTGATTCAATGCACTAGATACCATATCAACAAGCAAATATTTTACTGCACGGCCTTTACTAGTTGCTCGATAAAATAACCATACTCCCTTATCAGTGACTAAACGCTCTGCCTGCTCCACTGTTATGCCACAGCTACTAGCCCAACTTTTAGCTGCCTTAGTAGGGTTACCTCTAGCATCAAAAGCCTGACTAATTGCTGGGCCACGTTTTTTCACTTCATGATCAGCTTGATATGTGGCTAAATCTGTTACTTTTAATGCTAAACGACGTGGAGATCCATACCAAAGTACTTCACCATACTGCAGATCTGCCTGTTCTAATTGATGCTTAAAATTTTCTGCAAATGATCTAGCTAATAAACGAAGATCGTTAGGTGGTAACTCGTCTGTGCCGATTTCGACCAGGAAAGTCTGTTGCATAATGACAGCCTTTTAGTTCTTATTTTTACAAATTGGAAAACCTAATACTTCACGAGAAGCATAATAAGCGGCGGCAACAACTTTGATTAAAGTACGAATACGTAAAATATAACGTTGTCGCTCAGTGACTGAAATAACTTTACGTGCATCTAATAAATTAAACGTATGAGCAGCTTTTAAAATACGCTCATAAGCAGGTAAAGGAAGTGGTGTATCTAGTGACAATAAATATTTTGCTTCTTTTTCATATTCTTTAAAACATTTGAATAGAAAATCAACATTGGCATATTCAAAATTATAAGCCGACTGCTCAACTTCATTTTGAAGATAAATATCACCATAGGTTGTTTTTCCTAATAGGCCATTAGACCAGGTTAGATCATACACACTGTCAACATCTTGAATATACATAGCCAAGCGCTCAAGCCCGTAGGTTATTTCACCAGTAACCGGTTTACATTTTAACCCTCCAACTTGCTGAAAATAAGTAAACTGAGTGATTTCCATACCATTTAGCCAAATTTCCCACCCAAGTCCCCATGCTCCTAAAGTTGGATTTTCCCAGTTATCTTCAACAAAACGAATATCATGAATAGTTGTATCTAATCCCAATGATTTTAATGATCCAAGATATAAATCTTGAATGTTATCAGGTGAGGGTTTAATAATTACTTGAAATTGATAATAGTGCTGAAGACGATTAGGATTTTCACCATAACGTCCATCATTTGGCCGCCTAGATGGTTGTACATAAGCTGCCGCGATTGGCTCCGGGCCTAGTGCCCGCAAGCAAGTTATCGGATGTGAAGTTCCTGCACCAACTTCCATATCTAATGGTTGAATAATTGTACATCCTTGTAGCGCCCAGTAATTTTGTAATGTTAGGATGACTCCTTGAAAGGTTTTGGTATCAAACTTTTGCATGTTATCTTCGCGCGATAGATAGATTGTTATTTTAAATAATAATTCAGTATAACCTTTGGCGAATAGATATCCAGCAGTGATTATACATTGATGTTGTCTGACGCGAAAAACAGCCTGATAAATCTTTAGTAATTTTAGGTTAGCTAATTGATTAATCCCATCAATAATTAATTATTAACATTAATTAAAACGTTATAAGCAAAAAATATATTTTTAATATAGCTTATTACTATTTACTAACTTTACCATATTAGCTATGATCTAGCAAGACTATTTTATAAATATATCATAATCATATATAATTTTAATTACTAATTTAATAACAAAATCTAGTTCAAGATATTCATCAACATTGGTAATGATATAATAAAAATAATCTTTATTTATGATGGGGTTACTAGGAAAACTGCAAAATTAAACCATAAAATAAATAACAATTTTCCCATGGTGTGTAACACTATAACTGGCATTGGTTACTGAAAAATTAATTTTATATTTGTTTGTTCAAACAAATACCTGATCATAGATTTTGAAGTAATAAATAGATGAATTTATATATTCATAATTATTTATTAAATAGCTTCTTAAAAGTGGTAATTATTTTCAATAAAAATTCAAATCTTTCATTAAAAATGAAACTAAAGCTGTATGTTACTGATTGCATATGTATACTATTAAATAGCTTTTATATTTTTAAAACAATTTTATTAATTAATTAGCTAATTAATCAAGAAATTATCATGTTCCAAGGAACGTTATATATTGTGTCTGCCCCAAGTGGGACAGGCAAATCTAGTCTTATTCAGGCTTTATTAAAAACTAAGCCTTTATATGACACACAAGTTTCTATTTCGCATACGACTAGAGCGATCCGGCCTGGTGAAAAAAACGGCGAACATTACTATTTCATTCCTAAAAGGAAATTTCAGCAAATGATTGGGCATAATGATTTTCTTGAATATGCCTGTGTTTTTGGCAATTATTATGGAACTTCTGTTGCAGTTATTGAAGAAATTATTAATAGTGGTGTTGATGTATTTTTAGATATTGATTGGCAAGGTGCACAGCAAATCCGCCAAAAAATACCTGCTGCTCGCACTATTTTTATCTTACCGCCTTCTAAAAATAAGTTACTACGCCGTTTACGTAGTCGCGGGCAAGATAGTGAAGAAACGATTAATCAACGGATGGCACAAGCGGTAGCTGAAATAAAACATTATAACGAATATGATTACATCATTATTAATGATGATTTCAATACTGCATTAGGAGATTTAAAATCTATTATTAGATCTGAGCGTCTACGTTTAGAACGTCAAATTCAGCTACATAATATTTTAATTAATAAATTATTATCAGACTGAGTAAAGGGTTAGTATTATAACCTTTAATTTCTTTATTTTTGGAGCTATATTATGGCACGTGTAACAGTTCAATATGCAGTAGAAAAAATTGGTAATAGTTTCGATTTAGTTTTAGTAGCGGCGCGGAGGGCGCGTAAATTACAAAGTGGTAAAAGCACTTTAGTTAAAGAATAAAATGATAAGGTTACCGTTATTTAACGGCGTGAAATAGAATCAGGGTTAATTAATGCTCAAACTATTGATGTAACTTAAATAACAGAGCAAGACGCTTGCAGAAATGCAAGCAGTCTATGATATTCTTGAAGGTTATCGTTAACTGAAAAGGTTGGCCTGCTTTACACGCATCCATCAAATCGTTCAGGACTATCTGATAAAATAGCAGACATTGTTACTTTTAAAAGCTTATATTCTCGCGAGAGATGCCACAAAGTTAAAACACGTATTTATATTAACTATCCAGTAGCAGTAGCGTGCATTTTAGCATACGGTTAGGTTAACATTGATGGTCGCCATGACATTATAGAGGATAACCCGATAAATTTTCAGGATATAAAACAGATTTTGGGTAAAACTGTTACTAGCCAGTAGTATCAAAACTTGAACAACTTAATTTTATTGATAAAAAATAAGCTTAAGCTTTAAATTTTTGCAAAATGATTCTTGCCATGGTGCAAGATATCCGTGTAATATTAATCAAACTAGGTAGGTGATTTAACACACAATATGCGTACTTTATGTTCCCATCGTAATGATAAGCGTCGCTTAATCGCGAGAGAAAAATTAGAAATTTATAGCCAGCAAGCAGGCACATAATCCTGGTATTAATCATCTCAAAACTGAATTGGAAGAGCTGGGCTTTGAAGCACTTTATCCTAATCGCTACTATTAAATAGGTTATAAAAGCCGCTCGTGATAATCAAAAGCATAAATTAAATGCCGAATGCATTTAGGATTATTTTAAAGTATTTTGATACATGTTAGCTATTTCTTGGTCATAACACCCGTAAATGATTTGCCCGTATGTTGTTATCATTAAAGTACAAAAAGGTATAATTATTGGCTGGCTCAGGTATATTTTACCTAATATAGTATGCCTGTGTTGGAGCCAGAGCCAGCGTAGATTGTAAATTCTATCCTCTCCACTAGTGGAGTATCGGACAAACCATAGAAATTATTAACCTGGCGCAATACAAAACTAAGGATGATTAAATTTCGTTGTTAGTTTTAAAGCTAGAGCAAAAATACTTCAATTACTTAACAACAATATTAAACTAGAAGTTTATGCAAGCAAGTAGAGTGTAATGAGGACATTAATAACAACTTCATTGCTAAAATGAAAGTTGATATTATCAATCACCAAAGGGCGTTAATTTAACTGCAGTAATTAATAGTGTAAATTATAGTATTCAAAGTATGAATACTGAATAGTAAGCTAGAGGTGTCTCTTATACATTTATTCTCTCTAAGGATCTTATTTTATTTTGATGTTTTACGCATCAGTCGTAACTGCAAACAAGTGATAAACTTACTTAACCGGGCTATTAATTTTTTCAAATAGATGATATTCAATCAACCTACAACCTATCTTATCTTAGGATAAAAAAGAGTTGGTATTTTAAAACCAGCTTTTACACTAACTGATTATAATATTACGATGATGGGTATGGTATAATTATTAAATGTCTTAGTATCTTTTTCTTTAATTCTTTACGATATGTATTGCTGGCTTTTTAGCTAGCTATCAGTAACAAGAGTAGCTTTTTGAGTGTGGTTATCTGGTATTAGCTGCCGTTTAAAAACATAAAGGATTTCCCTAACTTATCTAATTAATGAACATAGCGAAATTCTTGTCAGTTATGCATTGTTTATGCAATCTATTAAAGTAAAGTATCAGGAAAACCACACTCTGGAGAACTAACAGCATGAGGGGTAAATTGCTTGATGCTATTCCATTAACATCATTAAATGGTATTAGTAAAACGCAAGCAGAAAAGCTTAATAAAATTGGACTTCGTACTATCCATGATCTCCTCTTTTATCTACCTTTACGCTATGAAGATCAAACTAAACTTTATACGATTATTGATGTTAAACCTGGTAGGTCTGTGACCGTAAGCGGTGAAATATTAAAAACTAAAATCGCATTTAGGCGTAAGCGAATGATGACTAGCCAAATTAGCGATGGCTCAGGAATATTAACCTTGCGTTTTTTTAATTTTTCGCCAGCAATGAAGAAAAGTCTAGCGGTCGGTAAATACGTAGTTGCTTATGGTGAAATTAGTAGGGGTAATTTAGGGCCAGAAATTATTCATCCAGAATATAAAATAACACCAAATACTAATTATCTTGAGCTACAAGATACATTAACACCTATTTATCCAACAACTGAAGGGATAAATCAGGTAATTTTACGAAAACTTATTGCTCAAGCGCTAATGTTATTTGATACCTACGTGATCAATGAGTTGATCCCAGCGCCATTTAATCAAGGACTAATAAGTTTACCACAAGCTATTCAAACACTTCATCGTCCGTCGCTTAATATTCCACTTGATGTATTGAAAAAGGGCCAACATCCTGCGCAACGTAGACTAATATTTGAAGAGTTATTAGCACATCAATTAAGTATGCTAATGGTGCGTTATAAAACGCAACAATTTTTAGCTCAGCCACTTCCTGCAGAAGAAAAATTTAAACAACAATTACTAACACGATTACCCTATTCACTAACAAAAGCTCAACAACTGGTTATCAGTGAAATTGAAGCTGATCTAGTTAAAGAAAGCCCTATGATGCGTTTAGTCCAAGGCGATGTCGGTTCTGGGAAAACATTGGTAGCTCTATTTGCCGCCATTCGTGCTATTGCTCATGGTAAACAAGTAGCACTAATGGTACCAACTGATTTATTAGCAGAACAGCATACCAATACTTTTCGCCAATGGCTAGAACCACTTGGTATACAAGTAGGTTGGTTATCAGGAAAACAGAAAGGAAAATCTAGACTGAATCAACAAGAAGCTATTGCTAAAGGTGAAGTTGAAATGATAATTGGTACTCATGCGATTTTTCAACATCAAGTTGAATTCAACTCCTTAGCATTAGTGATAATTGATGAACAACATCGCTTTGGTGTACATCAACGTCTAGCGCTATGGGAAAAGGGTCAGCAGCACGGCATTTATCCTCATCAATTAATCATGACAGCAACGCCGATCCCACGTACACTCGCTATGACAGCCTATGCAGATCTGGATAATTCAATAATTGATGAACTACCACCGGGTAGAACTCCTATTACTACGGTTGCTATTCCTGATATCCGCCGCAATGAAGTTATTCAACGAATAAAGAATGCCTGCCAGATAGAAAAGAGACAAGTTTATTGGGTATGTACATTAATTAATGACTCTGAAGTAATTGAAGCACAAGCTGCTCAAGGGATACAAGAAGCACTACTGCTAGCATTGCCAGAATTAAATATTGGCTTAGTTCATGGAAGGATGAACCAGGCTGAAAAAAGAAAAATAATGTCAGATTTTACAGCCAATAAACTACAACTATTAGTCACAACGACGGTTATAGAAGTAGGCGTCGATGTACCAAACGCTAGTTTAATGATTATTGAAAACCCAGAGCGTTTAGGACTTGCTCAATTACACCAATTAAGAGGCCGCATTGGCAGGGGAATCGTTGCCTCACATTGTTTTTTACTGTATAAAACACCACTAGCATACGCGACAAAATTACGTTTGCAAGTACTTAGAGATAGCAACGATGGTTTTATCATTGCGCAAAAAGACTTAGAAATTCGTGGCCCAGGAGAGTTGTTAGGTACTCGCCAAGCAGGAAATGTAGAATTCAAAGTAGCTAATTTAATGCGCGATCAATATTTATTGCCTGAAATCAGAAATACCGCACGTTGTTTGCAACAACATTATCCTAATCATACCAATGCTCTGATTGAACGTTGGTTACCTGACCGTGTACAATACGGCAATGTTTGATATTAATTATTTATTAGCAAACCTGCTAAATATTAGCGATGAGGTAAGATTAATTACATCTATGTTATCCATTCACTATAATTATCTTAATAAATAAATTAAAAATGAAAAAAAAGCAAAATCTGTTCGTTACAGCTTGTATATTATTAATTGCTGTCGGTATAGCCCTAATACTTTTAGGCTTATGGTTACATAGGTTACTGAAAGTGAGTTTATCCCTTTTCTCCATATGGAGAAATAAAATTTTTATTTACTACCCACAAGGTTTAAATAAATAAGATTCACCGAAAAATTATATTAGCAAAAATAAGCTATAAAATTTATTTTTTTCATGAAATATCTGACTACTTGGTACTTGTATTAGGAAATTTCTATTTTATATTAGAAAATAATAACTATTATATTTAGTAAAGTTAATGTAGTTAGTTTCCAGCTTGAGTGATTAAACTTTGTAAATAAGCAAATAGAGCATGAATATAGCCATTCAAAGCTTGAACAGATACTTTAATCTACATAAATCTTTCTAGTACATATAAAATTAGCTAAAATAGATCTGCTTCAATCCGTGATGTACGGTGGGGTTATTGAACATTGAACGAACACGGTTTATAAAATCATCAAACTGCTTTATGATATTGAAGCTCCATGTATTGTCAATACATTCTATTTATAACTAAATTGTTTATTTTAAACATTAAAATAGGACTAAATAGATACGATTTATACCCGATAACAATATTATATTATAATAAGCGTGATGGTAGTCTTTTAGGAAAAGCGATTAACCCAAAACTACATTAGTTACTAGAGTTTCCTTACTCATTTATCTATAAAGTTATAGTATTTGTTAAATATTAGTTAACTAATCAAATAGTTTAAGTGGTTTAACTGGTGTTTTATACATAAGTGTCATGCTAACTATACTAGTAATAATTATTTACGCAGTTTATAATATATAATTATTGTATATCCATATCAGCAGCAGAAAAAGATTGTTAAAAAAAACCATTATTTTACGTCAAATTGGACTACATACTTATCAACCAATTTCCGATGAGATGTATCAGTTTACTAAAAAACGTACAGTTGATACACTAGATGAACTTTGGCTAGCAGAACATCACCCTGTTTTTACCCAAGGGCAAGCTGGTAAAAAAGAGCACATACTATCGCCAGGAAATATTCCAGTTATCCAATCTAATCGTGGCGGACAAATCACCTATCATGGTCCAGGTCAGCAAATAATGTATGTTTTATTAGATTTAAAGCGTAATAAAATTAGTGTGAGAGAGCTGGTTACTACAATGGAAAATACAGTAATTAATACTTTATCCGAATTTGGTATTATTGCTTATGTACAGCACGAAGCTCCAGGTGTTTATGTTGATCAAAAAAAAATATGTTCTCTTGGGTTACGTATTCATAAAGGTTGTTCGTTTCATGGCTTAGCATTAAATATTAATATGGATCTTACGGCCTTTCAGTGTATTAATCCTTGTGGTTATGTTGGTATGCAAATGACGCAACTAAATGATTTAATTCCTGGCAGCCAGGTTCAGGTTAAAGATGTTAAACCTTTATTAATAAAACATTTCTGCAACATATTAAATTTTCAACTTGCAGAATAAGTTGTGATAATATTTTATCATTATTTAAATAAATTAAAACATGACATAAATAATGATCACATAGGAATCTATCTATTCCTGATCTGCAGTAGCAACCTAATGGAACTAGCAAATTATGAATATACCAATTAAAGTGGATCATGTATTTAAATATAGCGACGCTAATAAAATATCACGGATCCCTATTGAAAAAATAAAAACAGATCAAATGTTACTTAAACCTGAGTGGCTGAAAATAAAACTTCCAGCTGATTCCAATCGAATAAAAGAGATAAAAAACGCAATTCATAAAAATAACTTACACACAGTCTGTGAAGAAGCATCTTGTCCTAATATCACTGAATGCTTTAATAACAGTACCGTTACTTTCATGATTTTAGGGGCGATCTGTACTCGTCACTGTCCATTCTGTGATGTTGTTAATGGGAAACCTGATACTCCTGATCCTAATGAACCAAATAAATTAGCAGAAACAATTCAAGATATAGGATTAAAATACGTGGTTATTACTTCGGTGGATCGTGATGATCTGCGTGATGGAGGAGCGCAACATTTTGCCGATTGCATTACTGCTATTAGAAAGAAAAATCCAAACATAAAAATAGAAACGCTAGTACCTGATTTCCGCGGGCGCATGGATCGCGCCGTAACAATTTTGTCCACTGCGCCACCAGATATTTTTAATCATAATATTGAAAATGTTCCTCGTATCTATCGTCAAGTACGTCCTGGCGCTAATTACAAATGGTCATTACAACTATTAGCAAAATTTAAGCAAATTCATCCTGAAATACCGACAAAATCAGGCTTAATGGTTGGACTAGGTGAAACTAATGAAGAAATATTTGATGTTATGAGTGACTTACGCCGTCACGGTGTGACTATGCTAACTTTAGGACAATATCTTCAACCTAGTAGATATCATTTAAAAGTAAAACGTTATGTCAGTCCTAAAAAATTTGAAGAAATGAAAAATAAAGCAATAGCAATGGGTTTCACGCATGCGATGTGCGGCCCATTAGTAAGATCATCTTATCATGCAGATTTACAAATAAAAGGCATGAAATAACTTTTCATTTCATGCGAACATATAATTTTCTTTTTTATGCTAATAAACTTGGCATAAAACAATGTGTTGGACCAGTTAATTTGTACTGCCAATCATTATTTTTAGGTTTTTTAGAAAAAAAAATGAAAATACCGATAAAAAAATTAAGCATGATTTGGAATTAAATCCCTAACTAGGGAAAAAATTAAGAGATTGAATGATTTTATTGCTATTTTTAATAACTCGCTAAATATTCAACAGTTAAATTAAATAAGCATAATCATAATTTATATCAATCGTTTGAGTATTGGTAATTCATAGTGCCGATATAACAAGAAGGCTTGGTAATATGTGCAAGCACTGATTTTGTGGTCTTGGTCTATGATTTATAATCCTGCTGGTATGATAATTAAGGTTGGTAATTATTAGCCCGTGCAATAGATGTTACTAATTAAAGTACATAAACTATTAGTAAAAATTTAAGATTAACGATTAATAGCAATGCACAAAAAATTTTATCGAAACGAAGCAATCTATTTTTTCACTCTTTAATTTGTTGTTTAGAAACAAAAATGGTAGGCCAAAAGTGATATTGTTTATTCAATATAGCGCAGAGAAAAATCTTAATGTATTAGTTTATTCTGTCTTAGTACTAAGAAGAGGACTAGAAGTATATGATACAAATAAGACAAGTTTGCAACACTTAATGCTAATCAAATAATTAAGTCATTTTACCTACTCTCCACTCTCACTTAAATCATATTAATATAGGTGATGATGCAATCATGGAATGTTACATTAAAATCCTAAATTTTATGTTAGATAGTCATAATAATGATGCTTAATTACTTATTAATTTACCTAGTACTATTCCATCTAGTTTATTTATAGCTGAAAGGATGATTAAAGTAATTCAATTATATCCTTCCTAGCAGCAAGCAGATAACTATATTAACTTAATTGGTGTGTCTAATCAAGATATACGTAAACTTTTTAGTGAAGCGCTAGTATTATAACTTATCTGACTCTATAATGGACCATTGCTGCTTATATGTATATGGTATAATATCTAGCCAAAAATCCTTAACTTAAATTTTATATTAGATTAATAGCTAATACAATAAAATCCCATGCCTTAATCGAAAAAGCATTTAAAATTAAGATTAGCAATTAGTCATCATTCTTAATGAAAATGAATAAGAATAAATTATTTATCTTAAAAGCAGCATAAAATGTCTACTAATACCTATCTGTCTAGAAGAAGAAAATTTACTCAAATATTTGATTAGTAAGGTAACAAAAGAATATTATCGTTATTTTATTTTAGTTAGCAAATTTGCTCATCTGTATTTATTATACATGACATAAATTGATGATTACTAAGAAATGAACTTTATCGCTATTAAAACCATTTCAAGATTCCTGCATTTTAGTACGTTCTAATATGAAAAATAATACATTATGAAAAATAATACATTTGGATATCAGTTAGCTGTAGCAGAGGAACTCAATTACTTGCTATAATCACCAGGGCTAAAAAGCAAAAAATGCTATCGCTAACACAAAAATATAGATTAAGTATAGATCTTCAATTTTAATTGATGGTTATAAATCTTGATCTTGCACCATAAAGAAAATAATCTTATAACTGTCTAATAATGTATTAAATAGTAGCTTAATAATAGGTCAATATAAATTTGATTAATAGATACAAAAAAATAAACTGATGGTATCATTAATTACTTTTTTTCAAGAAACCTAGTAGAGATAATCTACTTCTTTAATAAAAGGAAAAAAGTTTACACTGTGATGTTGTCCAAATTAAAAAAAGCAAAGAATCAACAATATCTTGAGCAATTAGCAAAATTACCTCAGTCTCCAGATGGAGTTGTCATACTTTACCAAACAGCAAGTTTTAGAAAAGCCTTGTTAGAAAAAATTGCCAACGCTCAACGGTATATTTATATTACTGCACTTTATTTTGAACATGATGATGCAGGACGAGATATACTAAATGCTCTTTATAAAGCAAAAATAGCACGACCATATTTAGATATCAAAATAATGGTTGACTGGCATCGTGCTCAACGTGGTCGACTTGGTGAAGTGGCCAGTTCAACTAATGCCGATTGGTATTGTCAAATGGCAATGACACACCCAGGATTAAGTATTGCTATTTTTGGTATCCCAATTAATACACGTGAAGCATTAGGTGTTTTACATCTAAAAAGTTTAATCTTCGATGATACCGTTATTTATAGCGGTGCTAGTATTAATGATGTCTATCTACAGCAACACCAACGTTATCGTTATGATCGTTATCATATATTAGATAACGCACAATTAGCTATTACTATGAAAAGGTTTATTGACCAAAGGTTGCTATCTTCCCCCGCCATTCAGCGTTTAGATAAAGAATCTCGCCCCCACAATACTCAAATTAAAAGTTTAATTAAACAATTTCGCCATAGCTTAAAAAGTTGTCACTATGAGTTGACAAATAAGGCTACAAATCAAGAGTTAGCAGTAACTCCATTAATCGGGTTAGGTAAAAAAAATGAATTAAATAAAGCTATTACTTATTTAATGAATAGTACAGAAAATAAAATGACTATCTGTACACCTTATTTTAATTTTCCCACTATTTTAACACGTATAATTAGGAAATTATTGTGTGACGGCAAACAAATAGAAATTATCATTGGCGATAAGACGGCTAATGACTTTTATCTTCCACCAGAAGAACCTTTCAAGGTTATCAGTGCATTACCTTATTTATATGAAATTAACCTATGTAGATTTATATTCCTGTTACAACACTATGTAGATAACCATCAATTAACTATCAGATTATGGAAAGATGGAGAAAATAGTTATCATTTGAAAGGAATTTGGATAGATAATAAATGGCAATTAATAACCGGCAATAATCTAAATTCTCGTGCATGGGGATTGGATTTAGAAAATGCAATACTAATTCATGATCCACAAAAAGTTCTGCTAAAGCAAAAAAATAAAGAATTAAGATGTATAACAACTAATACACATCTTGTTAATCATTATCAAGAGCTTGAAAATATTCAGCGCTATCCTGTAAAAGTTAAAAAACTTATTAGCCATTTACGTAGGATCAGATTAGATAGGTTAATAAGCCGCATAGTATAATAGTTATGAACTAAATATAATCTTACAAGAAGAAACAGCCACTTTTGGTGGCAAAAAATTATGAATCTAACTGATGATAAAACTTATCTTATTTTTATTACGCTTTTTAGCATAGGCTATGTTTGAAAAACATAGTCTGTATTTGCTAATGTGGTTCTATTCAATTTATTATTTTATTGGTTTGGATTATTCCATTAACTAAATCGATTGTCAGCATATCTATCGGTGTTCAATTTTTAGCTATTGGTACAGCATCTTTTATTGTCCATATGGTTTAAAATACTCTATTATAAATCTCCAATGGCTGAATATAAGTTGCTCATCTCCACTATAAATGATTGATAAATTTTTATTACAGAAATTTTGCAAGGTTTAGTTAATGTAGCGATCATTACTTTAATTATGTTAGTGGATTCCTCTATAATGGGAGGGCATAGTTCTGGTGGATTTGGTGAGACGGCTATGCCTATCCTATAACCATACTGTTATGAACACTGTTATTGCTTTACTGATTATTAAAATTTTTGATACTAAGGTTATTTGCAATTACTGAATGACAAAAATATAAATGAAATTATTGATTTTAAAATACTAATGTTTAGATTTAGTCAGTGTTAAATAGGTAACTATGTCTATCAAAATAAACCCTATCACAGCTGTAGCAACACTATTAAGTCTATTAGTTTTTAGTGGTGGTTGTGAAAAGAAAGAAAAACCTAATCACATCATAGTGGTTATCATGAATTAGTTACCTTTTCAATATAACCCTTGTTTATAGCAACAAATTCATTATCGCATTCATACATAAATTAGTCGCTGACTGACAATACAACTTAGGCTAGTAACGCCGCACCTAAATTAACCCTTAGTAATTTACCCGAATATATAACTATTATATCAGATGTTGATTTGCTAGGCTATTTAACAGAATATAAAACACTAGCTGCGTAACGGCACGATTTCCCTTTATCTATCTAAAAGGTATGGACGATATACTGCAAACGTTGTAAGAAACCGGATTAATGCCTGATACGCAAGGCACAGGTAGATAATGCTCAGCTAAAGGTCATTCAGCATTATATTTCATAACCAGCTTGATGAGTTTATTATTACGCCCTTCTCGCAGGCAGGAGCGCTGTTTATTTTGATGTAAAGGTGGTTACTATGCTGATAATATTTTATGTGATAAAGAAATCTCAGCATTAAATATCGCAATTATATTAGATATCGATCTGCTTGGTTTGCCAACGCTTAGAACGCCAACGCCAGGCATTGGTTAAACCTCGTAGCCATTCATCACATAGAAATCCAAGCCAAATTCCTAATAGTCCCATTTCCATTTTTAACCCTAAAAAATAGCTAATTGGGATCGCAATACCCCACATGGAAATCAGCGCGGTGCAGAATGGAAAGCGAGCATCACCCGCAGCACGTAAGGCATTTACCATGACAATATTTATTGTTCGGCCAGGCTCGAGAAAAACAGAGAGGAAGAAAAGAGGAAGTAATAATTTTATTATATTTTGATCTTCAGTAATTGCCTCCAATAGAGGCATACGAAATAACCAGAAGAAAAATACAATACTAATTGTAATAAAAAATCCCCATTTTAGACTTTTAAACCCTCGTTGGTATGCATCTTTAAATCTTTTTGCGCCGACTAAATGACCAACCATGATTTCATTACCAATACTAATGGAAATACCAAATAGCATAATAAATAGTGAAAGTTGGAAATAAAGGGTTTGAGCAGCAAGAGAAGTTTCTCCCATTAAACCTATGAAAGCAGAAGCTACCATATAGTGTAAAATCCAGACTAAATTTTCGCCTGCAGAAGGGAGTCCTATATGTGATATTTTATTCAACATACTTTTTGACCAGTGGAACAGTAAAGTGGGAACAAATTTTATCTGCAGGCTACTAAATAGTAAGAAGAAAAGTAATATAATAGCTACTATACGACCGATAGCTGTAGACCAAGCAACGCCAGTTAAGCCGTATTGTGGTAAGCCAAAAAACCCATATAAAACGATCATATTCCCTAATATAGTGATTAGGTTGGCAATAAATGTTACCCACATCGCCCGTTGTGATTTGCCATAAACACGTAAGCAAGCAGCTAGTATGATTGAAATTGCTTCTGGTATTAAACATAAACCAAGAATATGTAAGTAAGCATATCCATAATCAAGCAAATGTGCTGGTGTATTCATGATACCAAGTATCTTATAGCCAAATAGTAGAATAATGGCAGTACTGATAAAGCCTAATAAGAAATTAAAAGCAATAGAGATATGAATGGCTTGAGTAACCTTTTCTTTTTTACTGGCCCCTAAATATTGGGCGATAACAACACTGCATCCTACGCTGATAAAGTTAAATATGGTGATAAAAAGATCAAAAACTTGGTTGCCTACTCCCATTACAGCTAGATAAGAAGTAGAGACGTGGCTAACCATATAAGTATTGATAAGTAATGTCGCAAAATGTAATAAAATATCAATAAAAATTGGCCAACTTAGCGAGTAGAGTGAACGCTTGGTAACATCAGATGAATGCATTATGCACCTTTTAAAATAAACAAGATGGTTTTTGGTAAATTAGAAAAAAAAGCCTAAATATTTTACACATTTTATTTTTGTATGATAGATAATTAACTATTTATTATTTATCGTTTTTTTTAAAAAATTTTTTATTAGTTCTATTAAATAGAATACTTAATAATTGCCTCTATTTTATAATTTATTTTTTTGTATTAACAAGTTAGGTAAGACTATTGTAGTAGTAGCTTTATGGTAATTTATTACAATACCATATATTATATGGTGTATATTAATTATTATTTAATTAATAAATTAACCGGACTATAAATAGTACATGCTCCTGGTATCAGCGATCAATGATTTGTTTGATTTTAGAATCTAAAATGTATTTAAAATTATTTTAGTTTTATTATTATATTTTGTGGTCGCTGTTTTGCGAAACATATTTACCCTATTGTATTTTGTAATAGTACCATCATTGCAAATGATCATAATATTTTTATGAATTTATTTTACTACTGCCATCTAATAGTTAATATTTTAAAAGTAATCATATAATAAAAATAAATCGGCTATTTTGAGCTAATATCACCACATTTTTATAATGCGATATTAGTGACGATAATATCAAGCGCCATCTTCTGTTATGTTTTTAGCATCAATGGGAATAAAACGGTCAGTGGTTGTTAAACAATTATTTTCATGTTTTTAGATCAAATGAACTTATAAGGCATATATTCTTAATGATAGCTCTGAAATAAGTATCAATTTAAAACCCAGTAATACCGGTAAATATAATTATTTTTCGATAGTTAATTAAGGTAGTTATCGAATTGACTACATTGGTCTCTATCATTGTTACTAGCTAATACCTGAGTATTTAAAACTTAAAATATCGTTGGGATTGGTATAAGCAAGTAAATATACTAATGTATACATCATAATCATATTTTTTCATATCTTGCTGATAAACCAGTGTATGCACTGTCATCGATAATCGGTTGACCATGTTAACAATTTTAACTTATTGCTAATAATGATGCGCTGGTTTGTTTTATTTTAATAAATAATATTACCTGAACAACGATATAGCTCAAAACACATAGTTATTAGCATCATTAAATGAAGTATTAAAAAATTCAGCAGAAAATAAATTTACTATAAAAGTTACTAAGACGATTATAACTACTGTGATGGTGCACAACACTGCAACGATAAGGTTAGTGGCAACACTAGATTTTGTGGCATCTAACAAACCTGGTGGTTAGTCTATTTTGCTGATCATGGTGAATAATTTTTTGAATCGCCCAATACTAATCCTAGGGTGTAATGAAGCATTACTATTTCGCTCTATTGATGAGCGCCAGTTTGTATTAGGCACTTGATCCATATTTGGTTAAATTTAGTCTGGCATAATTATTATATATTAGATATAAGTAAAGGAGTCATTAACAATAATTTTTATCCTTCTCCCAGTTATATTGTTAATCCTTATAATAAACAACCACCACTAAAACCCTATGATAAACTAAAAATAGTCTTTATTATTTATTCCTATTAACTGGTTAATTCTTAGTACTAATACTACTAAGAATCAAAATTTTAATTTTTCATTAAATTCTATGGTTTGTTCACTTTAATGCTGTTATGGTATTATATATGAATAGCATTTCTTTAAAAGAAGATTAACCTTATTAATTATTAATGAAGTTAATTTATTAACTTTCACATTTAATTAAATAATAATTAATTAGTCTAAACATTAACTTAACTATATAAGAACATTGTATTAATTTAGATAAAAATAAATCAATATTATTTATCATTTTCACCATATTATTTTTCATAAAATTAAGGAAAGGTAATAATACTAAACTATTAATTTAGTGCTTATTAAATAATATCAGATCTATATCAACCTGACAAAAACGGAATAATTATGAAATCTAAAAGTTTAACCACTTGTATGATTATAGGCCTAATCACCGGGATAGTAGTTGGATTTGCATTAAATGCACTTGCTAATACAGAAATAACAACGATCTATGCTAAAAATATTTCGATTATTACAGATATTTTTTTGCGTTTGATTAAGATGATTATTGCACCATTAATTATTTCGACCTTGATAGTCGGGATCGCTAAAATAGGTGATGCCAAAACGTTAGGGCGTGTTTTCTCAAAAACGTTATTATTGTTCATTGTAGCATCTTTCATTTCAATTATCGTTGGTCTAGTTATTGTTAATATTCTTAACCCAGGAGAAGGTATTAGTTTCGTAGTAAATACGAATTCAGCGGTTACAAATATTGAACCGATAGCTTTTTCTTTCCGTAATTTTATTACCCATGCTATACCTACTAGCATAATTGATGCTATGTCGCGTAATGATATTTTACAGATTGTAATTTTTTCAATTTTTATGGGGTGCAGTTTATTTGCTATAGGTAAAAAAGGTGAACCTATTATTAATATTCTAGATTCATTGGGTTACGTAATGTTAAAGCTGACAAGCTACGTTATGCTTTTTGCTCCTATTACGGTTTTTGCTGCTATCTCAGCCATCATCGCTGAACACGGATTAAGTGTACTGATTAGTACTAGTATTTTTATGGGCGAATTTTACTTTACTCTAGCGTTACTTTGGGTGATTTTAATTTGGGTATCTGTATTAATCGTTGGCCCATGTATTTTACGCTTAGTCAAAAATATCATGGAACCTGCATTACTCGCTTTTACTACTTCAAGCTCTGAATCAGCTTTTCCTGGTACTTTAGAAAAACTGGAACAGTTTGGTGTCTCTAATAAGATTGTTAGCTTTGTTTTACCAATTGGTTATTCATTCAATCTTGTTGGCTCCATGGCTTATTGCTCATTTGCAGTTATTTTTATCGGTCAAGCATGTAATATACATTTAAGTCTGGGTGAACAAATAACTCTGTTGTTAATTTTGATGCTGACATCTAAAGGTATGGCTGGTATACCACGAGCATCGTTGGTTGTTATTGCAGCGACACTGACTCAATTTAATATTCCAGAAGCTGGCTTAATTTTATTAATGGGGATTGATCCGTTCTTAGATATGGGACGTTCAGCAACTAATGTCATGATTAATGCCGTCGGATCTGCATTGGTTGGTCGCTGGGAAGGTGAGCACTATGGTGAAGGTTGCCGAGGTACACCGAAAGAAAAATCTGATAATTTACAGATAAAATAAGTTTTTAATCTTCAGATAATATATCTATCTAGATAAAGAAAAGTATCTCATAGTGGTTTATTTATATAATATATAATACTTTTTATTAATTTTTAGTATTTAATTAAGACAACTAAATAAGAATTGCCTTTGATTATTATATCATATTAAATATTTTCATTCTATTTTTTTATGATAATAGATTTTAAATAAATATGAATTATTTCCATAAAATTGCAGGGCATATAGCAATCAAAATAATGAAGTAAATAAAATAGTTTACGAAACCGTTTTCACTTGTAGTGCATCCATTTTTTCTATTATTTATTTTAGATTGTTTGATTCTATCGAATCTATTCAACCTCTTTCTATAAATACAATCTTATAAGCTTACCTAAGATTATGGAATGAAGCCGTATAGTGGATGCAAAAAAATACGGTTTATCAATCACCTAACAAATTGATGATCTAGAATCATCCCAACGTGAATTTATTTTATAAATAATTAATCATATTATGGAGAAAAACTTCCGGCTCAATTACATTGAGGTAACTTTACTGCATAAAGGCGCTAGTTAATGAATAAAAAATTTGCATTGATGTTTTCTAGTCTTAGTGAAGCTAATTGCAATACGTACTTAAAATATATCCTGTGTTGTGGGCGGTATGCAGTGGAAAGAGCGCGTATAATGCAGAATGCAGTGGAGATCTGCGTAAATCATGTAAAATAGTTAAAATTTAGTCAATTAGGCCACGAATAATTAGATTATTACCCCCTTGTTATCTCTATTTTATGCAACTTAAAGATCTTTTAAATTATTAGGCGTGTGATTACAGCACATCGATGCAATTTAGCTCTTTATATGCAAGTTCTAAACGCTCAATCATAGAAGTCTGACCTGCCCGCAGCCAAACACGAGGATCATAATATTTTTTATTAGGTTTATCTTCCCCTTTTGGATTACCTAGTTGACTTTGTAAATAACCTTTATGATTATAATAATAATTTAAAACACCTTCCCAGGTTGCCCACTGGGTGTCAGAATCAATATTCATTTTTACTACACCGTAACTAACAGCTTCTTTAATCTCTTCAGCAGTAGAACCTGACCCTCCATGGAAAACAAAATTTAGATTGTTTTCCGCTGTAAAATTAAATTTATGAGCAACGTACTGTTGTGAGTTCTTAAGAATTTTGGGTGTTAATTGAACGTTGCCTGGCTTATAAACACCATGTACATTGCCAAAAGATGCCGCGATAGTAAATCTATTACTAATTTGACTTAATTTCTCATAGGCGTAAGCAACATCTTTAGGTTGGGTATAAAGCGAGGAGCTATCTAATCTATTGTTATCGATACCATCTTCTTCACCACCAGTGCAACCTAACTCAATTTCTAATGTCATACCCATTTTTTTCATGCGTTGTAAATAGTGGGAGCAAATTTTAATATTTTCTAGCAATGGCTCTTCAGATAAATCAATCATATGGGATGAAAATAGTGGCTTACCGGTGGTTTTATAATATTTTGAACCTGCATCTAGCAAACAATCAATCCAAGGCAACAGTTTACGTGCACAATGATCGGTGTGTAAGATTACAGCAACACCGTAATGTTTTGCTATTTGATGAACATAATGAGCACCTGCTATTGCCCCTAAAATAGCCGCTTGTTGCCCTTCTGCTTTTAGACCTTTACCGGCGATAAATGCAGCACCACCGTTTGAAAATTGAACAATTACTGGAGAACGAACTTTAGCAGCAGTTTCTAAAACAGCATTAATCGAATCTATACCGACACAATTTACTGCTGGTAACGCAAATTTATGTTTTTTAGCAACAGCAAACACTTTTTGGACATCATCTCCGGTAATAACACCTGGGTTTACAAAATCTAAAATCTGAGACATGAGATAAATTCCTATTATTAATGCTACCTGTTATTTTTAAAAAAAAGATTATTTATTGTTTTGCTCGTTCTTCTAATACGCCCACAGCTGGTAATTTTTTTCCTTCTATAAATTCAAGAAAAGCCCCACCGCCAGTAGAAATATAAGAAATTTTATCTGCAATACCAAACAGATCGATAGCCGCTAAGGTATCACCACCACCAGCAATAGAAAAAGCGTCGCTTTCTGCAATAGCTTGTGCAATCACTTCGGTGCTATGACGAAAATTAGGCAATTCGAAAATTCCAACCGGGCCATTCCATAAAATAGTTTTTGCTTTTTTAATTATATCTACTAAACGTTCAGTAGTTTCATCACCTAAGTCCAAAATATATTCGTCATCTTTGATATCATTGACAGATTTCATCACTGCATCTGTTGTTGCAGAAAATTCTGGCGTCACACGAACATCAGTGGGTACATGAATATCGCAAGTAGATAATAATTTTTCGGCTTCTTTGATTAAGTTCTTTTCGTATAAAGAACGACCTACTTTATGTCCTTCAGCTGCGATAAAAGTATTGGCAATACCACCTCCGACAATAATCTGGTCGGCAATTTTGGCTAAAGAATCCAAGATAGTTAATTTAGTCAAAACTTTTGAACCACCAACGATGGCAACCATTGGACGGGCCGGCTCTTTTAATACTTTATCTAATGAGTCTAGCTCAGCAGATAACAGTGGCCCTGCACATGCTATAGGTGCAAATTTTGCTACACCATGGGTTGATGCCTGAGCACGGTGCGCGGTACCAAAAGCATCCATTACATAGATATCACAAAGTGCCGCATATTGCTTAGATAATGTTTCATCATTCTTTTTTTCACCTCTATTGAAGCGTACGTTCTCAAGTACTATCAGCTCGCCATTAGCAACTTCAACTCGATTTAAATAATCTTTTACCAAACGAACTGGGTGGTTTAGCTTATCTGTTAAATAGTCTACAACAGGTTTTAATGAAAACTTCTCATTGTACTCGCCTTCAATTGGTCGACCTAAATGAGACGTTACTATTACCTTTTTGGCTTGTTTTAAAGTAGTTTTAATTGTCGGTAAAGAAGCACGGATCCGTGCATCAGAGGTAATTTTGCCATCTTTGACTGAAACGTTTAGATCCGCCCGGATGAATATTTTTTTATCAGCTAGATCTAAATCGGTCATCTTAATTATAGACATGGTAAATCCTTTATTCTTTAGATTATTAATCTTCTGCTGCGTATAGAGAAACAATATACCTATTTCTGTTAATCTACATATTTTTTGAAATTAGTAGCAGCAATGGCTAACGGCAATTTATTATAATCAACTATACCACGAAATGAACCATTTGCTGCTAGATCGACTGTTGTTACATTGATAATTGGTACGCAAACTATCTTGCTGAAAAATAATATTTAAAGATTATAAATATTGGTGTGATCCAAGTAGTGATATCCACAGGAATACTAGATTGGTTAGCAGCATAGACAAGAATTGCATGATGAGAAAATATTCTGTTCCTGAATAAATTATAATAACTATCTAGCAATGGTAGTTTAAAAATCTTAAACTAAAGATTAATCAGGTCATTATCTACTACTAACAGATAGTTAGTCACGCGCACATCCCTGTAAATTTATCATTGCTAGAATCATATTTAAATAAATGCGCTATTCCTTTTGAGCTTGGTATTTATTAAGTACTCTTAAATATGCTGCGCTCTATTTTCCCAAAACTATTAATTTCAACTCTAACTACTATACTATTCCTTAAATTTAACCACTTATTTATTAACGGCTAAGAATATTGATAATTACAGTTTTTTACTTAGGATTTTTATTATAAATCATAATCATCTGCTTAAATAAAAAAGAATAT
Organism: Arsenophonus endosymbiont of Aleurodicus dispersus; assembly: GCF_900343015.1. Taxonomy (GTDB): domain Bacteria; phylum Pseudomonadota; class Gammaproteobacteria; order Enterobacterales; family Enterobacteriaceae; genus Arsenophonus. Next base: position 176,997 of record NZ_LR025108.1, on the reverse strand, counting down.
TGGATCATATAATCAAGATATTTACATTAGGTTAATTACAATAATAAAGACTTAGCCTTTGTAATCACATTTTCTACGCTAAACCCAAATTTTTTAAATAAAACATCAGCAGGTGCTGACTCACCAAAAGTATGCATACCAACAACCGCACCAGTGGTGCCAACATATTTATACCAATAATCTGCAATTCCTGCCTCAATAGCAAGTCGTGTAGTAACTGAAGATGGCAATACAGACGCACGATAATCGGCGTCTTGTTTATCAAATGTATCCGTTGATGGCATAGAAACCACCCGTACTTTATAGCCTTCTGCAGTTAACTGTTCGTAAGCATTAACCGCTAAACTAACTTCCGAGCCAGTTGCAATCAAAATAAGCGCAGGGGTTGTTTCACTATCTTTTAGAACATAAGCCCCTTTAATAATGTTTGCTAACTGTTTAGTATCACGTAGTTGCTGATCAAGATTTTGACGAGAAAAAATCAACACACTTGGCCCATCGTTACGCTCAATGGCATATTTCCAGGCAATGGCCGATTCAACCTGATCACAAGGACGCCAAGTACTTATATTAGGGGTCATTCGCAAACTTGCTAATTGCTCAACAGGTTGATGAGTTGGCCCATCTTCACCCAGACCAATTGAATCATGAGTATAAACAAAAATACTACTAATTTTCATTAACGCAGCCATACGTACTGCATTACGCGCATACTCAACAAACATTAAAAATGTTGCACTATAAGGGATAAAACCACCATGTAAGGCAATACCATTCATAATAGCCGACATCCCAAATTCACGTACACCATAGTGAATATAATTACCGGCAGGATATTTTTTTAATGACTGAGAAGCTGACAACATGGTTAAATTACTCGGTGCTAAATCAGCGGAGCCGCCTAAAAGTTCAGGTAATACCTTACCGAAAACTTCTAACGTATTTTGTGAACTTTTACGGCTGGCAATATTAGCAGGGTTGCGTTGCAATTCGGTAACTAAATTATTGGCAACCGCTTGCCAATTAGCTGGTAATTTACCTTTAGTACGACGAATAAACTCATCGGCAAGTTGTGGGAAAGCTTGTTGATACGCAGTGAATTTTTCATGCCAGGCAGCTTCTTTTTTCTGACCTATTTTGCGAGCATCCCAGGATTGATAAATATCTGCTGGTATTTCAAAAGGTGGATATGACCAATTTAGTGCTGTCCTGATTTCTGCAATCTCAGTTTCACCTAATGGTGAACCATGAGATTCTTCGGAACCAGCCTTATGGGGCGAACCATAACCAATTATTGTTTTGCAAATTAATAGAGAGGGTTTATTGGTAATCTTACGGGCTTGTTCTATTGCTGATTTGATTTGTTCAGGATCATGTCCATTAATATCTTTGATAACATGCCAGTGATAAGCAGTGAAACGTTCGGCAGTATTATCTGTAAACCAACCTTCTACCTCACCATCTATTGAAATCCCATTATCATCATATAAGGCAATAAGTTTACCTAATTGCAGTGTTCCTGCCAGTGAACAAGCTTCATGTGAGATGCCCTCCATCATGCAACCATCACCCATAAATACATAAGTATAATGATCAACAATATTATGGTCTGGATAATTAAATTGCGCAGCTAATGTTCGTTCGGCAATAGCAAAACCTACCGCATTTGCGATCCCTTGTCCAAGCGGGCCAGTTGTGGTTTCAACACCTGGAGTATAACCATATTCAGGATGTCCTGGTGTTTTAGAATTAAGTTGGCGAAAATTTTTTAATTCTTCGATAGTTAAATTATAACCAGTAAGATGTAGCAAGCTATAAAGTAACATAGAACCATGGCCATTAGATAATACAAAACGGTCACGATCTACCCAGCTAGGATCAGAAGGATTATGATTTAGATAGTCACGCCAGAGTACTTCAGCAATATCAGCCATTCCCATTGGCGTACCTGGATGCCCTGACTTTGCTTTCTGTACTGCATCCATACTTAGGAAACGAATAGCATTAGCAAGAATTTTACGAGTGATCATTGGTTACTCCAAATCAAATAAATAGCAAATTTTATACTAATTTTATTAAAGTTGCTTTTTCGTCTTAACAGTTAGAATTTAATTTAGGTATTTGCCATAAATAATCATCGGTAACAAAATAATAGTAAAAAAATTAAAATAAATGAATTAAATAATAATAACCGTACTTTGTACTACGACGAAAATAAAAACATAAATATCATAATTTTTTCTAAGCAAAAATGCTGTTAGATTGGATATTATTTTATGGGAATATGATCATTTGTTTATAACATTGGCGGTGCGGACGGGACTCGAACCCGTGACCCCCGGCGTGACAGGCCAGTATTCTAACCAACTGAACTACCGCACCATGGTATAATCGAGTTAAGAACGATTATTATATTACGAATCATAGATCTATACGTCAATATTTTTTTAGCTAAAAGTGTAATAATAACTAATGTTTAGCTTGATCATTTTCGCCATTAGGTAGGTGAACGCCAAATAGAAATTTTTCCACTTTTTTTGTCAATTAGATCTAGGTTTTCTTCATGGGCAAGAATTTCTTCCTGATTAGCATAAATCACAGTTAATCCTATCGCTTTTCGGTCTATTCGTTTAATATCATCTGTGTAAACTTCATTACCAGGCTCTGAAGCAACTGAAAAAGCTAAAGAGGTTTGTCCTACTGTCATTGCCATATAGACTTCAGCTAGGATCTGAGCATCGAACAATGCGCTGTGTAATGTACGCTTTGAATTATCGACATGATATCTATTACATAAAGCATCAAGATTATTCCTTTTTCCAGGGAATAACTTTCTAGCCAGTACCAAGCTATCAGTGATCTGACAAAAGTTTGCTGTTGGTGGAATATATCTATTTAACTTAGAAAATTCATAATCCATAAATCCAATATCAAAAGGGGCATTATGGATGACTAACTCAGCACCACGTATAAAATCTAAAAATTCATCTGCTATTTCTGCAAAAGTTGGCTTATCCTGTAAAAACTCGTCACTAATACCATGAACTCTAAACGCTTCAGGGTCAACTAATCGTGCTGGTTTTATATAAACATGGAAATTACGACCGGTTAAGCGGCGATTAATAACTTCTACTATGCCAATTTCGATGATATTATGTCCTTCATAATGGATCCCTAACTTATTCATACCAGTAGTTTCTGTATCAAGAACAATTTGTCGTGTAATCATTGTGCTCATAGTACCTTTTTACGTCAGACTTATATAAATCATGAATCAAATTAGTTTATCAGAAATGACAAAACAAGTAGAAATTTTTACCGATGGTTCTTGCTTAGGTAATCCAGGTCCAGGGGGTTATGGCATTTTACTACGGTATCATAAACATGAAAAAACATTAAGCAAAGGTTATTTTCGTACCACTAATAATCGTATAGAGTTAATTGCTGCTATTATTGGTTTGGAAATGCTTAAACAACCATGCAAAGTTATTCTAACGACTGATAGTCAATATGTACGTCAGGGGATAACCTTATGGATATATAGTTGGAAAAATTGCCAATGGCGACGTGGAAATAAATCGCCTGTTTTGAATGTTGATTTATGGCAACGATTAGACGCCGCAGTTTCTCGGCACCAAGTAGAATGGTGCTGGGTTAAAGGCCATACAGGACATCCTGAAAATGAGCAATGCGATGAATTAGCAAGAAACGCGGCAAATTCACCCACAGAAGAGGATAGTCGCTAACGCTAAGACTTAACAACTCCTAAGGTCTTACCTACTTTAATGCTGGGTTGCATAAGTTTTATTGGTGTAGGTGTCAACGGTAACGTTCTTTTACGGGCAATAATAAGGTTGATACAACCGGCAAATTGTAAATTTCTATTGATAAAATGATCAGGACTTATCCAAGGTATAATTTGAAAACTTTGTTGCTGCAGTACTTCGTAATTTAATAAGCTCAACCAATAAAGTTGACGCCAGGTTGAAAACATATTACTACAATAGGGTTGCTGTTTACTCAAAAGAGGAATATATTTCCCTATCCCTAGCAAACTAAAGGGATTAAAATTAGATAAAATTAGCCAACCATCATCAATCAAAACCCTATCTGCTTCACGCAATAACCGATGTGGGTTAGTACTATAAGATAGTTGCTGTATTAAAAGACAGGCATCAATTGATTTATTCTTGAAAGGCATTTCATTATACTCACCTAATAATTGACAGTTGCTTCCGGCTCTATTCATGCTAAATTGATGGTTAATCAACGATGCTTTAGTATCAATTTGTAAACTATATTGGCCAATTTTTAGTAAATGGAAACCAAATATTTTGGGCCACCATGGTTTTAGCTGCTGGTTTAATGCAATACGGTAATACTCTCCCCATTGGATATCCTCCCAGGAGTCGTGCGTTTTAGATCGTTGAGTAATACGAGCTGACTTCATTGTAATATCCTTATAACCCACCCTTTAGCTATGAGGTATTATTATGGAGCTTATCAGAATTCCTTCTTTAGTTGATAATTATATATGGCTATTAACCTATCAAGGTAACTGTATTATTGTTGATCCTGGTACCTTTAAGCCAGTACAGCAATTTTTAGAACAAAATGCTATAAACCCAGTAGCTATTTTACTCACTCATCACCATCATGATCACGTTGATGGCGTCAAAGAATTACAAAAATATTATCCAGAATTAGTCGTTTATGGCCCACTGGAAACCAGTAGTAAAGGAACAACTTGTGTAATAAAAGGCGGAGAGCAGCTAAATTTTGCCTGCTTCTCATGGCAAATTTTTGCTGTGCCAGGACATACATTAGGACATGTTGCTTACTATCAAAAACCTTATTTATTTTGTGGTGATACACTATTTTCTGGTGGTTGTGGACGTATTTTTGAAGGAACAGCGGAACAAATGTTTAATTCAATTGAAACTCTTAAAGCTTTACCTGATGAGACGCTAATATGTTGCGCACATGAGTATACTGCTGCAAATATGGTATTTGCCAGTTATTTGTTACCCTATGATGAGGCGATAGAAGCTTATACTTTATCTGTGAATGAAAAAAGAGCCCAAAAACAATCTACATTGCCATCACAACTTATAGTTGAAAAAAAGATCAATATTTTCTTGAGATATGATGATCCTTATTTACAAAAAGTATTGGGATTTTCTACTACTATTGGTTCAAAGTGTGAAGTATTTGCAAAAATACGCAAATTAAAAGATAGCTTTTAAATCGTTGGTTATTATTAGATACTGAGATCAGTATTATTATATTTTTATTTAAAAAGTTAATAAATTAAGAGAAAGGAGATACTATTTGCCTATGTTTTTATTTTTTATGGTAAAATGACACCAAATAAGCAAACACGAGATCTGTCTTGAGCTAATAAAGATATTGAACCCACCGATTAGTAATTAACCTATTTAATAGTTTTTGTTGTTATATTAGTAATGAACTGTAATGGAGTTTACACTGGTTCCTATCTTTAAATCCCACTGCTATCTCACAGTGGCAGGTAATAGTTTTATGGTAGATTAATTTATATGACTGGTTAGTAATATGTAGCATATGTAGCGCTTAAGTTGATTGGCCTTTAAAATTTTATTCTTATCATGGTGGTGAAGGCTGTGTAATACCATCAAGAAAAATGAATATCTTTGATTATCTATCAATTATAGGTTGTTATCACTTCCCAAAGAAACAATCAATTATGTACCTAAAATTTTATTTTTCAGTGAGATATTACGAAATAATGTGCGTTGCAATTATAATAATAATGCCCTTAACAATATTGGCGAACAAATTACCTTACCGTAAGCAGCCATATTTTCTGTACTGCCGTTAACCTATCTTAACGTCTATAATCCTAATTTAAAGTATAAAATAATACATCCATCCAGGTTACTTTACTTTTTTGCTACTTAAAGATGCAGTTTATGATCAATAAGTATTGAATAGTATTTGTTTTATTGTTGCCAATAATAATAAACATATATTAACCAAACAGCGTGCTATTAGCAGTTATAAAGTAAAACATAGTTACTACTTATCGAACTGATCTATTATTACCAAAAGTCATAATAATGAACTATTGCTCAATTTAATTTAAATTAGGTTTAAAAGGTCTATTGTTTTTTTTAATTATTGCTAATAAATTTATTTATGCCAATACTTATACTATTTAAATTTCAAAACTCATTAATAATAACATGTATATAATACATTTTCTGACTTCCTTTAAGTTAAAATGGTATTATCGTTAATAATGTTAACAATTTTTTGTTTATAGCAGATAACCTGTAAAGCTCAGAGGAAAAAACGTTACAAAAACTGAAAAGTATAAAATTAATTAAACTGATAGTCTTCGCTAAACTAACATTAGACTTAAGCGTCTAATCAATACTGATGCTAATTGAACTTATTTACACCATAGTCAGTTTAAACTTAATTAGTAAATTGTTGTTAAAGAACGGAATATTTTTCCTTATGCTGTGTGTGATAGTCTATTTTAGGATAGCTAATTTTGAATCGATAATAATGATAAATAAATTAATAATTTTAATAAATATTAAACCTTATTAAGGCATGATAAATGCATAAACTATATTCAATTTTAAAAAATAAAAAGGCTAGATAATATTAAGTGTTTCGTCTTGAATAGAGATAGATTAATCAATAACAGTAAATTAAATCCTGGCCTTTTACTTCTTTTAGTCCATTAAAGGGCGCTTTGTCACCTAATACTTCTTCAATACGGATTAACTGATTATATTTAGCTACTCGATCAGAGCGGCTCATTGAGCCTGTTTTGATTTGGCCAGCTGCCGTTCCTACTGCTAAATCTGCAATTGTAGCGTCTTCAGTTTCCCCTGAACGATGTGAGATAACCGCAGTGTAGCCCGCATTTTTGGCCATCTTAATTGCTGATAAAGTTTCAGTTAAGGTGCCAATCTGATTAAATTTAATCAAAATAGAATTAGCAATACCTTTTTTTATACCTTTTTGCAAAATCTTAGTATTAGTAACAAATAAATCATCACCTACTAACTGAATTTTGTTACCTAACCATTTAGTCTGATAGGCGAAACCATTCCAATCTGACTCATCAAGACCATCTTCAATAGATACGATAGGATATTGTTTGCTTAATTCTTCTAAATAATGGGTAAAATCTTGTGAAGTAAAAGTTTTACCTTCCCCTTTAAGCTCATAATTACCAGTTTCTTGGTTGTAGAATTCTGATGCAGCACAATCGATAGCTAAGGTAATATCTTTACCTAATACATAGTCTGCGGCTTCAACAGCTTGCTTAATTGCTGCTAAAGCTGCTGCATTAGATTCTAAATTTGGGGTATAACCACCTTCATCTCCCACAGAGGTATTCATCCCTTTGGCTTTTAATACTTTTGCTAAATGTTGAAAAACTTCTGACCCCACACGAACAGCTTCTTTCAAGCTTTTTGCACCAACTGGTTGGATCATAAACTCTTGAATATCAAGATTGTTATCAGCATGTTTGCCACCATTAATAATATTAATCATTGGTAATGGCATGGAGAATTTACCGGGCGTACAATTCAATTCAGCAATATGCTCATATAAAGGCATGCTTTTCGTCGCCGCAGCCGCTTTTGCATTAGCTAGTGAAACTACTAAAATCGCATTAGCACCTAATTTAGATTTATTTTCTGTACCATCTGATTCTATCATGATTTTATCAATATTAGCCTGATTTTTGGCGTCTTGGTCGATCAATGCATTAGCAATTGGGCCATTTACTGCTGCAACTGCTTTTAAAACGCCTTTACCTAAAAAGCGATCTTTATCATCATCACGTAGTTCTAACGCTTCTCGTGAACCAGTTGATGCACCAGATGGTGCCGCTGCTAAACCAACAAATCCACCTTCTAAATGAACCTCTGCTTCAACAGTTGGATTACCACGGGAGTCAATTATTTCGCGCCCAATTACTTTAACGATTTTAGACATAAAATTTTCCTCAGTACAAATTCAATTTTAGATAATGGTAACAAATTAATATCATTAGCTCATATCTCTTTGCCTTACTTATATTCCTTTGCTGCTTTGATAAAACCAGTAAATAAAGGATGGCCATCTCTTGGTGTCGAAGTAAATTCAGGATGAAATTGACAAGCGACAAACCAAGGATGCTTAGGATCTTCAATAATTTCTACTAGCTTCTTGTCTGTTGATATTCCCACAATCCGTAAACCAGCTTCTTCAATACGGGCTAAAAGCATATTATTAACTTCATAACGGTGGCGATGACGCTCTATAATTGTGTCGTTATTGTACAACTCACGGACTTTACTGCCTTTCATTAAATGGCATAATTGACCACCTACTCGCATCGTACCGCCAAGATCGCTATTCTCATTATGAACTTTAATATTACCACTATCATCAGACCATTCTGTAATTAAGGCAATAACCGGATATGGACAATCTGGCACAAATTCTGTTGAGTTTGCCCCTTTCATACCAGCCACATGGCGGGCATATTCAATCAGGGCAACTTGCATTCCCAGGCAAATACCCAAATAGGGAATATTATTTTCCCGTACGTAACGTACTGTCATAATTTTCCCTTCGATACCACGCTCACCAAAACCACCTGGAACTAGGATAGCATCAAGCCCTTCTAGTAGCTCGGTACCACATGCTTCAATATCTTTAGAATCAATTAGTTTTATGTTTACTGCTAAACGATTTTTTAACCCACCATGTTTTAACGCTTCAATAACTGATTTATAAGCATCAGGTAATTCTATATACTTACCTACCATGCCAATAGTTACTTTACCTACTGGATTAGTTTGTGCATCAACAACCTGTTCCCATTCAGATAAATCAGCTGATGAGCATGTAAGTTCAAATTTTTCACAAATATAATCATCTAACTGCTGAGATTGCAATAATGAAGGAATTTTATAAATAGAATCAACATCCTCTAATGAAATAACTGCTTTTTCCGGTACATTGCAAAAAAGCGCAATTTTTGCCCGTTTATTAATCGGAATAACCCGATCTGAACGACAAATGAGCACGTCAGGTTGAATACCAATAGAAAGAAGTTTTTTTACTGAATGTTGGGTAGGTTTGGTTTTAACTTCACCTACAGTAGGTAAATAAGGTACTAAAGTAAGATGTAGGAAAAGAGTGTGTTTACGACCAACATCAACTGCTAATTGGCGAATAGCTTCCAAAAAAGGTAAAGATTCAATATCTCCCACTGTGCCACCAACTTCTACCAAAACTATGTCATGACCTTCTCCGCAACTAATAATACGACTTTTGATTTCATCAGTAATATGAGGAATAACTTGAATTGTCTCGCCTAAATAATTACCACGACGCTCTTTACGTAAGACTTCAGAGTATACGCTACCGGTGGTGAAATTATTACGGTGTGTCATTTTAGTACGAATAAAACGTTCGTAATGACCTAGATCAAGATCAGTTTCTGCACCATCTTCGGTAACATAAACTTCTCCATGTTGAGTTGGGCTTATTGTGCCTGAATCAATATTAATATAAGGATCTAGTTTCATAATGGTAACATTCAGTCCACGCGCTTCAAGTATAGCAGCAAAAGATGCTGCGGCAATGCCTTTACCTAAAGAGGAAACCACACCGCCAGTTACAAAAATATAATTTATTTTCATGATGAACCTGAAAATTAAAGTGTAAAAGATGATGAATATCATAGGATGGGAAGGCAGTATACCCTAACCTTAAATCTGCTACAAATATACTAAACCTATTAGAGGTAATTTTCACCAATAATCTTTAAATATCAATAATTAGCTGTAGTAAATTTATTTTAATAAATAGCTGATCGATTATTTAATCTAAATTAATACTTAATTTATTTAGCTAAAAAATAATTAATTTTTAACAAAGTTTTTTCATTTTATCGCACAAATTAATATGAAATGATCTAATGATTGATATCACTTCAGGTATATTGTGGCAGGAATTAAACCAGATAAACGGCGTGTGATAGATTATCTAGTACCTATCTAAATAAATACGGAGCTCTGGAAATTTTTTCTATTGTAGTAATGCCACTAATTAAGCTTTAGATGCAATAATTTTGCTAGGTAAACAACTAATTAAATCTAGAACAATTTAACAGTTAATTTACTTCTTAAAGTTCATAGTACACATGAAATTTACTTTACTATTTTAACCTAAATCGCCTAATAAAATTTAAATGATTGCTTGTAGCTAAAAAAATAACTGTTTAAAAATAAAATTGTTATTTGATTAGTTTTCATATTTGTTTCTTAGATAAAAGAAACAACTAATAGATATTTTTATATTTCGCCAGTGTTGTGCTAATATTTACCTAATGTTTTTAAACAGCTATTTGAGAGATTTTGGGTAGAACATAGCCTATGCATATTTTAGTATTTACTATTTACTCATTAGTAATAAACTGAACTTATTTAGAGTTTTATTTATAATAAAACTCTTCATAGACTATAGCGGAATTATCCAGTTTATTATATCGTTATTTGTTAGTAATGTCGCTAGTTTATTTTAAACAGGAACAAACTGGGGTAAATTATTGACATATTTTATGAAATTGCTTAATTATTAAATTCATGACTAGCTCAACATTCATGCGGGTTATTGATATGTTTTTTGTCATTATCTATCTTCACTGTTGTGTTATTCAACTACAGCGCATAGCTCAGCTAGCTAGTTTGGTTCATTTGTTATCTATTTTATCTTTTAGTTATTAGTTGAACTTATAATTCGTCAATAAGGATAAAAATAGTATTAAGCTTAACCAGATAATACCACTTTTCTAAATCAATAACTGGTATTAAACCAGTTATCGTAACTAAGGATATGTTTTTACAATTCTGACAAATAATTTTAAGTTACCAATTATAAAAAAGTTTTTAGGTGCAAAAAGCAGTGTTATAACCAGTCCATTATACTGGTTAATAAAATAACTACCGCTATTCTATTAGCGTGGAGAAAGCTATCAATCAAGGTAAACTTAGTTCTGGAGGACTATATTTATAGCGTATATGTTAACTAACATATCCTATTTATAGCTCAAGTATAGCAATATATTTTATACACTTATCGCACTTAAACGTGTTGGTGATATTTTTTATGAATCTATCTGCCAAATTTATTTAGAAATAATTAGTTAATATAGCATGTTAATATTTAATTTAATCATATCAGATTTATTTATGCATAGCGATATTTCAGCAGTATTTAAGAACCTATCCTTGTTAATTAAAACTTGATAATTTATCGGTATCATAAATAGCTAGCGCGCTGGATTTTATTCAACAACTTCTTCATGGGTTCAATACACAGTTAGCAGAGATAGGTATTAATTTATCAGGAGAACAATGTCAATATATAGCATTACTTGACTATGCATTTTAATTTTTGATGAGGACACTTATGTACTAGATTAATACTCAGAAGCTGCGTATTATTAATAATACGCAGCTTCTATTTATCTGTTTGTCTAACTGTTATTAGTATTTTCTATTGCGACTATTCGTCATGCTGATAAATTTTTTATGATTAATAAATGGCAAGAGTTGTAGTTCGGTAGATATAATAATCTACTCAAGTTAAATTGATTTTATACTCAACTGTGGTATCAATAAATAATGGCAAAAATTAACGCTTTAAAATAACGAGAGTAGTGTGATTACATTTTATGGTTTTAATTATTATTTTAAATTTTACTTATTAACTAATAGTTTGCTTTATCAAAATGGTAGATTTTATCTAATAGGAGCGATAGTTATCTTGCTAGGGTATAATTGTTTTAATTAACTAATACATTTACATCAATATTTAATATGAATAATTAAATATTAGTGAATTTATAAAACATATATTACTGAAAAAATTAGTAAATAAAAACCGATGAATTTTAATTCACCGGTTTATTTTGCCTGAAAAACACATAATTAACATAATTATGTAGTTATTTTCGTGAAAATGATGGTCATTTAGTTATTTATTAATCAATCTTGATTATCTTTCCTATTACTACTGTTAGTAATGATAAGATTCAATCACAACTTAAATGAAAATTAAGAGGTTTATTTACTTTATGTCAATCATAGGTATCTTCTTCGGTAGTGATACGGGTAATACAGAAAATATTGCCAAAATGATCCAAGAAATGCTTGGCGGCGCTGATATTGCTGAAATTCATGATATTGCTAAAAGCAGTAAAGAGGATATTGAAGCATTTGAGATTTTACTATTCGGTATTCCTACCTGGTATTATGGTGAAGCACAGAGTGATTGGGAAGATTTTTTTTCTTCATTAGAAGAAATTGATTTTACCAATAAGATTGTAGCTATTTTTGGTTGTGGTGATCAAGAAGATTATGCAGAATATTTCTGTGATGCCATGGGTATTATGAAAGATATTATTGAGCCTAACGGTGCTATTATAGTTGGCCACTGGCCAACAGTAGGTTACCACTTTGAAGCATCAAAAGGACTAGCTGATGATGCTAACTTTATTGGTCTTGCAATTGATGAAGACAGGCAACCGGAAATAACCTCTGAGCGGGTAGAAAGATGGATAAAACAAATCTCTGAAGAGATGAATTTGCCATCTATCATCAATAGATAGATATCAATATTTTTTTTACATGATAATTCATGCAAATTGTGTAATGATATATGTATAATTGTCAAATTAGTTAATACTATTGGCAATATTTTGATATTAGTAACTGCTAATGCAACAATTTCTGGTCCATATGACCGCCCAAAATAAAGAATTAAATAATGCAGTATTTAAAGCAACACTTCTTACAGGAGCCAGAGTATCTTCACTTAGGAATTGGCCTCTAAGTAGTTTATCGTGTTATAAATCAATTCTGATTTATGATGCCGCTAGTATTTATTGTTACTCACTATAATTTTACAGTAGTTCAATCATTTTTAAAATTTACACAACAACATCACCAAGTATTATCTTAATTTCTGATGTAACCTGGAAAATATAAGCGACCAATCTAGATATAACTATCTTCTAATAAATCATATTGTGGATAAAGTTTCATACTAATCATGGGATCAATTACCCAGTTGGTTACTTCTAAATTTGTTAAGTTACATTTATAAATAAAATTAGCAAAAAAAACATTATACTAATGTAGCTCACTGTTTACTTAATCTATTAGTAAACTTGACTACTTACTGATAAATATGCCCATATTTTAATGGTATTTTTTGTGTGGATATAATACGATTATTAATACTTTTTAATCTATAGGTAAAATTACCATTAGGGATATTCGTTGCTGTTTCATGGTATAATATGCCTTGTTAATTGCTAATTAATTAGTTTAATAATTTGTGAAAGTATGGTTATCTTTTTTTTCATCAACGGTAAATCAATGAATAAAAATTATATTTATTCTGTTAATAAAACAGTGTAGCTATAAAAACATGCTTTTTAGCATATTTTTGCCCAACTATCTTTTAATTCTACAGTACGATTAAATACCATTTTTTGAGTAGAATGATCATGACTGTCGGCGCAAAAATAACCATGGCGTTCAAACTGATAAGCGTTTCCTGGTTGAGCGTTAATTAAACTTGGTTCTACAACCCCATGATAAATTACCAAAGAATTAGAATTTATGTTAGCTAAAAAATCCTCTTCTGCTGTAGGATTAGGCACAGTAAATAAGCGATCATATAACCGTATCTCGGCTGGTAGACCATGTAATGCGCTTACCCAATGGATAACTCCTTTAACTTTCTTGGCTGGATCTTGATTTAAAGTATCGGCATCATAAGTACAATAAATAGTGATAATTTTACCTTCTGCATCTTTATAAACCCTATTAGCTATAACAATATAAGCATTCCGTAACCGCACTTTTTTACCTAAAACTAAGCGCTTATATTGCCGATTAGCATCTTCACTAAAATCAGCTCGATCAATATAAAGCTCACGACTAAATGGCACTTGACGAGTGCCCATCTTAGGTTTATTAGGGTGATTATACATCGTCAGCATTTGCTCATCATTGGTCATATTTTCAATTACTAACTTTATAGGATCTAATACAGCCATTGCTCGTGGTGCATTTTCATTTAGATCATTACGAATACAAGATTCTAATACTGCCATTTCAATAGTACTATCTTGCTTAGTTACACCAATACGGCGACAAAATTCACGAATCGACGCCGCTGTATAACCACGACGACGTAAACCTGAAATAGTTGGCATTCTGGGATCATCCCATGTTTCAACTTTATTTTCTGCTACTAACTGGTTTAGTTTACGTTTTGACATCACTGTATAGGCAAGATTTATACGTGAAAATTCATACTGACTTGGATGACAATCAATGTTAATATTATCTAGTATCCAATCATATAATCTACGATTATCTTGAAATTCCATGGTACAAAGTGAATGAGTAATTCCCTCTAATGCGTCCGAAATACAATGGGTAAAGTCATACATTGGATAAATACACCATTTATTACCTGATTGGTGATGTTCAGCATATTTTATCCGGTATAAAACCGGATCGCGCATAACAATAAAAGGGGATGACATATCGATTTTAGCACGAAGACAGGCATGACCTTCTTCAAATCCACCAGCAAGCATCTTGTCAAATAGCTGCAAATTCTGCTCAATACTGCGGTCACGATATGGACTATTTTTACCTAGTTGCTTTAAAGTTCCTCGATATTCATGAATGGCATCAGGACTTAATTCATCAACATAAGCTATGCCTTTATTAATTAGCTCAATAGCATATTGATAAAGTTCATCAAAATAATCTGACGAATATTTAACGTTACCAGTCCAATTAAAGCCTAACCACTTTACATCTTCTTGAATAGAATTAATATATTCAACATTTTCTTTAACTGGATTAGTATCATCAAACCGTAAATTGCATTTACCCTGATAATCTTCTGCAATGCCAAAATTTAGACAGATTGATTTCGCATGACCAAGATGTAAATAACCATTAGGTTCTGGTGGAAAACGGGTATATACATGAGTATGTTTACCTGTAGCCAAATCTTCATCAATAATCTGGCGAATAAAATTTTTTGGTCTAGTATCTGCCTTTATCATCTACTCTATCCGAATTAGAAACAACCTGTTATTAACATATATTAATAGTCTTTATTTAATTAGTAAAAAATAATAAAGAAAAACTAGAAGTTCATAACTATTACTTTTTTTATTTATTATTAATTCTACGGTGATGATATCAAATCATAATAACAAAACATACCCTGATAATCATCAACTGATAATAATTTGATTTATCATTGAGTTATCATGCCATACAAGTAATGAAGATCTAATTTTAGATCACTATTTTTCAACTTTCATATCGCTACCACTTTAACGTCACAGGATTATCCATGTAAACAATCACTTTAATACTTTCATTCGTATCTATGCAGAAAGCATGATTGGTAGCAAAATTTTTTACAATTGTGCCTGATACAGGCACTAATACCTAATTTTAAGGTGCAATAACTTCTCTTGCGTTAATCTTTTTTATTGCTTCAGCAATAATTTATGCTCAATTTATAATAATTATTGGTATATTACGTTTACTTCAACTAATTAAGTCTGATGCACCCATACAAAGCTATAATTACTGCTACAGTGATATTATACATTATATAAAAAATCTATGTTCACCACTGTTAGTGCAATACTCATGTTGAGGTTTAGTAGTCTAGCTTGAATTTATCCGGTTTATTTATCATCAGACTCGATGATGAGCTCCTAATGAACCTAAAACCCCGTGCGGCTTTTATACAAAAATGATATAACAAAAGCTATTAATAAAAATATTACACCATATTTAAACACCTTATAAGTAATGGTTTTTACTGGTAAATAGATTAACAGTCAAATGGTTGATATGACATTCATGGATTAATAGAAATTGTTATTATAATTAAGTTAATTAACCTATTATTATTTTTTCACTCAAGTACCTAATCACATTAATTTTTACTGTAATTTGCTAATAAAATAAATCCCATTGCAAGACAAACGCATAATCCCATAAATCCTACCATCGACCAAGCGGTTGTTGTTTTGAAACAGGAAAGCAAATAACCAAAAAACGCACCGATACCAAATCGTATTGTTCCAACTAAAGATGAAACTGTGCCAGCAATATGTGGATAATTATCTAAAATTACAGACATTGCATTAGAAGATATCATAGCAATACTACCAACATAAACAGCAACCCCGAATATCATGGGAATAAAACCTAAGTCTAATATAGTGCTGATGATCAGCCACATCCCCATAATAAATTGTAGTGTTAAGCCTATGTGTAACATTTTTAATGCGCCAAAATAGCGTACATAACGGCTATTAAGCGTGGTAAGTAAAAATAAAAAAATAATATTTAAGCCAAAATAGTAGCCAAAATGCTGTGGAGAAACTGCATTTAATTCAATATAGACAAACGGCCCGGTATTTATAAATGAAAGTAACCCAGCAAAGGAAAATCCACTAGCAAGAATATAATAAAAGATTTTTCTAGCGCGAAACAATGTAAAGAGTTGTTTTATAGTATGACTTAAATGAAATTTTTGTCTTTTTTCCTTAGGCAAAGTTTCTTGAATAAAGAAAGCAACTAATAAAGCCCCTATGATTGCAGCTAAGGCAATAATCCAAAAAATAGCATGCCAGGAAAACAAAATCATCGCCAGACCACCTAAAATAGGTGCTAATAATGGTGCGATCGTCACGACTAGCAAAACAAAAGACATGTTACGTGAAAATTCATCACGACTAAACATATCTCTCATCAAAGCAGTGATTACTACACTTGCTGCTGCTGATAACCCTTGTGAAAAACGGACAAAAATAAACTGCTCAATATTACTTGCTAGAGCACAAATTGCTGAATTAATTGCAAAGATAATCATGCCGCCTAATATCACTGGCTTACGGCCTATACTATCAGCCATCGGACCATAAAACAGTTGTCCTATTGCAAAGCCGAAAATATAGCTATTTAAGGTCATCTGAACTTGATCAGTATCAACATTAAAACTTTTTGCAATCGATGGCAAACTAGGTAAATACATATCAATGGCTAATGGCATTAACATGGATATAAGTCCTAATATCATAATTAGGCTGAAATGAGATGAACTCTGACGTGGCATACTAATATACTCCGAAATCTAGAAAGTAAAAATATAATTTAAATAGTTTTGATTTCTTCTTTTGTTAAATAACTATATTTACCAGCAACTAATGCTGGATCAAGGTAAATACTATCAATAAGCTCGCTCACGATGAAGTGTACAAACGTGATTACCTGCTGCTGCAACCATTATTTTGAATTTTTTATATCTGCCTTAGCTAATTAGCAAACGTACAACTGATGAAACTATCGTTAGTTTTATGGTCTTAATGGGTAATTTCTTACCTGCAAGCCATATATCTGCTAAACACTTAGCTGCTATTTAGGTTGTAATCGACGGGGCCAATGTGACAAGATAATTTTTTTAAAAATGATGCTTTAGTAAGATAATTTTATGTGTTCATTAATAAAAGATAAAATGTATGTGTCAATATTATCTCGTATCGAACAACTTACCCTTAGGTTTATTCAACAATGTTGTGTTTTAATAATATGTTGCCATATTATTAAAACTAATTACTATTTTAAGAGTAATTAAATAAGATCTAATTTTATTATTAACCATAATTTTTTCCTCCCATAATTCTCGTCTAACCAATCTACGTTTGATTGTTATTTGTTGAAATAAAAACTTATCTAGTAGCATCATAATTTTACATTTTATATTATATTAAATGGTTAAAATACATATATATTATCATGCTAAAATATTGCATTATTAGAATAATAGATTCTAAATCAATCTGGATAATAAGTAATGCAAATAACTATAACATAATTAATGATACCAATAACTTTTTAGAGAAGATATAGCTTACTATATCAGATTTTATTTTAATGAATTAACAAAACTACCAATTTACTTGTTATTTATTTTAACTATTTTAATTTAAAATTAGGATTATTTATTAATCCCAATTAGCTCATTTATGAGTTAGCCTATGTTAAATAATTAGTAAAATAGAACTATAATAAATACTAGTCTTATGGACTAAAAGTTGATATTTATGCCGGAGAACTTAATAAAAAAAAATAAAATTATTTTTGCTATTGTATAATCTGTGGTAAAAAAATAGCTTATTTTTATTGTTAATTATTGATAATTGTTATAGCATTATTTTAAATAATGATGGTCAATATTAATAAATAATTCATGAATTACAACACAATAATACTAATTTATGTATTTTTAGGTTAACAAAAACAGTTTTAAATATGTTTTAAAGATACGCTAAAAAGCGATAAGAAATGGTCTGATTTTTATCATAAGATATATTTATAAATTTTTGTTTATTAAGCTAATTATTGAATATACACGTTATCATTACCTAATGACAAAGCAAAATTAACCTGTGCAGAAAAAACCTCAGTCTTTAGTCAAAAAACGATTAATATTTTTTAAAAGTAAAAAATTCTCTATTTAGTCAATGTTTCTGTCTTAACCACCTGTTTTGAAGTTCCTTATGTAGATCTAATTTTTATTTGATTTTTTACTGAAATAGTTAGTCTAGATTAATAATATCATTGTCCACATATTAATATTATTTCCTAACAAAAGTTAATATATAATTATTATACAGCAAATACTAAGCTATCTCATGTCACTCATGTCAGTTCAATTTTTTCAACTTTACGTCATCTTATTTGTCAAATAAGAGAAAAAATTTTTTATTATCAAGTATCATTTGGCTTATGACCTCTATTAATACCATGATTTCTATTTGTCTTTGCTATATCACTATTTTTGCTTAAACAAAGATAAATGTCCTAAAATTAGGTTATTTTTATTGCTGTAGAGCTTTTTTTGCGCTAGAATATTATTTGCTTGCTTATCAAGCGCTAACAATTTTTTATTATTGGATCTGTGACTAGGGTATAGCAGATTCTTTTCATGTTATGAGAAAAATGATGCTAACTATTAATGCAGAAATCCGCAAAGAGCGGGGTAAGGGTAATAGCAATCGTCTGCGTAAAGATAACAAATTACCGGCTATAGTATATGGTGGCGATAAAGAACCAATTGCTATTGAACTAAGTCATGATGTAGTTATCAACCAGGAAAGTAAGCCAGAGTTTTATGAAATATTCACGTTGGTAGTTGAAGGGGAAAAACACAAAGTTAAAGTACAAGATGTGCAGCGTCATCCGTTTAAGCCCAAACTTATCCATATTGATTTATTGCTGGTTCAATAACGAAAAATTGCGTTTTTTATTCAGGCAAATTATTAATAACGCTGATTTTGCGTGGTTATTTTTTTCATTATTATTAATTATTTTTATATCACATTTAATATATATTTTGGTTGATGCAAATTTTATTGCAACATAATTATGTAATGAGCTGATTATCCATTGTTTAGTTTGTTGAGTTATTAATAAAACTCTTTGGGGGAAATTTTCCGCATAATATCATAGATAAAGTTTCTAATTTTAGCCAAATTGAGTAGCCATAATCTTGTTTTAAATTTAATTCGGCATGAGTAATTAACTGTATTGCAAGCTGTAGTTCACTAAGTGATAAGCGTTGTAGAGCGGAGCTAATGAGTGAGCGGTGAGCTGGACAAATTTTATGCTGATCAAACATATTTTTAAAATCTCTATCACTATTTTGTATTGTTAAAAGTAATATAAGTTCACGTTGAATTATACGTAATAAAATTACCGCTTCATAATCTTCGCGTTGTAATTGTTTCAAGAGATGCCAGGCGCGTTTAATTTTACCTACAAGTAGCGCATTAACCCAATGATACGGTGTGATATTAACATCATTATTTATCGCCTCTTTTACACGAGGTAGAGTAAAATTGCCGTCAGGATATAATAGTGATAAACGTTCAAGCTCTTGGTTAAGAGCTAGTAAATTACCTTCATAGCAGTAACAAAGAAGCTTATTAGCTTGTTTATCTAAGGTAACAGACATATCTATTGCTCGTTGGGTTACCCATTGAGGTAGTTTAGATCGTTCCGGTGTCAGACAATTAATATGTACCCCATCTTTTCCTATTTTTTTGTACCAAGCACTATTTTTTTGTACTTTAGTTAATTTGCTGCCGCATAATATGAGTAATAAATCAGGATGTAATAATTTAGCTAGCTTAAGCAGATTTTCTGCTATGACTGTTGTGGGGCCACTTTCAGGTAATATTAAGATAATGATTTGTCGGCTAGTAAATAGGCTAAGTGATTTACTAATATGATAAATATAATCCCATTCTGTGTTTATATCTAGCGAATAGGTATAACGTTCATAAAACCCTTGCTGCTTGGCAACTTGACAAATTTTATCCATGCTTTCTTGTAAGAAAAGTGGTTCATTACCAATGATTAGGTAACAGGTTCTCAGCTTATCAGCAAGTTGATAAGTTAGCTGCTCCGGGTAAATACAGATCATTTATAGGCTACCGATAGCAATTTTTTGAACCACTCTGATTCTTTTTGTTCAAATATTTCTTGTTTTAAAAATTAGTTTTTAGCGTCTTTATAGGTAGGTAAGATAATTTGCGCGCTTCCCCAGAAATTTAATTTTATTTCTGCATTTTTGCCGTTTTTATAGACGGTAACTGGTTTGGTATTTTCATATGAACAAAATAATTTTAAAATCGGCACATGAGGAAGATTTTTATTGATTAAGTTGACATGATTTAGCTATAATTACTGTCTAATAGCATATGTCAGCTGGTCATAATGGTCTCCACTGATTAATTTTATTTTTTTTAGTTATTCAGATATAATCAACACGGCTAAGAACATACATAAGGTAATTAAATCGCTCATATTGTCTCCTTATTAATTTATCCTACCAACAAGGTTTAACAATTTTCCTGGTATATAAATTACCTTATGTATGTTCATACCTTCAAGATATTTTGCCACACCATATTCTTGTGTTGCTATAGCTAAAATAGCATTTTTTGATGCATTAATATCGACAGTAATACGCCCACGAACTTTACCATTTATTTGAATAATTACTAATTGAGTATCGTCTATTTTTGCTTGTTCGTCAGCAACTGGCCACGACGCATTATCGATATCTGTCATATTACCAAGTTCTTTCCACATAATAAAGCAAGTATGGGGAATAATGGGTGACAGCATAAGTACGATAGCCTCTAAAGATTCTTGTATTAACGCCCGATCCTGTTCACTTTTATCTGATGATCGCGTTAGTTTATTCATGAATTCCATAATCGCTGCAATCGCAGTATTAAATGTATAACGGCGACCAATATCATCAGTAACTTTAGCGATAGTTTTATGTAGATTACGCCGTAGGGTTTTCTGCTCTGGCGTAAGATTGCTGCTATCTAATGGTGCTGTTTTACCTTTTTTAGTATGTTTAAAAACAGTGCGCCAGAGACGACCAATAAAACGATTTGCACCTTCTACACTTGATTCTTGCCATTCCAAAGTAAGTTCAGGCGGAGCGGCAAACATCATAAATAGTCTAACGGTATCTGCCCCATATTTTTTTACTATTAATTGTGGATCGATGCCGTTATTTTTTGATTTAGACATTTTACTCATCCCAGTATATGAAAGTTGATGTCCATGCTGGTCAGTTGCTTTAACAATCTTACCTTTTTCATCTTTTTCAACTGTTGCATCAACTGGTGATACCCACACTCGTTGTCCATTTTCCCCTAAATAATAATAGGAATCGGTTAATACCATTCCTTGACATAACAGGCGTTTAGCTGGCTCATCAGAATTTACTAATCCTGCATCACGCATTAATTTGTGGAAAAAACGGAAATACAATAGATGCATATTTGCATGCTCAATGCCACCAATATATTGATTAACAGGCAACCAATAATTTGCGGCAACAGGATCTAACATTCCTTGGTGATAATTAGGACAGGTGTAACGAGCATAGTACCATGATGACTCCATAAAGGTATCAAAGGTATCGGTTTCACGTAATGCTGTATGGCCATCTATATTGGTCTTTGCCCATTGTATATCAGCTTTGATAGGACTAAATATTCCATTTATTACTACATCTTCAGGTAAGATGACTGGTAGTTGATCTTCTGGCACTGACCTCACAGAGCCGTCTTCCATAGTTACCATGGGAATAGGTGCTCCCCAATAACGTTGTCGAGAAACTCCCCAGTCACGTAGACGATAATTTACTTTACGTTTAGCTGAACCCTGTGAAACTAGTTTATCGACAATCGCATTGGTGCCTGTTTTGTTATCCATACCACTAAATTCGCCTGAATTAATTAGCGTATTTTTATCAGTCAATGAACTTGCTTTTAGATCTGGTACCTGGCCTTTATTATCAGCAATAACCGCTTTAATTGGCAAATAATATTTGGTTGCAAATTCCCAGTCACGCTGATCATGACCAGGAACTGCCATTACTGCTCCTGTACCATATTCCATTAATACAAAATTAGCAATCCAAATTGGGATTTTTTCTTTAGTAAACGTGTGAATTGCGAAGAAATTGGTTGCCATCCCTTTTTTCTCCATGGTTGCAATTTTAGCTTCCGCAACTTGGGTATTACAACATTCATCAATAAAAGCACTAAGTTTAGCATTTTTTTCTGCTGCTATTTTTGCTAACGGATGAGTTGCTGCAATAGCGAGATAAGTGACTCCCATAAAAGTATCAGGTCGAGTAGTATAAACGGTTATCTTTTCATCTTTATCTGCTAGGTTAAAGGTAATTTCAATCCCTTCTGAGCGGCCTATCCAGTTACGCTGCATGGTTTTAACTTGTTCTGGCCAGCCATCTAGCTTATCTAAATCATTAAGTAGCTCTTCAGCATAAGCAGTAATTTTTATGAACCATTGGGGAATTTCTTTACGTTTTACAGGTGTATCGCAACGCCAGCAGTAACCATCAATGACTTGCTCGTTAGCTATAACAGTTAAATCATTTGGGCACCAATTAACGGCAGCTGTTTTTTTATAAACTAACCCTTTTTCATAAAGCTTAGTAAAGAACCATTGCTCCCAATGATAATATTCTTGTGTACAAGTTGTTATTTCTCTACTCCAGTCATAACTAATACCGAGCATTTTAAATTGATTTTTCATGTAATCAATATTGGTATAAGTCCAATTCGCTGGATCGGTATTATTCTTTACTGCTGCACTTTCCGCCGGTAAACCAAAAGCATCCCAACCAATAGGTTGCAGTACATTTTTGCCTAGCATACGTTGATAACGTGATATAACATCACCAATGGTATAGTTGCGAACATGTCCCATATGTAGCCGACCCGATGGGTAAGGTAACATTGAAAGGCAATAGTATTTTTCTTTGTTATCATCCTCTATTACTTTAAATGTTTGTTTTTTTTCCCAATGCCGTTGTACGTATTGCTCTATCTCTTCTGGGCGATATTGTTCTTGCATGACACCTATTTTCCTATAGCGATAATGCGGAATTGGCCGCTAATGATATAGTTTATTTTAGATTGGAATAGAATAGCAGATAAATATTTTTGTCAAAAATTATTGACAAATATTTAACAGTCAAGTTATAGCCATTTTATTAATGCAAATGGTGTGCATATTAAGGTGATATAATTTGATATGGTCATTCTAGTTCCCTTTAGGGTCTATTAAAATATTATTATTTATCCAATTGGGCAATAATTAATTATAACCCAATAATGGATACAGAAATTAATGTACGATCTTAGCAAAAATTTTTTATTTTAGATTAAAGTCGATATTAATATCAATGTCAAAAATATAAAGTATAAATTCAGCCCATAGTGATTAATATAATTTAATTATTCTTAATATATTTTTTATCGAGTAGATATTTACATTACTAGGGGTAATTTTTCAAGTACGCCTTCGGTATTACCGCATAATCAAAATATTAAGCTCAATTGTAAACAATTAAAAACTATTGAACAAGTAATAGATCAAGAATCGCTATTTTCGGATAGTTTATAGTCAGTATTACAATCAATCATCCGATAGTGGAAGTATTATTTTATGTACTACTTGTTTTACTGCTGCAAAACAAAGCCTATTTTCTCCATGTAACAACTATTGATGACGGTGAAATTATGAAGAATAAATAATTTTTTTACTTGATTTAAAGAAAAAATACATTCGTAGACGAGATATAGCTTATTAATAATTTATGCCATGTTACATAATAGTGAATTACTATGTTAATAATTTTACACTCATTAACCGTTGCCAAATGACGATGATGAAATTAAATACGCAGTAAAACTAGCTATGCGATAAAAGATATTGATCTAGATGACTTTGGAATAGTAATTATTTTTTTCATGCGTTTTAAGAATTATATAATAGCAATCAATACACTGAAGCGTTACCCACCCATATTATAAGTAAGTATGATTTTAGCTGGTATTATTTAACCATTATTATTTTTTCAGACCGATAAGATTGAATCGCTGCTTGAAGCGATCAACACGCCCGCTGGCAGCTACATCACGCTGTTTACCTGTATAAAATGGATGACATCTCCCACAAACATCCAAGTGCAGATGATGATTAACAGTTGATTTTATTTTCATTACATTACCACAAGAACAGGTAGCATTAACTTCTTTATATTTAGGATGAATATATTTTTTCATAGTCAGTCTCTACTTAGGCCGTATCGCTATATCTATATAATCCTAACGCTAGACACCAGATGTCAAATCAATTAAGAATAGTTGTTATAATAATTTAAATTACTCACAATGGCTGTAAATAAAATAATACATAAAATATATTTATAGCGCAATTAAATATATTAAAATAATGTGATCTTCTATTTTTTATCTTTAATAAATAATTTGCATAAAATTATTAGGAAAACTTAACAATGGCTATTGTTCAAGTAGCGCTTCCTCTTCCGCTGAGGCGGGTTTTTGATTACCAATCCAATCTTCCTTTACCAATAAAAGGTTGCCGGGTATTAGTTCCTTTTGGCAAGCGTACTATCTTAGGTATTGTATTATCGCATAATCAAAATATTAAGCTCAATTGTAAACAATTAAAAACTATTGAACAAGTAATAGATCAAGAATCGCTATTTTCGGATAGTTTATGGTCATTACTACTTTGGGCATCTCAGTATTACCATCACCCGATTGGGAAAGTGCTATTTCATGCATTACCAGTTTTACTGCGGCAAGGCAAAGTAACAACATTTAATCTACGATGTAAATCTGAAATAACTCAGCAAGGTAAAACTTTTAGCCTAAACCAGCTTAAAAAAGGACCGAAACAGCAACATGCCCTAGTATTACTACAGCAACAACCCCTTTATCATCACCAAATTACAAAACATGAATTAAATAAAAATAAGTCACAAACTGTGATTAAACTATTCCCCATTCAACAAAAAATAGAAAGCTGGCATTCTACTTTTCATCTCTGTAAAAAACCGAAACTTAACCTAGAACAGTCAACAGCTGTAGGAGCAATAAGTTCTAAAACAACTTTTATGCCTTGGTTATTAGTAGGGATCACTGGTTCAGGTAAAACAGAAGTCTATCTTAATGTTATTGAAAATATTTTATCGCAAGGTAAACAAGTATTAGTCCTGGTGCCAGAAATTAGTCTTACTCCCCAAACTATCAAAAGATTTAGTGAGAGATTTAATGCACCTGTTCATTTACTACATTCCGCATTAAATAATAGTGAACGACTGGCAGTCTGGTTGCGTGCACAAAACGGAGACAGTGCTATTGTGATTGGTACTCGTTCTGCATTATTCACATCCTTTGCCAATCTTGGCTTAATCATTATTGATGAAGAACATGATAACTCTTACAAACAACAAGATGGATGGCGTTATCATGCTCGTGATTTAGCTGTTTTTCTCGCCAAAAAAGAGAATATTCCAATTATTATGGGTACAGCAACACCTTCGTTAGAAAGTATCTATAATATTGAGCAAGGAAAATATCACCGTCTAGATATCACCCAAAGAGCTGGAAAAGCCAAGCTAGCAAGTCAACATTTACTAGATTTAAAGGGTCAGCCATTAAAATATGGCATGTCAAACCCATTAATTCAACGTATTAAAGATCATCTAGCAACGAATAATCAAGTTATGTTATTTTTAAATCGTCGCGGCTACTCACCAACATTGATTTGCCATGATTGTGGCTGGATTGCCGGGTGTTCACGTTGTGATCATTATTATACACTCCACCATTACCAACGTCAGTTAAGTTGTCATCATTGTAATAGTCAACTGCCAATTCCAATACAATGCGCATACTGCGGCTCAACACATCTGGTCCCTGTAGGTTTAGGAACTGAACAGTTAGAAGAGGCAATTAACCAGCTTTTTCCTAATATACCGTTTACCCGTATTGATAGAGATACCACTAGGCGGAAAGGTGCATTAGAAAAACAGCTGGCCCCTGTCTATACAGGTGGTGCTCGTATTTTAATCGGAACCCAAATGCTTGCTAAAGGACATCATTTTCCTGATATTACTTTAGTTGCCCTACTTAATGTAGATGGCGCACTTTTTTCTAGTGATTATCGGGCAACAGAAAGGTTTGCACAACTTTATATTCAAGTATCTGGCCGGGCTGGCCGGGCTGGTAAACATGGTGAAGTGATTCTACAAACCTACCACCCTGAACATCCATTATTATCAACATTATTAAAAAAAGGATATAACGTGTTTGCGACAGAAACACTAGCGGAACGACGTGATGTTTTTTTGCCACCATATAGCAGTCATATAATGATCCGTTCAGAAGATCATAAAAATGAATCTGCACCTATTTTTTTAAACAAGCTTCGTCAATATATAGAACAACATAACATGCGCGACTCACAACTTTGGTTAATGGGTCCTATCCCAGCGATCAAAGCTAAGCTAGCAGGTCGTTTCCGTTGGCAATTACTACTCCAGCATCCTTCACGTTCCTATTTACAACAATTTTTTGCGCATATTTTACCTGAAATTATGGCATATCCTGAAAGTCGAAAAGTAAAATGGAATATTGATGTTGATCCAACTGAAAATTAGTTGCTTTTATTAATCATTTACTACAACTATTAAAGATAGAACATAAGTTAACCATTAATACGCGATAGCATCATGGTAACAAATGGTTGTAGATTATTTTACTATATTGTTTTATTGTGGTGAAGAAATTAATATCCATATAGTGCTGATTGTTGAGATTGCTTTAGTATGAAGAATAAATTAATTTTTTTACTTGAGTTAAGTAATAATTACATTCTTAGATAATATATGACTAATGCTCAAGCCTTAATACAATAAGGTTTAACCAGCACTGAATTAAAATATTTTTGTCCAAGTTGTTTGAGATGGAAAAACACTAAGCTTCATTTAGATAACAAAAAAACAAACGCCCCAATTAGGGGCGTTAAGTTTAAGCAGCATTATGTTTAAGCACACTATCTGATTTATTTTGAACACCAATGGCAATCTGCTGTGGTTTTTCCTGTTCGGGAATATCGTAGGTAAAGTGCAGCGTTAAAAGTCCGTTAGCCAGATTGGCCTGTTGAATAATTATCCGATGCTCAAGGGTAAAACTTAAAGTAAATTCACTTTTACTGATGCCCTTATGTAACCATTTTATCCCTTCCTTTTCTTCTGTCTCTTCACTTTTCTCGACGTCAGGTTTGCCCCGCACTGTAAGCTGATTATTGAGCACAGAGACATCAAGTTCATCCCGTGCATACCCTGGTACGCTAACTGTGAATTCATGCTGATCATTTTTTTTCAACAGGTTATAAGCTGGGGCATCGGACAGCGGCTTTTCTCCGGTTAGCCTACTGAATAGGTTGTCCATCTGGGTAAAACGATCGTTAAGCAGACTATTGTTAAATGTAGGTATAAGAGATAAAGAACGATAGGCCATAGCATCCTCCTTTTATATATTTTTGATTGAATAGATATTTACATTACTCATATAGGGACACTATATGATTTTTCAAGTGTCTACTTGAAACATAGGAGTGATAAATAACAATGTTTTCCAACTCCTAGACGTAAAAAACATCATAATTTATGAATGTAACCTTTAAAATAGTAGCCTAATAAAAAATAGCTTGCAAGTGTCAAATTACACTTAATTGCTTGCTAAATTAGATTATTATTTTAATCTATATAACCTAAGGTAATCTTTAATTTATATTGAAATAGTAGGCAGTTATCATAAATTTTTATTATTAAATGTAGGTTACATCGAATACGAAGCAAAAAAATTTAACATATTTTCAATTATGGATATTATCCCTAGTTTTAAAATTTGAAATTAACTGTTTACTTAATGGTAGTGGTGTTGTTCACTACTTTTGGTAGACTATGTAATTATTATCTACCATAATTGCCTTTGGCAATTAATGAAAATTGAGTAATTAGGTTAAAATGATTGATTTGCTAAAGACGCTGTAGCAATTTATTAAAATAATTGCTACGTACGATAAATAGCTTAAATAAATGGGGTTTCTTTTTTTTGTAATGTTAAAATTTCACATCCATCATCTGTAACAGCTAAAGTATGTTCATACTGTGCCGACCAACTTCGATCTTTTGTTTTTACCGTCCAGCCATCTTTCATTGCTTTAATATGATGATCCCCGGTATTTACCATTGGTTCGATAGTAAACGTCATGCCTTTTTGCAGTATCACACCGCCGTCATCAGCATCATAATGTAATACTTGAGGTTCTTCATGAAAAACTTGACCAATACCATGGCCACAATATTCACGTACTACAGAAAAATGATGTTGTTCAACAAAATTCTGAATTGTTTTACCTATCGTTCGTAAACGAATACCTGGTTTAACCATTTTTAAGGCAAGAGACAGGCTTTCTTGTGTTACCTTACATAACCGTTCGCTTTGAGTAGTTGTTTTGCCTACAATGAACATTTTAGACGTGTCTGCATGGAAGCCATTTTTAATAACGGTGACATCAATATTAATTATATCCCCTTCTTTTAAGATTTTTTCATCATTTGGAATACCATGACAAATAACATCATTAACGGATGTACATATAGATTTAGGAAAACCATGATAATTTAAACAAGCCGGTATCGCTTGCTGTTTTTCGACGATATGTGAGTAACAGATACGATCAAGTTGACCAGTGGAAACTCCCGGGGTTATGTAATGTTCAATTACTTCTAACACTTCTGCTGCTAAATGTCCAGCAATACGCATTTTCTGAATATCTTTTTCAGTTTTAATTGAGATAGCCATGAATTATGCTGCCTATTTATTCTGATTTAAGTGAGTAAATAATGTACTTTTTAGCTAATTATGTTGATTAAATCTACTGTATGTTTACGTTTATGTTAGCAGCAACGTGCAGTTATGCCAACTAACAACTTAATATATAAAAAATTTTAAAAATATGAAAATAGCCTAAAAGTAATATTTGGTTATTTTAAATTTAAAGATTGCTAGTTAAAATAATATTATGATATTAGCTTTAGCTACGCAGTTAGTTAACTTAAGCGCGGGAAAATATAACTATAGCTGGTATTTTTTATTATTTCATGATATGAAGCTGGCCTGCGTTCTATGTATTTATAATTATATAAAACACGAATTAAATCTAACATTAACTTAATTTTGTTATAACACAAGCAAATCGGTATATTTTCCTAAGTGCTATTATCTAGGATAATATACAGCTAATTAGTAGGAAAATTGGATCTGCGGAGGCATAACAATAATTTACTAAATTATAGAGGTTTAAATGGCAACTGTTTCCATGCGCGATATGCTTCAGGCAGGCGTTCACTTTGGTCACCAAACTCGTTACTGGAATCCAAAGATGAAACCTTACATCTTTGGGGCGCGCAACAAAGTGCATATCATTAATTTGGAAAAAACTGTTACAATGTTTAATGGAGCATTAGCTGAATTGACTAAAATTGCTTCACGAAAAGGCAAAATTCTGTTTGTTGGCACTAAGCGCGCAGCAAGTGAATCGATAAAAGAAGCCGCTAATAGTTGTGATCAGTATTTTGTTAACCATCGGTGGCTAGGTGGTATGCTGACTAACTGGAAAACAGTTCGTCAGTCTATTAAGCGCCTAAGAGATTTAGAAAAACAATCACAAGATGGTACTTTTGATAAATTAACTAAAAAAGAAGTTTTGATGCGTATCCGTGAGCTGAGCAAGTTAAAAAATAGTTTGGGTGGTATTAAAGAGATGGGCGGGTTGCCAGACGCTTTATTTGTTGTTGATGCAGAACATGAGCATATTGCTATAAAAGAAGCAATATGCTTAGGTATCCCAGTTTTTGGGATTGTTGATACTAATTCTGATCCAGATGGTGTTGATTATATCATACCTGGGAATGATGATGCGATCCGTGCAGTTAAATTATATCTATATGCTGTTGCTAAATCTATCCATGAAGGTCAAGGTAGTGATGAAGATCAGGCAATGAAAATAGAATAAAATTAAGGTAAACTATTTTTTATTATAGAATAGTTCTGATGCACCAGGTATTACAATATATTGGTAGGTGTCTAGTTGGCTTTGTGTTACTTTTTATAATGATAATTATCTATGTTAGATGATTACCCATCAGACAGATTGAGGAATAAATTATATGTCTGGAATTAACGCTGGTTTAGTAAAAGCACTGCGCGAACGTACTGGTGTAGGTATGATGGAGTGTAAAAAAGCATTGGTTGAAGCTAATGGAGATATTGAATTAGCTATCGCTAATATGCCTAAATTAGGTCAAGCAAAAGCGGCTAATAAAGCCGGTCGAGTAGCTACCGAAGGTGTGGTAATGGCAGAAATTTCTGCTGATGGCAAATTTGGTGCTTTACTTGAGTTAAATTGTGAAACTGATTTTGTAGCTAAGGATGCGAGTTTTATCGCATTTAGTAATGAAGTATTGAAATACGTTATCCAAAATAAATGTTCAAATATTGATGAATTAAAGATAAAATTTGAACAGCAACGAATAGCAATAGTTGCCAAAATTGGTGAATATATTAATATTAGACGAGTAGAGATATTAGAAGGTGAAACACTAGGCTATTACTTACATGGTGCTCGTATTGGCGTTATTGTCTCTACTGAAGGTGCGGATGATGAGCTTATTAAGCATATTGCGATGCATATAGCGGCTAGTAACCCAGAATATGTTACACCGGCAGATGTGCCAGCTGATGTTGTTGCTCATGAACAACAAATTCAATTAGATATAGCAATGCAATCTGGTAAGCCTCGTGAAATTGTGGAAAAAATAGTAACCGGGCGCCTGAATAAATTCACTAGTCAGATCTCTTTAATTGGTCAAAAATTTGTTATGGATCTAAGTAAAACAGTTGGTGTGTTATTAAAAGATAACAATGCAACAGTGATTAATTTTATCAGATTTGAAGTTGGTGAAGGTATTGAAAAAGTGAAAACTGATTTTGTTGCGGAAGTAGCAGCAATGAGTAAATAATAATACCTATTGTTAAATAGAACCGCCAATAGGCGGTTCTGTTTTATCTAATATCTCTAATTTATTTTATATCTGTTTGATAATACATCATTAAGAAGAATTAATGTATAAATAGGCCATTAAATTATTTAATGATTAGTATGTTTAATTCAACGGATTATGGTTATTATTCAGCCTGTGTTTCATGAAATTAAGAAAAGTAATTAATCATGTATTTTACATTCATACTTTGAACTAAGAATTTTTAAAATTCAATAATTTATCTGCCCAGGACGAAACCTTATGGCAACTAATGCAAAACCTTTATATCAACGTATATTACTTAAGATAAGTGGCGAAGCTCTACAAGGTTCAGAAGGTTTTGGTATTGATGCGAGTATTTTAGATCGTATGGCACAAGAAATTAAGGAACTAATAGAGTTAGCAATACAGGTTGGTGTAGTTATTGGTGGTGGCAACCTTTTTCGTGGTGCAGGGCTAGCTGAGGCTGGGATGAATCGTGTAGTTAGTGATCATATGGGGATGCTAGCGACAGTAATGAATGGATTAGCCATACGTGATGCTTTACATCGTGCATATGTTAATGCTAGGCTCATGTCTGCAATACCATTAAATGGTGTGTGTGATAATTATAGTTGGACTAAGGCGATTAGTTTGCTTCGTAATGGCAAAGTTGTTATTTTCTCAGCAGGAACTGGTAATCCTTTTTTTACAACAGATTCAGCTGCTTGTTTAAGAGGGATAGAAATTGAAGCTGATGTTGTTTTAAAAGCAACTAAAGTAGATGGTATCTACTCCGCCGATCCATCCAAGCGTTCAGATGCAGTTTTTTGTAATAAGTTAACCTATCAAGACGTATTAGAATGTGAATTAAAAGTGATGGATTTAGCGGCATTTACTCTAGCTCGTGATCATAATTTACCTATTCGTGTTTTCAATATTAATAAACCAGGTGCTTTACGTCGAATTGTGATGGGTGAAAATGAAGGTACGTTAATCTCGCGTGATTAATATATTGAGAGACACAGATGATTTTTTGACAGTATGATATTATCAGTATCGTTAAAATAATTAAATGATGTTATTTAACATATTTATCAATAGTTGCTAAGGGTTTAAATGTGATTAATGAAATTAAAAAAGATGCTCAAGAACGTATGGAAAAAAGCGTTGAAGCATTTAAAAATCAAATTAGTAAAGTTCGTACCGGCCGTGCATCACCAAGTTTATTAGATGATATTATGATTAATTATTATGTTGCGGCAACTCCATTACGTCATTTGTCAAATATTACAGCTGAGGATTCACGTACACTCGTCATTACTATATTTGATCTTACGTTAGTACCTGTAGTTGAAAAAGCCATTATAGCATCAGATTTGGGTCTTAATACTTCTTCAGCAGGAAATATAATACGAGTTTATTTACCACCGTTGACCGAAGAAAGACGTAAGAATTTGATTAAAATTATCCGTAATGATGCTGAACAGGGGCGTGTATCTGTTCGTAATGTACGACGTGATGCAAATGATAAAATCAAAGTATTATTAAAAGATAAAAAAATTAGTGAAGATGATGAACGGCGAGCGCAAGATGAAATCCAGAAGTTTACCGATAATTTTATTAAGCAAGTTGGTGAAGCTTTAGAACAAAAAGAAAAAGAATTGATGGAATTTTAATATAGTAATATTATAATATATATAAAAGTATAGTATATTTTTATTATATCTTAAAATTTATTGCTACATTTTATGTTATATTATATAGCTCAGATAGATATAATTCGTTAAAATTAAATAGTTGAGCATATATATCACGATGATATGTCTGAAAATTTTATTGCATTAGCACATAAAAATGTGGTTACTATTGCTCGGCATAGGATTAAAGCCACAATATGCTGCTATATTAGATAAAAATTAGCTAAATGCAAAAAAATGTAGTTTTATCAGGCCAAAAGTTAGTTTGTGAAAGAGCAGCACTTGATAATATTGATCTTCAGCAATTCCAGTAATAATACCAACATTAACTGCTCTTCGTTAAGGTAAGCGTATTTTATTAGTGAATAAAGAATCATTGATTACTAGTGGGAAAATGTTTTTTGATGCAATTTTAAAACATTGTGCTCAGGTACTGACAGTTAACATAATGGGATATTTCAAAGTTTACCGACTTACATTAAGGTTTTGCTCGTAATAACGCGCATAGTATTAACTGGTTCAGGGTGTTCCGGTAAATTTAGCTTGCTTCTCTTAATTAATAATATAACGCCCAATTAGTATTGTAATACCCCTAATTAGTCTATTCGGCCTAAGATATCCGTTTATTTGGCAACTATGATGAATAAAGGGCTTAAATATATTGACACACGATATTTTAAAATGCTCCTGTCGAACAAATTGAAGTTCTTCTTCACCCACAATCTGTTATTCATTATTTTAAACAATTATATTCATTAACTTTTATTGTACCAGATTACCAACGTTACCCATGTTTGAAACTAGCGATTGATGCTTATCATCATGGACAAGCATCAAATCCACTACAATCTTAAATGCTGCAAATTAAGTTTATGTTGCTGCATTTTTAGCAGTAAAACTGCAATTTACTGATATTGCACAAGTTAATTTTGATACCTTAGAAAGGCTAGGCTTAGGCTAAGTTTAGCTGACACTTAGATAAGCACGTTAAATTGCCATTTATTATGTTGAAACATTAGCTGTATACTATTAAATGGTTCTATATTTATGTTAGTTTAAATTTTTGTAAAATTATAATAATTTTAGGTTATAAAAAATGAATAAAGTGCTAACTATTTACTTATTAGTAAATATAAAACATTTTTCATTCATCTTAAGTAATTTTATTTTTAATATCCAAAATAATTAAACTTAATAGTGATGTTAGCTTATAGTAAAGGAAGTATTTTGAATAGTACACGGCAACAAATTCCAAGGCATGTTGCTATTATTATGGATGGTAATGGCCGCTGGGCGAAACAACATGGAAAGTTAAAAATTAAAGGGCATCGAGCAGGTACAGAAGCGGTACAAAACGCGGTTAAATTTGCTGTTGAAAATAAAATTCAGTCTTTAACTCTATATGCGTTTAGTAGTGAAAATTGGAATAGACCTAAAACTGAGGTTAGTGCTCTGATGGAGCTTTTTACTTGGTTTTTGGATAATGAAGTTAAAAAATTAAATATTAATAATATTAAATTAACGATTATTGGTGATATCAGCAGATTTAAGTATAAATTACAAAATAGTATTAAGCATGCGATTGACATTACAGCAAATAATACCGGATTACAACTTAATATTGCAGCTAATTATGGTGGTCGTTGGGATATAGCCCATGCAATGGTACTTATTACTGAAAAAGTTAAGTCTGGTTCATTACTACCAGAAAATCTTGATGAAGATACCGTCAATAAATTTATTAGTTTACATGATCAACCAACCGTTGATTTAGTTATTAGAACTGGGAGGGAATATCGCATCAGTAATTTTCTTTTATGGCAGATTGCTTATGCAGAATTTTATTTTATAGATGTGCTCTGGCCTGATTTTGATGAGGAAGCTTTTAAAAGGGCAATTGTGGTTTTTAATCAGCGTGAACGACGTTTTGGTAACACTAAGCCTGATAATATTTATGAAGAATAGGGAACTATTTTGCTAAACTTCAATGCTCGTATCATTACAGCTGTCATACTTGTTCCGTTAGTTATTGATGCACTTTTTTTCTTACCTCTTAACTTGTTTGGGTATATTATCATTATTATTTGCTCGTTAGCTGCTTGGGAATGGAGTCAATTTATTGGCTGGACAGGGCATATTAACCGGATTATATGTGCTGTTTTATTTGGTATTTGTTTATTGAGTTTACAATTGTTCCTTCAGGATTTTAGTCAATTAACAACAGAGCCTTTGATTATTTATATTTTATCAGCTGGATTAATTTGGTGGTTAGTTGCGATAATATTGGTTATCACTTTTCCTACTTCCGCTCTATTTTGGTATAAGTCAGTAATATTAAAAATATTGTTTGGTATTTTAACTATTTTACCTTTTTACTGTGGCATGTTGGTATTAAAACATATCGATTATAATGTCGATAATTTTATCGGTGCTTGGTGGGTTTTTTATGTCATGCTATTAGTTTGGAGTGTAGATAGTGGCGCTTATTTTTTTGGTCATTTATTTGGCAAACACAAATTAGCAGCTGAGATTTCTCCTGGTAAAACCTTAGAAGGCATACTCGGTGGTATGATGACAGCAGCTATTATAGCTTGGTTATTTAGTTTATTTTCTCCTATTCTATTGATATCCAAGAATTTAGTATTTTGTTCTGTTATTGTTGTTATTATCTCTGTTTTTGGTGATTTAACAGAAAGCATGTTTAAACGTCAGGCTGGCATCAAAGATAGTAGTCATTTAATTCCAGGACATGGTGGCGTATTAGATAGAATTGATAGTTTGACAGCTGCTATATCTGTTTTTGCCGGATTAATATTATTATTTTTTTAGTTTTTAAGGTATATCATGGGATTTATTTGCTGTTTAGCCGCATTTATTTAGGGGTGCTAATAATCGTACCAATTTTGCCATGGGTAGCTAGACGCTGTGGTATTTATGTTGAGCGGTTTTCCATTGGTTTTGGAATAGCCTTATGGCTTATCTTTTTGAAACTCAACTTCAATAAAAAAATTATAAATTTCATGTAATTTAATTTTTATCTAGAGACTCAAGCTTCGGTTTTATTTTTGGTGATTATGCCAGTTAATGTCAGTTAAATACCTTTGTGTGTAATATTCAAACCAACTCAGTGGCCACATTATCAGGGTTACAAATAGTAGATAGGATTGAAAAAGTTGCTCATAGCATCGCAGCTATTTAGCAGCACTATTGTATCCGGTTGAAGGTATTCAACGCGTTGCTGTTGGTGCAGTACTATAGAATATGCCGGTTCTGGTAGGTGATATGATTAATGATGATGATATCAGTCGTACTATTCGAGAGCTATTCTCAACTGGTAATTTCGAAGATGTTAAAGTTTTGCTTGCGGTAAATACGCTGATAGTTCAAGTAAAATAGCGGTCAACTATTGCAAGTATTATGGTAATAAGTTGGTTTAAAATAATTTATTAAAGCAAAATCTTGATGCTTCTAATATTAAAGTTGGTGAAGTACTTTATCGCACAAAACTGGCGAATATTGAAAATAGTCTTGAAAATTTTTATTCTAGTTTTGGTAAGTATAATGCTACAGTTAAAGCAGTAGTCACACCGCTACCGCGTAATAATGTTGACTTAAAGTTAATCTTTTCTGAAGTAGTTTCAGCTAATCTTCAAAAGATTAATCTCGTCTGGAATAAAGATTTTACCACTGGTGAGTTATTAAATTGTTTTAAATTACGGGAAAATGTGCCTTGGTGGAATTTTATTGCTGATCAACAATATCAAACGCAAAAATTAGTTGATGATTTAGAATCGCTGCGCAGTTGTTACCTCAACATAGGTTATGCTAAATTTAATATCGACTCAACTAATGTTAGTCTAACACCAGATAATAAGTCTATTTATGTTACTCTAAATTTGAGAGAGGGCGATAGAGATACCATATCAAGAGTTAAATTAAATGGTGAACTAGCCATGACGATGAAATCAACCAATTGATAACCATCAAAACCTTATCTGTCATTGCTTATGCAGATAAAGTGGCAGTTATTAACGGCGTTTAAATTTTTCAGAACATATAGTAAAGCGATAAGCAACTTGAAAAATAGTTTTAAGGACGCGCTAATGAGTTCCAAGATATGGAAAAATATTTAGGGTAGAAAAAAAATGCCGCAAATACTAATGAAAAATATCTGGAAGTATTTGAAGCTAAGCGGAAATATTTGCTTAAAAAAGCACAGCAATTTAAACAAGATAACCAACTTCGTCAGCAAGAAGAGCACAATAAAATATTGCTAACTATAAAGATAGCAACCAAATAGGTTGCAGAAAAAGAGCATTACGATGTGGTTGTGGACGTAAATGCGGTTCTATATCCGTAAAATAGTTCTAAACTAAAAAATGTTACTTATCTGGTTAATAAGAAGGTTAAATAATAGATTGGTTCTATTCGATTAGCTAATTTATCCCAAAAGTTAGACGCGCATTTACATGGGTATAGTGATATTATCATTACTAGTACTAGTAATGCTCCTATACATTTTTATCGTATAGTTGTTACCTGACATAATGTAAAGATACTACTGTGCTGTGGTTAAAGAGCAATCGCCAGTGGTTGAATATCTTTATCTAGCTAGCCTATTTATCATAATGTCAAGATAGTTCAACATTTTCTTATCCAATCAGGAATAGTTATTTATTAATATGGTTTTAGCTATGTAAATGAAAAAGGATAATTTATAAAAATACCTCAGTTAGGTTTAGTTATTATTAGTAATAATGTTAAAATTGGTGCTGTGTACTCCATTATTGGGAATGGAGTTATAAATGGAGTTATAATAGATAACCAATGTTAAATTGCAGATAATTTGATGATTGGTGATCATCACCTGCGGGTGTTGTTATTATGTACGGTAGTCTGAAGATAGGAAAAGATTGAATAGACATATGGAAATATATGATAAGGTTCCTATAATAGGAATAGCAATGCAATGTTAATTAGTTAGTCCAATTAGGGAGCCTGGAATATACTCTTCTGGCATTCCATTACACCAAATTTTTGTTGAAAAACAGCTGCTTTAGTCTTGAATATTAATTCAATAGCTAAACGCATGAAGGTACTAGAACGTAAAGTATTTAGTAAAGATAACTAAATACTGTTGTGTAGATTTATTAATTGCGGCCTGCCGAATACCCTCATTTCGGGTTAAAGCAGGCCGCATTATTCATATATAATTGTTTAAATTTAAACAAGAAGAGTCTTTTCTATGAGTGATAAGCATACTCTGGATATAGAAGAAATTTTAGGGTTGTTACCCCATCGCTATCCTTTTTTGTTAGTTGATCGTGTATTGGATTTTGAAGAAGGTAAATTTTTACGTGCAGTAAAAAATATATCTTTTAATGAACCTTTCTTTCAAGGTCATTTTCCTGGTAAACCAATATTTCCTGGGGTCTTAATTCTTGAGGCTATTGCTCAAGCAGCTGGTATTTTAGCCTTTAAGAGTGCAGGTAAATTAGAGCCTGGTGAACTATATTATTTTGCTGGAATTGACGAAGTAAGGTTTAAACATCCGGTACAACCTGGCGACCAAATGATTTTTGAGGTAACGTTTGTTAAAACTAAGCGTGGTTTGACGCGATTTAAAGGTGTCGCAAAAGTAGATGAAAAAGTTGTTTGTGAAGCAATAATGATGTGTGCTCGCAGCCAAGAAGCGGAAAAATGAGGGCTGATATGATTAATAAAACAGCGATTATTAATCCCAGTGTAAATGTCAAGGGCTATTTTGCTTGCTATACTGGTTATCATAGTGCAAATACAACACTTAAATATCATGTAGTTGAGTTGTCAAATTAAATACCAAAATTTGTTATAATAGCGAGATATTTCAGTTTATCACTATTGGTGAAATTAATCAGGAGATAAAATCTCAAGGAGAGATAACTAGATTTTAGATTAGTTATTGGTATTCTAGTTGGGCATAATTTTTATCAAATTGGTGCTTATATTTGTTGGTTGTTCTGGTGTTGCTAACAATGTTCCGCCTTATATTATTGCGCAAGGTAATCATGCCACATGGTATGAATATTTAAGTACTAAAAAGTCGTGGTTTTGATAAATAATCACTACATCCGATTAGTAACTGGTGTAAGAGGTAACCCGTGAAGCTAGGTGAAAATAATCAGCAGGTAAAAATACCGTGCGATTATTAGTTAACAAGTAAGTAATCTAAATAGAAGAAATCTTTATTTGCCAATCTTAGTTTCTATCGTTAATCAACAATGTTGATAGTAATTTGAAGGAATTTATCCAGATCTTTAGCTAACTGAAAATTTTAGATGGTCAAGCGCGGATAGCTATAATCGCAGCCTATGCAACTTTATTAGCTTCTGGTACCTCTGCATTAGAATATATGTTAGCAAAGTATTTGATGTTAGTTGGATATCTAAACCAGTGACTTATTGGCTAGCTAAACGTATAGTTAAAATACATTTTATTTCATTGCCCAATCTATTAGGCAATGAGTTGGTTAAAGAATTTATTCAGCTGGATTGTCATATTGGCGGATTCAAAAAGTTAACATACAATCGGCATAATGCGTTGAAGTATTGGGTAGCAAAGCTTGAAAAGATAGATAATATCAATATACTACCAGATGCCACTTAGGTATACTTAGGTTAGTGTCCTTACCACTATACCTTATTTTGTGTATGGTAATGATAGATAAAGTTTTCCTGTACCTTATTAGTAGATCATTCTAGGTAATTGTTAGGTATAGTACAATAAATTATTACCTTTTCTATATTAGCGAAAGTAACCCTAGATAGTGAAATGTGATAGTTAGATATCCTTTTATCTATGGGATGGTTTTGCTCAACATAAAGGCGACTTAACTAAATTTTATTTAAAATATTGGTTTAGTAGTTTTATCATAAAAATTTTGCTCCAGCGCGCCGAGTACTGACTTAAAAATAGTATAAAAAAATGGCTGAACCACACTTTATACACTTACGCATACATAGTGACTATTCGATTATTGATGGAATAGCAAAAATTAACCAACTCGTTAATCGAGTAGCAGCATTAGGCATGCCGGCATTTGCCATAACTGATTTTACCAATTTTTATGGTTTAATAAAATTTTATGGTGCAGCACATTCTGCTGGAGTTAAGCCAATTATTGGTGCAGATTTTTATTTAGAAAGTGAATTACTCGGCGATGAAGTTTATCATTTAACTATCCTGGCCAAGAATAATAAAGGTTACCATAATTTAATATTGCTTATTTCTGCAGCTTATCAAAAAGGATATGGGGCAATCGGACCAACGATCAAACGAGAATGGCTGTTAAATCATAAAGAGGGGCTGTTATTACTCTCTGGTGGCTGCATGGGCGATGTGGGTAAATTTCTGTTACGTGGAAATAAACAACTAGTTGAAAAATATTTATCTTTTTATCAAACTCATTTTCAGAATGACTATTATCTAGAACTTGTCAGGACTGGACAGCCTAATGAAGAGAGTTATTTACATGCCGCTGTCCAATTAGCAGCACAAAGAAGTGTGCCAGTAGTTGCCACAAATAATGTACGCTTTATTAATAGCAATGATTTTACCGCACATGAAATACGGGTAGCTATCCATGATGGGGTTACTATTTCTGATCTAAAAAGACCACAAAATTATAGTCCTCAGCAATATCTACGCAGTGAACAGGAAATGTTAGAATTATTTGCTGATATTCCTGAGGCATTGGAAAATAGTGTTGAAATTGCTAAGCGCTGTAATGTAATAATACGGTTAGGGGAATATTTTTTGCCTGAATTTCCCACCGGGAATATTGCAACGGAAGATTTTCTGATTAAATGTGCAAAAGTAGGTCTAGAAGAACGGTTACAATTTCTTTATCCCAACGAGATAAAGAGAGCTGAGCTACGGGTAGCATATGATGAACGTTTAGATATCGAATTAGGAGTAATTAATCAGATGGGATTTTCTGGTTATTTTCTGATCGTGATGGAGTTTATTCAATGGTCAAAAGATAACGCGATCCCAGTTGGCCCTGGACGAGGTTCAGGGGCTGGCTCATTAGTAGCTTATGTCTTAAAAATTACTGATTTAGATCCGCTTCAATTTAATTTGCTATTTGAACGGTTTCTGAATCCTGAGCGTGTTTCCATGCCTGACTTTGATGTTGATTTTTGTATGGCAAAACGCGATCAAGTAATTGACCATGTTGCACAAATGTATGGTCGTGAAGCTGTCTCACAAATTATTACTTTTGGTACCATGACCGCAAAAGCCGTTATTCGAGATGTTGGCAGGGTACTAGGTTATCCGTATAGATTTGTTGATCGTATCGCGA
This sequence comes from Arsenophonus endosymbiont of Aleurodicus dispersus, assembly GCF_900343015.1. Lineage (GTDB taxonomy): Bacteria > Pseudomonadota > Gammaproteobacteria > Enterobacterales > Enterobacteriaceae > Arsenophonus. The sequence continues at coordinate 135,309 of NZ_LR025108.1, read as the reverse complement.
AATTAGTTCCTCCAGATCCTGGTATAACCATTGAAAGAGCATTTGTTGTAGAGTCACAATTGCAAGAAATTTATAACTCTAATGAAGAAGTTAAGGCATTAATAGATATGGCGCGCACCCTTGAAGGTGTGATACGTAATGCAGGGAAACATGCTGGTGGAGTAGTCATTGCACCTACTAAAATAACAGATTTTGTACCTCTTTATTGTGATCTTGAAGGAAAAAATCAGCTTACCCAATTTGATAAAAATGATGTTGAATACGCTGGTCTAGTAAAATTTGATTTTCTTGGTCTTAGGACTTTAACAATCATTAGTTGGGTGTTAGATATGATTAATCAACGTAAGATAAAACAAAATTTAGCGCCCATTGATATCACTACCATTCCTCTTGATGATAAAAAATGTTTTGATCTATTGCAACGTGCTGAAACGACCGCGGTATTCCAACTAGAATCTAGGGGTATGAAAGACTTAATTAAGCGATTACGCCCTGATTGCTTTGAAGATATGATCGCTTTGGTTGCCCTTTTTCGTCCTGGCCCGTTACAGTCAGGGATGGTAGATAATTTCATTGATCGTAAGCATGGTAGAGAAGCGATCTATTATCCTGATGTTGAATGGCAGCATGAATCATTACAACCGATTTTAGAGTCTACCTATGGTATCATCCTTTATCAAGAACAAGTTATGCAGATTGCTCAGGTGCTTGCTGGTTATACGCTAGGGGGAGCAGATATGCTCCGTCGTGCTATGGGTAAGAAAAAACCTGAAGAAATGGTACAACAGCGCTCATTTTTTGAAGCGGGGGCGGTTAAAAATGGCATTGATGGTAAATTAGGCATAAGAATTTTTGACCTGGTGGAAAAATTTGCCGGTTACGGATTTAATAAATCACATTCTGCCGCTTATGCATTAGTTTCTTACCAGACTCTTTGGTTAAAAACACACTATCCAGCTGAATTTATGGCAGCAGTTATGACAGCTGATATGGATAATACTGAGAAAGTTGTTGGTTTAGTTGATGAATGTTGTCGCATGGGGTTAAATATATTACCACCGGATATTAACAGTGGATTATATAATTTTCATGTCAATGAAAGAGGTGAAATTGTTTATGGCATTGGTGCAATTAAAGGTGTTGGTGAAGCTCCAATAAAAGCTATTATTGAATCGCGTCAAAAAGGTGGTTATTTTAAAGGAATTTTTGACCTTTGTGCTAGGGTTGATACTAAAAAGCTGAATCATCGAGTGATGGAAAAATTTATTAGATCAGGTGCTTTTGATCATTTAGGGTCGCACCGGGCTGCGTTAATGTCTTCATTAGAAGATGCCTTAAAAGCGGCATCTCAACATGCTAAAGCAGAAGCTATTGGACAAACTGATATGTTTGGCGTATTAGCTGAATCGCCTGAGCAGGTTAAACAATATAATGCTAGTGTAGCTAAATGGCCAGAACATATTATATTAGAAGGTGAACGCGAAACATTGGGTCTATATTTAACTGGGCATCCTATTACCGCTTATTTATCTGAAATTGAACATTATACCAATGGATTGAAATTAAAGGATCTAAATCCAACCCCTCGGGGACAGATGTCAACCGTAGTTGGTTTAGTGCTGACAGCTAAAGTAGTAACTACTAAACGTGGCAGTAGAATCGGTATATGTACTTTGGATGATCGGTCTGGTCGCTTAGATATAATGTTATTTTCATCTGTATTAGAAAAGTATCAGCATCTACTTGAGAAAGATAAAATCTTAATTGCTACAGGTCAGATTAGCTTTGATCATTTCAATGGGGGTAATAAAATGTATGTTCGTGAACTTATGGATCTTAGTGAAGCTCGTAAGAAATATGTTAGAGGAATTTCTATTTCACTGATAGATAGACAAATTGATGATCAATTATTAACCCGTCTTCGTAGCACTTTGGAACCTTATAGTTCAGGAAAAATGCCAGTTTATCTTTATCATAAGAAAGAGGCTAGCGCTAAATTAAAATTAGGCATCACTTGGCGGGTAACTCTGACTGATAATCTTTTGACTGAGCTACGAACTCTGCTAGGTAATCAGCAGGTAGAATTAGAATTTAACTAATAGGAATATTATGAGCCTTAATTTTCTGGATTTTGAACAGCCGATTGCTGAGTTAGAAGCAAAAATAGACTCGTTAACGACAGTAAATCGTCAGGATACCAAGCTAGATATTGACCTAGATGAAGAGGTTGCTAGACTTCGCGAAAAGAGTTTTGAGTTAACACTAAAAAATTTTTCTGATTTAGGTGCATGGCAAATAGCACAATTGGCTCGTCACCCGATGCGACCTTATACTCTGGATTATACTGGGCGTATTTTTACGCATTTCCAGGAGTTAGCTGGTGATCGTGCTTATGCTGATGATAAAGCTATTGTTGGTGGATTAGCTCGATTAGATGGGCGTCCAGTAATGGTTATTGGTCATCAGAAGGGTCGTGAAACAAAAGAAAAAATTCTGCGAAATTTTGGTATGCCAGCACCGGAAGGATACCGTAAGGCTTTACGATTAATGGAAATCGCTGAGCGTTTTAAGTTACCAATTATTACCTTTATCGATACTCCAGGAGCATATCCTGGTGTTGGGGCGGAGGAACGCGGTCAGTCTGAAGCGATTGCTCGTAATTTACGTGAAATGTCCCGGTTCTCTGTTCCTATTATCTGTACGGTAATAGGTGAGGGCGGCTCTGGTGGTGCATTAGCGATTGGCGTTGGAGATAAAGTTAATATGCTGCAGTACAGTACTTATTCTGTTATTTCCCCCGAGGGTTGTGCTTCTATTCTTTGGAAAAGTGCTGATAAAGCACCATTAGCTGCTGAAGCGATGGGGATCACTGCTTCACGTTTAAAATCACTTAATTTGATTGATAACATTGTTGAAGAGCCTTTGGGTGGCGCACATCGTAATTATGAGCAAATTGCGCATAATCTTAAACAGCGTATTTTAAAGGATTTGAGTGATATCGATTTATTTAGTCCTGAAGAGTTAAGAAATCGTCGTTATCAACGTTTAATGAAGTGTAGTTATTGCTAGGTTTTGCGCTTAATAAAATTGAAATAACTATTAATTCCATTTTATTATGAGTAGAAAATATAACAATAAATAATTACCTAGAGAGGTAGTAATAATACTTATGGTTATGGATGTTGATGAAGCTGCATTACTAAACCAAATTATAAAAAACATCGGCTCTAAACGCAGAATGTTGTTAGGGTTTAGTGGTGGACTAGATTCAACAGTTTTATTACATGCTCTAGTGTCATTACGTCAAACCATAGTGCCAAACCTTAACATACGTGCTGTTTATATTCATCATGGCCTTAATGATAATGCGGATGATTGGGCTATCCATTGCCGGAAAGTTTCTTTCGACTGGCAAGTAGAGTTTTACTTAAAGCATGTTTACATAGATCCAACTAAAAAAGGGATAGAAGCAGCGGCTAGGTATGCACGATATCAAGTGTTTCGTGAAATATTATTACAAGATGAAATTATTATTACTGCCCAACATTTAGATGATCAAGCAGAAACTTTTTTATTAGCATTAAAACGGGGGAGTGGGCCAACAGGTTTATCTGCTATGCCAACATCTATTCCTTTTGCTGATACCTATTTAATTAGACCTCTATTATCATTTAGACGTCAGCAATTAGTTGTTTATGCTAAAAAAAAAGAGCTGTCTTGGATAGAAGACTATAGTAATAAAGATCAGAACTATGATCGTAATTTTTTACGTTTAACCATAATGCCGCATTTTAACCGACGTTGGCCACATTTTGCGCTAGCAGTAGCAAGAAGTGCCAGTTTATGTGCGGAACAAGAAGCTTTACTAAGTGAATTACTACAAGATTATTTATCTCAGCTAATAACTGCTGAAGGAGCCTTACAGCTTGATACTTTATCAAGTTATTCAGAAATTAAACGTAATGCAATATTACGTCGTTGGTTGAGGTTACATCTTATTTTGATGCCTTCTCGTGTTCAATTAAAACATATTTGGCAAGATGTTATCTGTGCACGTCGAGATGCTGAGCCTAAATTTATATTAGATAATAATAATGTTATCCGGCGTTTTAAACAACAGCTTTGGTTGCTTCCACAATTTAAGGATCTAACTAAAATTTGTTTAGCGTGGCAGCTGCCTGCTACCATTAAACTGCCAGATAACTTAGGTGTGCTAATGATCACAGATAAAGGAATTGGATTTCGTGCTCCATTACCAAAAGAGAAGGTAACTATTAGATTTGGATTAAAAGGAAATATTAAAATTATTGGTCGCCAATACGCTAGACGGAGTAAAAAGCTTTGGCAGGAGTTAGGGATTGCGCCTTGGTTAAGGGAGAGAACGCCTTTGATTTATTACAATGATGAACTTATAGCGGCTGTTGGTGTATTTATTACTCAATCAGGTAAATGTATTCAAGGGCAACCAGAATTGAAAATAAAATGGATATCGTATAAAAACCCAGTATCTTACAAGTAAGGGTTATTATTGTATCTTTAGAAATAATCTTTCGCCACTGTTATTAAGTAGTGGTTATTTGCTTACTTTTAATATTTGTAATTATGCACATAATAGTAGCATACTTTTTCAACCAAAAAAAATCTTTATAATGCTGGTTAATATTTATTGCGAAAACTAATAAATAGTTTTAAATCTGGTTTAACTAGCTAAAATAATTAGCTTAAAATGACTTAATATTATTAGATTAAATCTATTTTATGAATAGATTTTTGAAAATTTAGTTAAATGATATATTAGATCTAGTAAATCCGGACAAAAATAACGATTAATGTAGCTTCAACCGGTATTTAAGAGGGTAATCTAGTATATCTCGGAGTTGAGTGTTAACCATTTACTAATAAATGTTAATTTATTCAGATTGGCGCTATTAAATTTGATAAATTGCTGATTTTAAAATTGGTCATATAAAATTACCAGTTATTTTTAGCTAGTATTTTGTTATTATTTGCTATGATTAGGATTAGTTAAGTTTGATTTTCAGCAAATCAACTATCTCAGCAAGATCAATAAATTCTTTTTCATTATAGCGGCGCTGTTTATATTCAACCTTGTTGTTATCTAAATTACGATCACCGATAACTATAATATGAGGTATTCCAATAAGTTCGATATCAGCAAACATCACACCAGGCCGTTCTTTGCGATCATCAAAAATTACATCAATACTATTTGCTTGTAAATCATAGTAAAGCTTTTCGGCTACTTCTTTGACACGATAGGATTTATACATATTTATTGGCAATATAGCAACTTGAAAAGGTGCAATCGCATCATGCCAAATAATTCCTTTATCATCATGGCTTTGTTCAATAGCAGCTGCTACAATCCTGGTGATACCAATACCATAACATCCCATCGTTACCGTTTGATTATGACCATCTTCATTTTTAATGCTGGCCTTCATTGCTTTAGAATATTTGGTTCCTAGTTGAAAAATATGACCAACTTCAATCCCACGTTTGATTTGTATAATTCCTTTGCCATCTGGGCTGGCATGTCCTTCGACGACATTGCGTAGATCATAAACGTCCGGTAATGGTAGATCCCGGTGCCAATTGATACCATCATATCGTTTATGATCAATATTTGCGCCTGCACTAAAATCACTCATCACAGCTACGCTGTGGTCAATAATTACCGGTATTGGCAAGTTAACTGGGCCTAATGAACTAGGGTCTACTTTCAATATGACACGTATTTCTTCTTCTGTTGCTAAACTCATGGGACTCTCGACCAGAGGATGTTTTTCTGCTTTGATCTTATTTAATTTGTGATCACCTCGGATCAATAAGGCAACAAACTGATGACCACTATCTTTTGTTGCACTTACAATTAAAGTTTTAACTGTTTTTTCCAGAGGTAAATTCTGTTGATCAACGAGATCAGCCCTTGTTTTTGCGTCATTGGTATCAATGAGATGCATATCTTCAGTTGGTGCAGCAAGTTCTTTCTTAATACAAATCGCTTCTGCTAGTTCAATATTGGCAGCATAATCTGAAGCTGTAGAAAAAACAATATTATCTTCACCACTATCAGCTAATACTTGAAATTCATGAGAAGCATTACCTCCAATAGAACCAGTATCTGCTTGAACTGCCCTAAAATTGAAGCCAATACGGTTAAATATTGTACTATATGCCTTATACATTGTATCGTAGGTTTTTTGTAGAGAGTTTTGGTCTGTGTGAAAAGAATAAGAGTCTTTCATAATAAATTCACGGGAGCGCATCACACCAAAACGTGGCCTTACTTCGTCACGAAATTTTGTTTTGATTTGATAAAGGTTCAAAGGCAGCTGTTTATAAGAAGTAACTTCGTTACGAATAAGATCGGTAATTACTTCTTCATGAGTAGGGCCCAACACAAAAGGGCGCTCGCTACGATCAACAAAACGAAGCAATTCTGGGCCATATTGCTCCCAGCGCCCACTTTCTTGCCATATATCAGCTGGCTGAACTATAGGCAAGGAAATTTCTATTGCCCCAACACGATTCATTTCTTCACGAATAATGTTTTCAACTTTGCGCAGTACACGGACACCGGTTGGTAGCCAGTCATATAGCCCTGAAGCAAGTTTACGGATCATGCCTGCCCGAAGCATCAGTTTATGACTGATAGCGTCAGCGTCAGCAGGAATTTCTTTTAAAGTAGAGAGAAGATATTGGCTTGTACGCATTATTAGCTTCCATGAACAAAGAATTACTTCTAGTTGGTATTAACCAAATATTAAAACAAAATTATCTTCTAGTATACCAGCGCCTTGCTAATATCTAAAGATATAACTTAATTGTTTAGTATATCTAAAGTAAGAACTACAGTTATATTTGCTGAAATCCGTAATTGAATGTTAAAATCAAGAAGATGAACAGCGTATATTTTTCTGTTTTATTGTGTAGCTAAGGCAAATTTTGTTAAGGATTCAGCTGATGAAAAATAAAAATTACCCTAATATGGCTAAATTTTTCTAATCAGCGAATAGCATCAGGATGATTATAAGGTGAAAATAGGCTAACTGTGGCAATAATCAGTTATGGCTGGTTGTTTGGGTAATGGTAAATTTTTTAAAAGGTAATTATATCAATCACCCCAATAACGTTAAATTTAACATTATTTATTGTATAACTTTTACAGCAGTATGATTAAGCTGCTCTTTTAAAAATAAGAGATAACGTACCAATACTGATTCTGGTGTAATAGATACTTCTAAGTATAAACCACTTATAATGGTCAATTTTCCATTTCTTTTATTAGTGGCTTCATCTAATATGATATAAATTTAATAATTATCAGTTTTTTCTTCTTTCTTCCGAATAATATCCACCGTAATTTTGATTAGATAACTATTTAATTGATCTTTTATACTATTCCCTGCTGCCTAAGGGTTAATAAACCTCTGCTGTATTAAAATAATAGTAATTTACTCATAGTTAGTTGTTGTTAATTTTATCAAACAAAAAATAAATTTATTTGAAATATATAATTACCATATAAAATATAAAGTATAAATCTATTTGTTTTTGAATATAGATTTAATTAATATTAAAAGATAGCAGCCAATAAATATGTCTACCGGAACTAATGCAAAGCGAATAAAGATGGCCTTTAACGTTAATGATAAAAACCATATAATATGATTTTATATCAGTTTAGCTACTCTTTTTTTTCTAACCATGCAGTATGAAAAGTCCCCTCCTTATCAATCCTTGTATAAGTGTGAGCACCAAAATAATCACGTTGTGCCTGAATTAAATTTGCTGGTAAAACAGCAGAGCGATAACTATCATAATAAGAAATTGCTGCCGTAAGCGTGGGTAATGGAATACCATTTTGTATACCAAAACAAACAATATCTCGTAATGATTGCTGATATTTGTCAGTAATATTCCTAAAATAAGGAGCTAACATTAAGTTTGCTAAAGATGGATTTTGGATATACGCATCGGTAATTTTTTGCAAAAATTGCGCCCGAATAATGCAACCAGCACGGAAAATTTTAGCTATTTCACCATAATTTAGTTGCCATTGATATTCATCTGATGCTGCTTTTAGTTGTTGAAAACCTTGAGCGTAGGAAACTATTTTCCCTAAATAAAGTGCACGATAAACTTTTTCAAAAAATTCCGACTTATCTCCTTTAAATGTGTTAACAACTGGTCCAGATAGGATTTTTGCTGCTGCTACTCGCTGCTCTTTTAAAAATGAGAGATAACGTACCAATACTGATTCTGTAATAAGTGTAATAGGTACTTCTAAGTCTAAAGCACTTTGAATGGTCCATTTTCCAGTTCCTTTATTAGCTGCTTTATCTAATATTACATCAATTAAATAATTATCAGTTTTTTCTTCTTTCTTCCGAAGAATATCAGCCGTAATTTTGATTAGATAACTACTTAATTCACCTTTATTCCATTCAGTAAAAATATCAGCTAATTCTTCATTATTTAATTTTAATGTATTTTTAAGTATTGAATAAACTTCAGCAATGAGCTGCATATCACCATACTCGATTCCATTATGTACCATTTTTATATAATGCCCTGCACCATCAGGACCAATATAGCTTACACATGGTTCACCATCGGCCTTAGCTGCAATTTTTTTAAATATAGGCGCCACCAAGTCATAAGCTTGTTTCTTTCCACCTGGCATGATAGATGGTCCTTTTAATGCACCTTCTTCACCACCAGAAAAGCCAGTTCCAATAAAGTGAAATCCTTGCGCTGAAAGTTCTTGATGACGTCTGATAGTATCCTTGAAATAAGTATTACCACCATCTATTAGGATATCACCCTTATTCAGATAAGGTGTCAAGGAGGTTATGGTTTTATCTGTAGCCTCACCAGCTTTTACCATTAATAAAATACGATGCGGTGTTTCTAATGAATCAACAAATTCTTTAATTGTATGACAAGGAATTAATTTTCTACCTTGATTTTCTGCTATCACTTCATCGGTTTTTTCTTTAGAACGATTAAAAATTGAAACAGAATAACCTCTGCTTTCAATATTGAGCGCTAAATTACGTCCCATAATCGCCATACCAACTACACCAATTTGTTGTTTTGACATAAAACCACCCTATTTGATAATTTATTGTCTACAGTTAACGAGTAAATATATTTTTACAGTTTGGTATATTAACTTACTATATGGTTTGTTGATAGTTATTCTATGTTTTTTTACAATACGATATTTAGGCTAAAAACTATTTTTTACCCTGGGTTATATTGAAATTTTTGTTCAAAGTGACCATTATTCTAATAGTCGGCATAAGCTGTCATATTATAAGGTAAAATAAATTTTATGGGATGGATCTTTGATCCTACGATGTGGGCTGGGCTTCTTACTCTTATTGTACTTGAAATTGTGCTTGGCATTGATAATTTAATTTTTATAGCTATATTAGCTGATAAATTACCGGCTAAATTACGTAACAAAGCAAGAATAACTGGTTTAACATGCGCACTATTCATACGTATTATTTTATTGTTTAGTCTTACTTTACTGGTTTCGTTAACCAATCCTATCATTAGCATTTGGGGTCACCTATTTAGTGTGCGGGATATTCTAATGCTCGTTGGTGGTCTTTTTTTGCTTTTTAAAGTAACTATGGAACTTAATGAACGGTTAGAAGGTAAATATGAACAATCTGGCAAACACCACCACAAAACGGCGAAATTTTGGACTGTAGTATTACTAATTATTGTATTAGATGCTATTTTTTCACTTGATTCAGTAATAACTGCCGTTGGTATGGTTGAACACATTGGTATGATGATCGCATCTGTTACTATTGCTATGATCTTGATGATCATTTCTAGTAAACTATTGACTATATTCATTAATACTCATCCAACTATTGTTATTCTCTGTCTCAGTTTTTTACTTATGATTGGTTTCAGCTTAGTGGCTGAAGGATTTGGTTATTTGATACCGAAAGGCTATTTATACGCTGTTATTGGGTTCTCTATTATGATCGAATCTTTTAATCAATTTGCATTATTTAACCGACGTCGTTTTTTAAAAGAAACTAAATCTCTACGAGAAATAACTGCTTGTGCAGCACTGCTAGTTTTAGATGGTCAACATGAACGTGCTGAATTAGATTATCTCACATCTGATTTTATCTATGATAATAAAGAAATACAAATGATAGTTCGTTTACTAGGATTCGCTAAACGTAATGTTAGTAGCATTATGACTTCTCGTCATGATGTTGAATATTTTGATATCAACAAGCCTGCAGATAAGCTACTTTCGCTGTTAGAAAAAACACCCCATACTCGTCTTGTTGTTACAGATGAATCGATAAGCTATGATCCTGTTGGGATTATACCCGTTATTGATATATTAAATCAACAATTAAAAAATCAACAACTTAACTTACATGAGCTAATTACTCAACCACTTATTTTTCATGAAGGGTTATCCCTACTTCGAGCATTAGAGCAATTTCGTAAAGCTCATACTCATTTTTCCTTTATTGTGGATGAATTTGGCTCTGTAGAAGGAATTGTTACTTTGACTGATATTATGGAAACTATTGCTGGTAATATGCCAATTAGTCAAGAAGAGGTGCATTCTCGCCATGATATTCAACAATTAGAGGATAGCTGTTGGATTGCTAATGGCTTTATGCCTTTAGCAGACTTGATCTTTTATGTGCCAATTATGCTTGATGAAAAACGTGAATATGAGACGATTGCCGGATTATTAATGGAACGTTTACAACGAATGCCTGTTATTGGTGAACATATTAAAATTGAAAATTGGATTTTTGAACCGTTAGAAGTCACCCGCCACCGCCTTAAAAAGGTATTGATTATCCCCCTCCCCTGCAACTAGCTAAAAATGATATTAAACCAGGTATTTGCTTAAAATAAATAATAAAATTTTTTGTTAATATTAATCTAACACTAATTTTTTGATTTAACTTATTTTTATAACTAACTATCTAGTGCTTTTCTAACTTGCAATTAAAATTCATTACTATGCAATTTTTCAAAATTCAGTTGATCCTGTAAAAATTTTACTTACCATATAATCTGTGAAGTAATTACTAATTTTAAAGTTTATTAATAAACTTATTATTATTGCGCTAATATCAACGCTAAATTTACTGTCATGGTTTATTTGCCAACCTGAACTAACATTAATAATTGATTCTAGCATCTATTATTAATACTACTTAATGTAGTGGTGTTACCTAGATAAAAGTTATAACTAATTAAATTAGCAAAATATCATAGAGTAATGATTAATGATATAATAACCTTTAATTTACTAAGACTATTTTACAGTATCGTATGATAAAATAGGTCTTAAACCTCAGTAACTTGCTGAGGTAACTGTTCTAGTTTTATGTTTTGGAAGAATTTTAAATTCATCGCAGTTACTTTTAAATATAAATAGATAATAAAAACGACGCTTATCAAGTAAAATAACTATAAAATAATTATATATTAGTCATGTTCAGGCCTAGACGTAAAAAACAGAATTAGTTAACATTAAAGTATTATTCCATTTTTATGGGAATTAGATCCTAATTATGTCTCAAGTATCTAAAAAAATTTTGGTAACCTGTGCGTTACCTTATGCTAACGGTTCAATACACATTGGACATATGTTAGAGCATATTCAGGCTGATATTTGGGTTCGTTATCAACGAATGCGCGGTAAACAGGTTTACTTTATTTGTGCGGATGATGCCCATGGTACACCAATTATGCTAAAAGCTCAGCAATTAGGTATATCTCCTGAGGAGATGATTAGTCAAGTAAATCAGGAACATCAACACGATCTTTCTGATTTTGCCATTAGTTATGATAACTACCATTCCACTCATAGTATTGAAAATAAAATATTATCTGAACAAATATATTTAACACTAAAAAATAATGGCTATGTTAAAAAAAAAATAATTTCGCAGCTTTATGATCCTAAAAAAGGTATGTTTCTACCTGATCGCTTTGTTAAAGGGATTTGCCCAAAATGCCAAGCTGCTGATCAATACGGTGATAATTGTGAGGTCTGTAGTGCTATTTATAACCCAACAGAACTTATCAATCCTCACTCTGTGATCTCTGGTGCAACGCCTGAAATGCGTGAAACAGAGCATTTTTTCTTTGATTTACCAGCATTTAGTTATATGTTGCAAACTTGGACGCGCTCAGGTGCTTTGCAACCACAAGTATCGAATAAAATACAAGAGTGGTTTGATGCTGGGTTACAGCAATGGGATATTACTCGTGATGCCCCTTACTTTGGTTTTGAAATTCCTAATGAGCATGGTAAATATTTTTACGTCTGGTTAGACGCACCAATTGGTTATATTGGTACATTCAAAAATCTATGTGATAAGCAGCCTAATATTGATTTCAATAGTTATTGGCACAAAGATTCTGCAGTAGACCTTTACCACTTTATCGGTAAAGATATTGTGTATTTTCATAGTTTATTTTGGCCAGCAATATTAGATGGTATTGGTTACCGTAAGCCTACTAATATTTTTGTTCACGGTTATATAACTGTTAATGGTGCAAAAATATCCAAATCACGAGGTACTTTCATTACCGCTCGCGCCTATTTAAATCAGTTGGATGCTGATTGTTTACGTTATTATTATGCCGCTAAGCTTTCTTCCAGTATTGATGATATAGATCTTAACTTAGAAGATTTTGTTCAACGGGTAAATAGCGACATCGTTAATAAAGTAGTCAACCTTGCGGCTCGCAATGTCGGATTTATTAATAAACGGTTTCATTGTAAGTTATCGTCACGTCTTGCAGATCCGCTACTTTACCAGCAATTTATTGCTGCAGCAGACAAAATTGGTCAGCAATTTTATCATCGTGAATACAATAAGGCGATTCGGGAAATTATGCTACTTGCCGATCTAGCTAATCGTTATATCGATGAGCAAGCCCCTTGGGTAGTTGCTAGACAAGAAGGTTGCGAACAAGATTTACATGATATCTGTTCTATGGGGATTAATTTATTTCGTGTGCTAATGACTTATTTAAAACCGATATTATCCGGCCTCACTGGCCGGACAGAAACTTTTTTAAATATTTCACTAAACTGGGATGAAATTAGCTATCCTTTGTTAAATCATGAAATTAAGCCGTTTAAAATATTATTCCAGCGAGTTGAAATAAACAATGTAACTTCTATGTTAGCTATTTAGCAAAAATATAACAGTACAAACTATGGCTAATCAACGAAACTCAGAAAATTATATCTATAATGTAATCAGCTTTGATAACTTTAATAAAGTATAGTTATGAGTGTTTTAAGTAAGCTGATTGATTCAAAGGCTTCGATAAGCTGCTTAATTTTTAAAAATTTGGTTTAGTATTTCCAAAGTAATGGGATTAGCCGCTGGTTTTGGTAACAAATATCTTTTTCTATTAAGTTCAGATGTTCGTGCTAAACCAGTTATGGAATTAAAATATATTAATACATTAAATAAAAATGGCTAATCCTAGTGACCTGACCATACCATACTAGCAAATGAATTAAGCTAATTATATTATTAGTCTGTTTTATTATAACTACTGGTATTATATTTTTTACAAAATATTCGTTATATTAGTTAGTAATCTTTACTCGCTTTTTTAGTTATTTATTTTGCCTAAGAATAGGAACCCTAATATCAACTTGACTTCCTTTTTTTCTGCTAGGTAGCAGAATTGGTATGTGGGTCTTGTTTAGGTTGTTAATAATCTAGATCACACTTATCTACTGGATATATTTTTGCTGTTATTTATTACTAAAAAATATGATATCTATATTTATTCTAATTAAAGTATGTATAATTAATTATTATTATAAATTTAGGCAACAAATTATCCCTATATTTTCTCTCGTGCATTATTAGTCCATTAATTATTATATTGTTGCCTAACATGGTATTGTATTCATCGTAAATCTAATTTTAATACCTAGGATAGTGATAAACAGTAGATAAATAAGATAATTATTAGTCAAAATACATAAAGTTGTTTATCGATTAGTGATGATAAGTAGGTTAGGATAATTTCCTATTATTTGCAGTGCAAAGTTGTAATGAAGTTTATTAAAGCTAAGTGAATCTAAGTAGTGGTTTATGAACTAGTTTTACAATAAATCTATTTCTTTTACTCTAACGTAATCATTGATTTATCCAATTTTAAAGCTCAGTGCGATATTATTTTCGCTAATTAATTAGCTCGTGAACTGGAAAATGTAAAACCTATATTTTATACTTTCGATATTCAGGTACAAATTGCAGGTTAAGGTTAACGTTTTAATATTTTATTATTAATAATAATTTTATATTATTTATGATGTTGACGCTAGGTATCGGCTTGCTACTTTAGGTTATTTTAGTAAAAAAAATTAACCATTGTTAAAAACCTTAGTAACCTATTGGAGAATAAATCAAGGTAAGAATTTTAGCTTTTATTATTCAATTTCTATTTTTAAAATTTTGCGGTTTTAAAATTTTCTTTAATTAATTGGGATAATTTTGTTTTTTTAGACCAAAATTTTGATAAATATGTCTTGCTTTAATAAATTACTTATAAAAGTCTGGTTTAGAGGTCAGTATTTAATAAATAAATATTTTACTCTTTCATAAAGATATTTTGATCAATCAAGTTACCTGAATAATATTAAAGTCTTTATTTTTAAAATACTTTTTCTTCTTATAAGAAGAAGATTTTCAAATATTTATTAATGAGTTAGTTGATATTTTAATATATGAGTTGTTAACTTTTGAATGCAAATTTATCAATAAATTATTAATAATTTACCGTGTATTTAAATAGTTAATCAATAAATTTTCTACCGTAAAATTATTAATTTTACTAATAAAATTAGCATATGATTTATTCTAAATACTAGACCAACACAAAAACAGCAGGTATAATGCATCTCACATTGGCCCCTTGGCTCAGTGGTTAGAGCAGGCGACTCATAATCGCTTGGTCGCTGGTTCAAATCCAGCAGGGGCCACCAAATGATTTTATCATAGCCGCTTTAATACTATACTGATAGTATTTGGTTTTGATATTATCCATAGATTTTAGTTTTTTTTGCATATTATATAATTTAATAATTTTATTTTTAGTTAGCAATAATTATCAATAAAAAAGTATCTATAGGTGTTTTTTACTCTGCTAAAGAGTAAATAAGTGTTTTATTCATCTAGGAAACTACGTAAAACTTCTGAACGGCTTGGATGACGTAGTTTACGTAACGCTTTTGCTTCAATTTGTCTTATTCGTTCGCGGGTAACATCAAACTGTTTACCAACTTCCTCTAGTGTGTGATCTGTATTCATATCAATACCAAAGCGCATGCGTAGAACTTTTGCCTCACGGGTAGTTAGGCTAGCCAGAACTTCATGGGTTGTTGATCTTAGACTTTCTGAGGTAGCAGAGTCTAATGGTAGCTCTATAGTAGTATCTTCAATGAAATCACTAAGATGTGAATCTTCATCATCGCCAATAGGCGTTTCCATAGAAATAGGCTCTTTGGCAATTTTTAGTACTTTACGTATTTTATCCTCAGGCATTAACATGCGTTCTGCTAACTCTTCAGGTGATGGTTCACGGCCCATTTCCTGTAACATTTGTCGAGAAATACGGTTTAGTTTGTTTATCGTTTCGATCATGTGCACTGGGATACGGATAGTGCGAGCTTGATCAGCAATTGAGCGTGTGATTGCTTGTCTGATCCACCAGGTTGCATAAGTTGAAAATTTATACCCACGACGGTATTCAAATTTATCAACAGCTTTCATTAGACCAATGTTGCCTTCCTGTATAAGATCAGGAAATTGAAGGCCACGATTGGTATATTTTTTAGCAATAGAGATAACTAATCGTAAGTTAGCTTCAACCATCTCTTTTTTCGCTCGACGAGCTTTTGCTTCACCAATAGACATACGGCGGTTAATATCTTTTAACTGTTCAATGATTAAACCGGTCTCTTCTTCAACCTGTTGTAATTTTTGCAAAGAGCGTTGTATATCTTCTTCTACTTCAAATAATTTTTTAGACCAGGGTTTATTCATTGTTTTTGCCGTAGTTAACCAATTGGTATTGGCTTCATTACCAGAGAATAAGGTAATGAAGTTTTTCTTTGGCATTTTGCATTGTTCAATACAGAGTTTCATGATGCTACATTCTTGATAGCGAACACAATCCATCATATCTCGCATATTGTTCACTAAATAATCAAACTGTTTTGGTACTAAACGAAACTGTTTAAAAATTTCGGATAACTTCTCTATTTCTGCTATTGAATTAGCATGGTCACGGCCGTTTTTTTTTATTTCAACGGACGTACGTTCATATTGATCACGTAGCTCTGAAAATTTTTGCCTAGCTAGTTCTGGATCTACATTGTTTTCATCACTGTTGTCACTATGGTCGTTTTCATCTTTATCTTCACTTTCTTCATCATTTAGAGTTTCTTCCGTTAAAACTGAACCTATATGCGGTGCTGTTGTTGCTAAATCATCTTCAGTGTTTGGATCAACAAAACCGGTAATAACATCAGATAGGCGGGTTTTACCTTTTTCAACACGCTCGTATTGATCTAATATATAAGCTATAGCATCAGGATATTCGGCAACAGAACACTGAACCTGATTAATGCCATCTTCTATGCGTTTAGCTATGTTAATTTCGCCTTCACGATTTAGCAGTTCTACGGTGCCCATTTCACGCATATACATCCGCACAGGATCTGTTGTGTGGCCTATTTCACTTTCAACACTAGATAATACTTGGGTAGCAGCCTCAACTGCATCATCGTCAGTATCAGTTGCTGTTTCTGCTAGAATAAGATCGTCGGCATCAGGCGCATCTTCCATCACTTGAATGCCCATATCATTAATCATTTGTATGATATCTTCTATTTGATCTGAATCAACTATATCTTCCGGCAGATGGTCGTTTACCTCAGCATAGGTTAGGTAGCCTTGCTCTTTACCTCTGGTAACTAGTAGCTTCAGCTGTGACTGGGGATTTTGCTCCATAAAATTGTATCCACACTTTATAATTTTGGTTTGTGTTGGTCGGTTAAAACAAGTCAGCCAACAATAAAATTAAATTAAATGTAATTATTTCATGTGTGATGCTCTTTATATCATGGTTACTTACAGGCGGTTGCTCTACATTTCCGCCACTTAAGCCGGATGTTTTTCAATATTTCAGGATTACTATTTTCTTGAAATAGTAATTAAATGAACCTCTTTACGTTCTTCACTGGTTAACCCTTCTGTTCGCTCTTTTGCCATCAGAGATACAAACCTTTCATCAAGCGCGGTAATAAATAAATGTTCCAAGGTATCTTTAAACATTTTTTTTGCTATCTCTTCTATCTTTATATCGTTCCAAGTGGCAAGTTTTTCAAGTTGCTTAACAAATTTATTATTACGATAGCATTCCAATAATTGACCAGTATTTATGCCAAGGTTAGATTGACAAAGTTCAACTAATTCTAAAAACAGCGTTAATCCTGGTAATTTTAAGTGCTTAACCGCATCAAGAGTAGGAATTAGGCTGACAAAATTGGGGTTTTGTACTAATAATGCAATTAATATTCGCATTGTTGTTGGTTTAATTTTGGGTATTTGATAATTTTTTTTTTCAGCAGATTCTTTTTCGATTATGCGTAAAATACGTGAAGTATCAGGAATACCAATAAAATTACCCAATTTTTGTGCTAAATATAACTGTAAAGTATCACCAGGCACTTTTTTAATTAAAGGTATGGCAAGACGATTCAATTTTGCTTTACCTTCATGACTGCCTAAATCAACTTGTGCAACTAATGTATCAAATAAAAATGTAGATAAAGAGTGTGATTTATCCATTAGTTGTTCAAAATTTGTTTTACCTTCTTTACGTATCAGTGAATCAGGATCATCCCCATCAGGTAAAAACATAAATTGTAACTGGCGACCATCCCTTAAATAGGGAAGCGCCGTTTCAAGCATTCGCCATGATGCTTCACGACCTGCTTTATCCCCATCATAACAACAAATAACCGTATCTGTTGTTCGAAAAAGCAACTGGATATGCTCTGCAGTTATTGATGTACCTAATGATGCTACGGCATAATGAATGCCAAACTGTGCCATAGCGACAACATCCATATAACCTTCTACAACTAATAGTTTAGAAAGTGCTAGATTATTTTGTGTTGCTTCATATAAGCCATATAATTGCCGGCCTTTATGAAAAATCTCAGTTTCTGGCGAATTGAGATATTTTGGTAACTTATTATTTAAAACGCGCCCACCAAATGCTACAACTCGTCCCCTCCAATCTCTGATTGGAAACATTATGCGTTCACGAAAGCGATCGTAAGTATGACCATTATTAGTTATAACTAACATACCAGCAGCATCTAGCTGTTTATGGCTATTAGCACGTTTAGCGAAATGATTGAGTAGGTTGTCCCAACCAGTTGGTGCAAACCCGATAGAAAAACGATGAATAACTTCATCATTTAAGCTGCGTTGTATTAAATATTGTTTTGCCTTCTGTGAGCTTAATTTATTTAATGAATGTTGATAAAACTGATTAATATTATCCATTAATTGATAAAGATTTTGTCGCTGATGACGCTCAATTTTTTTTGAACTATTACCTGGTTCACAAGGAATTTCCAGTCCGTGCACGGTAGCCAGTTCTTCAACTGTTTCGATAAAATCAAGCTTGTCATAATTCATTATAAAATCAATGGCATTCCCATGTGCACCACAGCCAAAACAGTGATAAAATTGTTTATTACTATTAACTGTAAATGAGGGATTTTTTTCATTATGAAATGGACAACACGCCTGATGGTTCTTACCTTTTTTTTTTAGCGGCACTTTATTATTAATAAGATCAACAATATCTGTTCTAGCCAATAAATCATTAATAAATGTACTAGGAATTTGTCTAGCCATAAACTCATCTTTTATGAAAGGATGAAAAAGAGCAAGTAGCGCTTTGCTGTTTGGAAAGCACAGCATTTGTAATCACTAAATAACTGCTGTATAATTACTACAATTATTGAATCATAGCAATTAGTACAAACGAGTACGACGCGCGTTTTCGCGAGTTAGTTTTTTAGCATGGCGCTTTACTGCTGATGCTTTTTCACGTTTACGTACAGTCGTTGGTTTCTCATAGAACTCGCGACGGCGCACTTCAGCTAATATCCCTGCTTTTTCGCAAGAACGCTTAAAACGACGTAGTGCTACGTCAAATAGCTCGTTTTCACGTACTTTAATTACCGGCATGTGCCTTTCACCTCAAAAAATTGTTTTTTGCTGTCAACACCCAGCTGTATTTTAAAAAGATGCTTAATTTTACTTTAATATGTAGGGTTTTGTAAAGTTTTGTATAAAAACTAAACGCATAAAATAATCATATTATTTATAATAAAAATATTTATCATATTCATTCTAATGAAAATAGATAAATTATACAAATTACTATATTAATAGTAACTTATTTAATTCATATATATATAAAGTTATTTATTTACTGATAAGTTGTATCTTGTTTACATTAATAGTAACAAACTAACGTTGTTAGCATAACGTGGTGAGTAATAATATATGCGTGTTTTAGGTATAGAGACATCTTGTGATGAAACTGGGATCGCTATTTATGATGATCAAGTAGGTTTATTAGCTAATCAATTATATAGTCAGGTAAAAGTGCATGCTAATTATGGCGGTGTGGTCCCTGAATTAGCTTCTCGCGATCATATTAGTAAAACAATTCCTTTAATTAGAACAGTAGTACAAGAAGCAGGTTTAACAGGTGGTGATATTGATGCTGTTGCTTATACCGAGGGTCCTGGTTTAATTGGAGCTTTATTAGTTGGAGCAACAATCGGGCGTTCATTAGCATTTGCCTGGCGAGTACCATCTATCCCTATCCATCATATGGAAGGTCATTTACTGGCGCCAATGCTAGAAGAAAAAAGTCCTAAATGTCCTTTTGTCGCTTTATTAGTATCTGGTGGTCATACTCAGCTAATTAATGTAATGGAGATTGGTAAATATCAGTTATTAGGTGAATCAATTGATGATGCTGCTGGTGAAGCTTTTGATAAGACAGCAAAATTATTAGGCTTAGATTATCCGGGCGGGCCGGCACTATCATTGATAGCTCAACAGGGACAGGCTAGTCGTTTTGTTTTTCCTCGTCCGATGACAAATCGACCAGGATTGGATTTTAGTTTTTCAGGTTTAAAAACTTTTGCTGCTAATATTATTCGTAGTAATAGTATGGATCAACAAACTGCTGCTGATATTGCTCGGGCATTTGAAGATGCTGTTGTTGATACATTAGTTATTAAATGTAAACGAGCTTTAGAAAAAACTGGATATAAGCGTTTGGTTATTGCAGGTGGTGTAAGTGCCAATCGTCCCTTACGTCTTAAAATGGCAGAATCTATAACAAAAATTGGTGGTCAAGTTTTTTATGCTAGACCAGAATTTTGTACTGATAATGGTGCAATGATAGCGTTAGCTGGTATGATTCGTTTAAAAAATGGCGTAAGTTGTAGTCTAGATATCAACGTTAAAGCACGTTGGTCACTAGCAGATTTATCACCACTAACAACCACTTGACATAAATATACTTAAAATATAAAAATTTAGACAGTAATTAATTATTTTTTTTCTTGCTTTTTAGTACATTAAATAATTTCTTTATTTGTTTTTGCTTTTTTCTTCATTTTTAGTTAGGAAGACATATAAAGTATAAAGCAGCAGATAAAAATGGTGCTGGATATTAAACTACATAGGTTAAGATAACCTATGTTAATTATTACTCCAAATAAGCAAGACATTTTTAACTAAACTTTTTAAGAAGAATTTTATTTTTATAAAATTCTTATTTGCGCCCAGTCTGTTAAATAAACAAACAGATGGTGGATTATTTTAAATTTTTTATTACTGCACATTTTAGTAAAATGTGTGATTAGTTGGCTATTTTTTCTAATTAAAATATATAAGTATCTTAAACGTGATTCTTTATCACAATTTTAAAATGAGATAAGAATAAATGGATATTGTATTTATTGAACGGTTATTAGTATTCACAACTATTGGTGTGTATGATTGGGAACAAACTATCCAACAGAAACTATTACTTGATATTGAGATTGGATGTGATAATCAGCGCGCAGCTAAAAGTGATCAAGTGGAATATTGTGTAGATTATGCTATGATTAGCCAAATGGTAATTCAACATATAGAAACAAAAAAATTTGCATTGATAGAACGGGTTGCTCAAGAGGTTGCAGATCTTATTTTAAATCAGTTTTATAGTTGTTGGGTACGAGTGAAAGTTTGTAAACCAGGAGCGGTGGAACAGGCAAAACAGGTTGGTGTGATTATAGAGCGAATAAAATATATTTAAGTTAGTTGAAATCTGTAAAATATTTTATTCCGGCCACCATTCAGTTAATTTCTTTATACGTTTTCTAATTAGATTATTCTTAATTATGATACCTTTAATACCTTGTTCAATAAGATTTTTACTTGATACTTGTTGTACTGTCTTAAATGCTTCAATAGCAAATTTAGCTTGTGGATAATTAATATGATCTAGGCCTATCCGGCTGCGGGCATCTGCTTCACAGGCGATAACTAGTTGATTGATACGCTCTGGTTTCCTCCAACAATCTAATTGATTAAATAGGTTAATCACAGTTTCAGGTGTCAACTGATTAATTTTGTGGATTTGCTGATAAAAACGGGCCATTAATTTAGCTAAATCTTTCATTCTCTTAGGAATACCGAGTCTATTGCACATGGTTTCAATTAGCAAAATACTCCTGCTAGCATTATCTTCATGCTGGGTCCATTGTTCAGATGGAATTAGTGCTTTACTAAAGTCATGGCAGAGAGCAGCAAAGCGAGTTTCGAGATTGTTGGTTAATGATGCCGCTATTTTTAAGGTTAAAAACAGGTTTATTCCAGTATCTATTTTTGGCT
The DNA here is from genome assembly GCF_900343015.1 of Arsenophonus endosymbiont of Aleurodicus dispersus. GTDB lineage: Bacteria > Pseudomonadota > Gammaproteobacteria > Enterobacterales > Enterobacteriaceae > Arsenophonus. The sequence goes on along the minus strand of NZ_LR025108.1, from coordinate 113,245 downwards.
CTGATCTGGTTGCTGCGGATATACTAAATAATTGATTAATCTCAGGAAAAAGAATAGATAGTGCGCCACAATCGTATAAGGTACGAAAATATATTTGAGGCGAAGATGATTGCAGTGCTTTTTTTGTTTCTACCCATACTCTTTCTGCTCTAATTGTACTAAGCTCCTGGTTAAAAACCATTTTTTTTATTAATGATTGTGTTTCGTTAGTAATAGTAAATTTTTTATTCGTCAATCTAGCAGCAAAACGAGCCACTCTTAGTATTCGTAAAGGATCTTCTGTAAAAGCCGCTGAAACATGGCGTAATAGACGTTTTTTTATATCTTGTTCACCATGGTAAGGATCAATCAGTTGTCCATCTTCAGTTTGGGCGATGGCATTGATAGTAAGATCTCTACGTAATAGATCTTCTTCAATAATTACATCAGGTGCAGTATAGCAGGAAAAGCCTGTATACCCTACATCAGTTTTGCGTTCTGTACGAGCTAAAGCATACTCTTCACGTGTTTTTGGATGTAGAAAAACAGGAAAATCCTTACCTACTTGCTGGAACCCTAATTTTATTAAATCATCCGAAGTAGCCCCGACCACCACCCAGTCACGATCATAAATAGGTAATCCTAATAGCTGATCTCTTACTGCGCCACCAACAAGATAAATCTGCATGGTATTTTTTTTTTACGTTGTTAGTAATAATAACCCCAAAATAAAACCTACACTGCTAGTTTCATACAGAACCTATGTTCACCTACATCATTGTAACACTAATTTAGATGTATGGTAAGCTTTATTGAATCTATCCGGTTTTTTATGATATCAAATACCCTAGTTATAGCTATGCACACCTAACGCGATTTTTTTTTAAGCCATGTATTTTATTAGGTTTAGGCCATAAGGTCGTTGATGTTATAAATAATCAGTTTCTGTCTACGTTATATTATTTATAGTTCAGTCGATGGAAGCTAATAGCCAGCTTATATATCAAAATATTAGAGTGTTTATGATGTAGTTGTGCACTGACCTAATTAGCCAGTTTTCTGGAAAAATACTCCAGCAGTTTAGCAATTTTAGTCGATTTTTATCTCTACATTTGCTGATACCTAACACTTGATTCTTTATTTTTATAAGTTGGGAACCAACCCTATTGAAGCAATAATACTATGTTTATTTAACTAATGGTAGTATGTGTGTAATCGTAAAATAAGTTAAAATAAATAAGGACGAAGATGGATTCTTCGCTAAACCCTTTGAAAAACATTTTATCAAAGTACATATAACTAGCATATTATTATAATTTTTATAAAAAAATTGTTAGTCATAACCTATTATAGGATGATTTTTAATCAAATCTAATGCTAAATCTGGCGATTTATACCTATTACTACTATTTGTCTGGTTTAATTGATAAAATAATTTATCAAACTTACTTTTATTTAATTTGGCAAAAATAAATAGTAATATACTAATGTCAATAACAGTAAGGTTAGGTAATTTTATTTCTTTTTTACTACACACAATATAATGAATATTCCCGTAATATATAACTAAATACCTTGTTTTAATTTCCTGATAGTTAAACAATAATAACAGAAATATATAAAAATAAGATTTTATTTTTTATATCTTTATATAGCTATAAAGTAACTAATCAGGGGTAATCAATATTTAAATATATCTATGTTAAAATGCGGATAACGTCATCATAACCTAATGATATTTATCAATATATTTCAACATTATTAATAAACGTTAATGAAGTGTTAACATTTTTAGAGATATTTAATAAATATAGCATTGCTATAATAAAAAATATTAAAGATAAAAAAAAATTATTCTTAAATATACTGAAAAAAAGCTTTGTCTCTTTAATTAAAGAAAAAATAATAGTAAATTAAATGAATATCTCTAAATTCCAATAAAAGAGTAAATTAAAGTTTTTATTAATTATATAGATAACCTTATTCATTAGTATATATTAATATTAATTATTAGTTACATAATTAACATATCTATGCCAGAACTACCTGAAGTTGAAGCCAGCCGACGTGGAATTGAACCTTACCTAGTTGGTAATAAAATAGAATATAGCATAGTACGCAATAGTAAATTACGTTGGCCGGTAGCACCAGAAATTTTATATATCACTAATCAATCGGTAATTAGTGTTAAACGGCGTGCTAAATATTTACTTATTCAGCTTCAGCATGGTTGGATAATCATCCATTTAGGTATGTCAGGCAGTATCCGTATCTTAACAAAGGAACAGTTAGCCGAAAAACACGATCATATTGACTTAATTTTTTCCAATGGTATAACATTGCGTTATACTGATCCTAGGCGTTTTGGTGCCTGGTTATGGACTGATGATCTAAATAATTGCTCTGTACTTTCTCATTTAGGACCAGAGCCACTTTCTATAGATTTTAATGCCAATTATCTTTACCAACGAGCAAAAAATAAAAAAATAGCTATTAAACCTTGTTTAATGGATAATAAAATCGTGGTTGGTGTAGGCAATATTTATGCTAATGAATCATTATTCGCCTCTAAAATTATGCCAACTAGAGCAGCTTATTCGTTAACTAAAAAAGAGATTAGTAATTTAGTGATTAATATTAAACAAGTTCTTCAATGTTCAATAGAACGGGGTGGAACAACATTAAAAGATTTTTTTCAGTCAGACGGAGAACCAGGATATTTTGCTCAACAACTGTTTATTTATGGTAAAAAAGGTAAACCTTGTTTACATTGTGGTCAACTGATTCAATCTATAAAAATAGGGCAACGCAGTACTTTTTTTTGTCATAACTGTCAAAAATAAACTTAGGTATAACTTATTTTTATTGTGCCATTTTTAAAAAAATTTTTTTGCGATTGGTTATGGTAAAAAATGTAAAATATCACCACTATGGATAGCAACTTCTTTAATTAAAGAAGAAGAAATAAACTCTAACTTCATAGAACAAAAGTATGGTTTCCAGTTCAGCCATTAGATAGCAATTCATATTGGCTAATTGACATTCATATTCAAAATCAGATACAGATCTTATACCTCTAATCAAAATATTAGCTTGGTGTTTTTGCGCAAAATTTCCAGTACGCTCACAAAATAAGATTACTTCAACATTGGTTAGATTTTTTTTCTGTTCTTTAGCAAAGAAAATACGTTCATTGAGGGTAAACATTAGATTTTTACGCTAGCTATTAGCAACTGCTAATATTACTTGTTTAAATATTAAGGCCGCGCGCTTTATAATATCCAAGTTAGCGTAAGTGATAGGATCAAAAGTACTAGGGTAATTGCTTTTATTAATTCTGTTATTTTTGTTCAGCGAGTGTGATATATTTGCTGCAATTTAATAATGGTTTGCTTTATTGCTTCATTCAGTATCCATAATAGGTGTAGAATAAATACGTTCTTATTGTTGTTCTTGTTCATCTTTAAATAATAATTCAATCTCTTTTTGCTGACCTAATCAAAAACTAGCAGCGTGCTGTTTGGCTAATAAAGTTTTTTACTTGCTTTGTATAATGCCACGCCCAGCATTATCAATATTTCCCCCCTATTTAAAAATTTATTAAGTAAACGGGGTTTATCATATTGCTGCTGTTTAAAACTTATATATTTTTTTACTCTATATGATAATATATTTCTTAATTTTATTTTATTATAATTAATAATATTGATGATAGTAATGGATGTCTAGCCAAAAATAGCAAAAAAAAATAACGACACAAGAATTTTTTAGTAGAGCAAAAGTATTAAGATTAAATTCATATTCATATTTTTTAGTATTATTAATATTGTTTCAGCCTCCTAAAACAATATAATTGTAAAATTTGGCCAATTACTATAATTAGTAAATATTTTTGCTTTTTTATATAATGAATTATAAAATAACTAAAGGTATACTTTGTATACTAAGATCTATCTATTATTAACCACAGGAGTAGTTACTCTGCATGATGCCAGAAATAATTAAATTTATTAGCATACATCCAATACTAAGTCTTGCATGGATCGCTTTGTTGAGCGCTGTAATTATCTTAACCTTTAATAGCCTGTTTGCCAAAACAAAAAACATTACCTGTACCCAAGCAATACAATTGATTAATAAAGAAGAAGCGATAACTCTTGATTTACGTTCCCGTGAAGATTTCTGTAAAGGACACATTATTGATTCAATCAACCTGACTACATTAGAAATTAATGACAATAATATTAGAGAATTGGAAAAACATCATCAAAAACCAATTATTGTTGTCTCAGCTAATGGCATAGAAGCATCTAAGTCTTCTAAACAACTATTACAATATGGTTTTAAACGTGTTTTTATTCTAAAAGAAGGAATTACCGGCTGGTCTAGCGAAAATTTACCTTTAGCTAGCTACAAAAAGTAATTCGTCGTACGTATCAGTAATGATATTTATATCATTAAATATTATAAGTACATCGATAGGGTAATTAACATTATATCAGAAAAAAGTTATGAAGCGCTAGTATTCAGCGATATTTATCCTAAAATTTTTTAATTTTAAACCCCAAGGGCTGCTAATATTTTTCAGCAATAGTTCCAATCAGAAATTAAATTAGATTTATACAGTTATCTTATGCTTTACTGTTACTACTAGCTGGGCTGATCAAATTGCTTTCATGTGCGAAGTGCCACATGCCGGCATTTTCTCTATTGATGGGATTAAAGAAAGCCAAATATATCATTGTTGATGCGATGATTGCCAAAATATTTTGTTTACCTATACACGTGAATGTATTACCAATTGATTTAGCCGTAGAACTTTTCCTTAGCTAAACTTAGTACCTATTAATTTTGATGCATTGTTTATGAAATATCTACAACCGTATACTACTAAAACTTAAAATTATGCCAATCATCAGGAAGCTTAATGAACACTGTTTCGATGACAGTTATTGGTGCCGGTTTTTATGGCACCGCATTAGCCATTACACTTGCCAGGAATGGTCATCTGGTTTTACTTTGGCGCCATATTTTAAAATTACAACAAGACTGCTGCAACCAAGCATTTTTACCCAACGTTCTATTACCAAACAATTTATTACCTGAAGTTTCTCTTAAGATAGCAATAAACTCACAATATATTGATCGTCGTTCCAAGCTATGCTTTTAATCAAATATTTTAAAATATTCAACCTTACTTAACACAACAATAAAGGGTACTTACTGGTCGTCTCTTGCCGTTGCCCGAGACACTATCGGAGATAAAATTCCTCTGGCTGTTATTTACTGGCCAAAATTTACCAAATAACTGGCGGCCTGCTTACTTACTGCCATTACGGTAGCAGCTTCTAATACAGAATTTAGTGAAGAGCTGCCGCAAATTTTCCATTGTGGTAATGGTATGCGATTTGGAGCGAATGCTCGCATAGCGTTGATAACCAGTGGATTAGCTGAAATATGCGATGGGTGCTAAAACCTCTACATTTATGTATGGGTATGGCTGGCTTAGGGGATTTAGTTTTTACATGTACTGATAATCAATCTCGTAACCGTCGATTTGGCATTATACTTGGCCAAGGCATGCAGATTAAAGAAGCTGAAAAACAGATTGGTCGGTTGGTTTAAGGTTACTTAAATACTAAGAAAGTCCGTGCGTTAGCGCAACGTGTTGGTGTAGAAATGCCAATTACTGAGCAAATATATCAGGTTTTATACGGAAATAAAAACGTAAGCTGCCTGCACATTACTTAAAGACTAAATGATCCACATGCTTCTTAATTATTTTAAATATTAGAGTTTTAATATGTCCGATAGGAACATGAACGATAATAAAGCCAGAAGGTAAAATTTTAGCCAATTGTTAACCAATATTAGCTATTTTTTTCATTCTAAATTATTTTAATATTATAATCTTAGTAATTACTTAAGTTATATTCTAGTAAATACGTTAGTTACTCTGATTATGCCATAGATTGTTGTTCGAGAGATTATTCAAGATACTAATGAAAAAATATATAAATTATCACTTTTAAAAATATCATTATTAGTAATTTATTAAACTATTCAGCTATATTGGGGTTATCAGTATCTACATATTTGTATAATATTTCAATTCATAATTTAGAACCAATACTTTTACTTCAGATTAAACAATTTATAATATTAGGATGCGCACTTTTTCTAAAAGGATAAAGTTTTATTTAACTTTTATGTTAAATCCACATATATTAACTAATATTATTTCATTGTGGTTTAATTGTAGTATTTATTTAAATATTTATGCAAAAATTGAAGTTTTTTATTTTTATATCTAGATAATAAAACTTAAAATGTAATCATATTATGTTATCTTACAAGATGCCGATATTATAAATTTATTCTATAAAAATAATATGAAATAGGTTTCAACTTTATTTAATATAAATATAATTATTATATTTCATCACTAATTGATTAATATCATAAATATATGCTGTATATTTTATAGTATTATTAGACTTGAATAGATAAACCATATAATTAACTAAATACTAATTTTTATAAAGATATTATATTAAGTCATTACAATATCTTAATTTATTTTTATAACAAATAGCAATATTTTTAAAAATATAACTTTCTTTTTTGTATTTTTATTATATATAGAGTAAGTATGGTACTAATGTTCTATCTAAATATAGTAGTAACTATGTAATAATTTCTAATTTCCTAATCCAAGTAATTTTAGGTAGATTTTATGCTAAATTCAATAAATAAATTTTTCTAACTAGAACTCATCATATTCTATGATAGAAATTTTCAGATTGGAACAATATAATAGTTATTTTTTAACAGCGCGTTCAAAAGAAGAAATAATTTCGTTTTTTGCTGCGTCAATATTTTCCCATCCTTCTACTTTTACCCATTTTCCTTGTTCTAAATCTTTATAGTGTTCAAAAAAGTATTTAATTTGAGCGAGTAATAATTTAGGAAAGTCATTAATATCTTTAATATGATCATATTCTTTAGTTAATTTAGAATGAGGTACTGCTACTAATTTTGAATCTTCACCAGATTCATCTTTCATTTTTAATACACCGATTGGACAACAACGTATTACAGTTCCTGTTTGTAATGGATAAGGTGTTGGAACTAAAACATCAACGGGATCGCCATCTAAGGATAGAGTATGATTGATATACCCATAATTGCAGGGATAAACCATAGTAGTAGACATAAAACGATCGACAAAAATTGCTCCATATTTTTTATCTACTTCATATTTTATTGGATTTGTATTCGCGGTAATTTCTATAATAACATAGATATCCTCCGGTAGTTTTTCACCGGCAGGTATATTCTTTAGGCTCATAAAAATGTCCTTTATTAAAAGCTAAAAATTAATTAGTTATTATTATAACCATAAAAGAAAAAAAAATTACTATTTGATCGTATTTTTTTATAAAAATAAGTTTAACAATAAAGGCTAGATTATTTGCTTTTATTGCATATGATATGAGGTTTATTTACTGACTGAAAATTTCAGCATAAATATTTTTTTGTTCTCTACTAAATATTTTCTTCTAACGAAGAAAGGTAAATATTGATATAGTTTTTCTGTTATATAGATAAAATCTGATTAGTACCATAAATTGCTTTACTTTTAGCATGTTCACCTAAAAAGGTGATTGGTTTCCATTTAGGAAATGTATTTTATTTGGATAAATATAAACATTACCTTTTAGTAAATTTAGGTAAAAATATACTACCAGAGAACTAAGCTTTAACTTATTATATCAAATAGCAATAAATTTTGTTATGTATGTGTATACTGTTTAGCTAAATTAGCAAAAAATTAATATTTTATTTTTTTTACTGATTAGTGCTAATCATCCTGTAGGTAATAAATTATTACTATTTTATAATTACTGTTACGTATTTCATCAAACTCAGTCATAATTATAGAAAATTTTTACTGGGTTATATTTTCAACCCTTTTCCTATGAAGTGCTATAACGATTACACTTTAAGCGCGAAATTTTTTCTTTGATCACAGCCTTTATAAATTAATTTTTTCAAAAGGTTAAGTGAAATAATATTCTGTAGCAATGTTAATTTTAACAGGAGTTTTAGCCATAGTGCTATAAAAATAATAATAAAAATTATTTATTAGTTATTTACCTATATCTAAATAATGAACTATTTATTTGCACCTGATACGATTGCTATTAATGATTAATTCTCAATTTATTTTATAAATTAGGTTGTACCTAAACATAATATTGAATCAAGCTATTTTGTGCTGTTAATACATATATAATTGCACAATAAAATTAATGACAAATTAACCATTATGTGATAAATTTACTTAAATTTATATTATATTTAATTCTATACTTGTTCTCCGCTGCCTTTTTGCTTATAATTAGCGCATTATTATGAATATTTATAATAATGCACTATGAAATTAAATGTTCTAAGGGAGTGTGTTAAGCGGAGTTTATATGTATGCTGTTTTCCAAAGTGGTGGTAAACAACACCTAGTCAGCGAAGGTCAGATAGTTCGACTGGAAAAGTTAGACATTGCAACAGGTGCGATTATTCAGTTCGATCAAGTATTGATGATTGCCGATGGCGATGATATTAAAATCGGTGCTTTTGTCGTTGAAGAAAGAAAAGTGAAAGCTGAAGTTATTGCGCATGGTCGCTGTAAGAAAATTAAAATTGTTAAATTTCGGCGCCGTAAACATAGCCGCAAACAACAGGGTCACCGTCAGTGGTTTACTGATGTTAAAATAACTAGTATTGCTTAATAATTAAGGGAGCAGATTTATGGCACATAAAAAGGCTGGTGGCTCAACTCGTAACGGTCGCGATTCTGAGTCAAAACGCCTAGGTGTAAAACGTTTTTGTGGTGAATCTGTGTTGGCAGGTAGCATTCTTGCTCGTCAGCGTGGCACTATATTCCATGCTGGTAGCAATGTTGGTTGCGGTCGTGATTATACTCTATTTGCATTGGTTGACGGAAAAGTTAAATTTAAAATTAAAGGACTAAAAAATCGTAAATATATCAGTATACAAGCTGAATAAGTTTTATTGATCTTTTAAAAGCATTTTAAAAGCCCTGCAAAATTGTAGGGCTTTTTATATATTAGCATATAATGCTTAGTCTGCGGAGAAAAGATAATGAAATTTGTTGATGAAGCTAAAATATTAGTTATAGCTGGAGATGGCGGCAATGGCTGCGTTAGCTTCCGCCGTTAAAAATATATTTCTAAGGGTGGTCCTGATGGGGGAGATGGGGGAGATGGGGGAGATGTTTATCTATTGGCTGATGAAAATATTAATACATTGATTGACTTTCGATTTAAAACAATTTTCCAATCTGAACGAGGACATAATGGTAAAAGTGACAATTGTACTGGTAAACGTGGTAAAAATAACACCATTAAAGTACCGGTGGGTACTAGGATACGTGATTTTTCAACCAGTACAATCATTGGGGATATGACATGTCACGGGCAGATTTTAATGGTTGCAAAGGGTGGATTTCATGGTTTAGGTAATACCAGATTTAAATCATCAGTTAACCGTGCTCCTCTTCAAAAAACTATAGGAACAAAAGGAAAAACAAGAGTATTAATACTTCAATTGATATTACTTGCTGATGTAGGCATGCTAGGCATGCCTAATGCAGGTAAATCAACTTTCATTCGCTTAGTATCGGAGGCTAAGCCTAAAGTTGCTGATTATCCATTTACTACTTTGGTGCCTAGTTTGGGCGTAGTACGCATTGATAGTAAGCAAAAATTTGTTATTGCAGATATTCCTGGATTAATTAAGGGAGCGGCAAAAGGAACAGGTCTTGGCATTCGTTTTTTAAAGCATTTAGAACGTTGCACGATACTTCTGCATCTTATTGATATTTTTCCTATTGATGGTTCTGATCCAGTCCAGAATGTCAAAATAATTGATAATGAACTTAAAAAATACAGTGAAAAATTAGCAAAAAAAACGCGTTGGTTAGTTTTTAATAAATTTGATCTTTTGACCTATGAAGAGGCTAACAACCGTGTAAAAGCCATTATTGAAGCATTAAAATGGCAAGACAAGTATTATCAGATTTCTCAGGTAAATAAGCTAGGTGTTAAGTCACTTTGTTGGGATATTATGAAGTTTATACAAGTTCATCCTCAAAATATATTGGTAGATAGCACGGGAGCAGATAAAGCTAAATTTATATGGGATGATTATTAAAAATAACAATAATTTGATCATAAAGTTGATCTAGATAATCATAATTAATATTATGATTTTTATTTATAATAGGTTATTTATTAATATAAATTATTTTTTAGTTTTTACTGACTAAATATTTTTTTTATTAGTAATTACGATAAGTATTCTTATCTGTATGTACTTAAAAATGGATTAGCGGAAGACAGCAATTATTATATCATTTTAGCTAATATTTTATTATTAACGGCTATATTATTCAAGCCATTTATCATAACCAGCTAGCTAGTGGGATAAATTTTAGTTTACTGTTATGTTTTTAGCAATAGATTACAAAATATATATCATAGCTGTCGGTGTAATTCAATTTTTACGAGACAGCTCTAATTTAAATTTTTTGTTATGGTAATAACTTGACTAAACAATAGGGTAAAAAAAAGTTAGATTATGAATGTAAGCAATATTACTAGATTTATGACTACCATATAAAAGGTTAATATTTCGATGATTAAATTGCCTTCAACTTATTCAATACTAAGTTACTTTAATTTACTATGTTGCAAATTAGTTGGTGTGTTAAGGTTAGATCGCTAGTGAAGCATGTAACTAAATTACCTTTAAAATTATGCCAGATAATTTTTTCTTCAGTTTATAAATTGTTGATTAATTAATAATCGCTATCTATGTAATACTTTTTAAGTACTTGAAGTTAGTATTATTTATTATACTATATGGTAATCAATCAGTGGTATATCAACTTTATGTGCTATAAAAGCTATATTTATGCTTTTTAGTAGATAATTAATCTAGTTTTAATTTTCGCTGATATCGTTCGATTGAATATTAAAAATAGGTTAAATAACTAATATGGTCTTCTAATTTTTTTAAAAGCCATAAGTGCTGTATATAAAAGTATACATACTAAAATTTTATGCAGAAAAAAGTAAACAGTTAATTAGTATTAGGTGTGCATTAATTAGCACGGTTAATTAAATGATAAAATAATAAAGTGGTAAATTAATAGTTAATAAGGTTCATCCCCTTTTTTGTTTGCGTAGAATTTGGTTTTATCATAAGTACTAATTTGCTTTAATAACAGAAAAATTAGGTAGATATTTAATTTAGGAAAGAATGAGAGGCATTTATTAATGAAACAGATTCCAATGACGGTACGTGGCGCAGAAAAGTTGCGCAAAGAGTTAGAATATTTAAAAAATATTCGCCGTCCTGAAATTATTTCAGCTATTGCAGAAGCCCGTGAACATCGTGATTTAAAAGAAAATGCAGAATATCATGCTGCGCGTGAGCAGCAAGGGTTTTGCGAAGGGCGTATCCAAGATATTGAAATAAAATTGTCTCATGCACAAGTTATTGATATAAAAAAAATAAAAAATGAAGGTCGTATAATATTTGGGGCAACAGTTACTCTATTTAATATCACAACAAACGATAATCAAGTTTATCGTATTGTTGGTGATGATGAAGCTGATATCAAAGAAAATCTCATTTCTATTAATTCACCAATAGCTCGAGGTTTGATCGGTAGGACTATGGATAATGTTGCAGTAGTTATCCCCACCCCCAGTGGTGAAGTTGAATATAAAATTTTAAAAGTAGAATATATTTGATTTTCATTTTATTTTTAAGTGTTCTTTTTAAAAGTTACTTTTAAAGTAAAAAGGTCAAAATAACCTTTTTAATTGTATTAATATAAAAAACTAATTTAGGTAAATGATCTTGCTATTTTACGACGGGGTAAAATAAAAATGTTACAAACACTTTACACATTGATAGCATCTATTTTAAATAGAATACTCACGCGATCTTCTCTCGCTATTATTAATTATAATCAGTTCATTATATAATCATGATTGTTTAATTTCAGCTAAAATACCTTCAGTTAACCCATTGTTATCTATTATTGGATAAGAATTTAGATTACGGTATGTCTTTTTAGACATTGTATTTAATTTTTATTAAAAATCATTATTTTTTGCTTTAGTGGGATTGAAAACGGTAGATTCTACCGCTATCTTTTGGTTATCACCGTGCATTATGTAATTTTTATCTAAAAAATGGCAAATCAAGTTGTTACTTTAATAGTTGGAAACTAATAGCTAATAAAAAGCGTTTGACAAGCTCTGGTCTGGTCGTTAATTGCAGGAACATTTTATTAATAAATATGTTATTTAAGTAGAAAAAAGTATTCTATCACGTGCATGGTTTTAATTAGATGCGACCTAGCAGAATGATAAAATATTTAAACTTGGTATGACTAGAGTTTATTTTTACAGCTTCAAGTGGTTAGTTTCAATATACAGCAATCATATTAAGTCAGACATGGCTAGTTACTGTATTTAATTTTTTACTTGAATTATATCGCTGGGGTTAATTTATTCCCAAAAGATTTTCATGATGAGTAGATATTAAGGGCATTACATAACCGAGTGGGTGATAAAAAAGTCCAGGTTATTATATAGTATATAGATCTTAATATGAGTGTTATACCTCTGGTTGATATTTATCGATTTATTTAGCTGGTTGAGCTAGGATTAGATATGTGTCGTGATGTATAGGGTTCCTAGGAAAGTTTTATTATTAAAGTATTTCAGGGAGAAGGCTTTGATGAATATTTAAAGGATATTTACTCTACATTAAGTTAAAATTTGTAACCTATATACTTCACGTTCATGTGAAGTTAACATTGTAGCGACAGGAAGCAAAATATAGTGACCTGTACGTTGTTTATTTAACATAGTTGTAATGAAGAGGTTACTCCTTTGAGTGACATGGCGAAAAACCTGATTCTCTGGGTAGTCATTGCGGTAGTCTTAATGACTTTATTTCAGAGTTTTGGTCCTAGCGATTCGAATAGTCGCAGGGTGGATTATTCTACTTTTATGAATGAGTTAACTCAGGATCATATACGTGAAGTGCGTATTTCTGATCGTGAAATTAGTGTTAAGAAAATGGATAACAGTTGTTATACAACTTATATTCCTGTGAGAGAAGATCCAAGATTGTTGGATACCTTGCTTGAAAGAAATGTCACTATTATTGGTGAACCACCTAAAGAGCAAAGTTTCTTAACAACAATTTTTATTTCCTGGTTTCCAATGTTATTACTGATTGGAGTTTGGATATTTTTTATGCGTCAGATGCAAGGAGGAGGTGGCAAAGGTGCTATGTCCTTTGGTAAGAGTAAGGCACGAATGCTAACAGAAGATCAAATAAAAACAACTTTTACTGATGTTGCAGGTTGTGATGAAGCTAAATCAGAAGTTGGTGAACTAATTGAATATTTACGTGAACCGGGACGTTTTCAAAAATTAGGTGGTAAAATTCCTAAGGGAATTTTGATGGTAGGACCACCTGGAACTGGTAAAACTTTATTGGCAAAAGCGATTTCCGGTGAAGCAAAAGTTCCTTTTCTTACTATCTCTGGTTCAGATTTTGTAGAAATGTTCGTTGGTGTTGGTGCTTCTCGAGTTAGAGATATGTTTGAACAAGCAAAGAAAGCAGCTCCTTGTATCATATTTATTGACGAAATAGATGCTGTTGGCCGTCAACGTGGTGCAGGGTTAGGAGGAGGTCACGATGAACGTGAACAAACTCTTAACCAAATGTTGGTAGAGATGGATGGATTTGAAGGGAATGAAGGGATTATTGTTATTGCAGCTACCAACCGTCCCGATGTGTTAGATCCAGCATTATTGCGTCCTGGACGTTTTGATCGGCAGGTTATTGTTGGGTTACCTGATGTACGTGGTCGTGAGCAAATTTTGAAAGTTCATATGTGCCGTGTACCTTTAGATTCTAGCGTTGATGCTTCAGTATTAGCACGAGGCACCCCTGGTTTTTCTGGTGCTGATTTAGCTAATTTAGTTAATGAAGCCTCTCTTTTTGCGGCGCGGGGAAATAAGCTGGTTGTTACCATGGTGGAATTTGAAAAGGCAAAAGACAAGATTATGATGGGTGCTGAACGTCGATCTATGGTTATGACAGAAGAACAAAAAGAATCTACTGCTTATCATGAGGCTGGCCATGCCATTATAGGACGTATTGTTCCAGAGCATGATCCTGTTCATAAAGTAACTATTATTCCGCGTGGGCGTGCGTTAGGTGTAACATTCTTCTTGCCAGAAGGTGATCAAATTAGTTATAGTCGTCAAAAGCTAGAAAGTCAAATTTCTACGCTTTACGGTGGTAGGTTAGCAGAAGAAATTATTTACGGTTTAGAAAAGGTGTCTACTGGTGCGTCAAATGATATTAAAGTAGCAACTAATCTTGCTCGTAATATGGTGACGCAATGGGGGTTTTCTGATAAATTAGGTCCATTACTCTATGCTGAGGAAGAAGGTGAGGTTTTTCTAGGACGTTCTGTTGCTAAAGCTAACCATATGTCAGATGAAACTGCGCGAGCAATTGATGAAGAGATGAAGGCAATTATTGATCGTAATTATCAACGAGCTCGTCAGATATTGAATAATCACATGGATATTCTGCATGCTATGAAGGATGCATTAATAAAATATGAAACTATTGATGCCCCTCAAATTGATGATTTGATGAATCGCCGTCCAGTTAGAGCTCCAGCTGGTTGGGATGATAATGATAGTAATTCTACTATTACATCCTCCATACAAGTAGAGCCAGAAAAGAATATTGCTGCTCCTCATGGTAAGGAGAGCATGCATGAAAATGATAATAGTATTAATACAGATAATCATTAATTATTATTAATTATCTTTTGTTTTCTATTTGAAATGAATAAATGTTTAAAATTTTTGGTTTTGGTTGTTTGAATAGGGTGATTATGAAAATTTCTGCCAGAAAAATAGATCTTGATCTTAACTGTCCTGTTGTTATGGGAATATTAAATATTACTCCAGACTCTTTTTCGGATGGCGGTGTATACAACGATTATAACTATGCGCTAAAACATGCAACTAATCTAGTTAACTATGGTGTGGCAATTATTGATATTGGTGGTGAATCAACTCGTCCTGGTGCTAGTGAAGTCAGTCTACAGCAAGAACTAGATCGGGTTATCCCAATAATTGAAGCAGTAACTGACCGTTTTGATGTTTGGGTTTCTGTTAATACATCTAAAGCTGTTGTCATGGAAGAAGCCGCTAGAGTAGGTGCTAATATTATTAATGATGTTCGGTCTTTACATGAACCTGGTGCATTAGAGGCTGCAGCTGAAACAGGGTTACCAATATGCATTATGCATATGTTAGGTCAACCTAAGACAATGCAACAAATACCATATTATAAAAATGTAGTTGCGGAAGTAAAACAGTGTTTATTAGATGAAATTAAACGTTGTGAAGCAGTAGGTATTGCGAAAAATCGTTTGATTATTGATCCAGGTTTTGGTTTTGGTAAAAACTTAGCACATAATTATCAATTATTAGCTAAATTAAATGAATTTCATGCTCTAGGAATGCCACTACTAGTTGGTATGTCGCGTAAATCTATGATTGGTGAATTATTAGATGTACCACTAGAGGAACGGCTTATTGGCAGTATTGCATGCGCAGTTATTGCAGCTATGCAGGGAGCACATATTATTCGTGCTCATGATGTAAAAGAAACTGTACAGGCTGTGAAGATTATTAAAGAAATACTTTTGGAAAAATATGATTATTAGTAAGCGCCAATATTTTGGTACGGATGTGATGGTATTAGGCCCAATTACTCATTATTTTGTTTTTAAATTGTGTTGGGCAGCTTGTAAGGTTTTAGCACGGCATGGTTCTCGTAAAATAATCATAGGTAAAGATACACGTATTTCAGTTTATATGTTGGAGCGTACGGAGGCTGGTATTGTTATTTCTGCTTACCATAATCTCTATTATGATAATGGTATGAAATTCTTTTCAATTGATGGAGCTAAGTTAGTTTGTAATGTATAAGAAGCAATAGAAGTTGAGATGTAAAACCAACTTACTTGTGTTGATTCGGCTGATTAGGCCGATAGATTAGTATTGTTGATGCTGCTGGTTGTTATATAGAGTAAAAATAGTTTTAGATTGTGCTAATTAATTATTATATTGCAGCTAATGTTTTAACTTAGCTTGATGCGTAATTTATCAAAATTAGATGTAACCCAATATTAATCAGTGTTGTGGAGCTACTAACGTTGCTCTGTGTGGTAATATAATAGATGGCGATAAAATATATTATTGCACGTGATGCACTTCAACAAGGTAAATTATACGGTGGTGTTGTTAGCACTTTTTTTTAGTAATTTTCTGGGCGCAATTTTTTTGCGTTTACCCTGTAAAAAAATACAATGAGATAAAAATAATCTTGCTTGTCATGTAAGGTTTAGTTAGTATTTATAATTGCTTCTTAAAGAAGCTATTAGTAAATTGAAGGTAGTTAGCTATGTACATATTCCTTTTATTTATTTTTTTATTAGTTTCAATTGCGTTGATTGGTATGGTCATGCTGCAGCATGGTAAATGTGCTGATATGGGATCTTCACTTGGTCTGGTGGCTTCATTTAGATCGTCAGTATCAGGTGATTTTATAGCACGCATTACGGCAATTATTGCAACATTATTCTTTGTTATTAGTTTAATTTTAGGTAATTTAACCGCTAATAAAAGTGTGACTGGAAGTAAATTGGAAAATATTGGTGAACTAGTTGATAAACCAGCTGTATTGTCTACAGTACCTGTAGTACCAACAAGTGATGTTCCTCATTAATTAAACTACATTTTATGTATTGAACAATTTTATTAAAAATTACCTTACTGGGTTGCCGAGGTGGTGAAACCGGGATACACGCTACCTTGAGGTGGTAGTGCCTATAAAATGGGCATACGGGTTCAAGTCCCGTTCTCGGCACCATTTTAAATGGTAACTTGCATTTAGCATATTATCAGCGTAAAATTTGCGTAATTTACTAGCGCGGGATGGAGCAGGCAGGTAGCTCGTTGGGCTCATAACCCGAAGGTCGTTGGTTCAAATCCGGCTCCCGCAACCATTTCTTATCACATGATCTATTTCAGCTTTTTATTAGATTATTTTATTTTGGAGAAGCACTTAGTTAGGGATTAAACCTAGTGTAGGTGTTAGGGTCCAGTTGCATAAAGCCCCGAGTTTCGGGGTTTTTTGTTATTTTAAAATAATTATTTTTTTTCAGTTCTTTTTTTATGTCTTGGGGTTTGTCCATGTTAGAGTAAAAATTAATATCGATGATTTCTGTCATCAGGACGTCCCTCTTTACTGTTGCACAGTATCATATATTTATGGGTAAATAAGTGAATTGAATATTAATAATTGCAATTCAGAAACGTCGTAAATGGCAATAAGTTATTGATGACGAAATGATAATGGTTACTGTGGATGGCAAGAATAAAGTGTTTTAACTACAAAACATATAGAAAGCTAATCTAGTACCCCACTTTTAATAAAGTTTAATGAGTCAACTAGAATGAATAAAGAAATTTTGGCTGTTGTGGAAGCTGTTTCTAATGAAAAATCGCTTCCTCGCGAAAAAATCTTTGAGGCGCTTGAAATTGCATTAGCAACAGCTACTAAGAAAAAATACGAACAAGAGATTGATGTTCATGTTGATATTGATCGTAAAATAGGAGATTTTGATACATTTCGGCGTTGGTTGGTGGTTGAAGAAGTCAAGCATCCAACCCTTGAAATTACTTTAGATGCAGCTAAATTTGAAGATTTAGAGATCAAATTAGGTGATTATGTATATGATCAAATAGAGTCTGTTACGTTTGATCGCATTACAACGCAAACTGCAAAACAGGTTATTGTTCAAAAGGTACGTGAAGCTGAGAGAGCAATTGTTGTTGAGCAATTTCGTGAACAGCAAGGTGAAATTATTACTGGGGTAGTAAAAAAAGTTAATCGTGAAAACATTACTTTGGATTTAGGTAATAATGCTGAAGCGGTAATTTTGCGTGAAGATATGTTACCACGGGAAAACTTTAGATCAGGTGATCGTGTGCGTGGTGTATTGTACGATATACGCCCTGAAGCGCGTGGCGCTCAGCTATTTGTTAGCCGTTCTCGGCCAAAAATGTTAGTGGAATTATTTCGCATAGAAGTACCTGAAATTGGTGAAGAAATTATTGAAATTAAAGCCGCCGCTCGTGACCCAGGATTGCGGGCAAAAATTGCTGTAAAAACTAATGATAAACGTATTGATCCAATAGGTGCCTGTGTTGGGATGCGGGGCGCAAGAGTGCAAGCAGTATCAAGCGAACTTGATGGTGAGCGTATTGATATTATTTTGTGGGATAATAATCCGGCACAATTTGTGATTAATGCTATGGCGCCAGCTGATGTTGCTTCTATTGTCGTTGATGAAGATAAATGTACGATAGATGTTGCCGTTGAAAGTAATAATTTAGCTCAGGCAATTGGTCGTAATGGACAAAATGTTCGCTTAGCTTCTCAGTTACTAAAAAAGCATCGTGGAGATGATAGATGGGAATTGAATGTTATGACTGAAGAAGAACTTGAAGCTAAACATAAAGCAGAGGCACATGCATCTATTAATTTTTTTGTTAAGTATCTTGATGTTGATGAAGAATTAGCTACTGCTCTCGTTGAAGAAGGGGTTTCTACATTAGAAGAATTAGCTTATGTACCAATCAACGAACTATTAGAAATTCTAGATCTTGATGAGACAACAATTAGAGTTTTACGTGAAAGAGCAAAAGCCGCGCTGACGACATTAGAATTGGTTCAAAAAGAGAGTATGTCTGATAATAAACTAATTGAAGATCTATTAAGATTACCAAGTATGAATTATGTTTTAGCTATTAATTTAGCTTCTCATGGTATTTTTACATTGGAAGCGCTTGCTGAACAGGGAATCGCCGATCTGAAATATATTGAAGAAGGTCTGAATGATGAAGAGGCTGGTAAAATTATTATGGCGGCGCGCAATATTTGCTGGTTTGGTAAAGATCCAAAATAATTTGGAGCAGGAATGAACAGAATGGTAGATGAAACTATAAAATTATTGGCAGCAGAGATTAAAACTTCAGTTGAATGTTTGGTACAGCAATTAGCTGATGCTGGAATAAAGAAAACTAAAAAGGATGCTGTTACTCAAAATGAGAAAGAAATTTTACTGGCATACTTAAATCGTGAAGATAGGACAATAGGTAACCAAAATGGTAAATTAACACTACAGCGAAAAATTCGCAGCACATTAAGTGTTCCTAGTCCTGGAGGTAAAAGTAAATCAGTTAAGATTGAAGTACGTAAAAGGCAAACATATATTGATTGCAATGCCTTGGAAAAGGTAAAAGCTGAAGAGCAAGTTAAGCATGAAGTTAAAGAGCAAATAAAGCGCGAAGTAGCGGAAAAAAAGAACGTGAAACTAAGTAGAAATAATCAAAAAATAGCTAAATCTAATAAAGATTTGACTGCTTATGCGGAAAAAAAGCTTCGTGAAGCTGAAGCAGCAGAGATTAAACGTAAAGCTGAAGAAGAGATGCAACGTAAGGTCGAAGCTGAAGCTCAGCTTGTTGCTGAAGAAACTCGTCGTATGGCAGAAGAAAACTTTCTGCTGTGGAGTGGTCGTGATGAAGTGAAAGATAATCTAGATGATCTCTAATAACTTATCGTCATGCTCCTGAAGCAGAAGAGGAAAATGATGCACAAGAAGAAGAGCGTCGCGCTCGAAATCGAGGCGGTAAGGCTACTCGTAAGAAAAAAAATAATAAACATTCTGAGAAAGCTGATCGCGAAGAAGAGCGCTCGGTTGGCCGTACGAAGAAAACTAAAGGTAAAAATAAAAAAACTAGTTTATTACATCAAAGGTTCACAAAACCGGTTACGATTATTAATCGTGATGTTGTAATTGGTGAAACTATATCGGTTGTTGAATTAGCTAATAAGATGGCCGTCAAAAGCTCTCATGTTATTAAGACTATGATGAAAATGGGTGTGATGGTTACCATAAATCAGGTTCTTGATCAAGAAACAGCGCAGCTGGTGGCAGAAGAGATGGGGCATAAAGTTATTTTGCTGCGGGAAAATGAGCTGGAAGAAGAGATTTTCAATGATCGTGATACAGGTGAAGCAATTGCAGAATCTAGAGCGCCCGTCGTAACGATGATGGGGCATGTTGATCATGGGAAAACTTCATTACTGGACTATATTCGTTCAACTAAAATTGCATTGGATGAAGCTGGTGGCATCACGCAGCATATTGGTGCTTATAATGTTGAAACAGATAAAGGTATGATTACCTTTTTAGATACACCAGGACATGCCGCATTTACTTCAATGCGTGCGCGTGGTGCTAAAGTAACGGATATTGTTGTTTTAGTAGTTGCCGCTGACGATGGTGTGATGCCTCAGACTATAGAAGCTATTCAGCATGCTAAGGCCGCTAATGTTCCTGTGATCGTTGCAGTTAATAAAATTGATAAACACGAAGCTGATGCTGATAGCGTGAAAAATGAGCTGTTGCAATATAGTATTACAGCTGAAGAGTGGGGTGGTGAAAATCAATTTATCAATGTATCTGCTAAAAAAGGGATAGGTATTAATGAATTATTAGAAGCAATCTTATTGCAAGCTGAAGTATTAGAACTGAAAGCAGTTTGTACTGGTATGGCACGTGGTGTTGTTATTGAGTCTTATTTGGATAAAGGTCGTGGTTCTGTTGCGACGATTTTAGTTCAGGAAGGCACCCTTAATAAAGGTGACATAATACTATGTGGTTTTGAATATGGCCGTATTCGTGCAATGCGTAATGAATTAGGTGAAGATATTCAATCTGCTAGGCCATCAATTCCGGTTGAAATTTTGGGGTTGTCAAATGTACCCTCAACCGGTGAGGAAGTAACTGTTGTCCGTGATGAAAAGAAAGCACGAGAGGTTGCCCTTTATCGTCAAGGTAAATTTCGAGAAGTAAGATTAGCCCGTCAGCAGAAATCAAAACTAGAAAATATGGTTGCTAATATGGAAGATGGTAAGATTTCTGAGTTTAATATTGTATTAAAAACTGATGTACAAGGTAGCTGTGAAGCTATTACTGATTCATTACAAAAATTATCCACTGATGAAGTTAAAGTAAAAATTATTGGTTCAGGTGTCGGTGGTATTACAGAAACAGATGTTATATTAGCTGCAGCTTCTAATGCGATTATTATTGGGTTTAATGTCCGCGCTGATGCTACGGCAAGACGCACTATTGAAAACGAAAATATAGATATACGCTATTATTCGGTAATTTATAGTCTTATTGATGAGATTAAACAGGTGATGAGTGGTATGTTAGCTCCTGAATATAAACAGCAAATTATCGGATTAGCGGAAGTTCGTGATGTATTTAAATCACCTAAGTTTGGAGCCATTGCTGGTTGTATGGTTGTTGAAGGCGTAATTAAGCGTAATAACCTTATCAGAGTATTGCGGGATAATGTGGTTATTTATGAAGGTGAATTGGAATCATTACGTCGTTTTAAAGATGATGTCAACGAAGTACGTAATGGTATTGAGTGTGGCATTGGTGTTAAGAATTACAACGATGTACGTGTTGGTGATATGATAGAAGTATTTGAAGTCATTGAAGTGAAACGTTCAATTGATAATTAATACCTACTTTATTGATACTTGTTGCAATGCTATAATATCAGTTATGGAGTTTTAGTTAAATAGTTATAGATAACTATTTATATTAGGTTTATTGGTTATCGATTCTTGTGATTATATTAATTTTATTATGATAAATCATCTTTATGATTTTTTCTATATAAAAATAAAATACATATAAGTATTTAGTTTTATTTTTTTATATAATAATTATATGGTCATTATATTTTGGTTTTACCACGTGAGGAAATATAATAATGGCAAGAGAATTTTGTCGTGTTCATCGTGTTGCCCAAGAAATAAAAAAAGAGATCTCGATTATTCTTCATCAAAAAATTAAAGATCCGCGTGTTAAAATGGCTACTATTTCAGGGGTAGAAGTTTCTAGTGATTTGGCTTATTCTAAAGTTTTTGTAACTTTTTTAAGTATTTCATCAAAAGAACACGAAACAGATATGGTTAAAAATGGTATTAAAGTATTTAATAGCAATCTGGCTAAATATATTCGTTTTTTACTGAGTAAAGCCATGCGTTTACGTATAGTTCCTGAATTAACTTTTTTTTATGACAGCTCTTTGGTGGAAGGTATGCGTATGTTTAATTTAGTTAGCAACGTGGTCAGAGATGATGAAAGGAGCTTTCATAACGCTAAAGATGATAGAGATAGTGAGTAATGAGGCGTCGTATTGGTCGTGAAGTTCATGGGGTATTGTTATTGGATAAACCAGCAGAATACTCATCTAATGATGCTTTACAAAAAGTACGTTATTTATTTAATGCTAAAAAAGCTGGTCATACAGGAGCACTCGACCCTTTGGCAACCGGTATGTTGCCGATTTGTTTAGGTGAAGCAACGAAATTTTCACAATTTTTATTTGATTCAGATAAACACTATCGTGTTATTGCTCGTTTAGGTCAGCGTACGGACACTTCAGATGCGCATGGTAAAATAATTTGTCAACGTCCAATAGAAATAACACAGTATCAATTTGATAAGGCATTAGATAAATTTCGTGGTAATTTAATCCAAGTACCGTCTATGTATTCCGCGCTTAAATATCGTGGTAAGCCACTTTATGAGTATGCCCGCCGGGGGGTTACTATTGAGCGTGAAGGTAGGCCGATTACTGTTTATGGTTTACAATTTGAGCGTTGGGAAGATAATGAATTGGAATTAACGATCCATTGTTCTAAAGGGACTTATATACGAACTATTATTGATGATTTAGGTGAAATATTGGGTTGTGGTGCCCATGTAATTTATCTAAGGCGCTTACAGGTAGCTAGTTATCCAATTGAACGTATGGTAACAATAGAGCAATTATATACGCTTAAGCAGAAATTTGAACTACGGATAACTTCTTTGGAGGCGCAATTAGATTCTTTATTATTACCAATGGATAAAGTAGTTAGTCATTTTCCTGAAGTAAATATTTCATCAAATGTTGCCACTTATTTTAAAAAAGGGCAAGCGGTTGTTGTTATTAATCATAGGTTTTCTAAAGGCAATAAAGTTAGAGTAACAGAAGGTGATAGGCATAAATTTATTGGTATTGCTGAGATTGATGAACAAAATAAAATAGCTCCTCGTCGTTTAGTAGTGTAAAGTGTTTAATAGTATTTAGATGTTATCTTGTGTTATGATTAATTGAAACGTAGAATGAATTAATATTTGTTTAGGAAGGCTAAATTATAGATCGGCTTTTCTTATGTTTAGTGTAAAAATTGGAGTTATTTTATGTCTCTAAGTACTGAAGAAAAAGCGCAAATTATAGCAGATTATGGTCGTAATAAAAATGATACCGGTTCTAGTGAAGTTCAAGTTGCTCTTTTGACTGCAGAAATTAATCCATTGCAATGTCATCTTGCTAAACATAAGAAAGATCATCACAGTCGCCGAGGGCTGTTGCGTATGGTTGCTCAGCGTCGTAAACTATTGAACTATTTGAAGTATAAAGATGTTGCTCGTTACACCACACTTATTGATTGCTTAGGATTACGTCGCTGATTATTTGGGGTTAAAATGAACAGGGGCCTACTGGCCCCTGTTCTGCTAGAACACATAAAAAATTTTTACACTTATAAAACATGTATAGGAAATAAAATATTTTCAATTTATTTTAAAATAATGTGATCTTCTTTAGCTCCAACTAGTTCTGGTGGCTAATGAGAATGCTGAAATTTAAAAGATCAGTAAATGTAGTCAAGTATTATCATTAGTTGTAAGGATGTAACAAGAACGTAAATATTAGTTTTGTTATATAAATAAAAAACTATTAAAAGGGTATTATTTTGCTTAATCCTATTATTCATAAATTTCAATATGGTCAACATACAGTTACTATCGAAACTGGTATGATGGCTCGTCAAGCGACTGCTGCAGTTATGGTTAGCATGGATGATACGGTCGTATTTGTCACTGTTGTTAGGCAGAAGAAAATGAAAGAAGGGCAGGATTTCTTTCCACTGATAGTTAACTATCAGGAACGATCATATGCTGCTGGTAGAATACCCGGCAGTTTTTTCCGTCGTGAAGGGCGTCCTGGTGAAGGTGAAATGCTGATAGCTAGGCTAATTGATCGTTCACTTCGTCCCTTGTTTCCAGATGAATTTTGCCATGAAATACAAATTATTGCTACGGTTGTATCCGTTAATCCGCAAGTTAATCCTGATATTGTTGCTATTATTGGAGCATCTTCTGTATTGTCTATATCAGATATTCCATTTAATGGTCCAATTGGAGCAGCCCGCGTTGGTTATATTGATGATGAGTATGTTTTAAATCCTACCATTAATGAGTTAAAAAGTAGTCGCTTAGATTTAGTTGTTGCTGGTACAGCGAGTGCGGTACTAATGATAGAGTCGGAAGCTGATTTATTAACAGAAGATCAGATGCTTGGTGGGGTTGTTTTTGGTCACGAGCAGCAACAAATCTTGATTGATAATATTAATGTTTTGGCGACAAAAATCGGTAAAAAAAAATGCGATTGGCAACCAGAAGCGATTAATCAAAAATTATATAATCGTATTGCAGAATTATCTGAACAGCGATTAAGTGATGCACTTCTTATTACTGAAAAAAAAGAGCGTTATATTAAAGTTAATTTAATTAAAGAAGATGTTGTGAGTGTACTTTTGGCCGAAAATAAATCTTTAGATGTTGCTGAAATAAATAAATATTTATCATATTTAGAGAAAAAAGTGGTCCGAACTAGGGTATTAAAAGGTGAACCGCGTATTGATGGTAGAGAAAAAGATATGTTGCGTGCACTTGATGTACGTACTGGTGTATTACCTCGTAGTCATGGTTCAGCGTTATTTACTCGTGGAGAAACACAGGCGTTAGTCACAGTAACTCTTGGTACTGAACGTGATGCACAAGTTGTTGATGAGCTTATGGGTGAATATACCGATCGTTTTCTATTTCATTATAATTTTCCTCCTTATTCAGTAGGTGAAATAGGGTTAGTTGGTTCACCCAAACGTCGTGAAATTGGCCATGGACGTTTGGCTAAGCGTGGAGTATTAGCAGTGATGCCGATTCAGTCAGAGTTTCCCTATACTGTACGTGTAGTGTCTGAAATTACAGAATCTAATGGATCTTCTTCTATGGCTTCTGTTTGTGGGGCATCACTAGCATTAATGGATGCAGGTGTTCCAATTAAGGCAGCAGTGGCAGGTATTGCCATGGGGTTAGTGAAAGAAAATAATAATTTTGTGGTGCTTTCAGATATCTTGGGTGATGAAGACCATTTAGGAGATATGGATTTTAAAGTCGCAGGTAGTCGTGAAGGTATTAGTGCTCTGCAAATCGATATTAAGATTGAGGGCATTACGCATGAAATTATACAAGTTGCGTTAAACCAAGCAAAAGTAGCTCGTTTACATATTTTAAGTATTATGGAAGAGGCGATTAATCGCCCTCGTGAAGATATTTCTGAGTTTGCGCCACGTATTCACACTATTCACATCAATCCTAATAAGATTAAAGATGTGATAGGTAAAGGTGGTTCTGTCATTAGAACATTAACTGAAGAAACCTGTACTACGATTGAAATTGATTATGATGGTACTGTAAAAATTGCGGCAACCGATAGTTTTAAAGCTGAAGCTGCTATTCGTCGTATTGAAGAGATTATCACAGAAGTTAAAGTTGGCGGTGTTTATCAGGGCAAAATAACACGTATTGTTGACTTCGGGGCTTTTGTGGCCATCAGTGGTAGTAAAGAAGGGTTAGTACATATCTCTCAGATAGCAGAAAAACGCGTTGAAAAAGTTACTGATTACTTACAGTTATATCAGGAAGTACTAGTTAAAGTTTTGGAGGTTGATCGGCAGGGACGTATTCGTCTTAGTATTAAAGATGTGGGTTACACTGAAAAGCTACATGAAACAGAAACACATATTTCTGCAGAATAATTTGACGTAAAGCTCGGTGTCCTGTAAAAATAGAGCCTAGTATTTTAAATAACTAAGTTATATTTAGTTTTAGTGATTGATGGGATACTTTGATTTGTTTCTGTATTCTGGATACAGAATATGAAGTTTTTCTGTACTTGCTTTACATTACAGCTATTATTTTTATTGTAAGTAGCAATAGTGAATATTTGCTTAAGAGTCAAGTCTTTGTAATCCCAATGCCACCTAAATTGCAACAAGAAGTAACTTACTAGTTGGTTATTATCTGATGATGAAGATGCACATTTTTATCTTAGCGTGGTGTTTTGTATGATAATATCGTATTGATTGCTCTAACTAGCAGTGATTCTACTATCTATACGTCCAGATAGTACGTAATTTAAAATTTTCTTGGAAGATATTTTATCCTGGCAAGGAATTTTGATTTATGCTGCCTATAAAGAGTTTAATTCGTTTTAGAGCTTTATCTAATTTACAATTTAGCTAGCCCATATAAATCATGGTATTGCACGATTGGCTCAGGGTGATATCCTCTTATCGATAAGAGCCAATAATACTATCCAGATTTTATAGCTTTATTTATTTGAGAAATATAGATAACCAAAAGTTGAAAAATAGCAATGGGGTTAGAATATAGTTAAATTCTATTCAGGTAAAATCAGTGAGTGAAAAAACATTGATGGTTAGCTTTTAAATAATTAAATAGATAACATTCAGCTTACTGAGCATCTTAGTGAAACTAATTTTTATTGAGGTAAATATTACAACTATAGTGCTATACGGTAGCTAGCAATGCATATAGTATTTATTTTATACCGCTATGCCCTGTTAGAACTGGCTTTGTTGTGCAGGTACAAGATGACCTTTCAGAATCAGGCTAACAGTAGCGACGAACATTAAGACTTCATAACAATCGATGAAGTCTTAATGTTCGTTTAATAATAAAATTTAAGCCAGTTCATATTTAAAATGAAAATAACCTAATTTGTTCTCAGGGTTATGTAACCTGGCTGCCATAATAAATGAGGCACTTTTACATGACTAATGAGAATGAAATCTCTTTTGATGATTTAGGTTTATCAAAACCAATTATTTCTGCACTAAATGACCTTGGTTACGAAAAACCATCCCCAATCCAGCAGCAATGTATACCCTATTTGTTAGGTGGTGCCGATGTATTAGGTATGGCACAAACCGGTAGTGGTAAAACAGCGGCTTTTAGTTTACCGCTATTACATAATATAGATATGAAATTGAAAGCACCTCAAATCTTAGTGTTGGCACCAACGCGTGAGTTAGCAGTCCAAGTTGCTGAAGCCATGGGTGAATTTTCTAAACACATGAGTTTAGTAAATATTGTCGCACTCTATGGTGGTCAGCGTTACAATTACCAGTTACGCTCACTAAGGCAAGGTCCGCAAATTGTAGTAGGAACACCGGGTCGCTTATTAGATCACTTAAAACGTGGTACATTAAATTTATCACATTTATGTGGTTTAGTTATTGATGAAGCTGATGAAATGTTACGTATGGGTTTTATAGAAGACGTTGAAAATATTATTAGTCAGATCCCAACTGAGTATCAAACGGCGCTGTTTTCTGCAACAATGCCAGAAGCTATCCGTCGTATTACCCATCGCTTTATGAAATCCCCAAAAGAGATCAGGATAAAATCTAGTATTAGGACACGTCCAGATATTACCCAAAGTTATTGGTTTGTATATGGTATGTGCAAAAATGAAGCATTGGTTCGTTTTTTGGAGGCTGAAAATTTTGATGCGGCAATTATTTTTGTACGCACTAAAAATGCAACATTAGAGGTTGCTGAAGTACTTGAACGTAGTGGCTATAACAGCTCTGCTCTAAATGGTGATATGAATCAAGATTTACGTGAGCAAACATTAGAGCGTTTAAAAGATGGCCGTCTTGATATATTAATTGCTACTGATGTAGCAGCTCGTGGTCTAGATGTTGAACGTATTAATTTAGTAGTCAATTATGATATACCAATGGATGCCGAGTCTTATGTGCATCGAATTGGTCGTACCGGTCGGGCAGGTAGATCTGGACGTGCTATTTTGTTTGTTGATAATCGTGAACGTCGACTATTACGTAATATTGAGCGTACCATGAAGCAGCCAATTGCAGAAGTTGAGTTACCAAGTTCTGCATTTTTAAGTGCAGCTCGTCAAGCTAAATTTGCTGAAAATATTCAAAAGCAATTAGAAAGCCGTGATTTAGATAAATATCGTGAATTACTGACTAAATTAGTTGTTGATGATAAGCTGGATATGGAAACATTAGCTTCAGCGCTATTAAAAATAGCGCAAAGTGATCGACCATTAATATTGCCACCTGATACTACTGGTTATTCAAAACATAAATTTAATTTACGTGATGAGTTTAGTCGCAGCAATGGTAGTTCGCGTCATGAGCGTCGTTATGTAGGTGATATGGAATTGTATCGTATTGAAGTTGGTCATGCAGATGGCGTTGAAGTTCGCCACATTGTGGGTGCAATTGCTAACGAAGCTGATATTAGTAGTCGTTATATTGGTAATATTAAGTTATTTGCCTCACATTCAACGATAGAGTTACCAAAAGGCATGCCAAATGAGTTACTTAATCATTTAACACGCACACGTATTTTGAATAAGCCAATGCAAATACACCTGTTAGGTGAAGCACAATCATTTAAACGTCGCGGGAATGTTGGACACCGTAATAGTCGTTAATTATGTAGGACGTAGCATTATGAACCTCGTAGTGAGCGTTAACAGCAACGTTGTTGTAGTGAAAAATAGATAGTTATACTATAAGGTATTTATTGCTTAATAAGATTATTAACAACACCGAAATCGTGTGCTTAAGTTAAAAATTTATCATTGTTAACTAATTTAGTTAGATATTTACCTAACCTAAGGCTAGGTAGCGTTCTGCAATAAAGATTAACTAGATATTAATCCTAACTTTGAATAGTAATTGATTGAAATTTGATTTTAGCGTTATTTCATACTTTGTTCGTTTGTGGCCAGCAGGATATAAATGGGGTTGGTTATTGGTATAATATTATTTTTTTGAAATATAAAAATGTACTTATGAAAAGTATTTATTTACAGCATATTCTCAATATATGCAAGATCAAGATATTAACGACAAATATTTAGTTAGCAAAAGTATTCATGGTAAAATTTGATTTTTAATCATCGTATTTGATGTCTTTAACTAATTATTTATCTAAAATAAAACCGAGAAAAATCACTTTTATTAGTGTAATATTTAAAATTGAGATAGACAGGAATGAATATCTGATTAAAAAATCAAGGTAGGCAAGCCTACTGTACATAATAATTCCATTAGTAATCCTAGCGCTAAGGTTAGATTATAGTTTAGGACTTTAACATTAGCATATTCTGATGGAACTAATTGTACTTGAGTTATATAAATAATATTAATTCTAACTTATTCTATAATAATGTTAGATCTAGTATGTATAAAGTTTCTAGAGTAATAAAATTATCATGATTATTATTAAATTTAAATAACTATTGAGTTAATGAATGAATGGTTCAGCCATAAATCAAGATTATGTCTTGAATAGACAACTGATTCTTGTTGTTACTTTGTACTATAAGCATCCTAAATATAATAACTCAAGTTATCCATATCTTTGATCATTTGTTTTTTATTTTAATCACATTTTTAGCGTACTATACGTTGCACTGCACTGTTAGCATAGCCATAGCAAGTGATTACATCAATAAAATTGATAAAATATTATCAAATATAAAACATTGAATTTAAAAAATATTTTTTGTAATGTAACATAAATAATTTTTGTTAATTGTATTGATAATGGTCTATTTTTTTATTTACTAATCTAACATCAATTTTAAATCAACTTTTTTTGTTGATATTAACTCAGTAATGATAAGTAAGTCGTTTTTTATTAACTAAAATATGTAGTTTTAGTTATTTTTGATTGAATTAATATTCAAATTTTGATTATAAAAAATTTTTATTGTAATCATAGCTCTTATTAGTTAACTAACTATGGGAAGGTTATTAATTATATCAACACATAGATAGGGCGATAGTGGCATTAAAATTAGATTAAAAAGTTTAAAACATCTAGAAATTCATCACTGTATTGTGGTGTTGATATAGACTAAAAATTGGGGTTAATAACTTGTGAGGATCTTATTAAACTTAAAGGTATTACACTAGAATAAAATTGTTCTAATAGAAAAGAGAGTGGTTATAAATAAGTAACTGTATTGAATAATAATTTTATGAAGTGAATTTATGGTTAGCTTTATTCAGTTTCTATACTTATTTTTAGTATAGCATTCATAATCATAATAGTCATAAGTTTGCGTATTTAGGTTTTAGTTGTACTAGACAACTGAATAATGGTTTAATAATCGAGTTAAAACTGATTATAATCAAAGTTATCATGAACGCGCTATTATATTTTTTGCTAAAAAAGTGGATTTTTCAATCCATTGGTTATTATTTTAACTAAATTTCCAGATCTGATGTATGCGTATTAAGTTTAGTAAGTTTGTTATTTAACAATACTGCTATTAAAGTTAACTAATCGTTACTTTTTGATTATTAAGTTTTTGTCTTGCTGCTAAATGTGTTGCAAGGCGTTCACGCTATTTTTCAACAACAGCAGCAGGTTATCGGCAAAGCTATAATTTATTTTTATCTACTAAATCGGCTATGAAGATCAAGACTTCAGTGCCATCTATAAGTTTAGTGACTGCAATCGGTGTTGATTGTTGTTCATCTAATATAGTAATAGAATTAAGGCGGGCCATTTCTTGAAGAAAATTCATATTTTCTGTAATACGGAGTTTGATTGAGTGACTAGTACCACGCAGTATCAGATTTAATGGCTTAGCTGGTGAAATATTCATTTCTGTCCGAATGTTACGTATGACAATAATGATTTCTTTTAACCATTTCATATTATAACGTGCTTCTTCATCAACTTTGTTTGGATCAAAGATTGGAAAAGGCTGTAACATAATAGTGTCTTGTTGGATGCCTTTAACTACTTTCACTCGCTGCCAAATCATCTCGGTAATAAATGGAATAATAGGATGCGCTAGCCGTAATAAGCATTCTAATATTTGAATCAAGGTATAACGTGTCGCACGAATTTCTGCTTCGTTTCCTTTATAGATAGCTGGTTTAGATAGTTCTAAATACCAATTGCAGAATTGGTTCCAGGTAAATTCATACAAAATATTCGCAGCTATATCAAAACGATAAGTATCCAGCGCTTCACGGTACAATTCTATCGTTTGATTAAATTCAACCATGATCCAGCGATCAGCTAGTGATAAAGTAATTTCTCCACCATGCTGACCACAATCTTGTCCTTCAGTATTTATCAATACATAACGACTGGCATTCCAAAGTTTATTACAAAAATTGCGATAACCAGTAAGGCGTTTCATATCCCAATTAATGTCTCGCCCGGTCGATGCTAATGCGGCGAGCGTAAAGCGTAAAGCGTCGGTACCATGCGCTTTAATGCCGTGTGGATATTTTTTACGGGTATGCTTAGCAATTTTTTTTGCTAATTGGGGTTGCATCATATTGCTAGTACGTTTTGTTATTAAATCTTCCAGCGTTATCCCATTTATTAAATCAAGCGGATCTATAACATTACCTTTAGATTTTGACATTTTTTGTCCTTCTTCATCACGTACCAGGCCTGTCATATAGACCGTTTTAAAAGGAATTTGACCTTGGCCATTTTCATCTTTGATAAAATACATTGTTAGCATGATCATGCGTGCTATCCAGAAAAAGATAATATCAAAACCACTAACCAACACATCCGTTGGATGGAATTTTTTTAACTCCTCGCTATTTTCTGGCCAGCCTAAGGTTGAAAAGGTCCACAGACCAGAAGAGAACCAAGTATCTAATACATCTTCATCCTGATGTAGGCTAATATCAGCACTAAGATTATTCTCTCGACGAACTTCTTCTTCGTCATGTCCTACATAGACATTACCGTCTTTATCATACCAGACTGGTATTCTATGCCCCCACCATAATTGTCGTGAAATACACCAATCTTGAATATTCTTCATCCAGGAAAAATACATATTATCATACTGTTTAGGAACAAACTTAATACGACCATCTTTTACTGCGGCAATAGCTTTTTCAGCTAATGGTAGTGTACGAACATACCATTGATCTGTAAGCATGGGTTCAGTAACAACGTCGCTACGATCGCTATAAGGAATGGTCAGCTGATGCGGTTTTGTGGATACTAATAATCCTAGTTTTTCTAATTCACTGACTATTGCTTTTCTAGCAATAAAACGCTCTATTCCCTGATAGGATGCAGGGATGGTCGTTGTATAAATATTGCTAGGGTTGCCTGCGCTGTCGAATACTTCAGCCTGCTTGCGGATATGGCCATTGAAATCTAAAATATTGATCATAGGCAACATGTGACGTTTTCCTACTTCATAGTCATTAAAATCGTGCGCCGGTGTTATCTTAACACAGCCGGTGCCTTTTCCCATATCGGCGTATTCATCACCGACGATAGGAATACGACGATTAACCAATGGCAGTAAAATTTGTTTGCCGATTAAATCCTTATATCGCTGATCTGCTGGATTGACTGCTACACCAGTATCACCCAGCATGGTTTCTGGTCTAGTAGTAGCAACAACCAGATAATCTTGTCCTGTTGATGTTTTTACCTTATCTGCCAGATAATAACGTAAATACCACATCAAACCGTTAACTTCTCGATTTTCAACTTCTAAATCTGAAATAGCCGTATGTAACTTAGGATCCCAGTTAACTAATCTTTTACCGCGATAAATAAGATCATCTTGATATAAACTAATAAATGCTTCTGTTACTGCTTTAGATAGTCCATCATCCATGGTAAAGCGTTCACGTTGCCAATCAATAGAATCACCTAGTCGGCGCATTTGCTGAGAAATATTCCGTCTAGATTCTGCTTGCCATTGCCAAATTTTTTCAATAAACTCTTCTCTGCCATAGTCATGGCGAGTTTTATTCTCTTCTGCAGCAATTTTGCGCTCAACAACTATCTGAGTGGCGATACCAGCGTGATCGGTGCCACTTTGCCACAGGGTATTTTTCCCTTGCATGCGTTGATATCGAATTAAGGTATCCATTATGGTTTGCTGAAAAGCATGTCCCATATGCAGATTACCTGTAATATTAGGCGGTGGGATAACAATACAAAAATTCTGTTTGCCATTATTACCTTGTGGTGCAAGATAGCCTTTTTTTTCCCAGTTTACATATAAATGTTGTTCAATTGCAGCTGGTTGATAAGTTTTATCAAGTAATGGCTTAGATTGAATTTGATTTGATTGTTTCTTTTTCATCTTTCTTTGTTATTTATTAAGTTATTTGGTATCTGCTATGACTAAATTAAAATTAATACTGCGATAAGTTTTGTATCGTTACCGTGCTAATTTTTTTTATATCATTATATTGATTGTAAATTTATTAATATATATCTTTATGAGCTCCACAGTTTTGTTGTCCAGCAAAACTCAACCGGTGCTCCATATCGAGTGCCTTCACCGGCTAAATTATGCGGTATAAATTGATAAGTTTTTATTTTATAAAGTATTTCATCTAATTTTTTGGCTTGTATTTGATTCTCACAAGCAATTAAATCACCCATCTGCCATTTTTCTGCTGTTAGCTGATAGGTGAACCATTCATTACTTTCAAGTTCTGCTTGTAAAGATGGTTGTGCTATTAAATAGCAAGTTTCATCGCATTACTTTTATAGAAAAAGGTCTTGCTGATAAAAGTCTATTATCAATTCATGCTTATATTTGTAACAGCTTATATAAGCATGAATTAATATAAATTTAGCAAGGACCACTACCAGGTGGTCTGTTGCTTCTTTTACTTTTCCTAATTGCTATTATTGTAATATTTAAATGTGCTAAGTAATATTTAGTAGCAAAATTTTCTATAAAACTACTATTGGTAATTATACCACCTGTATGGTCGGTCTTCTATATTGACTGGCAATATTAGCAAAATTGTATTATAACTGTTTAGATAACGTTTTATAGGTCTATG
Organism: Arsenophonus endosymbiont of Aleurodicus dispersus; assembly: GCF_900343015.1. Taxonomy (GTDB): domain Bacteria; phylum Pseudomonadota; class Gammaproteobacteria; order Enterobacterales; family Enterobacteriaceae; genus Arsenophonus. Next base: position 78,913 of record NZ_LR025108.1, on the reverse strand, counting down.
CCATATTTTATTGCTCGCTTACTTAGTTAAGAAGTTATTTTTATATTATATTAATCCACCAACTATAGTGCAATAATATAGGCTCCATTTAAAGTTGCAATATCAATTACTACATCAAAATATACAATTTATATATAAGTTAATGTTTCACAAAGGACTAATCTTCACATGGTTGTTTAAATATCATTGTTGAGCAATAAATCAAACAGTTGCAGCAACAAACATATTATATTTTATTTCATCCATACTATCGGATGATTTAATATAACTCTTACCATAGTAAAAATTTAAGGCTTTACCTACATAATTAATTTTATTTTTAGATCTTTATTTCTTTAATTGATATAATATATATTTTTAGTTTTGGCTAAAACTTCTAAATATAAGCTCATAGCTAGTTTTTCATCTGTTCTTTTCCTGCTTGTGAAGCTAAATAAGCGGCATTGCCTGGCTTGCTGCATATTAATCTGACCCCACTTTACTTTTTATGGCATGATCCAGTTGTTTGTTTAAATATACTTGCTATGCTGTTTCTCTGGGCTACCAGTTTTTACACTAAATTACATTTATTTTACTTAATTAATACTATTACTAAAATTAATGAACAGTATAAATTTACCCTATGAAATAGATGCTTTATGTTAAACTAACGACAGTTAAATGAAGTATCAGCATTTTTACAAAAATATAAAATTACGGTTAGTAAAAGTGCACAAGAAAAAGTGGTTTATAAAAGTAAAAAGTACTTGCCGAGTATAGCTATTACGATAATATTAATTATTTTAATCAGAACATCTTGAGATGTTGCAATTATTATTTGCTAATGCTTGACTTTAATTAACGAAAATTGAAAAGTGAGATTAATTTTAGGTATTGATCATTGGTTTTAGCATTGTTAATGCTCTTGTAGATCTAAGTTACCCTAGTTAATAATCGTAGACAGAGGACGAAGAAACCCTCTATCATAATATTTTTTATGATAAAACCCAATATATGAATAAAGATTAATTTAGTATAAGAGCATGTATTAAAATTTTTATTATTTAATAAAAACATAAATATATTATTGTATTTTAATTAATAAAATATATTCACCAATTTTCAGCGTCTAAAAGATGCCTTTAGTAAGTAATATGTATTATTACTTTTTATCTTAATTAAAACTATAGGAGATTATATTAGGCAATTAAACATACCAAGTGCCTGTAATTAATAAAAAATATCAATAACAATGAAACACCAACTTTAAAATTTAGTAAAAGTAATAATATATCAAAAGATATTCATTACTAGTTTGGTTACCTAGCGTATAATAAGTTAACAATAGCTGCAAACATATCTATGATTAACATAGTTATATTGTGCTTTTAATTTCCAACCTTAGGTTATTCTGCATTTGATAATAACTTATATCCACAGTTATATATTATTATTCTGATGAATAGTAGCTTTATATTTAGTTGAGTTATATCATTAATTATAGTTAATAATCGCCAATTAATTTAAATAATTACTAAAGTTATTCAGATAGTTTTTATCCTTAGCTAAGTTACTGATACTAAATTAAACACAATAAATTACCTTGATTATCTCTAAATCCGATGTACAAGCTAAAATAATAAAGTTTGGCTTGTAAGTAATGATACTATTAATTTGCTCATTTTAGTCTACTGTTAATTAAAATTAAACACAGTAGCAACTTACTATCAGGTTTACCTAACCTGAAAATTTTTGATTTAAATTATTGATAATTTTTTTATCTGTGCTCTGTCTAAACAGAGCGATGATTATAATCAACAAATAATAAGCCAGGCTAAAAATAGGCGGCAAAAATAATTTTTGTGGCATAATTATAAAAAGAAAAAATATTTAACTGAGTAAAAGTCAATAGTTCTTACTAAAAGATCAAAAAGATATCTATTGGATTAGCCTTAATTTAATTGTTTGTTATTAATGGAACCGGTTATTGAGCAGCTGCTGTTTAATTTAGTAGCTAAAATTAACCTATAACAGCAAAGCAAAATTTGCGGAAGTTATATAAATTTAGCAACATGAAATTTACTAGTCATTAATAAAATTACATAATACTAGAAATAGGTAATGAAATAATCTACTTCTCGCAAGAAAAAGTGTGGAATAGATGATGAAACCTATTTTTATATATAAATATATTGCTATTAGTAACTAGTAGCAAATGTAGTGCATCACTGAACTGAAAGAAAACTTGGTAAAAATTCTACCACTATAGTTTGTCGTATTAGCTGACAAATTTTGGCCCTATCATATAATAGCTTTTTAAGTACTTAACGCTATTTGTGAATAATAACATTTGCGCTTGTTGAAACTACAAGTATAATAACATCGTTTTTCATAATTATTCTTCAATGCCGAAGTGGCGAAATTGGTAGACGTAGTTGATTCAAAATCAACCACCTTCTGGTGTGCCGGTTCGAGTCCGGCCTTCGGCACCATAAAGTATTTGGTTTTGGGTTTTTTATAATTTAGTCTTATCAAGGAAGGTGCCTACTGATCTAGTTTAATTTATATTAAACTATGTGTTAGTATAGTTTGTGCTTTAATAAAATTTATATATTCATTGGGGTGTGAAGTTAATAAAGGATAATGTCTATTTAGATTAGTGCGATTAAATAAATTATATAGTTTAATTATTATTGTTAAACACATATTATATGTTATTTCATTGTAGAGCAATGTTAGCTGATTACATTGCAGCTCTAATTAACCGGTAATATTATAAAATGACATTTCATGTCACCTTTTAATATAGCTCAAAGGTAGTGTTTCATCTTTATAATAAATGAAATATTAAATTAATAAATATTATTTTTTGTTAATTTTTATTTCAGGTGGATTTATGTTCCATTAATTTTACTAAATTTAAAATTTACCCCCAAGAAGTAATTTCATCATTATTATTAAAATAATATATTTGCCAATATTAGGAATAATAATTAGCAAAATGAATAAAACGTTACTATATATTTTTTATGAAAATGGTATATTGTTGTAAAATTTAGTTACTTGTTATCTGTGATTTCAATTAGAATAAAATATTAACTAGAAACTTATAAAATGATGTGGAAAAAGTATCCTTTTAAGTTTCCATAAAAAAATATTTTTCAAATTACTACTTAATTAAATAAGTGTAAATAGAGTAAATTAAAAATATAATTTTTGCTTAATAATATTTGAGTTGGCTATTGATGAAATCAAATTAGGTTCAATGGAATATTTAAATATATTAAGCAGCATCTAAAAATATTTTTACTTATATAAAAAAATTAATAGCATAACTAGAATAGTTGATACTAATAACTTACTAATTGCTAAACGTTAAAATTAAAGTTATATATCAAGATACTTTAATGTAGTTTACGAAAAAAAGATAGTTATTATTTTAAACTTTTATCGTTATTTATATTAGCTGATAATGTTATTAAAGTAATGGTTCATTTAAACCACTACGTCTTTCTGTTGATGTCATTAATGCTTTAGTAAAAATATCAAGATCAGCATAAATTGTTAGCTTATTTTTTGCTCTAGTAATTGCCGTATAAATAAGTTCTTTACTAAGAATAGTGGTAAAAATTGGTGGTAAAACTAATGCAGCATGATCAAATTTAGATCCTTGGGATTTATGTACTGTCATAATAAAAGTAGTTTCATGCTGAGGTAAACGAGTAGGTTGTATTTTTTTTATTACCCCATTAGGCAACTTAAAATAAGCTTTTAAATTTTGTTGATTATCTGGTAACATAAGACCAATATCACCATTAAATAAACCAAGAGTACGATCATTTTGGGTAATCATGATTGGACGACCTTTATAGTTTTTATTCCAGCTATATGCAGGCCGTCTAATATTTTCTTGACGATGTAAAAGCTGTTCTAGCTTATAATTTAACCCTATAACACCGTATGGTCCTTCCCTTAAAGGAGCTAATAAACGATAACGGTTAAAGTTAATCAATATCTCTTCAGGATCTTTACTAATTGTTATTATATTTAGATAGCAACGGTAGCATTCAGCAGCATCAAAAAGTAATTTGCTATATTTTTCAGACCAATCCATTGAATTAAAATTAATATCCACGTTTTGCTGTGCTAATAGTTGTTCAACATGGACAATATTGCCTTGGTTGATTGCAGTAGCAAGTCGCCCAATTCCTGATTGGGCATCAAAACGATAACTCTTTCGTAAGAAGCAAATTCTATCTTTAACCTTTGGTCCATTATTTGATATAAAATTAGATAAGTCATAACCTGTTATTTTAGTGAGTTGCGCTGCTCTTTCACAACTATATCCAGATTCTGAAAAACGACAAATATCGCCTATATCGCCTAGAACAGCACCAGCTTCAACAGAAGCTAATTGATCTTTATCACCTAGCAAAATTACACGTGCATGACTAGGTAGAGCTTCAATTAATCTTGCCATCATAGGAAGATCAATCATAGATGCGTCATCAATTATTACAACTTCTAACAAGAGTGGATTATCTTTGTGATAACGTAATAACTGGCTATTGGGTTGAGCGCCTAATAATCGATGCACAGTCTGAGCTTGTTTTGGCATAACCGTATACTCATCGGCAGATAAATTCAGGTTTAATAATGCATTACTTAATGATTCTGTTAATTGAGCAGCAGCTTTTCCTGTTGGTGCAGCTAGCTGAATGATTAATTTTTTATCACTTAATTGTACTAAAGTAGCTAATAAACGTGCTACTGTTGTGGTTTTACCTGTACCTGGTCCACCAGAAATAATAGAAATCCTACTTGTTACTGCAACTGCAACAGCTATTTTTTGCTAATCTTTTGTTTTTGAATACGCAAAAAAACGTGTTAAAATAGTCTCTAAACGTTGTTCATCAACGTCTTCTAATAAATTTTGAGAAAAAAAGTCATCTACTAATTCTTCATCCGCCCACATCCTATGAAAATAAAGTTTGTTATCTGATAAAACTAATGGTTTTGCTACTGATTGCGTTGCATCACAAACTGCATCACATTGTTTAAGCTCAGTATAAATCCTTCTAATATCCGGTGCTCCTGCCATTTCCCAAAGCATAAAGGCAATTTCAGTTTTTCTACCTTCAAATAAATAGGCTGGTTGAAGTTTATTAATAAATAAGCAAACATGTCCTGCTCTAGTTTCAGCGCTTAATATTGCAAATATTAATAATAATAATGGGTTTTCATCATTAGCTAAACGAATTGCAAGCTGTATATCTAAACAAATAAATAAATTAAGCTCCGCTGCTTGCTTTAGTAAAGTTATCATTATTCCTATTCCTGATCTCTATTAGTTGCATTAAATAACTCATCTAGGCTCTTAATAAACGCATAAGTTGGAATAGTATGATAAATACCATAACCAGGATTATTGGCATCAATACCACGTAAAAAAAGGTAGATAACACCACCAAAATGTTTTTGATAATTATAATTAGGTAACCGATTTCGTAAATAACGATGTATAGCTAATGTATAAAGATGATACTGTAAATCATATCTATGATCAATTATAGAATTCTGTATTGCCTCTTGGCTATATGCTAGACTATTTTCTCCTAACCAATTTGATTTATAATCAAGCAAATAAAATCTATCTTGCCAGCAAAAAACTAAATCAATATAACCTTTTAAAACTCCAGTTATTGGCACAAAACTAAGTGGTGGGCAACGTTGAGATAAAATATCATATTTATGTGCTAGCTTGTCTAATGCAGAAGGTGATAATAATTTTTTTATTGGTAAATAAAATGGCATTTCATTTAAATGCAACTCAGGATTGATCTTTAACAAGCTTAAATTATCTTTAAGTAAAGGAGTGTTAAAAATATTTATTAGCCACATTTTAAGCACAAGTGCCCAATCAGCAGAAAAACCTGATTGTTCTAATTTTTCAGCTAACCAGGACTCTTGTAGATATTTATTAAATGGCAGTAATTCTAACAGGGAATGCAAAAAAGTTCCTGCTTTAGCACCCTTAGGAAAGGTGTGAACACTTCTATCTGCTATTTCACCTTGAATTAATAAGCTGTCACTTTGCGCATCATAGTCTATTTTAGGTACCAAAGCTTGTATAGAAATATTGATATTTTTATCACTAGCAGTAACCTTATCAGATAATGAATCTATATCATATAATCCTGAATAGCTAGTAACCCGCCAGGTATTTTGTATTTTACCGGTAAAATTTCTAGCCAATAACTTCATTGGTTTATTGTCTTTAGGATACCAAGGAGATAAGTGAATATCATTAATGGTTGTAATACTAATATTTTCACTTACTAATGTGTCTAAAGCATTACGTAATAAAGTAGCATTACCTGGTTGTCCATTTTGTAATAAGTAACCTAATGCGCTTTTATGTAAATCAGTGTCACCACTGAGCCTATTCAGCCGACCTTTAACTAAAGGGGCAATACCAACACTACAATGATAAATTGAGCGAGTTAGTGCAACATATAATAGCCGCAAATCTTCAGCTAAAGATTCTTCATTAGCTAGCTTAATGCTTTCTTCATTTTTCCTTAGATCAAGGCATATTTTAAAATTATTACGATCATGAAAAGTAGCTAATTTTTGCTTCGATAATTGACATGCAAAAGGTAACCAAACAATAGGATATTCTAAACCTTTAGATTTATGAATTGTACTAATACTAACTACGTGACTATCACTCTCTAAACGTATTTGTTGATTTTCTACCGAAGGATCTGGTTGTTCGATTTTTTTAGCTAACCAGTTGACTAAAGCATGCTCACTTTCAAGTTGTAATTCAGCTTCTTGCAACAATTCACTAATATGCATCACATCCATCAAGCGCCTTTCACCATCTATATTATCCATTAGTAGGTTTTCAGCAATCTTATGGTGAATCATAATAGCCCGTAATGCAGGCAAAATACCATGTCGTTGCCAAATCAATAAATAATTGACAAACTCTTCAACCCGTATTTCCCACTGATTTTCATCCTGATTTAATTGCTCAATATCTTGCGCAGTTAGCCCGATTAAACGAGTAGCCAATGCACAACGCATCGTGCGCTCCTTTTCAGGTGATAGCACAGCTTGTAATAACCATAATAGATCTCGTGCTTCATCAGTATTAAAAACGCTTTCTTGATTAGAAAGAAAAACTGAAGAAATATTAAATTTACTTAATGTTTCTCGTATTATAACTGCTTCGTGATGGCTTCTGACTAATACCATAATATCCGCCGTTTTTACCGGTCTGGTTACATCATCTCGATATAGCCAGGTTTTTCCATTTTCGCTCTCTTTAAGCCAATCACAAATCTGATGAGCACACTGGTAAGCCATAGTTTGTTGATAATCTAAGATTGAAACAGTTTCTTTGTCTAAATAATAAAAATTTAAAGCTGATAATGTTGCTTTTTTATGAACAAATGCTAAATGCTGATTTGAATTTGAATAGGCTGATTTCACTGTCTTAAACGGTATTTGCTCGAATAAAAACGGGTTTTTTGCTAGACTAAATAATTGATTTACAGCCGCAACCATATTTGGTGAAGAACGCCAATTAATATCAAGAGTATAATGTGATTCAATCTGATTTTTAGCTTGAAGATAAGTAAAAATATCCGCTCCACGAAAAGCATAAATAGCTTGTTTAGGATCGCCAATAAATAGTAAGCCATAATTATTACTTCCTTGATAAATCCGTTGAAAAATTCGATATTGTTGCGGATCAGTATCTTGAAATTCATCAACCATAACAACGGGGTAACGATGGCGGATAGTGTTAGCTAATCGTTCTCCACTTTCTGCATGTAATGCCTTATCTAAATTACTTAATAAATCATCAAATCCAATCTCTCCACGTTGTTTTTTTTCCTTAGCAATTGTTTGGCGAACATCAATAATAGCTTTTGAAATAATAAGATCACGTAATGTAAGTGATTGTCGTAATAAATTATCAATAGCAAGAAAAACCTCATGTTGAGGTACACTACCTGTTGATGTTTTATCTATCAGTTCAGATTGGCAAAAACGTGCTAATTCTTTAGGTATTTTATAATCTACTGTTACTGACTGAGCCCAACTAGTGACTGTTGCTAACCAACTAGGTAAATTATGTCGACTATAACTACGTTTATTAATAGCGGAATTAGTAATTAAATCAATAAATATTTCTGAATTTAAAAGCCACAATGCTTTTACTTTTTTTATAGTTTTAATTGTCTTTGATGACGTTGTTTTATTGATTGAGCTTCAATGTTTTGGTTAATAAAAGTAGGAATATCACCCTGTAAATAAGGCTTTATTTCCGCTAAAAGTGCATCTGGATCACTCCATTCGTTAACAATAACTTTTGATATAGAATAATCCAGTGGATAGCAGTTGCAGCGCCAAAAATCAGCACATACCTGTTTTTGTAAGGTATGTTCATTTTTTATTATTGATGGCTCAAATAGCATGCCTGACTCAAAAGCATTATGTACCAACATACGTTGACAGAAGCCATGAATAGTATAAATAGCCGCCTCATCCATTTGCCGCTCAGCATCAAGTAACAATTTAGCAGCTACTTCTTTATCTGAAAGATAAGATAGTAAGTTTCTAAATATTGAATTTTCATCAAAACCAATACCATCTCTAATACAAGCCATTCTCATCTGAGAAATATTCTTGCTAATACGCGATCTTAGCTCATCACTTGCCACTTCGGTAAAAGTGACTACTAAAATTTCTTTAACACTTAATGGGCGAAAAAATGCATTTTTTCGCCCAATACCTAATAACAATCGCAAATAGAGTAAAGCTATCGTATAAGTTTTTCCTGTTCCTGCTGAAGCTTCTATTAATCTCTGGCCATAGAGAGGCAAATAATAAGGATCTAGCTGGTAAGTTTGTATTTTTTTATTACTCACTTAGCATCTACCTCAATGATTAAAATCTTTTGTAATTTAGACTCAACTGGATAAGTTATCCAAATTTAAATCTTTAGTAATAATTTGTTAAGTTAAAGTTAAATCTGTTTGTTACAAAAAAACAGTCACATAAAAAGTTAATAAATATTGCTGTATAACTTTTTCGAAACTTTTATTAATTTTTTCTACCATCAAAAATAAAATTATTGTGTATAAATTTAGATCAGATTATGAAAATGGTTATGCTAATGTATTATCGGTACTATTTGCTTGATGTTAAAAATTAACTTGATGTTATTTATCAATAACAATAATATCCCCTACAATTTTAATCTTTATTCTCTCAATAAAGGTTAAAAGCTTTGCTTTTTAACCAATAAAAATCGTTTGTAAAGCTGCTTTATTATCAATAATGATGGTACTTTAAGATGTAATTTGCCGTTATTATTTTTAGAGTTTTTAAGTATTGTCCTGGTTCAAAATAAAGCATTTTTGTTAAACTTGATTTATTCTGTATTGCTAACTTAAGGGCTGAGGTTATTAGTAACTTCAAGCTATTGTCTTGTCCAACTTATTTTGCTGAAATGGTAAAGATAAGAAATATACTTTAGGTGTTGAGTATAATCACTAATTTGCAATTGCCACTTTAAATTTTAAAACATAACCAATGCAATAGTGATATTATGATAGTTCATCAGGTATTATAAACCAAATTATAGCAGAATCGTAAGTTAATTCTGTTAAATAAATACTTATTATTTTAGTAGATAAAAAAGATTAGTAATGTAGTTAGCATTAAGCCCATGTGTAATGGGCACATTTATCTTACCCAAAATAACATCTTTATTTTGAATGAAACTAAAAATTTTAGCATCAATTTTAGCTAATTGACTCAGTGAGTACTTACCATACAAAATATATATTAGCTAAGTAATAATGATAATAAAAATACTTGGGCTCAGTTTTTAAATTACTATCCGGTTTATCACTTAATACTTTTAAATAGCTACCTAAACAACTTAAATTATGTATGATTAAGCGTTTCAGAACGCACTTATCATAGTTGCAATTTTATCGTGGTCACGTGGTATTATTAATACTGTATTGATAGTATTATGTTCTAGATCTGTATTTTAGTAATAACTTAGCTAATGTATTTTTTTATGCAGATCTTTATTTTTTAAAGCAGTATTTAACACTTATCATTAATAAGCATTAAGATTAGAAGAAGTACTAATATTATAATCATTTTTTTACAAAAATTCTGATATTGGAGATAGTATTGATAATTAATATCAGGTGTTAAAGTTTTTATGTAAAACTAATTTATTGGGTAATACTTTTGAGATATGAGCGATACAATCCTATCATTAGTTTTATTGCCTGATACCCTTTAGTATCTTTTCTATTTTATTTATCTTATCAGGCAAAAAACTAGCTAATTTTGCCTAGTTAAGCTTGCTGTACTAAATAGTAATAAGAGCATTACTATCATATTGTTAATAATAACTCTTGTAATTTTAAGCATCTATACCATCCTTTTATTTTTTATGAAAATAGCCATTGGCAATAAATAAGTAAGTGCCTTTTTTTTTATTGTTTCAAGCAAATTATTATCTATTTTACTGAAAGCTCGACTAATATAGCTATCTTTCATCTCACCAGGATGATTATATGTACCTTGTAAAGATTGGATAAGTTGTATTTTGGCTTTTTGCCAAATAGCCTCAGAATTAAAATCAAATTGATTACTTTTTTTGTTATAGCATGACATTAATAAATTCCAGCCACTTTTTAACAAAAGTGGTAATGGTGAATTCATCCCCTCTTGATAACCATTAATAAGTTGTTGTAAGTATACTTTTGCATGATATTTATCTACTGGATTAAAACACCATTCACTATTATTTATTCCCCAAAAGTAACTTGTACCAGATTTAATAGTTAAACAAAAAATTAAATGTTCTATCCAGAGTGATAAACCATCATTAATCGTTAAATTTGCAGGACGATAACGAATAATTCCGTTTTGCTTAATATTTCTTAATTGTCCGGATAAACGAACATTATTAAAAGGTTCAACGAATTGTTTATTAAAATATTCATGATAATTTATCTTTATTTTATCAGCTAAAGGTTGCAGATCTTGGATTTGTTTTTCCCAATAAATTTGACCGAAATGTTCTGCTGGTAAGCCACCTGTTGCCCGCAAAGTAATTAACAGCTCTTCCAATGACTGTTTATAAATCAAAGCATTAAGTAAGCGTTCATTAAATTTATATTGTTGTAAATTATTTACAATAAAAGGCTCATTCTCTGGTAATTGAACTTCTTCATTTAAAAAAATAACTTTTAATCTTTTTTGAAAAAAAGCACGTATTGGATGTCGATAAAAAAACATTAACTGCTCTAATGATATTTCATTGTTATGTTCAATTAGCGGCATTAAAAGAGTACAGAATTCAGGTTGTAGATTGCCTTTTTTTCTGGCTGCTGATAACCATTCACTAGCATAACTCTGATGAATACTATTAGGTAAATAATTTTCTTTTGCAAAAGGGACTCGGGTGTGTTTAGTAACTAAATGTTCTTTTACTCTATCAGCGCTTAAATCAATATTTAAATGTTCATCACCCTCTAAACAAAAACTTTGGCTAATATAATCCAGTAATTCATTCACCAGAACTGAGGGATTATGTACTTGATTGTTACGCATAGCATGCCCAATATAGCTAAGATAAAATATTTTAGAAGCTGAATTTAAAGCCTCTAAAAATAGATAAATATCATCATCGCGACGTTTTCTGTCACCACGTTGTGGCTGTTCAGCGATTAAATCAAACCATAGTGGTGGTATTGAACGTGGATATATCCGATCGTTCATACCTAATAAACACACAACTTTAAAAGGAATAGAACGCATAGGTATTAGAGTACAAAAATTAATTGCACCAGCAAGGAAACGTTGACTAATTTTTTCATCATCAAAACATGTTGATAACTCATCACGAATAAGCGATATGGGAACCACATCTTCATATTTTACTACTATTCCAGTTTCAATGGTTTTTTGCCATTGCTGGAGTATAAATATGAATATTGCTTCAATGTGTTCATCAGGTTCAAAAAAAGTATCTAACAGACATTTACATAACGGCAACCATTCTGCTAATTTTCTTTCTTGATTAAGTTTATTTCTCCAACTGGCCAATGAATCAATAAATGCGGCAAGGAGGCCGGCTAATTGAGCGGACAAGCCTGTACATTCATCATAAGGTAAAATTTTATTCCAAGTTCCTACATTACTATCCATAGCATAACCAAGCAGCATTCTATTTAAACCAAAAGCCCAGGTATTTTGCCCTGTTACTGGTAATTTAAGTATTGTGATAGTTTGATCATCAAGCCCCCAACGAATACCTGATTCTTTAATCCATCGACGCAATAAAATTAATTCCTCATTGTCGATAGAAAATCGTCGAGCCAATGCAGGTACTTCTAATAAAGCTAATACTTGCTCTGTAGTAAAGCGGCTTTTAGGTAAATCAAGTAATGAAATAAAAGCTTGCAAAATAGGGTGTATCTGCCTGACTTTTCGATCTGAAATAGAAAAAGGTAGCCTACGTTCTGGTGATACATGACTAAACACCGCTTGTATATAAGGTGTATAACTGTCGATATCAGCCACCATTATAATTATATCTTTGGGCGTTAGATTAGGGTTTTCTTCAAATAGCTGTAATAAATAATCTTGTAATACTTCTACTTCACGTAGTGGGCTATGGCATGAATGAAATGTCAATGATTTATCTTGTTTTCTTAATTGTCTTTTTAAAAAACTATTATTATAATTTTTTTCGTTTAACCCAAATTGGGCATGATCTTCTAAATCTAAAATATCTTGTTGAATTTGGTGTAACAAACAATCGCGTGTTAAATCTACAAAGGCAGCAACTTCATTAGATTGATCTAGCTCAGATAAAAAATATAGGTTATCTCTTCCTAATTTTCCCCAAGAAGCTAATAATGGATTAGTCAGAAATTGTTCACCTTGTTGATTAAATAAAGTATAAATTGAACTTTGTTCCTTGAAACGCTTAATTTCATTTTTATCTCGATAATTTTTTAACTTACGTCGTTCAAGTTTTGCTAAAGAAGCGTAGCTCTGAATATCCCCCCAATAATAACGACATGGATTGGTAAACATTAAATGAATATCTATATGCTGGCCAAGGGCATTTAATGTCTGTAAATAAACCGGTGGTAATGCGGAAATACCACAGACAAATACACGCTTTGGTAAGCTAATATATGAAGGTATATTTGTATGCAAATTTTTTATAAATTGCTGATAGACGTTTGCCAGATGCCATTTTGGTTGATTAAGCTTTTCCGTATACTCTATCAACTCTAACCAAAGAAGTTTTTGCCATTGCTGATTATCACTTAATCCCTCAATTAGTTGTTTTTTGCGCCAGCTTTCTAACCATTGGGGACGGTAAACTAAATATTGTTCAAATAGATCTGCAATACGAGCTGATAACTGATACAACTTACGTTTACCGGTATCCTCATTTAGATATTGTCTAAGAGGTTTAAATTCAGGTTTGTATAGCAATGAAGGTAAAATTGTCATTAATTTCCAAGCTATTGCCCGTTTAGTAAAAGCACTCTCTTGTGGAATATCAGCCAAAACCCGAGTAAACATATTCCAAATAAAAGTTTCCGGGAGCGGAAAAGAAATATTAGCAATAATTCCTAAACTTTGCGCCAGCTCTATTTGTAGCCATTGAGACATACCTTGACTTTGAACCAAAATAATTTCTTGTTCAAACGGATGGTTTAAAGGATTATTGTTGATCAAACTAGAAATAAGTTCTTTGTGGATATCTAATTGATTAGAATGATAAATCTGTAGCATAAGCTCTTTCCTATTACCTTGATGTAGCAGTTAATTGGTTATCAGGTATCTTAAATATAACTAATCCCTGCTTACAATTATTTGTAATAATCACGTATCAATATGATAAATCAATATTTTTAATAATATAATTTGTTGTATCCGCATTGATAGAATTAATACCAAGTATTGCCTCTTAACTTTCAAAAAAATTATGCATCAAGCGAAATTGTCGTTTTTTTTGCTATGTAATAGGGAAGACAGCTATGAGCTTATGATAACATAACAGCTGAAATAGCAAATAACGGATAATATAACTTAGGTTGTTGCCATTCTAGATTGCCTATTAGGTTTATAATTTTTTATTGATAATAAATTCGTTCTTTGTGGAATTTTTTCTTAACCTAAGGTTTATATTTCCCCTATCCTAATGCCACCTAAGATTTTTCAAAAAAGCAAGTAATTTTTAATTTATCAATATCTTTAATAGATTCTCATAATGATAATCTAATATTATTAATTTTAATAAACTCATAGTAATAATCATTATTATTGCCATTAATAAAATTATTTTTTGTTTATAATTTTGTTTTACGTTAATACTAACAACAGCAATTAAATCTGTTATGGCAATATAAATGATAATTTAAAGCAGGGTGAACCACTATTGGTACATATATTTTACCATATGTAGCACACAAGTAATAAATCCGATTTATTGTTATGTGTTGAGGTGAGGATATAAATCATCAAATGATGATATAAAGATAGAACTCTCAAATTTTAATGTTTTTAGCATTTATTTTTTTACTAATTAAACCATAATATTAATTAAAATAGGAATAATATGGTAGTTACCTTTTTTCATGTTAATAATAACAGTCACCAATAAAAGTCTTTATACTTTATACAGCAAAGGGAGATTTAATTGTATCATGATATTTATCACCGATGACTTCAAAATCATTACACTCTGGTTACAATATCTTTAAATATTAGGGTTCATGCGTAACTGAAAGAATCAAGAGCTGGCTTAAACTTAATATCACGTATAAGTGAAAGCTTATTTTCATAAAAATGAGCATTCATAGTTGGCATTCCATGTATTATAGCCAATATATTGAAATGGTTCAGTGTAAGAATAACCTATTAGATAACCTAATCATTCCGCAATAGTTGCTTTATAAAAATTTTTACTAGTAGTAATTAAAGTAAATTGGTTATTTTATCTTCAATATCAGGATTACACCTGTGCGTTTATTTTCTACCCAATTATTACTCGCTTATAATTTATTATTTATTTAATAGTATAAGTCAAAAACTAGATTAAAATATGTTGCTACTTATTATTTTATGCCTTATTAATAATTAAATTTTTTACAAAATATCGATTGTTTTTATATATTAAGATCATAATAAAAATACCAATAATGATCATAGGAATTGACAAAATTTGTCCTATACTTATACCAGTTAATAGCCCTAACTGCGCATCTGGTTGACGGAAAAATTCAACAAAAATACGAAAAACGCCATAACTAATCAAAAATAATCCTGATACACTGCCAATTGGGCGGGGTTTACGAATAAATAAATTCAAAATAATAAATAAAATAATCCCTTCAAAAAACATCTCATAAAGTTGGGAGGGATGTCGTGGTAATACACCATACTGCTCTAAAATAGGTAATAAAGAATGTTCTTGACTAACAATCTGAATATCTTCTACCCAAGAGTTTGGGAATAACATTGCCCATGGGATGTCTAATATTACACGTCCCCAAAGTTCTCCATTAATAAAATTACCAATTCGTCCCATGCCTAATCCAAATGGAATCAATGGCGCAATAAAATCGGCAACTTGGAAAAAGTGGCGTCTAGTCCTACATGCATACCACCACATAGTGCATATCACACCAATTAACCCACCATGAAAGGACATTCCTCCATTCCAAACTTTAAATAGATACAAAGGATTGCTCAGTAAGGTTGGCAAGTTATAAAATAAAACATAACCTAAACGTCCACCAATAAAGACACCTAAGAACCCAATATAAAGGAGATTTTCAACTTCATTTTTAGTCCAACCGCTATTTAATTTTTCTGCTCTCCGCTTTGCCAACCATAGAGCGAAAATAAATCCCAGTAAATACATTAAACCATACCAATGAAGGGTTACTGGACTAATTGAGAATATAACAGGATCTATGTTAGGAAACATAATATAATGATTATTCATAGTTTTTATTTTTTAATATAGTATTGATTAAATTCATTAATAAATCTATTTAACGCGTATTTTAGCAAGTAAATATTTTCAAAACCCAAACAAGAGTAGCTTTAACTACTCTTACTTATTTGAAAAAATTATCTATTAAAAATAGATTAACCTACTTTCACTAAATTTATTTAGCTAAGCAGGTATGGCCATTATTTTATGTCATTGCACTATTTTGTAGTAACATAACCATCGGCTCAAATTCTTTCATAACTCTGCGATAAATATCTCTTTTAAAAGAAACCACCTGGTGAACAGGATACCAATAATTCACCCAACGCCAACTATCAAATTCAGGCGTTTTACTTATTTGCACATTAATATTATGTTCATTACATACCAATTGTAATAAAAACCACCGTTGCTTTTGCCCAATACAAATTGGTTTAGTGTCCCAACGCACCAAATGTTTTGGTAATTTGTAACTTAACCATTTTCTGGTAGATGCTAATATTTTAGCATCTTTACTATCTAACCCTACTTCTTCGAATAATTCCCGATACATAGCTTGTTCTGGAGATTCTTCAGGATTAATTCCCCCTTGAGGAAACTGCCATGAATGTTGCCCATAGCGACGAGCCCATAATACCTGGCCTTGCTGATTACAAATTACCATTCCTACATTCGGGCGGTAGCCATTATTGTCAACCATCGACTACCTCGTTAAAATTTTTAAAGATAGCTCATTGTTTTATACTAATCTATATGGGAAACTATTAATATAGTATTTACTATGCAATTTAAATTTAATTATATAGTAGAACTCAGTATTGAATAATATGGGGAAAAAATCTATCTTAACTGTTTACACCTGTGATGCTTTTATTCCTAGTTAAGGCCTACAATGATGGGGTATTGATTTTAAAATTACCTTAGAATAGAAGGGTAAAATAGCCCAGCTTATATTGGCCTCTGACTTGATATTATCTTAAATGAGAAGAAAAATAATTATGCTATGGTACTAGTTTATAACTATCTTTAAGTTGAAGATAGCTGCTTAATAAGTAACTAGCGAGCAGCTTAAACTAGCTCAAAAATTGATGCTGTAATAAATGCATCAATTACTTAAAATAGTAACTATATAAAATTTATTAGGTACTCATTTATTTGCATTTTATCTGCGCTGGTAAGTCTGTTTTACAACAGGTAAAACAGGCACAAACTAGGATAGTTAAACTTATTCCTATTACTAGTCACCACTCACCAACTACGTGTTGATTTATTTTTACTAGGTAATCCTATTATATTTTATGCTGTTTTAAAAGCGCCACTAGTACTTCACGTGTATAATTACATGCTGAATAACTTTATATTACTCACCTAATTTATAGATCACCGATTTACTTCATTTATAAAGTATATTTTTATCAATCTGGAACATTTATTTAATAATGTTTAAAACTATATTACATGCTTTTTTGTTTTCTTTAAAGGGCCTAATATTTGAAATATGTTTACAACAATAGTTTCTGATTGCTATTTTTAGCATTTATTTTATCTTAATCTTGATATTCTTATACTATATCATATGCATGATCAATAATTAAATCTATGATTAGATCTCCAATCTCAGTATCAAATATGATACTCAACTCCTCATGAGGATATTATACAAATTATTCTACTCTATGCCTAATAACCTGAATAAATAAGCTGATAGTTTTATACAGATAAAAGCTATTCAATACGTTAATTATTTCACTTTTTACTATACGATCATATAGATGAAGGAAATATATAGAGCATCAACCCATCGTGAAAGGTAATCTAAATAATCTACTCATCTATATATTGATTATACTAAAGTTAGTTATTCAAAATATTTTACCTATTACCCTAAAAATCAGGTTTGGTTATGCCGATTAAACGCATAAACAATTTAAGATTTTTTTCTATTTACCTAATAGCAAATCTTAAAAAAAAAGCTGTACTAAAATTAGACCTTAATTATCATAAATATGATTTTGGTAATCTGAAAATTTATGCATAATTATCACTTATAATCCGTGATTGGGCTAATAATATTGATGCCACGCGGTTACATATCGCGCCTGAACCTACCATTAGTAAATGGTTAGGCTAGTGTTAATATAAGGGTGATGATAACTGATTATAATCAGAATATATCTGCTAACTTGGATGATAGCCAGTTGAAAAAACAAGTTACTCGTATATTCCCCTCAGTAACTTATGATGCAAAAGTTGGTTTCGAACGTGACCTGCTCTGCTGATAAATAGTAATTATATATAAACGTTAGAACCTATAATTCAATATCTTTATGTGTATTATAGCGACCAATAAGTACAGGCTGACTGACTACAACAATTATATTCTATATAGTCGATTAGATCTGATAGTATCGCTTCAGCTAACTAACTTACGACAATAGGTATTGATGATAAATAATTAACTGAACGGTTTAATTTTTATGTTGGACACAAATCCTCTTTTAAGAGGATCCAAATTGAAAATTATAATTTACCTATTGAGGATAAAAGTAATCCTGGACCATTATTATGGTCTGGTGATACTTATTTACGCTTAACGGATAACTTGGGACTGCGTGCTGACTTCAGTATAATAGATGGCTTGTTGATATCACCAAGGGGAATGTTTTGACAGAATATAGCATGGATTCGGATCGTTTAATTCAAATAAATTATAATTTCTGGTGCTTTGCTAGCTATTACTATCATGAGCTGAAAGAAAACCAACCAGCAAGTAGATTAGTTACAGTATAGTACTTATGGTCAATTAATATAGGCTATAATCCTAAATTGGTAATGTTGCAATAACCAAACTTCAGTAGTAACTATGATAATCAATGAAATAATAAGCATAATTTGTAAAGTCAGGATATACTTGCCAATGGCATTGGCTCTTATCAAAGAGCTTTATAATAAAATTAATATTTTAATATATCAAATATAGGATAAAATTATAATATAATTTAATTAAATGAGAATTTAATGAATTTTGGGATATTACACTTGCTGCTCCACAACTTTTGGATAAAGTTACTACTATTGTGGTGTTGTGCTACAAAGCAGCGTAGATAATATAATATGGTAGATATAGTAAGAAGAAACGCCATAAATGCAGGACAACAAATTCAGCATGCTAAAAAAGGTGATATAGCAATCAATATGCTTATTTCAGTCACCGAAGTGAAATATCTAAGCTATCACCTATTATGAATAACGAACAGGCATATGCAACAATACAAAAAATTGGACATAAAATTTAAACTAGGCAAATAACTTTTACCGAAGCAGCTAAAAAATTCTCACAATATCTAAGTTCTGCATTACGTGGTGGTGAGCTAATATGCCTAATATGTATTATCCATCATTTTGTGATGGTTTAATGCTTTGAAATAAAGTTTAAATAAGTAAACTAATTTATTCCTCTTTTGGCTGGCATCTTATTCAGCTGTAAGATACAAGTAAAGTTGATAAACCAGATGTAAAACAGAAAGATCATGCCTATAAGCTATTATTCAATCGTAAATTAAATGAAGAGGCACAAAATTAGATGCAAGAACTACGTGCATCTACATATGTAAAAATTTTTAATGATAGTGATGCACAGTAATTTTTATGGAAAAAAAAACTCATAGTATCGTTCTTACTTCCGGTGAACCAGCTGGAGTAGGTCCTGATCTTTTAATTCAATTAGCTCAACTAAATTGGCCAGTTAGATTAGTAGCTTGTGCTGATCCAGACTTGCTGATAGCTAGAGCCAATCAACTAGGATTAGAATTAACTATATATTCGCCAGGAGTATTGAATAACAACCACGCTATAAAAACATTGATTGTTTTACCGATAAAATTACCTGCCCCGGTCAAAGCAGGCCAACTTAATAAAAAAAATAGCACTTATGTAATAGAAACCCTTGGCCGCGCCTGTGATGGCTGTATGACTGGTGAATTTTCAGCATTAGTTACTGGCCCTGTTCATAAAGGCATTATAAATGATGGAGGTATTCCATTTACTGGGCATACTGAGTTTTTAGCTGATAGAAGTAAAACAAAAAAAGTGGTCATGATGTTAGCTACAGAAAAATTGCGTGTTGCACTAGTAACAACTCATTTACCTCTTAAGCAGGTTCCAAGTGCAATTACTTTCCAGAGCTTACAAGAAGTTATTTATATTTTAAATAACGAATTAAAATGTAAATTTGGGATTAAAACACCAGCAATTTATATTTGTGGTTTAAATCCTCATACTGGCGAAGGAGGACATATGGGATATGAAGAAATTGACACTATCATACCGGTTATGAATAAATTGCGTCATGAAGGATTGCAACTTTATGGTCCTTTCCCAGCGGATACTATATTCCAACCAAAATATCATAACCAAGCTGATGTGATTTTAACTATGTATCACGATCAAGGTCTGCCTGTGCTAAAATATCAAGGTTTTGGCAACGCTGTAAACATTACTTTAGGCTTACCTTTTATCCGTACATCGGTTGACCATGGGACAGCTATTGAGCTAGCAGGAAGTGGGAAAGCAGATGTCAATAGTTTTATAACCGCCTTAAAATTAGCGATTAACATGATACAAAATAATAATGAATAAACTAATACATCAAGGGCACTTTCCCCGTAAGCGATTTGGTCAAAATTTTTTAACTGACCAATTTATTATTGATAATATCGTTACTGCTTTTAATCCCAAACCTGATCAAGCTATTGTTGAAATTGGCCCTGGTTTAGGTGCTCTAACATTACCTGTTAGCGAGCATATAGAAAATATGACGATAATCGAGTTAGATCATGATTTAACTGTCCGTTTAGCTGCGCATCCTGCGCTTAGCGCTAAACTAACAATTATACCAAACGATGCAATGACGATCGATTTTGGTGAAATAATGAAAGAAAAAGGTCAATCCCTTAGAGTGTTTGGTAATCTTCCTTACAATATTTCAACTCCGCTAATGTTCCATCTTTTTACTTATATTAATGTTATAGTAGACATGAATTTTCTGCTCCAGAAAGAGGTGGTTAATCGCTTAATCGCAAGACCAAATACTAAAGCATATGGTCGCCTTAGTGTTATGGCGCAATATTATTGTCAGATAATGCCTATCTTAGCTGTACCAGCGTCGGCTTTTACGCCAGCACCCAAAGTTGATTCAGCTGTCGTGAAATTAATTTCTCATCAACGAAACCCTTATCTTATTTGTGATGTTAAATTATTAAGTCGTATTACTACACAGGCATTTAATCAACGACGCAAAAAGATTCGTAATAGTTTAATTGATTTATTTACCTTGCAGGATTTTGCGCAATTAGGTATTGATCCAAATTGCCGCGCTGAAAATATTTCAGTAGAAAATTATTGTAATTTAGCTAGAAAATTAGCTAAAACTACTTGCTGATAGTAAAAAACTTTTGGGGTGGGTAATATGCTAAATGAACCTAACATCTGTATACAAGTTCAAAGTTTTTATATTGAAAATCAATCCTTACCAGAAGAAGATAGATTTATTTTTGCCTATACAGTTTCTATTCGCAATCTTGGGCGTAAGCCGGTAAAGTTAATAAGGCGCTATTGGTTAATTACTAATAGTGATGGTAAACGTACTGAAGTACAAGGCCAGGGTGTGGTAGGAGAGCAACCTATCATTCAACCAAGCGCTGAATTTCGTTATACTAGTGGTGCTATTATAGAAACACCCATGGGAACCATGGAAGGTCATTATGTTATGTTAGACCATTATGGGGAAAATTTTTATGTTGATATCCCAGTATTTCGTTTTGCTATCCCAAAACTAATCAATTAATTATGGCTACTTATTTTATAGGAGATATTCACGGTTGTTATCGTGAACTTATAGCACTTCTTAAACAAGTAAAATTTGAGCCACAAAAGGATATTTTATGGCTTACCGGTGATCTCGTTTCCCGTGGGCCTGATTCTCTCAATGTTTTACGTTACATTAAAAAATTAGGATCATCTATTAGAATGGTATTAGGTAATCATGATCTTCATCTTATCAGTGTATATGCCAATATTAGTTATAATAAACAAAAAGATAAACTAAAAAAATTACTAACAGCGCCTGATATTGATGAATTAGTTAATTGGTTACGACGTCAACCATTATTACAAGTTGATAGTAAGAAAAAAATTATCATGTCGCATGCTGGGATTACACCACAATGGGATTTAGCAACAGCTCAGATGTGTGCTAAAGAAGTAGAGGCTACACTTAGGAGTGATACCTATCCTTTATTTATCGACTCTATGTATATAGATATCCCGAACAACTGGTCACCCAATCTAACAGGATTATCTCGTTTACGTTTTAGTACTAATATCCTAACCTGTATGCGTTATTGTTTTCCTGATGGTTTGTTAAATATGACCTGGAAAAATAAACCTGAAAATACACCTCCACCTTTAAAGCCTTGGTTTGATCTGCCGCGAAAAATATCACCAGAATATGCTATTATTTTTGGTCATTGGGCTTCCCTTGAAGGTAAGGGAACACCTGAAAATATTTATGGGCTGGATACCGGTTGTTGTTGGGGAGGTAAACTTACGTTATTACGTTGGGAAGATAAAAAAATTTTTCAACAGCCTTCGCTTATAAAAAGACAACTTATTTAAACTAAATTCTTATTTATAAAAATTTGCCGAAAAATTATTTATTAAAAATATAAATTTAATTTTTAATTATATGTTTAATATAACATTATTCAAATGATCATAAATATTTGCGGTATATTAATGGATAATTTATTTTATCCATGCTCCAGATTAAGTAAATACAATTCATACCGAGCTATTTATTATACCATTAATCTAAGTATTACTTCATAAGTATAGATCTTTGATATAATTTATCTGGTCTTCTTAAGAAGAATTTATGATAAATTATTTGTTACTAATGACAATAATTTATCATAATAAAAATAACAATACACTATTAAATATGACAAGGTAGAAATTTATTTGTATTAAAAATAAAATTAAATTTTATTTAATATTTTTTTCTATTTCTTCTACTTCTTTATTTAATTCTGCAATTTTCTCTTTGAATAAATTATAGCAATATTCTGCTAATTCACGGGTATTTTCCCTGTGATACTTTTTTGTATCAACAGGTGGTAGCATTTCAACAATCACTATTCCATTATTCCAACGATTTAGTTTAATACGTCCTTCTGTTTTAGATAAGCAGACTGGTACTATCGGAACCTGAGCTGAAATTGCTGCATAAAAGGCACCTGTTTTAAATTTCATTAAACCGCGCCCACGACTACGAGTTCCCTCAGGAAATATCCAAACAGAAAGGTTTTTTTTTTAATCTGCTTAACAATATGTGATATTGTGTTGTGCGCTTTAGTCCGATTTGTTCTATTAATAAGAATATTACCGGTCAACCAATATAGATAACCGAAAAAAGGGATAAATATTAAGCTCTTTTTCCCAACAGTAACAGTATTTGGTTGTACTACATTTGACATAGTTATCATATCATAGTTGTTTTGATGATTGCCTATATAAATACTGGGACCGTAATTTTTTGATTCATAAGGTACCCGATTAATAATAGTAATACCAAAAACATAAGATAATTTACCAAATATTCTGCCAAAATACATAACATTACGTGGGTTTCTTGGACTGAATAAGCAATAAAAACAACCTAACACACAAACCAATATCATAAATAGGATAAAAATAATAATACGAATAATAGCTAGCATATTTATCTCAAATAATAAGTAACTTCATAAACTAATAAAAAATCTAATATTATCTATTAATAAGATTATCTATTAATAGGAGGAATTACTTCTATACTCTTAATATTCTGTAATCCACGAGGTAACGAATAACCTCTACTCCCTCTTTTAGCATGATATTTGTGTAAATCTTCAGAATTTAATTTTAATTTTCGGTTACTAAAAGATAGTGTAATTGAAGAATGATGTTGCAAAACAATTAACCAAATTAGCAAATCATCTCCGCTATCATATTGAGCCGCTGTAATATTAATAATTTTATGGCCTTTACCTTTAGATAGCTTAGGTAGATCCTTAACAGGAAATATTAACATTCTTCCTACTTTAGTAATAGCCAAGATTAAATATTGCTGCTCATTATTGACTTTTAATGGTGTCAGTACCTTTGCCTTATTAGGTAAGGTAATTAATGTCTTACCTGTTTTATTTTTTGCTACTAAGTCACTAAAAGTACAAATAAAACCATAACCAGCATCTGATGCTAACAAATATTTTTGCTCTTCAGGGGCAGTTAATAGATATTTAATCGTTGCGCCAGGTGGTAATGCTAATTTACTATTAAGCGGCTCTCCATGGCCGCGGGCAGAAGGTAGATTAATAGGGTTAAGGGAATAACTACGTCCAGTACTATCAAGGAAAACAACTGGTTGATTAGTTTTACTTCTTGCGGCACTAAGGAATCCATCTCCTGGTCTATAATTCAGATTAGTAGGATCAATATCATAGCCTTTTACTCTTCTTACCCATCCCATAATAGAAAGGACAATAGTAACCTGCTCAGTAGGTAAAATACCATTTTCGTTTATTGTTTTTATTTCAATACACTCCTTAAGTTGTGAGCGACGGTTATCACCATAAGTTTGTGCATCAGTTTGAATTTCTTTCTTGATCAAGTGATTTAAATAATTCTCAGAACCTAAAATAGCTTGTAGTCTATTACGTTCTTTAGCTAATTTAGCTTGCTCATCGCGTAATTTAAATTCCTCTAGCTTAGCTAAATACCGTAATTTCAATTCTAGGATAGATTCAGCCTGAGTTTCTGAAAGCATAAAACGGGCCACTAATACTGCTTTAGGCTCATGTTCATTATGAACAATATTAATCACCTTATCTATATTGAGATAAGCTTTTAATAAAGCGTCAAGTATATGTAAGCGTTTTAATACTTTTTCTAAACTATGATTTAAGCGGTTACGGACGGTTTCTCGTCGAAATAATAACCATTCATTTAAAATTTTAACCAGTCCTTTAACTGCAGGGCGATTATCCAGGCCAATTATATTTAAATTAACTCGATAACTTTTTTCTAGATCTGTAGTTGCAAATAAATGTGTCATTAATTGCTTTAAATCAATCCGATTATTTTTAGGTACAATTACTAACCGCGTTGGCGTTTTATGATCTGATTCATCACGTAAATCTTCTACCATAGGTAATTTTTTGGCACGCATTTGCGAAGCTATTTGCTCTAACACCTTAGTACTTGAAACTTGATGAGGTAGTGAAGTAATCACGGAATTACCATCATCTCTTTCCCACACAGCGCGTAATCTAATAGAACCACGACCTGTTTGGTAAATTTTTTGAATATCTTCTTTTGAAGAAATAATTTCTGCTTTTGTTGGATAATCAGGAGCAGGAATAAAATCCATCAACATTTTTAGATCAGCTTCTGGATTTTCCAGTAAAGCAACTAATGCGCTTGCTACTTCACGAGCATTATGTGGCGGAATATCTGTCGCCATACCAACAGCAATACCTGTCGTGCCATTTAACAGAATATTGGGTAATCTTGCCGGTAGTGTTTGAGGTTCGGTTAATGTTCCATCAAAGTTTGGCGTCCAGGTCACTGTTCCCAATCCTAATTCACTAAGGAGCGTTTCAGCGTATTTTGTCAATCTAGACTCAGTGTAACGCATAGCAGCAAAAGATTTAGGATCGTCGGGGGCCCCCCAGTTTCCCTGACCATCAACTAATGGATAACGATAAGAAAATGGTCGTGCCATTAACACCATTGCTTCATAACAAGCACTATCTCCATGTGGATGATATTTTCCCAATACATCACCAACTGTACGAGCTGATTTTTTATACTTAGCTGCATTACTCAACCCAAGCTCAGACATTGCATAAACAATTCTGCGCTGAACAGGTTTTAACCCATCACCAATAAATGGCAATGCTCTATCCATGATAACGTACATAGAATAATTGAGATAGGCATTTTCGGTAAAGGTATGAACTAGTTGCTGCTCTACACTATCGTGTGTTATCTCACTCATTCATTTAATTCCTTAGTCTCTGGTTAACAAAGTTGATTACACTTCAATTTCCATTGTATGGCCTTTATCTTGTAACCAATTTCGCCGATCTTCTGTCCTTTTTTTCGCCAATAACATATCCATCATTGCTAGTGTTTCTTGATAATTTTCATCATTAATAATGAGTTGGACTAAACGTCTTGTATTAGGATCAAATGTAGTTTCGCGTAATTGAGCTGGATTCATTTCGCCTAAACCTTTAAAACGCTGTACATTAAGGTTGCCGCTTTTATAACTTAGCCTATTGATGACAGCAGTTTTTTCACCTTCATCTAGAGGATAATATACTTCTTTACCTAGATCAATGCGGTATAAAGGTGGCATCGCAATATAAATATGACCTGCTTTTACTAAAGCGGTAAAGTGACGAACAAAGAGCGCGCAAAGTAATGTTGCAATATGCAAACCATCAGAATCTGCATCAGCAAGAATACAGATCTTACCATAACGTAGTTGGCTAAGATTATCGTTATTTGGATCAATACCAATAGCCACTGATATATCATAAACTTCCTGTGAATCTAAAACCTCATCTGAAGTAATTTCCCAAGTATTCAATATTTTTCCTCTTAGCGGCATAATCGCCTGATATTCACGATCCCGCGCCAGCTTAGCTGAGCCTCCGGCTGAATCTCCTTCAACTAAAAATAGTTCAGTAAAATTAAGATCTTCAGAATTACAATCGGCTAACTTACCTGGTAATGCAGGCCCACTAGTTAGTTTCTTGCGTGCAGCTTTTTTAGTTGATTGTAGACGATTTTGCGCACGATAAATGGTAAGTTCCGCTAATTGCTCAGCTTCTTGAATGTTTTGGTTTAACCACAAACTAAAAGCATCTTTTACTACCCCAGAAACAAACGCAACACTCTTCCGAGAAGAAAGACGTTCTTTAGTCTGGCCCGCAAATTGTGGATCTTTTATTTTGACTGATAGGACATAAGCACAGCGTTCCCAAATATCATCACCTATTAATTTAACCCTGCGAGGAAGTAAATTACGGTATTCACAATACTCCCTCATCGCATCTAGTAACCCCTGACGTAGTCCATGAACATGGGTCCCCCCTTGTACAGTTGGAATAAGGTTAACATAACTCTCGGTTAATAGTTCACCATTTTGGGGTAACCAAAGTAGTGCCCAATCTACCATTTCTATTTGGCTAGTAAAATTACCAACAAATGCTTTCTCTGGTAAAGTAACTAAACCTTTCACTGCCTCCATTAGGTATTCGGTCAAGCCATCGTTATAACGCCATATATGATTAGTATTATTTATTTTATCTTTAAAGATAATTTTAACACCAGGGCATAGCACCGCTTTAGTTTTTAATACGCGTACTAAACGCGAAATAGAAAAACTCTGGTTGTCAAAAAAATTGCTATCTGGCCAAAACCGTACGCTAGTACCGGTACTCCATTTAGCACAACTACCAATTACCTGGAGTTCCTGAATTTTTTTGCCGTTTGCAAAAGCAATTCGGTATATTTGGCTATCACGACTAACATTTACTTCAATACGGTTTGATAACGCATTGACTACGGAAATACCAACACCATGTAGTCCACCAGAAAATTGATAATTTTTATTAGAAAATTTACCACCGGTATGTAACTGCCCTAAAATCAGCTCTATAGCAGGTACCTTATTTTCTGGATGAATATCAACAGGGATACCCCGGCCATCATCAATTACTTCCAGCGACTGATCTTCATGTAAGATAACATTAATGCATTTAGCATGGCCGGCCAGCACCTCATCTACGCTATTATCAATTACTTCTTGTGCTAGGTGGTTTGGTCGAGAGGTATCGGTGTACATTCCTGGGCAACGACGTACAGGTTCTAACCCACTGAGTACCTCTATTGATACTGCATTATAATTATATTGAGCCATATTATTTTATGTGTTAATTTATGATTAATTATACCAATTAATTATACCAATAAATGCTGATATACTGATGATAATAACAATTATTTAGCTGTTTTTAATAACTTTTTATTTATTTTGTTTTTGCTAAAGATAAAAACGCATAATTTATGAAAAATAGTAGACAAATAAAGTATGGTTATATTCTGATGTTATTGTTTACTTAGATAAGATAGGTGATAGGTAATATTTTGACGATTTTGTTGTAATAGCTAAATTAAATCAGGCGCTGTTAATACATTAATTTGTATTGTTTGTAGTTAATTTAACTGACAGCTCCAATAATGGTATATTATGCTAAAATTAATGATTTAAATGTTGTTATGAGATCAGTAAAATAAAATATTGTATAATTAAAGAATCAGGATAAAAAAATATTTTTTAAAATTACCATTAGTCCAGTGGTAAATGAGTACTAACTATAAATGCTAATAATTTATTGTGATTATATCATAAAGCAAAATAAAGTAATCCTGGTTTGTGTAAATTACTAGATAAACGTAAACATGCATTTGAAAAAATTAATAAATCTAGTAATTATTTACTGCTAAACTGGAGAAAGTTAGACATGCAGGTAAAAAGACTAGATTGCTGATATCACTTATCAAACTAATTAATAAAAATCAATTAGTATTATTAAATAATTGATTGTTTAAGAATAAAGTTAGCGAGATATGATGGTTGTTTAATAGACACCATTTTAGTATAACGATACTAGTTTTAGAATAAAATTAAATTATTTAAAATAGCTTATTAAATCTATTAACCCTGTTTTAAAATAAATTGCTGACGATAGATTACTAAATCCTCAATAGTTATCACCGGCATATCATGTTGCCTAGCAAAGATAAGTACTTCTGGCATACGGGCCATGGTACCATCGTCATTTGTTAACTCACATAAAACGCCTGCCGGCTTAAAACCGGCTAAAGTAACTAAATCAATAGTAGCTTCAGTATGACCACGACGCTGCAATACACCACCTTCTTGGGCTCTTAATGGAAAAACATGTCCAGGCCGATTTAGAAAGGTTGGTTTTGCATCATCGGCAATTGCTTTACGGATAGTTATTAAACGATCACTGGCAGATACACCTGTTGTAACACCTTCGGAAGCTTCAATAGTAATAGTAAATGCAGTTTGGAATTGACTTGAATTTTCTTTAACCATCATTGGTAATGCTAGTTGATTGCGTCTTTCTTCAGTTATACAAAGACAAACAATTCCACTGCCATGGCGAATAGTTAATGCCATTTGTTCAACTGTCATAGTTTCAGCTGCAAAAATAATATCACCTTCATTTTCACGGTCTTCGTCGTCAAGTACCATAACACCATTACCTTGACGTAGTGCCTCAAGAGCACGCTCTATACGTTCGATTGGATTGCCATACGCGGAAAGTGATGTCTGATTCATGGTAAATCCTCGTCAATAAATATAAAATTACTATAACCATGGCAAGCGTAGAAATATAAAAAATCAAATAAGTATCTAAAAATCTGTATCTGTATAAAATTTGCAGTTGTTAAAACGCCAGATTATTTTTTCCCATATAGACTATAACCGTTGGTTCTATAATCTCATTGTAGATGTTGACTTCAACTACAAATTGTTATAATAAAATGGTTGTGTACTTGTTTATTAAATTAAAATAACAAACACATCAGCTAGATGATGAATCTCACTGAGTCATGATATAAATAACTAAACTATATCTTGAATCTAATTTATTAGCAATTAACAATAACAAAATAGATCATAAAATAATATTTTTATATTGAGCTATCTTAGGATTAAGTAGTTATTTAGATAATTTAGATCTATTATTACTGTTTAATTTATTTATAATAATTGTTTAAAATTATTTAAACATCTGCTACTATCTAATCTAGAGATTATAATTTGTAACCTAAAAGGTTAGCATAATTATTGACGCTAAATAAATTGAACTAGTTATGATTAATATCTAAGATACTTGACCTAAAGAAATATGCTACTTAGGTGAATATCTTGCTGAAAAATGGTAGTCAATATTATATTTCCAGTTAGTAAAATTAAATTTGTTTTTACTAAAATAATTTAATATTTAACCGTAAAAGTTGATCCTTGGAAAAATGTAATATAAACCATTATTGAATAATTATAAAAAAATAGATGTTCACTCTTTATTCTGATGAGCTATGTAAAAGTTGTTTATGTAATAAATAATTAGTTTATGCAAAATCAGATAGGTCACTCATTTAATTTACCGCCGTGTCTGTATGCGTTTTAATATAGTATTGGCGGATAAAATAAAGCTATATAAAAAAGCGATATAAAAACTTAGCTTTACGCTAGGCTCGGCTTCTTATAAAGAAACTATTTAATTTTAGCTTCTTTATAAATAACATGCTTACGAATAACTGGATCGAATTTTTTTATTTCCAATTTTTCAGGCATAGAACGTTTGTTTTTCGTTGTAGTGTAAAAGTGACCTGTACCTTTAGAAGAAACTAGTTTAATTTTATCTCTAATAATTTTAGCCATTTTTTAGCTCCTTAGTATTTTTCACCAAGCTAAGTTTAGCAAGAACTTCATCGATCCCTTTTTTATCTATTATACGCATACCTTTTGCTGATACAATAAGCTTTACGAAACGTTTTTCAGATTCAACCCAGAAACGGTGTGATTGCAGGTTTGGCAAAAATCGGCGTTTAGTTGCATTCGCAGAGTGTGATCTATTATTACCACTCATCGGGCGCTTACCAGTTACTTGACATATTTGTGACATGCTTACTCCTCTGAAAATCTAATTAGCGTTAGATTTATATTGTAAATAACTGCCTAGTTAGACTTAGGAGTCTATCTCAGCAAATTTTATTAACTCTTATATAAAAATAACTTAACTTAAGTAAAATATACTTATATATGCTCTTTTTTTTAACCTTTATATCCTAAAGGTGGTTGAATTTTAACATTTTCACTCAAGCGCATAAATAATAAAGTAGTTATTTATTAGTTAATATATGGTACTAATAAAAGTTATTTTATGTTAGTGAAGGCAAATTATCAAGCAATTTTATATCTATTAAACAGTTACAATTTTATTTGCTAAACAAGCTTATTGTTTACTCAGATAGATTATTATGCTTTAAAATAATGGATACTGCATTTACTTTCATAGCCTTTCCTTTATTAAATAATAATTTAATTATTTATCATATGTTATGTAATTTATTTTAACTTTAATTTAATAGAGATAAAAATTTAGCTAGAAATATGTTTAAATTTATTGATTTAAAGCGTTTTTCTGGGCTGTAAAAATAGTTTGTAAGCCATTTTTTGCTAGAGAAAGCAGTGAGAGCAATTCTACATGACTAAATGGTTCACCTTCGGCAGTACCTTGAATTTCAATTATTTTACCATTATCTATCATGACAATATTCATATCTGTATCTGCGATATAGTCTTCATTATATTGAAGATCACAAAGATGTTTGCCATTTACTATGCCGACTGAAATAGCAGCAATCATAAATTTAAGCGGGCTTTTTTTCAATTTTCCTTCTGCGACCATTTTATTTAATGCGTCAGTTAAAGCAATACAGGCACCAGAAATTGCAGCGGTACGAGTCCCACCATCAGCTTGAATGACATCACAATCTAGTATAATGGTATATTCACCTAATTGTGTTAAATTAACAGCTGCGCGTAAAGAACGGGCAATAAGGCGTTGGATCTCCATAGTGCGACCTGTTTGTTTGCCTTTTGCTGCTTCTCGTATATTACGATCATTTGTTGCTCGTGGTAGCATACCGTATTCTGCTGTTATCCAACCTTGTGATTGCTTTTTTACAAAGCGAGGAACGCCATCTTCAATTGTTGCATTGCATAATACTTTGGTATCACCCAATTCAATTAGAACAGACCCTTCGGCATGTTTAGTATATTTACGAGTTATTTTTATAGGACGTACTTGATTAGCCTCTCTATTTTTTGGACGCATAGTGTTATATTCTTAGTTAAATAATGTTTGTAGCATATTATACTTTCTTTTACATTGAATGCCTATTTAATGGTTTAACTCAAGGTTATAATTTTATTTTTATTAATAGGGAATGAATATGATTCATAGTATGACTGCTTTCGCACGACGAGATATAAAAGTTGAATGCGGAAGTGCTGCTTGGGAGCTGCGTTCCGTTAATCAACGTTATCTTGAAACTTATATTCGCTTGCCTGAACAATTTAGAAGTTTGGAACCTGTTATTCGTGAGCGTCTACGTGCTAGATTAATACGAGGTAAAGTAGAGTGTAGTTTACTTTTTGAACTTAGTTCATATCAACAGAGTAAATTAGTCCTGAATGAAGAGTTAGCTAATCAATTGATTAGAACTGCTAATTGGATAAAAAAGATTAGTGGTGAAGGAGAAATTAATCCGTTAGAAATTCTTCGCTGGCATGGTGTTATATCAGCTCAAGAGCAGAATTTAAATGTTATCTGTACGCATTTACTTAAAGAATTAGAATTTGCGTTGGATGATTTTGTTCTTAATCGGGAAATAGAAGGAAAGATGCTAAAAATAATGATTGAGCAACGTTTAGATGCTATTTTTCAGGAAATACAACAAGTACGTCGTCAAATGCCGGAAATTTTGAAATGGCAGCGTGAGCGATTACTAACAAAATTAGAAGAGGCAGAAATTCAGATCGATAATAATCGATTAGAACAAGAGCTAATCATATTAGCTCAACATATTGATGTTGCAGAAGAGCTTGATAGGCTGGAGACTCATGTGAAAGAAACACATAATATTCTAAAAAAAGAATATGCTGTTGGCCGACGGTTAGATTTTATGATGCAGGAGTTTAATCGTGAAGCAAATACTTTGGCTTCAAAATCTATTAATAGCCAAGTTACTAATTCGGCTATTGAATTAAAAGTGTTAATAGAACAAATGCGTGAGCAGATCCAAAATATTGAGTAGATTATTAGGTAAATTGACTAATTATCATAACTTGTAACTAATAAGTTATTATAAATACTGGCTTGTTGAATATAACAAGTTTCATATAAAATCATTAATCGCACATTATTAGTATATTGAAAATTTTACTTAGTCTGGTTTAATTATACGTAATTAAAGTACACTCCTAATAAAATGGAAAAAATATGGGAAACCTTACAGACATAAAAATAATCATAATATACTTTTGTTTTTATATTGATGTTATTATTTATTTTAGATATAGATTATTGGATGTAAAAAATAGTTATTTATAATAAAAAGAAAAATAATATAATGTAAAGTATTTAGCTAAAACTTAGTTTTAGTGGTTAAATTTATTTATGCATATGTAATATTATGTTCATAAATACAATTAATGAAATAATTGCTTTTATACTTGTGGCAATATATTAAATCATAGGTCATCATGAACAAAAAAGGAATAAAAAGAGTTGGTGTTTTAACTAGTGGGGGTGATGCGCCAGGAATGAATGCTGCTATTCGTAGTGTTGTGCTAATGGGACTTTCTGAGGATTTAGAAGTTTATGGTATTTATGATGGCTATATGGGACTTTATGAAAATCGAATAAAAGAACTTAACCGTTTTAGTGTTTCTAATATTATTAATTGTGGCGGTACTTTATTAGGTTCTGCTCGGTTTCCTCAATTTCGGGATAGTGATCAGGTAAGAGCTAAAATTATTGATAATATGAGAAAATATAATATTGATGCCTTGATTGTCATCGGTGGAGATGGCTCTTATCGTGGGGCAAAAAAGATTACTGAAGCTGGCTTCCCTTGTATAGGGGTACCCGGAACTATTGATAATGATGTTGCTGGTACTGATTATACGATTGGATATTTTACAGCTTTAGATACCATTGTTGAGGCAATTGATCGTTTACGTGATACCTCAACTTCACATAAACGTATTTCAATAGTTGAAATAATGGGACGTCAGTGCGGTTATTTAACTTTATCCGCCGCGGTTGCAGGCGGCTGTGAATTTGTGGTATTGCCAGAAATACCTTTTGATAAAGAAGAGTTATTGATGGAGATTCAATCTGGTTTAGCAAGAGGTAAACATCATGCTATTGTTGCTATCACTGAGCATATTTATGATGTAAATCAATTAGCAAAATATATTGAAAAAGAAACTGGGCATGAGACACGAGCAACTATTTTAGGTCATATTCAGAGAGGCGGTAGTCCAGTAGCAAGTGATCGTGTTCTGGCATCTAGTATGGGAGTTTACTCTACTCAGTTACTTTTACATGGGTATAGTGGCCGCTGTGTTGGTATTCAAAATGATAAATTGGTTCATCATGATATTATTGATGTAATTGAAAATATGCCACGTAATTTTAAGCAGGATTGGTTATATACGGTAAAGAAACTTTATTAACTTTTTTTATTTAGTTGTAATTAATCAAATTGCGCTAGAAGTTTTATAGCGTGCATGAGTGTTGTATGTTTATTTAAATATTGTTTTATTCGTCTTTTCATCTCATAATATGAGAAATATACTTAATTTAGTTCTACGCCAGATGTCGTCATCTTACTCTTCAACCAATTTATTTTAGAATAAATAATTTAATTTCATATTAATTGTTGCTTAAAGTTTTAACTAGATCTAGAAATAATTATTTTAAAAGATTAAATTACTGTTACTATATGTGAGTATGCGTATATTGTAATGTAATTTTTGCTTATTGGTTGGTAAGATTTATTTAATAGCAATTTAGTTATAAAATTTAACCTATAATTTTTTTTATTAAGAGTAAGCGCAAAAAAAAATTATCTTTTGCCATAAGTATACAACATTAAGATTATTAGTAACGATTATTAAAATTTTATGATTTAGTAAATCATATACAATAGCTTATGGTATAGTATCGATATCAATAGATATTTAGCATATAACATGTTAAGTAATCTGTTTTTTCGACTAGGTCAATTGGTGTGGTAGATAAGTATTAATAATGCTTGAATAAAGCTATTATTTATCTGATGTTTTTGAATTTTATTTTTTAGCTAGCTCATTGAGAGCATAATGAATATTATGTTGGCTCACATTAAAATATTTAACTTATTTTTCAGTAATTACATATAATTAAGACATTTAAATGGAGCATAAATTGTAATTATGATGTTGATACATGCTAATATTTATAGGTTTGTTTAACTATAATGAATTTAAAATTATTCATACTATCTTTTTTTTAGATAGTATCCATCGTTAGAAAAATTAGTAAGTTTTTTAATAAAAGGAGTGATCACCGTGCTGGTGTTTGGTTAAATCTTTAACGCCTTTCAATTCGTCTGGGAATATATTTAGCAAATGTTTTTCAATACCTTCTTTTAAGGTAATATTGTTCATTGAACAACCATTACATCCTCCACTGAATTGTATAATTACATATCTATCATCAGTGATTTCCATCAATAAAATCTTTCCTCCATGGCTTGCTAACTGTGGGTTAATTTGTGATTGAATCACATATTGAACTCTTTCAATTAGTGGAGCATCATCAGCAATTTTGCTAATTTTAGCATTAGGCGCTTTTATGGTAATTTGATAACCTAATTGATCTGTTACTAAATCTATTTCTGCATCTTTTAGAAAAGGTGCGCTAATTTCATCAACAAAAGCTGAAAATTTATCAAATTTCAGTTCAATATCGGTCTGTTCTACAGTATCAGGAGGGCAATAGGAGATCTGACATTCTACTGAAGTGGTTTTAGGATTAATGATAAATATACGAATTTGGTTACCAGGTTCTTGCTTTTCTAATAGTTTAGCAAAATAATTTTGTGCGGTTTTAGTAATATGGATCATAGTTAATGCTTAAGGTTTATTCTTTTATTATATTTATTATACTCTCCTTTTTTTATTTTTTACAAGTTTTTGTATGTTGTCTAAGCTGGTACTGAATTTTTTCTAGCATTAATCAGCAATTTAGTAACTTAATTTATTGTGGGTTTTTCTGTAATAATTAAGTACGTAATAGGTGATCTAAAAAGGATATTTTTTTCTAAAATCGCTATTAAGATTTTGAGTGTATTTTTTATCAGTAAATATCTCATTCTATTTTAAAAATTTACGATTAGTATCTAATCTATGTAGCGCTTCTTCTAGTGCGTTAGCAACAGTTAGGATTTTTTTTGCTTGTTTTGCCATAATATAGATTTTATCTATTGTTTATTTTTATTAATTTTATTTTAAATTCCATTAATACCGGCTATTAATTGTGCCGTAAAGGATAATTATTAATAGCAGCTGCCTTGGTCTGTTAACCTAATTAAAATACGTGATGCTTATAGCCATTATCAATTTTAGTATAATTTTTGCATTTTTGTCAAAATTATTAAGGTGCATAATGCATTTATACATTAGTAAAACATATAGTAGAGCGCAGATTTTGTGAAGAGTAAAAGAAAAATAACCACCTTTCATGTATAGTATTTTACATAATTCTAGGGTTTAACATCATTGATCTGATAATGAGCATATTACTAACATGTAATATTGTCAAATATAAAGAATTCAAGTTGCGTTACAAATAATATCGTATCTGCAATACCACTAAAGAAAATTTTATCTGGTTAATTTAATATAGATCTAAGTTTAGCTCTGATGATGGTTAGTTTATAGGGAAATAATATATAATAATTATATTTATGGCATCATATTTATGAATATGTACCAAATTTATTGTTAGATAGATAATATTAAATTTATTGTTATGGTAATAAGTTTTTAGTTTCATTCTAAGAATGATTAACAAATAGTTTCATACATCAACTTAATCGGCAGTAATACTCTATTATTGCCATTTTAATGGCTTGATTTAATTGGAATAATGGTATTTTATGAACGCAAGGAGGTTACAAGTAATTTTTCTCGCTAGCAATTGCTAATTCATCCTTAATTTCAGTAGTTTTAGCAAAATAACTTGCTCTAATCTTGTTAGTTAGCTGACCTAAGCAGTTAAATTTGTAAATTAGAAAATTATTTAGGTGTTATGTTATTATAGTGAATAAGCTGAAGTGTATCGTAGCTTACTAAATAGTGGTATTAGTTAAATAAGTATTACTATAAGTTTAAATAGTACAATAACTTTATTACCATGTGAAAGGCAGTTATTTCTATTACATATAGAATTAATTTCTATATCAATCTTTATTGTTACCTAACATAATTATATAACTTTCTAAGTAGTAAATATATTTATATGAAGCATAAACATACTATCTGTTAGTGTAATTAAATAATTGTAAGCTAAATAATGCTATATTAGCATAAGTGAAATAGACCGAAACTGTTATAACAGTTTGCTAAGGTTATTCATAAATAAATGTATCGATAATATAGTAAAAATTAATTTTTACCTACAACTAATGTTAAGTTTTATTTTAAATAACCTGTTTAATACATTTAGCGCAGCAACTATAAATGCTTCTGCTATAGTTGGATAATTGAAGGTAGTTTTAACAAAATATTCAATATTATTACCTTCCTTTTTTTGTGCCAAAATTGCTTGCCCAATATGAATAATTTATGTTGCACGTTCACCAAAGCAATGAATACCTAGAATTTATCATGTTTCGCTATGAATAATATCTTTAAACTCCCTAAATTGGTCGCGTCCTACTTTACTTTATAAGGTATTTTCATAAACCTACGGGGCCGTAATAACGATAGTATCAAATTAAATCTGTGGCATTCGATATAACCTATTATTAAATATAAATAGACAAATCAGGTTAATATTATCTTCTTTAATTAAGCAGCTTAAATATTAAATATAATATTCAGTTTTTACATTATTAATCAATAAACTAAATTTTCTTATCTATTAGTTAAACTTAAGGACACTGCAAATTTATTAAAATTTGGTATAGTAACCTAGTTGTATGATTCTCGAAGAGTTCGATTAATTACTGTGAGTAATAAATATTACCGGCGTCAGAGCAAAGCATAAATAAAAAAAGCTTTTATCTATTATAGAAGGAGCTTTTAGCTAATTAAGTACTGAGCGTAGCTTTACTAGTCTCAGCTTCCGTTAAGTTGCTTAGTAAGCTGTTATTGCCCCAACTTATTTTTATCGACATTTTCGTGATGTTGATGAATTAGGATTGACTATGGTTGATGAAAGTGGTGGTCTGATGCTTCGGCAAGCACTACAGCGGATTGCAAAAGGGGGTAGTGTAATTCGAACATTAGTTGCTACTTTTATGGAATTTTTTGATAAAAATCTAAAATTTTGTTGATTATTTTTGCGTGAACGTTCATGAATATCAGCTGAGTTTCGTGCTGCTAGAGAAATTCAGCATTGTATTGAAGCAGTAACTATGTTTACTATTGTATTTAGTGCTGGTGCAGAAGCATGATATATTAATCAGGGAAAAGTAGACTTTTATAAGAACTGTTGAGCTTAGAATGATTGTAAGGTGAGCCTATTATTGGTATCGTATAGAATAGTAAAAACTTACTATAAAATAGTAACCATCAAATGACAACTATTTTAGTGTATTTTCTATATTCGTTTTAAAAATAGTTTTTAGTATTTTAAACTTTAGAATAATATGGTTTATAACCATATTATTTAATATTTCTTCTTACACTAATATTAGTTATAGTTCAATAGATTCTTTGCTGTTATGAGTTCTGAAATGTCATATTAAAAATGGCGTTTTATTTTATTTAACTATTTTTTTCTGAAGTAAAACACCACATTCAATATTATTGGTATAAGAAAACTGATCTAATAATGCTAGTTGATGAATTTTATGAGTTTTATTTAGTATATTTAGATTGTGACAGAGTGTATTATGATTACAGGATATATAAATAATACTGGGATATTTGGTGGCTAATTGAAGCGTATTTTCATCTAAACCACAGCTAGGTGGATTAATCAGAATAGTCTCATATTTATAACTATTTAAATTAATATCTTTAAGACATTTAAACAGGCGCTTATCTTGTATTGCTTGGGTTAAATTTTCTGCGGACATTCGAATAATTTTTACATTCTTAATTTTATTAGCTTCAATATTATATTTAGCAGAAGCTACTGATTTTTTTGCAATGCCAGTACACGATTAAAATTGTTTGCTAGTGCGATAGAAAAATTACTGTTTCCACAATAAAACTATAGTAGATCTCTTTTTTCTTTTTAGTAATATCAAGTAACAATTCTATCATTTTAATATTTATTAATACATTCGGTTGGGTAAAACTATTGTCAATTTGTCGATAGATAATTAACTTACTAGCGCTAGGTAAGTGGTCAATTATTATATGTTGTTTAGTTGTTTGATCAAACATTATATGAAATAAATCTTGTTCTTCATGCCAAAGGTGAAATTCAGCGCGCATTCTATAGTTGAGAAAATCAGAACAAAAAATTTCTAGCTTAGGTGCCGGCAACATAAGACTGTTAAAATATTAAAATTTTTTATCTAACTGTAACTTATATTGTGTAATTGACAAATTATTTAGCATATATTTAGCTTCATATTGAGAAAATTGTTCTATCATCAGATAGAAGCAAATTAGAAATAGATCTCTATCTTTTTTATTATATTTATAGATCTTGATTACAAAAAAATCTTTAAATATTCTTTTAAAACTTATAATAAGATTTATATCATTTTGCTTCATTAATATTTAGTCATAATGTAAAACTAAAAATAGTTTATAATTTTTTCTTATAACAAAAATAAGTAGTTAATTTTTATAACTAAACATGCATTTATTAATATTATTACTAATAATTTTATTATCAATAAATTGTTAATTATTGTGATTAAATCAATGAAAAATAAAAAACTTAAATGTTGTTTAAGTTAAAATAGCGAAGATAATTATTATAATTTTAGTTTTAGTAGATTATATTTTTACTGTGAAGTTAAAAGTTAATAAAAAATATATATTTTATCTATTTTTTGAAAAATTTAATAATAAGATGTATTAGCATCCCGTAATTATTCCTTATAGTACCGCAAAGATGATCAGGTTAATATTTTAAATAGTGCATTTTAAATTATCGGTTTTGTTCCTACACTACAATAAAACTAGCAATTAAATTAACCATTAGTAGTACTATTTTATTATTAGCAGGATAGAACTAACTATACACTTATCTACCACTTTTCCATTTATTGCAAAATTGAGATGATTACTGTATAATCAGTCGATGAAATAGCCGAAAAAATATCACGGTAAAGTAAAAAAATTTTAAATACTAGTGTGTAAAACAGTGGTTAAAAATAAATAAAAATATTCCCAGATACTATTGTGCTCATGTTTTACAAACTTCTTATTTGTCGGCAGAACTAAAAGTATGGCTTTAAAATGTCTAGACAAGTTGTTTATTTAATCAATTTTTATCAAAATTATTTTTGATCAATAATAAAATTAAAATCTATGTTGAAGATAAAAGCTTATCCCTGTCCTGATAAATGAAGTTTTTGATTAGTTAGAAAAAATTTCTATTTAAGCTTATTTATTGAAATATAAATCAATTATACAATTATTTTAAATAACCGTTGCCAGTGGCATAAAAGAGCCTATAATGCTTTCATACTGGTTAAGGATAAATAATTATATTTTTAGTAAGTGAAATCATTGATAAACAAGAAATATAAAAATAACTACTTAATTTTATAGGTGAAAAGCGTAGCTGGCGCCACTTTGTAATCTACATGTGTAGGCACTCACTAGATATCATCAAAAAATATTTGATTTAAAAGTCTTGAAGAATGATAAAATAATTCATTAATAGATGAATTAATAAGTAGTAAGGTTTGTTTCCAGCGATATGGTATGGAACTCAAAGGAGACTGCCGGTGATAAACCGGAGGAAGGTGGGGACGACGTCAAGTCATCATGGCCTTTATGAGTAGGGCTACACACGTGCTACAATGGGGTATACAGAGAGAGGCAAGCCTGCGAGGGGAAGCGGAACTCAGAAAGTACTTCAAAGTCCGGATTGGAGTCTGCAACCTTATCTAGATAGATGGAATGTGAGTATTCACACATATAATCTGCTTAATATTTAGCAGAAGTAATCATTAGGCTTGTAGCTCAGGTGGTTAGAGCGCACCCCTGATAAGGGTGAGGTCAGTGGTTCAAGTCCACTCAAGCCTACCAAAATTTATGCTCTTTACTGAAAAGAGAAGAATTAGTCGTTAAAGTATTACGACAATCTTAATGGGGCTATAGCTCAGCTGGTAGAGCACCTGCTTTGCACGCAGGATGTCAGCGGTTCGATCCCGCTTAGCTCCACCATTATTAATTTTATTTATTGTTATTGTTTTTTTAGTTATAAAAAATGGCTATTACTAATTAAGGTTAGTTTATAATACTAGATACTTACATAGTAATATACTTAGTGATAATTTTTTTAAAATGGTATCTCATGTTTTATTTACAATATAGTAGATAAATATAAAATATTAATAGTATTTTATAGATCATAGATAAGATATCTATGAAAAAAAATTTTTATTTACTTTTCATTTTTGTTAATAAGTTTGCTAGTGCAGCTCATTGCATAGTCTGCTAGCTTATCCCTAGAAGTTTATTATTGTTCGCTGTATTTATTACTATACCAAATGTTACACGGATAATCAGCTAGTATCGGGAGCTAACCAAATTTAGTTATATGTCTACTTTTTGTAACAATTTTTCCAACTACCTAATCCATTCTGTGTTTAATTGCTGTTGCCTTTAACCATGAAAATGGGATATATTTTTTCCTGAAATGCAGCTAATTGATGAAGAAAAATTGATCCCTATCTTAATAGATTAAGATGACGGATCAGTAATAGACAAATTTACTAATAGCAACTAGTACGCTATACATTTTAACGTCGTGTGTTAAATTTAGTGTAAATGCTGTAATTACTGGCAAACTATTAGTTCATTTAACAGAACTGGTTGGTTACTATTACTTGGAAACATGAACTTAAAAGGCATATGAAAGATAAAAAATTAATGAAAGTTTTGTTATGGTAATTAATAGGTAAAAAAGTGGTTATAATACATAAATTAGTTCGGCTGCTGGTTGGTGTTATTATCTTGATGCAATTAATACTACAGACAGCACAATAAGTGGCAAAATCTAATTACATTGTAGTTTACATTGATAGTAGTCATTTGATTGGTCTAGAGAAAAATATTTAGTACTGCACATTTATAGATATTTTAAAAATTTGATTTTAATCAAGTATTAGTTTGTGCAGTAATATAATATATTGCCTGCACAAATGATATGTAGGCTAACAGTAATCAATGGAAAATTCAATGTAATTGCTTTTATTTAAGGCATTCAATTTTCTAACGTTATGTTTAAAATTTAATTGTCCACAATCTTTTTATCAAAATTTTCTTGGTGAATCAGCTCAACTTTTTATTTAAAATGAATAATTAATTAACTACTAGTGCTCTTTAACTCCTCATGAGGATATTATACAAATTATTCTACATATTCATTTCTAGCTGTTTATTTAATGTAAAATTATTTTATTAATCTAGCACTTTAATCTGAAGCTAATAGTTAATTTATTTGTGGTAATATCAATGCGTGATGTTATCTCTATTAAGAGAGGATTATTATCTTAAGTTTAATCTCAATAACAATAGAATTTTAAAATGACCGATAAATTAACTTCTTTACGTAAAATAACTACTGTTGTCGCAGATACTGGTGATATTAGCGCAATAGAGCTTTATAAGCCTGAAGATGTTACAACCAACCCATCCTTGATCCTTAATGCAGCTCATATCCCAAAATATAAGTTACTCATTGATGAAGCTATTACCTGGGCACGGGAACAAAGCCATTCACGTGGGCACCAAATTATAGATGCATGTGATAAATTAGCTATTAATATTGGGTTAGAAATCCTACAATTAATTCCGGGACGAATTTCAACGGAAGTTAATGCGTGTTTTTCTTATGATACTGAAGCCTGTATTAAAAAGGCGCATCGTATTATTGAACTTTATAATCTTGCTGGCATTAAAAATGAGCGTATTCTGATAAAGTTGGCTTCAACATGGCAAGGGATCTGTGCAGCAGAAAAGTTAGAAAAAGATGGTATTAACTGTAATTTAACGCTATTATTCTCTTTTGCTCAGGCACGAGCTTGTGCGGAAGCAGGCGTTTATTTAATTTCACCTTTTGTAGGTCGTATTCTAGATTGGTATCAATCTAATACAGAATCAAAATATTATGTGCCACAACTAGATCCTGGTGTTATTTCTGTTACAGAAATTTATAATTATTATAAACAGTATGGTTATAAAACCGTGGTGATGGGTGCCAGTTTTCGCAATAGCGCTGAAATTTTGCAATTGGCAGGCTGTGATCGGTTGACGATTTCTCCAGCATTACTTAAAGAACTTTCTGAGGATCAAGGAGAAGTGGTACGTAAATTAGCATTTAATGGACAAATTATGTCACCGCCTAAACCTATGACAGAAGCAGAATTTTATTGGTATCATCATACTGATGCCATGGCGACGGACAAACTAGCTGATGGTATTCGTAAATTTGCTATTGATCAAAAAAAATTAGAAAAAATGATTGTAGAGCAGCTGTAATTAATATTACTAATACCTGAAAGCTTAGTTGCTGAGCTCTTTTATTTTACTCGTTGGTCTAAGTGTGCTCACTTATAGTAAGTCTTACTTACCTTGGTGTTGCTACGTTAAAATTAAATATATTTAGTATTAATAATCTTTTTTTTAAGTAGGATAGGGTTATTTTATTTTAAATAAATAAATTTTAACCAGCGACTTTTAAAGTAGCTTTTAACTGCATTTAAAACTATTTTTTTAGCTAGTTAATGAATTAGCTTAGCATTTAATGCCTAACTACCAGTTTTACTGGTATAGCGCTGTGTAATGTTAGTGCTAAATTGTCAATTACTGGTAGATAAATGTTTGGTTTGGGTGAAAATGATAAAAATTAGAGTTTATTTTATGTCAATGAATTTATAATAGGTTAATTATAGAAATATTAGTCGGTTTTTAAATAGGTTATTATAGTTTTTTTATATTAAATTTGATCAGATTATTAACAACTAATTTAGCTTGCTCTAAATATTTATGTAATG
Organism: Arsenophonus endosymbiont of Aleurodicus dispersus; assembly: GCF_900343015.1. GTDB lineage: Bacteria > Pseudomonadota > Gammaproteobacteria > Enterobacterales > Enterobacteriaceae > Arsenophonus. Next base: position 34,671 of record NZ_LR025108.1, on the reverse strand, counting down.
GATTATGATGAGTGTTTTTAGCATTAGAAAATAATTTTAATAATGATTACAGCGCAGCGTTCGTTAGTTCAGTTAAGCTACTATCAATTAGGATTAATTTTATATAGTATTTTATTAATATAAAAGACTAATTAGTATTAGTGTAAATATTACATCACAAGAAGAATAATAAATCAGTATAAACTTTTTTATTAATTTTTTTTATGCAGTTTAATACCTGTTACCAAAATTACTTCGGTCATAGCTAGGTAAAAAAATATATATGGTGCTGCTAATAATCTCTTTGTAACCAGTAATATAACTAGCAATAGTAAGCAAGGTGTAATTTTCTACATATTACTACTCGCTAACAGCGAAAAAAGTAATATTAGAGGAGCAAAAACTAATTTTAGTACTAGATTTATTTTAAATGTTCTAACAAATATAAAATAATGTAAATATACCCATATCACAGTATTAGATCAACTGTGATAATATCTACTTATGTTACTTACTTGCACAGAAGCAATTTATGGCATAATTAATAAATCAACTAAGATGAATTAAACGCCATAAAATTAGAATACAGTGGCAAAAAAGGTATTGTTTTTTTTATATTTTTAAAATACTGGTAATAATTTAGGCAATACTATTATAGAAGATACCAATACTAAGTATCACTGAAGTTAATGTGTTAAACTATATTGTTAATATTTAATAAAATTTTTATCATATCAAAATCCATCAAATCTAATAGTTGTAGATTTGCAATATTATTTGAACTTATATATTGAAAAAAATTCATTGAGCCTTATATAGGTTGGTAATTAGATTGGTTAAGAATTCCCTTTGGAGGCTGTTTGGATGGGTAAGATTATTGGGATTGACTTGGGTACTACTAACTCTTGTGTAGCTATTATGGATGGCGCAAATGCGCGAGTATTGGAAAACAGTGAAGGTGATCGTACTACTCCGTCTGTTGTTGCGTATACTAAAGATGGTGAAATTATTGTTGGTCAGCCAGCAAAACGCCAGGCTGTGACAAATCCAAGAAATACATTTTTTGCTATTAAGCGTCTTATTGGACGTCGTTTTGATGATGAAGAAGTTCAACGTGATATTTCTATTATGCCTTATAAAATCATTGCTGCGGATAATGGTGATGCCTGGTTGGATGTGAAGGATCAAAAAATGGCTCCACCTCAGGTGTCCGCAGAGGTGCTGAAAAAAATGAAAAAAACGGCGGAAGATTATTTAGGTGAATCAGTTACTGAGTCTGTTATTACAGTACCTGCTTATTTTAATGATACTCAGCGTCAAGCCACTAAAGATGCTGGTCGTATTGCTGGTCTAGATGTAAAACGTATTATTAACGAACCAACGGCAGTAGCGCTTGCTTATGGTTTAGATCGTGAAGTTGGTAACCGCACCATTGCAGTTTATGATTTAGGTGGAGGAACTTTTGATATTTCAATTATAGAAATTGCAGATGTAGATGGTGAAAAAACATATGAAGTGCTGGCAACTAATGGTGATACTCATCTAGGTGGTGAAGATTTTGATAATCGTCTGATTAATTATTTGGTAGATGAATTTAAGAAAGAACAAGGTTCTGATTTACGTAATGATCCACTTGCAATGCAACGTTTAAAAGAAGCAACAGAGAAAGCTAAAATTGAGCTTTCTTCTGCTCAGCAGACCGATGTTAATCTTCCTTACATTACTGCAGATGTAAGTGGTCCTAAACATATGAATATTAAGGTGACTAGAGCGAAACTTGAATCTTTGGTTGAAAGTTTAGTTAAGTGCTCAATGGAGCCGTTGAAAGTTGCACTGCAAGATGCAGGTTTAAATGTTAATGATATAAACGATGTCATTCTAGTTGGTGGTCAGACGCGTATGCCAATGGTGCAAAAAGCGGTTGCTGATTTCTTCGGTAAAGAACCTCGTAAAGATGTTAATCCTGATGAAGCTGTTGCTATGGGCGCAGCGGTGCAAGGTGGTGTATTAGCCGGTGATGTGAAAGATGTATTGTTACTTGATGTAACTCCACTATCTTTAGGTATTGAAACTTTGGGTGGTGTAATGACACCTCTAATTACCAAGAATACCACTATTCCAACTAAACATAGTCAGGTATTTTCAACGGCAGAAGATAATCAGTCTGCAGTAACCATTCATGTGTTACAAGGTGAACGTAAGCGTTCTGGTGATAACAAGTCATTAGGGCAGTTCAATTTGGATGGTATCCAAGCTGCGCCGCGTGGTATACCACAAATTGAAGTTACCTTTGATATTGATGCTGATGGTATCTTACATGTATCAGCTAAAGATAAAAGTACTGGACGCGAACAAAAAATTACCATTAAGGCATCTTCCGGTTTAAAAGAAGATGAAATACAAAGAATGGTAAACGATGCAGAAGCCAATGCAGAAGCAGATCGTAAGTTCGAAGAATTAGTTCATGTACGTAATCAGGCTGATCAATTGGTTCATGGTACGCGTAAACAAATTGAAGAAGCGGCTGACAAGTTACCTGCTGATGATAAATCTAACATAGAGAAAGCTATTTCTATGCTAGAAAAAGCAGTTAAATGTGAAGATAAAGCTATTATTGAAGATAAAATCCAAGCTTTAGTTCAAGCTTCTGCAAAACTACTCGAGTTAGTGCAACAGCAGGTTAAAGCAGGTGGTACTGCGGATGTTGGTGCAGGCGCCCAGCCTAAACAGGATGATAATGTTGTTGATGCAGAATTTGAAGAAGTTGATGATAAGCATAAGGATAAAAAATAGTGGCCCTTAGTGGGCATAGTTAAGTATTATTTTCTCTGTTACTAAAATCGAGAACGGGCGTTGAGGTAACTCTACGCCCGTTTCCGTGTATTAAGGGTAAAATAAATATGTCAAAAAGAGATTATTATCAAGTTTTAGGTGTGACTAAAACAGCTGACGAGAGAGAGATTAAAAAATCGTATAAACGTCTAGCAATGAAGTATCATCCAGATCGTAATCAGGGTGATAAGGAAGCAGAAAGTAAGTTTAAAGAAATTAAAGAAGCTTATGAAATTTTAACTGATGCGCAAAAACGTGCTGCTTATGATCAATATGGACATGCAGCCTTTGAACAAGGTGGCGTTGGTAGTGGATTTAGTGGTAGTTTTACTTCTGGCGCTGATTTTAGTGATATTTTTGGTGATGTATTTGGTGATATTTTTGGTGGTAGCAGGCGTCAGCGATCATCTCGTGGTGCTGATCTTCAGTATGAAATTACATTAACCTTAGAAGAAGCAGTTTTTGGTGTAAGTAAAGAGATTCGTATTCCAACATTGGAAAAATGTAATGTTTGTAATGGAAATGGAACTAAACGAGGTAAGAAATTAGAAACTTGCTCAACTTGTCATGGTGTAGGTCAAGTTCAGATCCGACAAGGATTTTTTGCAGTGCAACAAACTTGTCCAACTTGTAATGGAGGTGGTCAAATCATCAAAGAGCCTTGTATTAAATGTCATGGGCATGGTCGAGTAGAGAAATATAAAACATTATCAGTAAAAATCCCATCAGGGGTTAATACTGGCGATCGTATCCGCTTAAATAGTGAAGGTGAGGTAGGAAAAAATGGAGCACCTGCTGGTGATCTATATGTTCAGGTCAATGTTGCAAGACATGCTATTTTTGAGCGTGATAGTAATAATTTATATTGTGAAGTACCTATTAATTTTGCAGTGGCGGCTCTAGGTGGTGAAATTGATATACCAACACTTGATGGTAGGGTAAGTCTAAAAATTCCAGCAGAAACACAAACCGGAAAAATTTTCCGCATGAAAGGAAAAGGTGTTAAGCCTGTTCGTGGTGGTATAATCGGAGATTTAATGTGTCGTATTTTAGTGGAAACTCCAGTTAAACTAAATGAAAAACAAAAAGCCTTGTTGAAGGAATTTGGTGAATCCTTGAATGGTGAAAGTTATGGCAAGAACAGCCCTCGTTCTAAGAGTTTCTTAGAAAGTGTAAAAAATTTTTTTGATAATTTGACTAATTAACTCTACTTAGTTAGATAAACAGAAAATTGATAGTTAGTGATATATGTTGTTTTATTGATTTAATAATGAGGTTATTCAATTTGATTTATATAAATAATATGAAAATTAAAGAATTTATTATGGTGGTTTTATTAATGTAGATTAATTTTTATAAATTTGAAATTTCAAGAGTAATTTTTATTATTAAATTTCCTACTTAACAAATTAAGATGGTCAAAATTGTTTTTATTAGTTTTATTTTAATTTAATTTATTTGATAGTAAATAGTTATGGTAACACGTAAATTGGAATTAATATCAGGTATTTTTTTATAATTGTTAAATAAATCAAAAATAACTGAACATAATTGCCTGCAATATATTTAAAATAGTTCTTAATTATTAGCTATGGTAAATAAAAGTAAAAATATTCTTTATATAAAGATATATAAAGTTGAATTATTATAAATATAATTGGGTTAGTATTCTTAAATAAGAATAAAGATGAGATGATCAGAATTTTAGTTATATAATAAATATACAAGTAAGATTACTTGTATGACCAACCAATGAAGAGAAAATAAGGGCAAGAAGCTAAGAAACAACTTAAAACTAAACTACGACAAGAGAGCAAACCAACTTTATTCTTGGCAAAAATTAAGCTAAAAAATTAGTTAATTTTTTACTACATCATATAGATTTATCAAAGTTAAACTTATCTTATCTAATGGTTCTATTATTATAGACTGCTTGGGATATTTTAATTATTGACGTTAATAAATACTTTTCCGAATTGTATGTATTATCGGTAAAATTAATTTAGTTAACACTGAGGTTATAGTAATAACAGCAATTATATGACAGTTTAAAAGGTTAGAAAAAATAAGTAGAGTGCTGTTAATTATTGTTTATTTCTTCTTTTTGATTATAGCTAATACCAAATTGCAATGTATTTACCAGCAAACTTTTAATTTTGCGATTGCAGTTAAAATTATCATATAATAGTAGGTAGGCATATTATTACCTACTTTGGTCTATCTCTATTTTAATAGAAATGTTTTAAATTACCTGCATGTCTGGTAGATTACCAATGGCGGCAAATAGTATATTGGTACTCAGTTTTATAAAAAAAATAAAATTATTTTTTTTACTGATTATTTAGTATTCGGTCGTGCAACGTGTAATTAAGATTTACTTATTTATTTGATCACACCTGTTATAAACACAATAAGTATTTAAACCCGGCTTACGCCGGGTTTTTAGCAAAATAAAAATAAATTACATGGATTTTATTTGTGCCACTAAATTTGCTTTATGACGTGCGGCTTTGTTTTTGTGGATTAAACCTTTACTAGCATAGCGATCAACAATAGGTTGCATGTTATTAAATGCTTTTTGTGCTGCCTCTTTATTTCCGGTATCAATAGAGGCATAAACTTTTTTGATAAAAGTCCGCACCATAGAACGACGACTAGCATTATGTTGACGGCGTTTTTCTGATTGTATGGCACGTTTCTTAGCTGATTTGATATTAGCCAATGTCTCACTCCCAAACATTATTCCTATCTAGGAAGATCTAAAGATTAAGAAATATGCCTTTTTAGCTTTCATTTGTCAATGAATTTATATAAGCATTGTGTACATTAATGCTATCTTGCCTGGTTACTAGAGATTGCATCAGTTGACTGAGTGGTTAACCATTTTAAAAATTTTAAAAAATGATGAAAAAGTAGTAAAATTAAATATTTTTTTCACTGAAAAAAAACTATTTATTATTTTTATTATAAACATTAATCAAATTGTGACTTAACCTATAAGTTAGTAAGCGGTATAATCAGACAACTTTTATTATATTGAGTCGATTATGTAGTTAGTCCGTAGTATACGTAATATATGTGTTGACTATTTATAATAGTGATAATTTAGTGTGTGTTAAATTTAATCCTACATTCATTAGCTTCATTGACACCGTACGCTTTTGTTTCAAAATTTCTGATAGAAAACGTTGGTGTTAAATTTTTTGCGCTTAATGATGATTTGCGCTTTAACAAAGATAAACTGGGTAATTTAAAATATCTATGTGGAGCCTGGTAAGAATATGGTTTTTAAGTGGTTAATACGGAATTTTTTTGTGATACTGGTCAGTGATTTAGTAGTGCGGATGTTAGCAAGTACCTAGCTTAAAAGCTCATGGGCCTGCAATTAAGTAGTAGAGTTGGGTAGCGATGCTATTCCCAACAATGTATGGGTTATCCTAACCTAATATCCATTTAAGGAAGTGGAAAATATTGGGACACGCTCCATTATTAATTGGGATAGATCATAAAATTTAAGTTCATTTAGTAGAATGTGTAATATGTGTCAATGGATAATTATTTTGCGCAAAAATTAGCAGAATTAGCATATATTGGCGGATATATAAGGATATAATGGTTGCTAGATAATTCTTCCAGGGGGCATAATTAAGATATTTATCATAAATATTGGAAATGAAAAGTTAAATGAGTGACTATAAAAATACCTTAAATTTACCGGAAACAGGATTACCTATGCGTGCTGATCTAGCGAAACGAGAACCACAAATATTAGCTCGTTGGTATAAAGAAGGATTATACCAAGCTATTCGCCAAGCTAAAACTGGTAAGCAGATGTTTATATTGCACGATGGTCCTCCTTATGCAAATGGTAGTCTTCATATTGGTCACTCAGTTAATAAAATTCTCAAAGATATTATTATTAAATCCAAAGGATTAGCTGGTTTTGATTCGCCATACATTCCTGGTTGGGATTGTCACGGGTTACCAATTGAACATAAGGTTGAGCAAATAATCGGTAAACCAGGTGATAGGGTTTCTGCTGCTTTTTTTCGTAAAGAGTGTCGCAAATATGCGAAAGCACAAATTGAAGGCCATAAAGCTGATTTTATCAGAATGGGTGTGCTTGGTGATTGGGAACAGCCTTATTTAACCATGGATTTTAATACAGAAGCCAATATTATTCGGGCGTTAGGTAAAGTAATTGAAAATGGCTATTTAGTAAATGGTGCTAAACCGGTTCATTGGTGTATTGCTTGCTGTTCTTCCCTAGCTGAAGCTGAAGTGGAATATTATGATAAATTATCACCATCCATTGATGTACGCTTTACTGCGGTAGATGCTAACGTTGTTTATAGTAAATTTGGTATAAAATCACCTGCTTTGCCGGTTTCATCAGTGATCTGGACGACAACACCTTGGACATTACCTGCTAATCGTGCGATTGCTGTTAACGCTCATTTTGAATATCAATTAGTGAAAGTCAATAATGATGAATGTTTGATTTTAGAAAAATCCCTGGTGGAAGCAGTAATGCGGCGTATTGCAGCAACAGAGTGGCAAATTTTAGCCCTATGTAATGGTTCTGAATTGGAATTACTGCGTTTTTATCATCCATTTATGAATTTCGATGTTCCTGTTATTTTAGGTGACCACGTTACTTTAGACTATGGTACTGGAGTTGTACATACGGCACCAGGTCATGGCCCAGATGATTATATTGTTAGTCAGAAATATAACCTTGAAATAGCTAATCCAGTAGGTCCAAATGGTTGTTATTTACCTAATACTTATCCTGGTTTAGATGGTGTTTTTGTATTTAAAGCAAATGAGTTAATTATTGAACTTTTAGTAGCAAAAGACGCACTTTTACATAAAGAAATATTACAGCATAGTTATCCTTGTTGCTGGCGGCATAAGACACCTATTATTTTTCGTGCTACACCTCAGTGGTTTGTTAGTATGGAAAAAAAATCTTTATGTGAACAATCGCTAAAAGAGATCAAAGGTGTGAAATGGGTCCCATATTGGGGGAAAAGCCGTATTGAATCTATGGTTGCAAATCGGCCAGATTGGTGTATTTCTCGTCAGCGAACTTGGGGTATGCCAATTGCGTTGTTTGTACATAAGCATACCGAAGAGTTACATCCGCGTACGTTAGAATTAATTGAAGAAGTAGCTAAATATATTGAACAATTAGGTATCCAGGCTTGGTGGGATCTTGATCCTGTTACCTTATTAGGTAGGGATGCAGCTGATTATGTTAAAGTCCGCGATACTCTTGATGTTTGGTTTGATTCTGGTTCTACTCATTATTCTGTTGTAGATGTTCGCCCTGAATTTAAAGGTCATTCTGCTGATTTATATTTAGAAGGCTCTGATCAGCATCGCGGTTGGTTTATGTCATCTCTAATGCTGTCAACGGCGATAAAGGGAAAAGCACCTTATCGAGAAGTATTAACTCATGGTTTTACCGTTGATGGACAAGGCCGTAAAATGTCAAAATCCTTGGGTAATACAATTAGTCCAAAAGACATCATGAATGATTTAGGTGCTGATATTCTACGTTTATGGGTTGCTTCAACTGATTACACCAGTGAAATTGCAGTTTCAAGTAATATTTTAAAACATTCTGCTGATAGCTATCGACGTATTCGTAATACAGCACGTTTCTTATTAGCTAATTTGAACGGGTTTGATCCTGCCTTACATCAAGTTAAACCAGAAAAAATGGTGATATTAGATCGTTGGGCAGTAGGGCGAGCTAAAGCTGCTCAAACAGAAATTGTTATGCATTATGCTAATTATGATTTTCATGCAGTCGTTCAGCGTTTGATGCAATTTTGTTCAGTTGAAATGGGTTCTTTCTATCTAGATATTATAAAAGATCGTCAATATACGGCAAAAAGCGATAGCTTAGCACGTCGTAGTTGCCAGACGGCCTTATTCCATATCGTAGAGGCATTGGTACGCTGGATTGCGCCAATTATTTCTTTTACTGCCGATGAAATTTGGCGGCAATTGCCTGGTAAGCATAGTAAATATGTCTTTACTGAGGAATATTATGTTGGCTTATTTGGCTTGTATGTTAATGAAAAACTTAATGATGAATTTTGGAATAAGCTATTAATTATCCGTAGTGAAGTTAATAAAGTTCTTGAACAAGCACGTGCAGACAAACTCATCCGCAGCTCGTTGGAGGCAACAGTGATTTTATATGCAGATACAGAAATTGCTGAAATACTTAATTGTTTAGGTGATGAGCTACGTTTTGTATTGTTAACTTCACAGGCTAAAGTAATTGATATTACCCAATCATCTCAGGCAAAGAATAGTGAACTTAGTGGATTGGAAATTGCTTTCCAGCAGGCTGAAGGTGATAAATGTCCCCGTTGTTGGCATTATGCAACAGATATTGGTCAGGAGGTTGAGTATGCAGAATTATGCGGCCGCTGTGTTACTAATGTAGCTGGTAACGGTGAAATACGTAAATTTGCCTAATGAAAAATCTTATTTGTTCTACTGGGTTACGTTGGCTATGGTTAACGATTATTATATTAATTGCAGATCTTAGTAGTAAGCAGTTTATTTCTAATAATTTTCAATTATGTGAGTCCATACCATTAATCCCTTATTTTAATTTAGTTTTTGCTAAAAACTCTGGTGCAGCATTTAGTTTTTTAGCTGATAAAGGAGGATGGCAGCGTGGTTTATTTGCCTTTCTTGCTATTGTCATTTTTGTGGTGTTTATTGTGATAATGTATCGTCAAAGTGTGAACAAAAAACTGAGTAATATCGCTTATGCATTAGTTATTGGTGGAGCATTAGGAAATTTATTTGATCGCTTATTATATGGTTTCGTAGTTGACTTTATTGATTTTTATGTTGGTGATTGGCATTGGCCAATATTTAATATTGCGGATATGGCCATTTGTATTGGTGCGGCACTTATTATTTTTGACAGCTTCATCAATACAGATAAGAAAACAAATAGATCTTAGTTTATTGTTAGTTTATGTTTATAATAGGTAAATTGATTTATAATATTAGTTTTTTATAAAGGTTGTTTGTGGTTAATAAAATATTTAGTTTTTATTGTGCTTGTTAGTTTAGATAAGCGCTTTAAGCGTGCATGAGATAAGATGATATATTTAAAGTCTATGGGCTATTATATAATAATAATGATTATTAAAAGGTTAAGTTCTTTACTGACCAATTATTTATTGATAAATAAAAGCGGTTCATGACAAACATTATAATATAATTATAATGTTTTTTATTAAAAATATTAATTTGATGTAAATCCCTAAATGGGATATTATATCACTTTCCTATTATCTCAAATATTAATGGATAAATAATATTAAATCATATTTATTAAAATGAATCCATTAGTATTATGTTTTTTTCCTTGTAAATCAAAAGCAACTTATTTTATACTTGTTAAGTTGGTGTGAGTGTCATGCTACAGAGCAGATTATCTCTTATTTAAGAGTATTATTTTTTATAATTGCAGAATAATATCTATAACATTTAATTAATTTTTTTATGTATCCAATATATGATAAGTGAGCTGATAAATCCGCTAATAATTAGCAGTATAGGTAAGAATATTAAAATATTCATAACGATATTTTCATGGTGTTTTATAACATTAATCTGATTTATTGCGTAACCAGAGAAACAATGATCCCAATCCATAATAGGCCGCTAAGCCAATTGAATAATTGAAAGCAACGGTGGTTTAAAGTCGAAAGTCCTGCTAAAACTGGTAATAGTGTTCGAATAAAAGCTAAAAAACGACCAATTAAAAGCGCATACAAGCCTTGTTTATTAAATAATTGATTTGCCCGATTGTGATACTCTTGTGGGATATGTTTTAACCATTGTTTAACAATATATGTATCACTAAGCCATCTTCCTTGTAAAAACCCTAACCAGTAACCTAAGCTAGCAGCAATAGTTAAAATAATAATTGTAGGAATAAAGGAAAGAACCCCTTTTGCAATCAAAGCTCCAGAAAGAATAAGCAGCGTATCTCCTGGGAAATGCAGCAGGAAGAATACCGTTTTCTAATATAATAATAGTAAAAAGTACAGCGTAAATAATGCACAAAATATCTGGATTATTTAGTTTAGCAAAATCGTGATGCCAAAGTGCAATCAAGATCTCATTGAGAATTTGCATAGCTTATCCTGATAATAACAACTAAATGAATAATTAATTTTTAGTTTACCTTAAAAAGGTGGATTACGTTGGATTTATTAATATGTTAAAATAAATAAAATCAAGTGGTATAATCAATATATTCTCTCTTAGAGAATAAAATATGTAAAATTACAAATATCTATTTTGTCTATTAGTTATTAGAATGGGTTAAATTGTAGTAACCATTTTTGCTAAAATTATTATTAAATATTAATGGTAATTACTATCAAATAATTTAATTTTTGTTATTATCAGTAAGTTTTTTATAATGTATTTGTGGTAAATATTGGAAATTAGTTTTAAGGATAAGCGAGATGTAATTAGCTATTTTAAATAATATTAGCCATATGCCATTACCGCACTACATTGCCAGCTCTAATAAAGAGGTTGATATAACATTTTATTAACCTGTTTTATTGCTACGTTGCGGTGGGTAGCAATGGCGTTTTTTCCGCTCTGGCTGCACATTTCAATCTGTTCGGGTGAACAATGTTGCTGAACATGCTAGATATATTATTATAAAGTTATACTTGTGCGTGTAAAGTATTATGGCTACCTGAGTCTATTTTAATTATGTTGTATCTACTTTTGATCCAATTTATTGCACTGAATATGTGTAAATAACCCATAATACTATTTTTCTGATGCTAGAGAGGTAAAGTGAAATATGAATTACAAAGCCAATACGGCCAAGTTCGTCGTGGGCGCTTGATTTTTGAACGTGGGATTGTAGAAACGCCTACTTTTATGCCGGTTGGCACTTATGGCACAGTCAAAGGGATGACTCCAGAAGAAGTAAAACAAACAGGGGCACAAATTCTGTTAGGCAATACTTTTCATTTATGGTTGCGTCCTGGACAGGAGATAATAAAATTACATGGCAATCTACATGATTTTATGCAATGGCAAGGACCAATTTTGACTGATTCAGGTGGCTTTCAGGTTTTTAGCCTTGGTGCTATGCGTAAAATTAAAGAAGATGGGGTCTATTTTCGCCATCCAATTAATGGTAAAAGGATTTTCTTGAGTCCTGAAAAATCTATGGAAATTCAGTATGATCTTGGTTCTGATATTGTCATGATTTTTGATGAATGTATACCTTATCCGGTAGATTGGGATTATGCTAAAAAATCAATGGATATGTCTCTTCGTTGGGCAAAACGAAGTCGCCAACGATTTGATGAATTAGCTAATAAAAATGTGTTGTTTGGTATAATTCAGGGCAGTATTTACCAGGATTTACGGGACATATCAGTAAAAGGCCTAGTGGAGATTGGGTTTGATGGTTACGCAGTTGGTGGTTTAGCTGTGGGGGAACCTAAAGAGTTTATGTACCGTATTTTAGATCATATTATTCTAAAAATTCCGCAGAATAAACCACGCTATTTAATGGGAGTAGGTAAACCAGAAGATCTGATTGAAGGAGTTCGGCGGGGTATTGATATGTTTGATTGTGTAATGCCAACCAGGAATGCTAGAAATGGTCATCTATTTGTCATTGAAGGTGTAATTAAAATTCGTAATGCTAAATATAAATCAGATACTTCACCGTTAGATGCCAATTGTGACTGCTATACTTGTTCTCATTATAGCCGTGCTTATTTACATCATCTTGACCGATGTAATGAAATTTTGGGTGCTAGGCTTAATACCTTACACAATTTGCGTTATTATCAACGGCTAATGGCTGAAATTCGACAATCAATTGAAAAAGGTAAATTTGAGTCTTTTGCCGGAGAGTTTTATCGGCAGATCCAAAAGTAGATTTCATCAAACTAAAGTATAATCTCAATAGAGCTAATTAAATTCAGTATAGTATTTGGGGATTAATTTTTTGAGCTATAAATATTGGTTTAATTATCATGAGGAAATTTTGATGAGTTTGTTTATTTCTGAAGCAGTAGCTTCATCTGGTGGTCAGGCGCACGTAAACCCATATTCTTTAATCACCATGCTGGTTATTTTTGTACTGATTTTTTATTTTATTATTTTACGCCCACAGCATAATCGAGCTAAAGAGCACAAAAAATTAATGGATTCTATTTCTAAAGGTGATGAGGTACTAACAACTGGTGGATTAATTGGTCGCGTCACTAAAGTATCTGAAACAGGTTATATTGTTGTTGCATTAAATGACACTAATGATGTAACCATCAAACGTGATTTTGTTGCTGCTGTCCTACCAAAAGGTACAATGAAGTCTATCTAATTTTTGATTTTACTAAAGGAAATAGCAGTGCTAAATAATTATCCTTAATATTTGATGCTGATTGCTGTGCATTGGTATGCTGTCTTCCCAATATTTATAGAGCTTTTCAGATTCCTGGCTAGCTAGCTAATGAACAGACGTTGGATTATGTCCAGCTGATAGCAGTATATCGTGGTATTAAATCTGGACCTGCTCCCTATCATTGGTTAATGGGGCGATGAACCAATAAATTTTTGGCGTGGTGGTGTTCAATTTTTAATTGAAGTGGATATGGAAACAGCTATTTAAAAGATAAAATAGCAACTTTGTGTAACCGGAGAGCTATAAATTCCGGCTAATATAATTGGAAAAATTATTATGGAAATTACCACGTTTGATAATAATCAGTTTATGAGCCGTGCGTTGTCATTGGCTAAGCAAGGTAGATTTACTACCTCACCTAACCCTAATGTAGGTTGTGTCATTGTACATAATAGTGAAGTTGTGGGTGAAGGCTTTCATTGTAAAACAGGTGAGGCACATGCTGAGATTTATGCATTACAAATGGCGGGGGATAGAGCTAACGGAGCAACTGCTTATGTCACATTAGAACCATGTAGCCATTATGGTAACACACCACCTTGCGCAGATGCGTTAATTAGTTCAGGCATTCGAAGAGTTGTTGTGGCTATGCAAGATCCAAATCCACAGGTTGCAGGACGGGGTTTAATTAAATTAAAACAGGCTGGCATCGAAGTATTACATGGTGTACTAATGGATGAAGCTGAACAATTAAATAGGGGATTTTTAAAAAGAATGCGAACAGGGTTTCCTTATGTTCAACTTAAGTTAGCTGCATCACTTGATGGGCGAACAGCTCTTGCATCTGGTAAAAGTAAATGGATCACTTCTCGACAAGCTCGCCAAGATGTACAAAATTTTAGAGCACAGGCTAGCGCAATTTTGACCACTAGTAGTACTGTTTTAGCTGATAATCCATTTTTAAATGTTCGTTGGATAGATTTTGATCCTCAGTTACAAAATCTTTATCCTAAAGATAGCCTTCGACAGCCAATAAGAATTGTTTTAGATCGTCATAATCAAGTAAAACCAGAACATTTTGTAACAAAATTAGATGGAAAATGTTGGCTTATTCGCCCTAATCCAATATACCAAAATTGGTGTGGTGATGTTGAACAAATTGCAATACCAACCGACGAAAAAGGCATTGATTTAGTTTTGCTGATGATGCAGCTAGCTAAATGCAATATTAATTTAATTTGGGTCGAAAGCGGTCCAACACTTGCTGCTGCTTTGTTGACATTAGGATTAGTTGATGAATTGATTGTTTATATTGCGCCTAAAATTTTAGGTGGAACGGCAAGAGAATTAATTAATATTCCAGCAATTCAAAAATTGAAAGATGCGCCAGCATTTGAATTTATTAATATTGAACTTATTAGCCCTGATTTACGTTTAACACTTCGCCCATGCCTTAACTAGTTAGTTAAGCATTAAGTAATGTAGTATTTAATTGATTCAATTCATCATTCCTAATAATCTGGTTAAACATTATTAAATTTATCAGCGCAGTATAGAAAATAATATGGTAAGATTCTAGTTTATGTAGAAACTAATTAGTATTTAAGGAAGGATATGAAGGTAATAAAAAGTATGGTAGCAGCACCTAAAGCTCGTATAGCAGTCGTTGTTGCACGGTTTAATCATTTTATTAGCAATAGCTTGTTGGAAGGCGCTATTGATACCTTGGAGCGTGTTGGCCAAGTTGCAAAAGAAAATATTACAGTAGTTTGGGTGCCTGGTGCTTATGAATTGCCTTTGACGATTAAAACATTAGTAGAAACCCAAAAATATGATGCTGTGATTGCACTGGCTAGCGTTATACGTGGTGCAACCCCACATTTTGAATATGTTGCCGGTGAATGTAGTGCTGGCCTTTCTAACGTCGCGATGACTAGTAATATTCCCGTTGCCTTTGGTGTATTAACAACTGATGATCTTGAGCAAGCAATTGAGCGGGCTGGTACAAAAGCTGGTAATAAAGGAGCAGATTCTACATTAGCTGCACTAGAAATGGTTAATGTAATTCAAGCTATTAAAGGATAATTATTTTATTTAAGGAAAATTTTGTGAAACCAGCTGCTCGTCATAGGGCGCGTGAGTGTGCTGTTCAGGCGATTTATTCGTGGCAATTATCTGGTCGTAATATTTCTGATGTTGAAGTGGAGTTTTTATCTGAACATGATATGTCAGATGTTGATGTTACTTACTGGCGTGAGCTACTTAATGGCGTTTCAACTCATGTGTTGGAACTAGATAAAAAGATGGCTCCTTATCTTTCTCGTCAGCTTGAGAAGCTTGGTCAAGTAGAGAAAGCAGTTTTACGTTTAGCGATGTTTGAACTATGTTATCGTAATGATGTACCTTATAAAGTTGCTATTAATGAAGCTGTTGAATTAGCAAAAATTTTTGGGGCGGAGGAGAGTTATAAGTTTATTAATGGTACTCTTGATAACGTAGTTGCTACTGTACGTAAGAAGTAATGGTATTTAGGCTTTTCAAATAAAACAGGTGTTGCGATAATAGCAAAATATGAATTACTTTAATATCGTGGTAACAATAGCGGAAAGAGAGTAATTAGTGATTACTACTTATATACTAGTAGTAGGTTATTTATCACTTCAATATACCACGCTGTGCTTTCTTTACATCATAGTTACATTTTATTTTAAAATATTTCACCAGAAGATTTATTTATCCCACAAATCTTTGTTGTTAAGTGCTGGAGAACATAATGGGGTGGGTAAAATTTTATTTGATCGGCCAGATAAGATAATACCAGAATTGGGGTTGATGATTTTATTGTAGAAAATTGCTATGATTGATGCAAAATATTTTTTAAATCTATTAAATCCTTGGCATCTGTTGGCAACCGGATTTGGTAGTGGTTTATCACCTGTCATTCCAGGAACGATCGGATCGTTAGCTGCTATTCTATTCTGGTTATTAATAGATTTTTTGTTACCTGTTTGGTTATGTTGGCTTATTATTTTATTTAGTTTTGCTGTTGGTATTTTTATTTGTCAACGAACATCCGATGATATGCAAGTTCATGATCACTCTAGTATTGTTTGGGATGAATTTATTGGTATGTGGATAACCATCATGGTGATACCATTAGTTAATTTGCAATGGGTATTTATCGCAGTTGTGCTTTTTCGCTTTTTTGACATGCTAAAA
Source organism: Arsenophonus endosymbiont of Aleurodicus dispersus (assembly GCF_900343015.1). Classification (GTDB taxonomy): domain Bacteria; phylum Pseudomonadota; class Gammaproteobacteria; order Enterobacterales; family Enterobacteriaceae; genus Arsenophonus. The sequence continues at coordinate 18,206 of NZ_LR025108.1, read as the reverse complement.
CCTTGGCCTATTAGTTGGTTTGATCGGCAAATCGGCGGTGGGTTAGGTATTATGTTAGATGATATAATAGCTGCTATTTTTGCTATGGTTATCTTGGGTGCGCTTGCACACTTGTGACCTATAGGGTAGAAAATAAAAAGCGGTTCAATAATACGTTACTTTAACATAGTTATTAATTTATTTGGCGTAATATCGGTTAATTGATTTTGCAATGCCTTCTGCATTAAGGCCTAATTCAGCTCTAATCTCTGTTTGATTTCCTTGTTCTATATAGTGATCAGGCAAGCCTAGATTAATGATAGGCATAATGTGATGGGCTTTTAATAAAAATTCATTAACTCCGCTACCTGCTCCCCCCATAATTGCATTTTCTTCTAGCGTTACTAATAGCTTAGAATTTTGAGCTATCTCCAGTATCAATTTTTCGTCTAATGGTTTTACAAACCGCATATCTACTACGGTTGCATTAAGTAATTTTGCGACTTTCATAGCTTCGCTAAGTAATGTTCCAAAATTTAGGATGGCAATTTTTTTTCCTTGGTGGCGAATTAATCCTTTCCCGATTGGAATTTTTGCTAAAGGTTGTAGAGTGGTGCCAGAGCCTGTGCCCCTTGGATAACGAACAGCCACCGGTCCATCTTGATAGTGATAACCAGTATGTAGCATTTGCCGGCATTCATTTTCATCACTAGGCGACATAATTATCATATTAGGTATACAACGTAAAAAAGATAGATCAAAAGCACCTTGATGGGTTTGTCCGTCGGCGCCAACAATGCCGGCTCGATCTATAGCAAACAGGATAGGTAATTTTTGAATGGCTACATCATGGATTACTTGATCATATGCGCGTTGTAAAAAAGTAGAATAAATAACAACGACAGGTTTATAGCCTCCAATGGCAAGGCCAGCAGCAAAAGTCACTGCGTGTTGTTCTGCAATAGCAACATCAAAATATTGTTTAGGATAGGTTTTGGAAAACTCAACTATTCCAGATCCTTCTCGCATTGCTGGTGTTATAGCCATTAGTTTAGGATCATTGTCTGCTTCTTGGCATAACCAATTGCCAAAAACTTGGGAAAAGGTTAATGGGCTATTACTGTTTTTTGGTAGACTAAAGGTTTTTGGATCAAATTTAGGCACTGCATGCCAGCTGATAGGATCTTTTTCCGCTGGCTCATAACCCTTGCCTTTTTTGGTCATGATATGTAAAAACTGTGGGCCTTTTAACTCCCGCATATTTTTAAATGTTTGTATTAATGTTATTACATCATGGCCGTTAATCGGACCAATGTAATTAAATCCTAATTCTTCGAACATAGTTCTATGGAACACCATGCCTTTAAGGTGCTCTTCGGTTTTATTTAAAAATTCCTTAATTGATGATGGAATATTGGAAAGTACTTTTTTTCCTCCTTCACGTAAGCTAGTATATAGATTGCCAGATAATAGTTGTGCTAAATTATTATTTAACGCCCCAACGTTTTCTGAAATTGACATTTCATTATCATTGAGGATAACTAATATATCTTTATGAATATCTCCCGCATGGTTCATTGCTTCAAAAGCCATACCTGCGGTAATGGCGCCATCACCAATAACACAAACTGTTTTGCGATCTCTATTTTCATATTCAGCAGCTACCGCCATGCCAAGTCCAGCACTTATAGAAGTTGATGAATGACCCACACTTAGAATATCATATTCACTTTCTGATCTAGAGGGGAAAGGATGTAAGCCATTTTTTTGTCGTATGGTATCAATGCGGTCGCGTCGGCCAGTTAATATTTTATGTGGATATGCCTGGTGCCCAACATCCCAGATAAGATTATCAAATGGAGTTTTATAGACATAGTGTAAAGCGACAGTTAGTTCAATCGCTCCCAATCCAGAAGCTAAATGTCCACTGGATCGGCTAACACTATTTAATAAAAATAGCCGTAACTCTTGACATAATTTTTCAAGACTTTCTTTTGGTAAAAGTCGTAACTCTTCCGGCGTTTTTATTAATGCTAGTGTTGGATAGGAAGTAATATCAATGCTCATGTCTGCCCATTAAATAATTGTTTATACCTATGACGCTAGGCCGCTAAAATATTATTTTGAATTTTTCTTACTGGTGATAATGTTCTGTTTTTGAATCTAGTAAATTAGCTTTTTATTTTTAAAATCAAGTGTTTTAAGTTTTGTAGCGTTTCCGTATTAAGTCCATACTGTTTTTTAAACATATAAAGCGTATATAATGCAGGGTTGTATATTTGTATAAAATTTTTTATTTCTATTATGCTTGTTCAACACCTATTAATGCTGGATAAAATGTCTGTATAACCGGTAACTTCAAGAATGTCATCATGGACTTAGAATAGCCAATGGGCATAATTATCTAATGTAGCCAGCTCAGCTATTGCTATTATTTAAGCATGAATACATTCAACGGCTACGCTGGTATATCTAGTGGTTACCAGGTAACATTTAATATATAACCTATAGCATAAACTAAAAAAGGTCTTAGTTGTTTTCCTCCAAGTAATGTGCCATATTTCATAGTGACTAGTTGATTTTTAAAAGTAAGGCGCTGGAACAGGTTCATTAGTTTTTTACTGACGCTATCTTTTATCCACTTATCTTGATCAAAAAAATAAAGTATCATTATTTCAGACATAATTTATTTATCTTCCGATGTAAAGTTATCTAGTGGGGCATTGTCATCGGCTTGTAACAAAATTTTTACTCGTTGTTCTGCCTGTTGCAACGTTTTCTGGCCTTGTCTGGCTAATTTAATCCCGTGTTCAAATTCACTTAATGCTTTCTCTAGAGAAAGTTCGCCTGATTCTAAGCGTGTGACAATCTGCTCTAACTCTGTCAGATAAGTTTCAAAAGATAGAGTATTTTGTTTATCAGATATTTTCTTTTTAGCCATAATTATTCTACTTTCCTTCTTAATATAAGTTGAATATTTGCGTCTGGTGGTTTATTTTACTACATATATGCATATAATTTGTTATTTTTAGCGACGAACAGCAATATAGTGATATACTTATCACCTTAAAATCCAATGCGTTATATGCATTTATTCGCAAAAAAAAAAGCCTACTTTTATACACACTTATGAAGTTTATTATAAAACTATTTCCAGAAATTACCATTAAAAGCCACTCAGTGCGCTTGCGCTTTATTAATATCTTGGCTAACAATATTCTTAATATATTGAAGGTGTTAGATACAGAAATTACCGTTATTCCCCATTGGGATAATATCGAAGTTCACACAAAAAAAAATACATATCATGATGAAATTTGCGATGCCTTAACAAGAATTCCTGGCATCCATCATATTCTGTTAGTTGAACAATATCAATTCCGCGATATCCATCATATTTTAAAGTTAGCTTATGCAACTTATGCTAAATTACTAACGAATAAAACTTTTTGCGTACGAGTTAAGCGTCGTGGTAAGCACGACTTTACCTCAATTGAAGTAGAACGTTATGTTGGTGGGGGATTAAATAAACATATTTTATCAGCTAAGGTGAAACTTAATAAGCCTGATATCACCGTGAATATTGAAATTGAAAATGATAAAGTAATTCTTGTTAAATCACGTATTCAAGGGATCGGTGGCTTTCCTATCGGTACACAAGAAGATGTTTTATCTTTGATATCTGGAGGCTTTGATTCAGCTGTATCTAGCTACATGCTAATGCGGCGCGGGTGCCGAGTGCATTATTGTTTTTTTAATCTGGGTGGCGCTAGTCATGATATTTGCGTCAAGCAGGTTGCTTACCATCTATGGTATCGTTTTAGTAGTTCACATAAAGTGCGTTTTGTGGCGATAGATTTTGCTCCAATTGTAAGCGAAATTCTTAAAAAAATTGAATATGGTCAAGTGGGAGTGGTATTGAAAAGGATGATGTTGCGGGCTGCATCTATGATAGTAGAACTTTATGGGGTTCAGGCATTAGTAACTGGAGAATCTTTAGGCCAAGTTTCTAGCCAGACATTAACTAATTTACGGGTAATTGATAATGTTACCGATACATTGATTTTACGGCCATTAATTGCTTATGATAAAGCAAATATTATTAACATTGCCCGTAAGATAGGAACGGAAGATTTTGCGCGGACAATGCCAGAATTTTGTGAATTGATCTCGAAAAAACCAACTGTGAAAGTAGTAAAATCAAAAATTGAAGCACAGGAAACTAATTTTGATTTTACTCTGATTGATCAGGTTGTAAGTACAGCAAAAAAATTTATTTTTCATCAGAAAATAAATGATAGTCAAAATGATAGTCAATATGAAACACCATCAGTGGAAGTTGTTACTACATTTTCAGTAGATGATATTGTTCTTGATATTCGTGCTCCTGATGAACAGGAAGCACGTATACTTAAGCTTGAAGGTGTTAAAGTAGAGTTACTGCCATTTTATAAGCTGAAAACCAAATTTGGTGAGTTACCACAAGAAAAAACCTATTTGCTCTATTGTGAGCGTGGTATTATGAGCCGCTTACAGGCACTTTATTTACATGAACAAGGGTTTAAAAATGTAAAAGTGTATTGTCCTTAATGTGTTTTATCTTAAGGATAGACTAGTTTAAAGTGAGTATACATATTTTTATATTAATTAATAACTTGATAATTTAAAGTTTAAAATCAATTGCTGTTGATTGGCAATTTTACTTTGTAATGTAGTGTTCTAGCCACAATTTTTCTTCCCTATTAGCAAGTTAATCCCAATTATCCATTATCTGCAGTAATTGCTACTCCAATCTCTGCTCTAGTTAATAGAGCTTTTATTTCTTATATTTCCATGTAACCGAGAACGGTATAGGTTCTGGTTCTGTTAATGTATAAGTAATCTTAGTTATTATATTGTTAGCCATCACTAGTCAATAGCCCCTTATTGCTTTTTTATTAGTTATTTAACTTTAAGTAAAGATCTTTGCTGATAATAAAAAGTAATATTATGCTTTTGGGGGAGTAAAGATAAGGTAATTAAATATGCCATCATTCGACACTATTTTCAGTATAAGGAATACTAGGTAGCACTGTGATGAAAGTAATAAGTAAAGTTATTAACTATATTTATCAATTTTGGTTAGCTGTTAGACATTAAGAGATCATTACTAACGGTAAGTAAAAATTTTTTCCATCAGTAGGTAATGCAAATAAAAGAGACTTAAATTAAGGTTAACTAATTAATGGCTAGATGCTAAATTAGTTAGTATTTTTTATGTCTAGCTTGGCTTGTTATGATAGAACGAACCATACCCAGCAAACGTATTACTATTTTATTTATATTATAAGTTTTAGAGATTGAAGTGATATTGTAAAATGGGTTTTATATATTCATTAATTTATTTAATGAATAAAATCGTAGGCCATTATTTAGCATTTTAGCTATTTTAATAGTGAAGGTAGTTTTACCTGCTACTATTTAAGATAGATTATTTTATTAGATAGACAAAAGTCTGTTAAGCGATAACAGTTGAATCAATTGACATCATAACGCTTAGCGCAGTGATTGCTACGATAGAGAATATAAATAGTTTCCGTGCCCAAAGCCGATCATCATTCTGATTTTTAAACCCAGAAACAGCCATACTAATCCACCATAAACTTACTAAAGCGGCCACAATAAGATATTTGTAGCCAGCATAGCCGCTAGTGGTTAGCATAAATGTTGCCACCATAAAAGCAATGATATATAATAAGATATGGTTTTTAGCGCTATAAATTCCTTTAATTATTGGTAATACTGGAATATTAGCAGTTTGATAATCTTTGAAGCGAAAAATAGCAATTGCATAAGAGTGTGGCATTTGCCATAAGCAAAAGATTAATAACAGAATAAATGCTCCCATATCAAATTGATCAGTAACAGCGCAGTAACCAATCACCGGCGGTGCAGAACCGGATAAACTGCCTACTAGGGTGCCATAAACTGATTTACGTTTCATATAGAGGCTATAAAAACCGACATAAATGATAAAACCTATAACGGCAAGTAGTGCTGCTAAGGTATTGGTAGCAATATATAGTAAAGCTATGCCAGCAATACCAAGTATTGTGGCATATAATAGGCAATATTTGGGCGCAATAAGTCCTTTAACTAAAGGACGATTTTGAGTTCTTTTCATCATTCGATCGATATCGCGGTCAATATAGTTGTTAAAGGCACAACTAGAAGCGACAACTAGAGATACACCGAATAATGTGGTAAAGAATAGAGGGTAATCTATTATACCTTTAGTAGCTAGCAGAAATCCGCCAACAACAGAAATTAGATTACTTAAAATAATGCCTGGTTTAGTCACTAGTAGATATTGTTTCATCAGATCTAAAATTATTTAATCTAGCATCATATTGATATTCAAGTTATGCATGATCCATAGCGATCCAATAACGACAACGCCAATGATTAGCATTGTGAACAGAAAGGCCACCAGATTCCAATGGTCATCTGAAGATGTATTCATATGTAAGAAACAGACCAGATGTACCATTATTTGGGTAATTGCCGTACCAATAACAATCCATAGTCTAGTGTCATGAGATGCAGTACTATTCGTTACCATATAAAATGGTACAAAAGTTAAAATAATGGAGGATATTAATCCTATTAAATAGATTTTTATACTGCCATGGCTAGTACCAGAGTGCTGTGTATTTTTGTAACTCATGCAATTGCTCCCAATAGATAAACAACGGTAAATAAGCAGATCCAAACAACATCTAAGAAGTGCCAAAAAAGACTTAAACAACTTAACCTGGTTTGATTGATAGTATTAAGGCCATGAAGTGAGATATGAATTATCATTATCATAATCCATGCTAAACCAAAGCTTACATGAATACCATGGGTACCAACTATCGTGAAGAAAGCTGATAGGAAAGCGCTGCGATCAGGTCCATAACCATAAGAAATGAGCTCATGTAATTCATAACTCTCCATGATAATAAAGCTAAATCCGAGTAAAAAAGTAATAAATAGCCATAATTTAACCATATTGATTTTCTGCTTATACATCGCAAGCATAGCAAATCCATAAGTTATGCTACTAAACAATAATAGTAAGGTTTCAACGAATACAAAATTGAGGTTAAAAATATCCTTTCCTGTCGGTCCTCCTACGGTACCATGAACTAGAACAACATAGGTAGCAAACAGACAAGCAAACAGTATTAAATCGCTCATTAAATATATCCAAAAACTAAATATCTTGGTGGCGCCTATGTCATGATGCCAATGATTTTCATGTGCAATATTTTGATTAGCTATTGAATTATTTGACATTATGGATACCTACTTTTTTTAGTTCATAGTAATGCGTATTTTCAATCTGTTTAATTTCTTCTACAGGGATATAATAATAAATATTTTCATCAAAACTTTTACCAATCCAGGTAGCGATAATACCCGTAAAGCCAATAATCGCTAGCCACCAAATATGCCAGACCATAGAAAACCCGAAGATCAAAGAAAAGGCTGAGATAATTATCCCTGCATAAGTATTTTTGGGCATATGGATTGGTTCATATTTGGTTGGTTGCTGATATGCAATTCCTTTTTTTTTCATATACCACCAAGCATCACGTGTATCAATGTGTAGCTCTTTAGCGAAGTTATAAAAAGGCGCTGGAGACGATATTGACCATTCTAATGTACGACCATCCCATGGGTCGCCGCTGAAATCTCTATTTTTATGTCGATCACGAATACTGACAATTATTTGAATGATTTGGCATATAATTCCGATAGCGATAAGTGTGGCACCTATTGAAGCAACTATCAGCATGGGATGATATTGTGGATCAATATTTTGACTTAAACGACGAGTCATGCCCATTAACCCCAGTATATAAAGCGGCATAAATGCAATAAAAAACCCACTTATCCAGAACCAGAAAGCAAGAATGCCCCATTTTTCATTTAACGTAAATCCAAACGCTTTTGGGAACCAGTAGGTTATCCCAGCAAAGCAACCAAATACTACTCCACCGATAATAACATTATGGAAATGGGCAACTAGAAATAAACTATTGTGTAGCACAAAATTGGCACCGGCAACTGCTAGTAGGACGCCAGTCATTCCACCAATTGAGAAGGTAACAATAAAACCAATTGTCCAGAGCATTGGAGTTTTAAACTCGATACGGCCATAGTACATAGTAAATAACCAATTAAATATTTTTACTCCAGTAGGAATTGAAATTATCATGGTAGCTATACCGAAAAATGAATTGACATTTGCCCCACCGCCCATGGTAAAGAAGTGATGTAACCAGACGATGAACGACATTATAGTAATAACAATGGTTGCCCAAACAAGGGACTTATAACCAAATAAACTTTTCTTACAGAAAGTTGATGTTACTTCTGAAAAGACGCCAAAAACAGGTAATACTAATATATAAACTTCAGGATGTCCCCAAGCCCAGATCAAATTGATATACATCATCATATTGCCGCCCATTTCATTAATAAAGAAATTGGTGCCTAAATATCTGTCAAGTGTGAGTAGTGAGATAGTAACGGTTAGGATAGGAAATGCTGCAATAATCAGTACATTAGTACAAAGGGCTGTCCATGTAAAAACAGGCATTTTCATCATTGACATGCCAGGTGCTCGCATACGTAGAATAGTAGCAAAAAAGTTTATCCCTGTTAGAGTGGTACCAATTCCTGATAATTGTAAACTCCATATCCAATAATCTACCCCGACACCAGGATTGTATTCATTACCTGATAATGGAGGGTAAGCTAGCCAGCCGGTCTGAGCAAATTCACCGATACCTAATGATAGGTTAATCAAAATAACGCCAACCATAAATAACCAAAGACTAAGAGAATTTAAAAATGGAAAGGCTACATCACGAGCTCCAATTTGCAATGGTACAACTAAATTCATTAAGCCAATTACAAAAGGTGTTGCCATAAAAAAAATCATAATCACACCGTGAGCGGTAAAAACTTGATCATAATGATGAGGGTTTAAAAAACCAACCTCCCCGGCTGATGCTAATGCTTGTTGACCTCGCATCATAATTGCATCTGCAAAACCGCGCATTAGCATTGCTATGGCAACTATAATATACATAGTGCCAATTTTTTTATGATCTACACTAGTTAGCCATTCGTTCCACAGCCATTTCCATTTACCGAAATAGGTGATAGTTGCTAAAATAGTGGTCCCAGCTAATAAAATACAGATCATAGTAAAGACAATAATTGGCTCGTGAATAGGGATTGCATCGAGAGTTAATTTACCTAACATACTATTTATTCCTTAGCATATGAGCAAGCAGAGTGGTTCATATGTATTGATTGATTGATTTCATGTTCGGTTTTGTTAGCATGATTGATATGATGTTTATGGCCTAATTTTAATATCAGTTCTTGATAGAGATTTGGTTTTACGCTTGAAAAATAGGTAACAGGAACATTGTTGCTAGGTTTGGCTAATTGGTTAAATATAGTCATGCTATCTAGCGTTTGGGTGGATGTTTTAACTTTTTGTACCCACTGATTAAAGCTTGCCGTATTAGGTGTTGCAATTACATTAAATTTCATGTCTGAAAAGCCATGACCGCTATAACTAGATGAAAACCCTTTATAGGTACCTGGTTTATTAGCGATTAAGTGAAGTTTAGTTTGCATACCGGCCATAGCATAAATTTGACTCCCAAGTGCGGGGATAAAAAAAGAATTCATCACTGATTCGGCTGTAACTTTAAAGTTAATTGGCACACCGCTAGGAATAGCAATTTCGTTAATGGTAGCGATATTTTCTTCTGGATAGATAAATACCCATTTCCAATCGGTAGAAATTACCTGAACAGTAATTGGTTTTTTATTGCTTTCTAATGGTTTATAAGGATCTAATTGATGCGTGGTTTTCCAGGTGATAACAGTAAGAACGATTATTATTATGATAGGAACTGTCCAGCAAACTAATTCAATTTTATTTGATTTTGCCCAATCTGGGCGGTAAGTTGCTTTTTTATTGCTTGCTCGATATTTTATGGCGAAGATAATTGTCATAAAAATGACCGGAATAACAACAATTAACATTAAACCAAGTGCAGTCAGTATCAGTTTTTTTTGTTCAATACCAATGGCCCCCTTGGGATCCATTAACACCATATTACAACCAGTTAGTAGGAAAACAATAGCAAGCAGTGAGATGACTCCAATACTTACTTTATATTGTATAAATCTCATTTATCGACCCCAAATGACAAAGATGATTATTGTCGTTTTACTTAGTGTGGTATTTTACGGTAAGGTTATATTAATGTAAACAATTGTAAGGAGCATAAATATAATTGTTATAACTTTAACCTAAAGTTATAATATGTGAAATTGCATTCATTATTCACCTTTAGATAATTATTTAAAGCTGAATAATGAGCTATGTTAAAAAAATATTATTTTTATAACAATATAGAAGTTAATATAAATATAATTTTCTATATTGAAGATTAATGTTTATGCTAAACAGATGCAATATTAAAGTAATATTTATGACTTAATCTGTCTGCTTGTGCTTGTTTAATGATATAACTAACCTTGTTTCATATGTTCTTCTAATGAATGCTTACTGTAATATATAGCGCAAATCGAGCGATAGTTTAAATATTGTTAGTATTTATGTAAGTGCAGTTGAGCTTCTTTTATCAATAAAATTCAGCAATGAATTAAAAGTAACTTTAAAGTTATTTAAGTTACAGAAAAATTTGCAGAAAAGATTAATTATTTAATATTTTTCATGCATTGGCGTTACATACTTATACTCCAACTGAGTGGCAACAACGCCAACAGATAGCTCTTTAGCTTGCCGTTGTTAATATTAGTTCAGTTAAATATAGGTTAATAAATAGATAATTACGCTGACTTAACCAAATATTTTTTAGAAATAATTGCTAGTATAATATGTTGTTATAGTTTTTAGCTTATCCTAGTTAGTCATAGCAATTTTGTTACAAAGCCAGTATTTAACGCTTTTAATATTTATTATTTACTTTTACTAAAGTAACATATTCTGTATATATATCGCTTCTAATTTTAGAAAATTGCTACTTAATATGGAACCTCAAAAATAGATGTTATGTTAAAACTAGGTTTTTAGAGCGTATTTTTGTCAGAGTAAGTTTATGATAACGTACACTCTGTAATTTTCCCAACACTTATATTTTTTTGAGATAAAATAATGCAATTTTCTGTTTAAATAACTCAAATTATGGGGAGGTGCATATTTGTGAGTGACTATTAATTTTAAAGTCACATATGAATCATCAGGAAGGTGATGAATTTATCATATTACCAGCAAATTATCACGTAGATAATTAAACAGTTAAAGTTGCTCACTTTGCGATCTGGTTGAATAAAAGTATAACAACAGTTCTTATCAGAACTTACCGAATAATTTATCAAGCAGTTTGGCGTTCCTGATAGTGATCTGAACCAGCTGTTCATAATCTAATTATGACTAAAGTACTTTGATTTAGTTGTTGATGATGTTCGTGTAAAATCAGGTATTAAAGATATGCTTATGAAGAACCCTTTGTAGTAAATACTACAATAAAGAGTTAATGGATAGTTTTATTTTGTGCTAGAAGAACAAGCTATTGATATTTGTTTAGCAAAAGCGGAAATAACATATAAGGAAACTCAATTTTAAGAGTTAATGAATCATGATTAGGTAATGGCTAATCAATTAAATATTATTATCTGGTTTTGTGAACCCCAGTATTTTTATACTGCTGTTTTTTATCGTTAAAAAATTTTTTCTTGAAAAGAAAAAAAAATAACCACAGATAATTTTCAATATTATTGAATGACTTTCTTCATGCAAGAAGAAAGTTCAACTTAGTTAATTTTAAACCTATAGTCATTATTATTTATCTAGAGTAGAAATAAATAATTTGGTCGCCGTAAAGCGTTTAATTAGGAGATATAAATGTTATATCATAATAACAAAAATCAACTCGCGTCGCATATGGTATTAGTACCAATGGTAATCGAACAGACTTCATGCGGTGAACGTTCTTATGATATTTATTCGCGGTTACTTAAAGAAAGAATTATTTTTTTAACTGGCCAGGTCGAAGACCACATGGCAAATTTGGTGGTTGCTCAGATGCTTTTTTTAGAAGCTGAAAATCCTGATAAAGACATACATCTTTATATTAATTCACCGGGTGGGGTTATTACGGCAGGTATGTCAATTTATGACACGATGCAATTTATTAAACCTGACGTTAGTACAATTTGTATGGGGCAAACATGTTCGATGGGCGCTTTTCTGCTTACCGCTGGTACTAAAGGAAAACGTTATTGTTTGCCAAATTCTCGCGTCATGATCCACCAACCTTTAGGTGCATGTAAAGGACAAGCTTCAGATATTGAAATTCACGCCAAAGAGATTTTAAAAATTAAATTGCGTATTAATGAATTAATGGCTAAGCATACGGGTAAAAAAATAAAAGATGTTGAGAAAGATACCGAACGTGATCGTTTTTTATCTGCTGAGGAAGCAGTTAGTTATGGTTTGGTAGATAAAATATATACTAATCGTAATTAATTTACATAAATGTATGGCATACCTGATATATTTATATACATGATTAATTAGTAACAATTTTCTGTTACCATCTTTTTAAAGATTAGGGTGATGATTTTAAAAGTGAGGTTATCTGAATGACAGATAAACGCAAAGAGAGTTCAGGAAAGTTGCTGTACTGCTCCTTCTGCGGAAAAAATCAGCATGAAGTTCATAAATTAATTGCTGGTCCGTCAGTTTATATTTGTGATGAGTGTGTTGAGCTCTGTAACGATATTATTCGACAAGAAGTTAAAGAGATTGCACCACATCGTGAGCGCAGTGTATTACCGACACCCCATGAAATTCGTCATCATCTTGATGATTATGTTATTGGCCAGGAAAATGCCAAGAAAGTATTGGCGGTAGGCGTTTATAACCATTATAAACGCCTACGTAATGTTTCTAACGAAGGGTTGAATGGTGAATGGGTAGAACTAGGTAAAAGTAATATTTTGCTGATTGGGCCGACAGGCAGTGGTAAGACACTATTAGCTGAAACTTTGGCTCGTCACTTAGATGTACCATTTACCATGGTTGATGCTACAACATTAACGGAAGCTGGTTATGTTGGCGAAGATGTAGAAAATATTATTCAGAAACTTCTACAAAAATGTGACTATGATGTAGAGAAAGCACAGCGTGGTATGGTCTATATTGACGAAATTGATAAAATATCACGTAAATCTGATAAGCCGTCAATAACAAGAGATGTTTCAGGTGAAGGTGTTCAACAATCATTATTAAAATTAATCGAAGGTACAATAGCTGCAGTGCCCCCTCAAGGAGGCCGTAAACATCCTCAACAGGAATTTTTGCAAGTTGATACTTCTAAAATTCTATTTATTTGTGGTGGTGCATTTGCTGGTCTTGATAAAGCAATTAGACAACGGTTAAATACACGTTCAGGTATTGGTTTCTCAGCTGAGGTGAGAAGCAAATCTGAGCTGGAGACTGAATTTGAGTTACTTTCTCAAGTTGAACCAGAAGATTTAATTAAGTTTGGTTTTATTCCTGAGTTTATTGGTCGTTTACCTGTAGTAGCTACTTTAGGCGAATTAAGTGAAGAAGCATTAATTCAGATTCTGAAAGAGCCTAAAAATGCGTTGACTAAACAATATAAAGCACTTTTTGAACTTGAAGGCGTTAATCTAGAGTTTCGTGAAGAAGCACTGAAAGCAATTGCCAAAAAAGCTATGTTGAGGAAAACAGGAGCACGTGGTTTACGTTCTATTGTGGAAGGAGCTTTACTAGAAACTATGTATCATTTACCTTCAATGGAGCATGTGGAGAAGGTAGTGATTGATGAAATGGTGGTTGCCTGTCAATCAGAACCTTTAGTTATTCACAGTCAGCCTGATATACAAGCATCAGGTGAAAAATAAATTTTAATGCTTTTATTAGTTGTATTTAATACCGAATCAGGTTATTAAATGTCAAAATATTGACCCAATATAACTTCATATTTGAGAAGAGAGAACCATATGAATCTTGAGCGTTCCGAACGCATTGAAATTCCTGTACTTCCTTTAAGAGAGGTTGTTGTTTATCCACATATGGTGATCCCATTGTTTGTTGGTAGAGAGAAATCGATTCACTGTCTTGAAGCTGCAATGGATCATAATAAGCAGGTCATGTTGGTAGCTCAAAAAGAAGCGTCTACTGATGAACCAGGGATCAATGATCTTTTTTCTGTAGGGACAGTTGCTTCTGTTTTGCAGATGTTAAATCTACCAGATGGTACGGTTAAAGTCTTAGTTGAAGGTCTGCGTCGGGCCAAAGTAACTACGCTAACAGATAATGGAGAATATTTCATTGCACAAGCTGAGTATTTTAGTTCTCCTATTGTTGATGAAAAAGAGCAAGAAGTCTTAAATCGTACAACTATTAATCAGTTTGAAGGCTATATTAAACTGAATAAAAAGATCCCGCCTGAAGTATTAACATCATTACATTCTATTGATCAATCTGCTAAATTGGCAGATACAATAGCTTCTCATATGCCGCTAAAATTAGCGGATAAACAGCGTGTATTAGAAATGGAGGATGTAGTTGAGCGCCTTGAATATTTGATGGCCATGATGGAATCTGAAATAGATTTACTGCAAGTTGAAAAATGTATTCGTAATCGCGTTAAAAAGCAGATGGAGAAAAGTCAGCGCGAATACTATTTGAATGAGCAGATGAAAGCAATTCAGAAAGAATTAGGGGAGATGGAAGATGCGCCTGATGAATATGAAATGTTCAAACAAAAAATAGAAGAAGTAAAAATGCCAAAGGAAGCTCGGCAAAAAGCGAAAGCAGAATTACAAAAATTTAAAATGATGTCACCTATGTCTGCTGAAGCAACAGTTTTACGTAGCTATATTGATTGGATGGTGCAAGTTCCGTGGACTTTTCGTAGTAAAGTTAAAAAAGATTTGCTGAAAGCTCAAGAGACACTGGATAGTGATCACTATGGTTTAGAACGTGTTAAGGAACGTATTCTTGAATATTTAGCTGTGCAGAATCGCGTGAGTAAAATTAAAGGGCCAATTTTATGTTTGGTGGGACCGCCTGGTGTTGGTAAAACATCATTGGGTCAATCGATTGCTAAAGCTACAGGACGTAAATATATTCGTATGGCACTTGGTGGTGTCCGTGATGAGGCAGAAATTCGTGGACATAGACGAACTTATATTGGCTCTATGCCAGGTAAACTCATTCAAAAGATGGCAAAAGTAGGTGTTAAGAACCCCTTATTTTTGTTAGATGAAATTGATAAAATGTCTTCTGACATGCGCGGCGATCCTGCATCTGCTTTACTTGAAGTACTTGATCCAGAACAGAACGTTGCATTTAATGATCACTATTTAGAAGTTGATTATGACCTTTCTGATGTTATGTTCGTTGCTACTTCAAACTCGATGAACATTCCAGCACCGTTGTTAGATCGTATGGAAGTAATTCGTCTTTCAGGTTATACCGAAGATGAAAAACTTAATATTGCAAAAAAACATTTGTTACCTAAACAGATTAAACGAAATGCCTTGAAAAAAGGCGAGCTTATGATTGACGATAGCGCAATTATTGGCATTATTCGTTATTATACCCGTGAGGCTGGTGTTCGTGGCTTAGAACGTGAAATTTCTAATTTATGCCGTAAAGCAGTAAAAGTACTACTGATGGATAAATCATTTAAACACATTATAATTAATGGAGATAATCTAAAAGATTATCTTGGTGTGCGTAAAGTTGATTATGGTCGTGTAGATACTGAAAATCTTATTGGTCAAGTGACTGGTTTAGCTTGGACAGAAGCTGGTGGCGATTTATTAACTATTGAAACTGCTTGTGTACCAGGTAAAGGTAAACTAACTTATACTGGATCTTTAGGTGAGGTTATGCAAGAATCGATTCAAACTGCATTAACTGCAGTTCGGTCGCGAGCAGAAAAGCTAGGTATTAACGTTAATTTCTACGAAAAACGGGATATTCATGTGCATGTACCTGAGGGGGCAACACCAAAAGATGGTCCCAGTGCAGGAATTGCAATGTGCACAGCATTGGTTTCTTGTTTAACCGGTAATCCTGTACGAGCAGACGTAGCGATGACCGGTGAGATAACATTACGAGGGTTAGTGTTACCTATTGGTGGTTTAAAAGAAAAATTGTTAGCAGCTCACCGTGGTGGTATAAAAATTGTGCTAATTCCAGATGAAAATCAGCGTTATTTAGAAGAAATACCCCAAAATGTTATCTCGGATTTAAAAATTTACCCTGTAAAAACGGTTGAAGAGGTGTTTTCAATTGCATTACAAAATCCACCATTTTGGATGGAGATAGTGACTAAGAAATGTTCTTAATGCCTTGATTTAAATAAAAATTTAATATTAACTTTAAAGCTGATAAATTATTTTTTTTGCTAAATAATTTAAGTAAAAAAATCTATAATTATTTGATTGTAATATATTTACTTGCCCTACTTTGGGAGTAGCTTGAAAAAGAAAGAGCTAGTAATTGTACAAGTATCAAAGGATGTTAAATCTGTTGCGTAGAGCGTGTGAAATGCATTTATTAATGAACAGTATCTCAAATTTTCAAAAATGGGGATAGGATAAAGTTCATTTTATAGCAGCTTAATGGGGTCCTGTTAGTTCTCCGGCAACGCTAACTTGTTAACTTGGTCAGGTCTGGAAAGAAGCAGCCAGAGCAAGGTGGTGTGTGCTTGGAGTAGCAGGACTCCGCCATTTTAATTTTAAAAGATATTTATACTTTTAGATGCCAGTTTTGATTTTGGTGATTATTGAAAAATCAGATTATGTTAAATTATAATTTTTAATTAAAGAAAAAAGAAAGAAGTAACCTGTTCTAAACGTTAGGCTAATTGGCTAAATACTAAACTTCTAAGAGGAATCATGACCTACCAGGTACTTGCCCGTAGGTGGCGCCCACAAAAATTTACTGATGTTGTTGGGCAACAACATGTTTTGACAGCGCTAGCAAATGGGTTGCAACAGCGGCGGCTCCATCATGCCTATCTATTTTCTGGTACACGAGGGGTTGGAAAAACAACCATTGCTCGGCTGTTTGCGAAAGGGCTTAACTGTGAGGTAGGGATAAGTCAAACCCCTTGTGGTAAATGTGCTAACTGCTTTGAAATAGCGCATGGTAGATTTGTTGATTTGATTGAAATTGATGCTGCTTCGCGCACTAAAGTTGAGGATACCCGCGAGCTGCTAGATAATGTCCAGTATGCACCAGCGCGTGGTAGATTTAAAGTGTACTTAATCGACGAAGTTCATATGTTTTCTCGTCATAGCTTCAATGCTTTACTAAAGACGCTGGAAGAACCGCCAGAACATACTAAATTTCTATTAGCAACTACAGATCCAGAGAAATTACCGATAACGGTTTTATCGCGTTGTCTTAAATTTCATTTAAGATCACTGAATATTGATCAAATATGCAGTAAACTTGAACGTATTTTAGCGGCCGAGAAGATATCGAGTGATAAACGTGCTCGCCAATTAATCGCCAGAGCTAGTGAAGGTAGTTTACGTGATGCATTAAGTTTGACGGATCAAGCTATTGCTATGGGGCAGGGTAAAGTATCAGCAGATTCGGTTAGCCAAATGCTAGGTATATTGGATGATGAACAGCCGTTAGCGATCATTGAAGCTATTGTACATGCTGATTGTCAAAAAATGATGGCTTTAGTAGAAGATATTGCCTTGCGAGGTAGTGATTGGGAAAGAGTTTTGATTGAAATGTTATCACTAGTTCATCGTATTGCGATGATCCAGCTTTTACCTGTTGAGATGCAAGATACCGCATCACCTCTAGAAGAGCGTTTACGGTTACTTGCACAATTAATTAAACCAATAAATTTACAATTATATTATAAAATATTAATAATTGGACGTAAAGATTTTATTTATGCACCAGAAAAAAGAATAGGAATTGAAATGATATTATTACGTTTATTTAATATTTAATTTTAATTAAATTAAATTATAATAAGTATAATTGTGCAAGTAACCGTAAACGCTCTTCTAGAGGTGATGCGGTATCTTGCATCTCAACAGGTAAAAGCTGGATCATCGCAATACGATGAACT